>NZ_JBHVSD010000004.1:367522-487919 GCF_042885395.1 Kitasatospora sp. NPDC058063
GCCACCGGGGTCGCTCCCGCGCTCGATCGCGCCGCCCCGCCGCCCGTCCCCCCCCCCCGCGCCCCCGGGTCTACCCCCCGCCCTGGGGCCCCCCCGCCGGGCCCGGAGTGCTTCCAGCGCTCCGCCGCGCGTCAGCCGGTGATCATCGTCCTGCCTTCGATCGTCGTCCAGCCGCCCCAAGCGCCCGGGACCGGGTCGGCCTTGTAGGTGACGTGGTTCAGGGCGCCGTTCTGCCCGGTGGCGAAGAGGTCCAGCACGCCCGCCGTCGCGTTGAACGTCACGGTCGGGAAGCGGCCGGCGGTGAACTTCCAGTCCCCGACGGAGGTCCAGTCGCGCCACCGCTTGTCGTCGGGCTGCCACTCGGCGCGGGCGAGGACACCGTCACCGCCGACCACGAACAGCTTGAAACCGCCGGTGGCGGGGTCGAAGACCGCCGACGGCGAGCCCGCGAACTGCCGGCCGGGGATCTCGTACCAGCCGCTCCACCTCGTCATGCCCGGCGTGTAGTACGCGTGCGCGACGACCCCGCTGGTCCGGGTGGCGAAGACCTCCACGGTCTGGGTGACCGGGTTGTAGGCGGACGTGGGACTGCCGGAGAACGTCCAGCCGGAGTCCTGGGCGTACCAGTCGCGCCAGCCCTGGCCGTCCGACTTCCAGTAGGTCTGCTTGAGCACGCCGTTGTTGTTGATCGCGAACAGCTCGATGCCACCGGTGGAGGGGTTGTACACGGCGCTCGGGCTGCTCACGAACTCCCCGTTGCCGCGGAGGTCGGTCCAGCCGCTCCACCCCTTCGTGCCCTGGGTGTAGTACGAGTGCGCGACGAGCCCGGTGGTCCGGGTGGCGAAGACCTCCGCGGTCCTCGTCGCCGGGTTGTAGACGGCGGTGGGGCTGCCGGTGAACCTCGGGGCGCGGTCCTGGAAGTACCACTCGCGCCAGCCCTGGCCGTCCGGCATCCAGTAGGTCTGGGACAGCACGCCGTCCGTGCCGATCGCGAACAGCTCGGTGCCGCCGGTGGAGGGGTTGTACAGCGCGGTGGGAACGCTCGCGAACTCCCAGTCGCCGCCGACCTGCGCCCAGCCGCTCCAGGTCGTGCCGTCCGGGCTGGTGGAGAACACCACGTGGTGGTTGCTGTCGACGGCGAAGACCGTGGAGATCTTCCGGACCGGGTCGTAGACCGAGCTGCGGGCGGCCGGGTTGGCGGTGACGGTGTCCCACCAGCCGCCGCGGACCTGGTCGATCCACCCGCCGAGGTCGTCGACGCGGGAGGAGTACGCGCCGGTGCGGGTCTCGGTGGCCGGGACGCCCAGGCAGCCGCCCTGCCAGGAACGGGAGGCCACGGCCACCAGTTCGGCCCTGCCGTTGACCTGACGGATCGCCGGGGCGCCGGTGTCGCCCTTGCAGACCGCCGCGCCGCCGGTACCGGTGGTGCCGATGCCGGTCGGGCTCACGGTGTCGAGGCTGAACGCGCCGCTGTGCAGCTTGTTCGTGATCCACTCGGCCTTGGTCCGGCCGTACCCGGGCACCCGCAGCGTCTCCCCGGCGCTGGGGGCGGTGGTGGCGACCGCGATCGGGGCGATGTCGGTGACGGGCTTGGCCAGCCGGGCGAGGACCAGGTCACGGTCCTGGCGCGGGGCCAGCTCCACGACCTCCGTCACCGTGCCCGCGCCGGTGGTCAGGTCGGTGCGGCCGATGGTGGCGGTGGTCTTCCACTTGGGCGCGCCCGCCGCGAGGGCCTGCGGCTGCGCCGGGTCGTCGGAGAAGCAGGAGGCCGCGGTGGCCACCCAGTAGCGGTCCACCAGCACGCCGGTGCAGGCGCGCACGTTGTCGCCGATCACCAGGCGCGCGGTGTAGGCGTAGGTGCCGTCGGCGGCCGGGTCGCCGACCACGGCGACGGCCGGGGTGAAAGTGCTCAGCGTGCCGGCGGCAGCGGCCGCGACCAGCACGCCGGCCCGCCAGGAGCGGACCTGGGACTTGCGGGACATGAGGGATCTCCCTGGAACGTTCGAGAGGGACGGCACTCCGCGGGTGCGCGGGGTGCGGAGAGGCTTCACCGTCGACGGTGCGCCGACCCGGGACGGCCCGCCCCGCGGGTGGCGGGGCGGGCCGTCCCGGGTCTGCGGCGGGTCAGGGGGCGGAGGGGCCACCGTGGAAGCGGACCCAGCCCGGGCCCTGCGGGTCGACGGACCACAGGGTGTTGTTGACGTCCCGCACGTAGGTGACCAGGTGCTGGGTGGCCGGGTCGACGACGGTCTGCGGGACGGCGTCCGCGGCGAGCGCGGTGCCGGACGGGGTGAGGAGGAACTCGGTCCACGTACCGGTGGAGAAGTCCAGCGAGTTCAGCCGGTTGTTCGGCCCGTTGACGTACACCACGGTCCGGTTGCCGGTCTTGTCGGCGACCGCGACCGGGTCGGTGGCGGCCCGCACGCCCCAGTCGCGCCAGCCCGGGCCGAACGGGTCAACGGACCACAGGTGGTTCGCGGCGTCCCGGACGAACGTGGTGAAATGCCCGGTGGCCGGGTCGACCACGGTCGAGGGGACGGCGTCGGGGGCCAGGGCCGGCGGGACGAACTCGACCCGGCCGGCGCCGCGGCGGTCGATGGAGTTCAGCCGGTTGTCCGGCCCGTTGACGTGGACGACGATGTGGCCGTCGTTCGGGTTGACGATCGGGACGGGGTCGGTGGCGGCCAGGCCGCCGTAGTCGTACCAGCCCTCGCCCTGCGGGTCCACCGACCACAGGTGGTGGGCGGTGTCACGGACGAAGGTGACCAGGTGGTTGGTGGCCGGGTCGACGACGGTGCGCGGCACCGCGTCGGGGGCCAGCACCGTGCCGGACGGGGTCGGGACGAACTCGGTCCAGTGCTTGGTGGTGCGGTCGTAGGACCAGAGCTTGTGGTCCGGCCCGTTGACGTACACCATCACGTGGTTGGTGACCGGGTCGACGATCGCGGTGGGGCGGGTCGCGGCGTAGGGGCCCAGGTTGACCCAGCCCTCGGCCAGCGGGTCGACGGACCACAGGTTGTTCCTGTCGTCCTGGACGAAGGTCAGCCGGTGGCCGGTGGCGGGGTCGACCACGGTGAACGGCGAGGCCTTCACCACGGTCCCCGAGGGGGTCGAGTGGCGGACCTTGGTGATCCACATGCCGAGGTCGTCCACCCGGGTGGCGTACGCGCCTGTGCGGGTCTCGGCGGCGGGCACGCCCAGGCAGCCGCCCTGCCAGGACCGGGAGGCCACGGCGACCAGCTCGGCCCTGCCGTTGAGCTCGCGGACCACCGGAGCACCGGTGTCGCCCTTGCAGACCGCCGCACCGCCCGTCCCCGTGATACCGACGCCGGTCGCGCTCACCGTGTCGAGGCTGAACGCCCCGGTGTGCGCCTTGTCCGGGACCCATTCGGCCTTGGTGCGCCCGAAGCCGGACACCCGCAGCGACTGCCCGGCCGTCGGCGCGGCGGTGCCCACGTCCAGCGGCGTGACGCCGTCGACGGGCGTGCCGAGGCGGGCCATCACCAGGTCCCGGCCCTCGGCCTTCACCAGCTCGACCACCTGGGCCGACTTCGCGCCGACGGTGGCGGTGGTGTTCCACTTCGGCGCTCCGTCGGCGAGCGTCTGCGGCTGCGCCGGGTCGTCGGCGAAGCACGACGCCGCGCTGAGCAGCCAGTACTGGTCGATCAGCGCGCCGGTGCAGCCGCGCAGGTGGTCGCCGATGACGATCCGCGCGATGGTGGCGGAGGTGTTGTCGGCCGCCGCGTCGCCGGAGACGGCGCCGGCCGGGGCGAAGGTGGTCAGCGTGCCGGCGGCGGCGGCCGCCACGGCGGCCAGCACACCAGCCCGCCGGGAGCGGAACTGGGACTTGCGGGACATGCGGACTTTCCCTTCGAGTGGGCCTGCGGAGACCCGCGGGGGCGGTCGGTCTCGTGCCGACGGCCCCCGCGGGGCACGGGTGCGGGGCGGGTCAGCCGGTGGTGGCGGCGATGCCCTGGATGGCGCTGCTGTCGACCTTGTAGAAGGTGGTCCAGCTGCCGTCGGCCTTCTTGTCGGCGGTCCAGATCGCGTCGTCGGTGCCGATCGCGAACAGCCTGATGGTGTCGCCGATGGTGGTGGTGGCGACCTGCTTGGCGCCCAGAACGCCGGGCACCTGGTCGAAGGTGGTCCAGGGGCCGTTGGCGGTGCTGTCGGTGGTCCAGATCTGCTGGTCGCCGCCGACGGCGAACAGGCGCACCGTGCTGCCGACCGTGGTGGCGGCGATGTGCCGGATGGAGCTGCTGGCGATCTGCTCGAAGGTGGTCCACGTCCCGGCGGTGTAGTCGCCGGTGGTGGTCCAGATCTTGTCGTCGCCGCCGATCGCGAACAGGCGCACGGTGTTGCCGACGGCGGTGGCGGTCACCTGCTTGATGGAGCTGCTGGGCAGGGCCTCGAACCCGGTCCAGGTGCCGGTGGTGTCGTTGCCCGCGGCGGTGTAGATGCGCTGGTCGCCGCCGATCGCGTACAGCCGGACCGTGTCGCCCATGGCGACGGCGGTCACCTGCCGCATGCCGCTGTTGTTCGGCACGGGCTGGAGCGGGCTCCAGGTGCCGGTGGTGCTGTCCTTCGCGGCGGTCCAGATCCGCTGGTCGCCGCCGATCGTGAACAGGCGCACCTTGTCGCCCATGGTGACCGCGCTGACCTGACGCGTGCCGATGCTGTCCGGCACCGCGTCGAAGGTGCCCCACACGTTCGTGGTGTACGCGCCCTCGTTGGTCCAGATCTTGCTGTCCCCGCCGAGCGCGAACAGCTCGCTGGCCGGACGGGAGGCCTTCACCTGCTTGACCCAGGCGCCGAGGTCGTCGACCCGGGAGCTGTAGGCGCCGGTGCGGGTCTCGGCGGCGGGCACGCCCAGGCAGCCGCCCTGCCACGAGCGGGAGGCGACGGCGACCAGTTCGGCCTTTCCGTTGACCTCACGGATCGCCGGGGCGCCGGTGTCGCCCTTGCAGACCGCCGCGCCACCGGTACCGGTGATGCCGATGCCAGTCGCGGCCACGGTGTCGAGGCTGAAGACACCGGTGTGGAGCTTGGACGGCACCCACTCGTCCTTGGTCCGGCCGAAACCGGGAACACGCAGCGACTGCCCGGCCGTCGGAGCGGAGGTCGCCAGCGGCAGCACCGCCACACCGTCCACCGCCGTGGCCAGACGCGCCATCACCAGGTCACGATCCGTACGCGGCACCAACTCGGCCACCTGGGCCGACTTCGCGCCCACCGTCACGGTGGTCTTCCACTTCGGCGCACCCGCGGCGAGCGCCTGCGGCTGGGCGGGGTCGTCGGAGAAGCACGACGCGGCCGTGACCACCCAGTAGTGGTCGACCAGCGCACCGGTGCAGCCGCGCAGGTTGTCACCGATCACCAGCCGCGCGGTGGAGGCGTAGGAACCGTCGGCGGCCGTGTCGCCGACCACGGCACCGGCCGGAGTGAAGCTGCTCAGCGTGCCGGCGGCGGCGGCCGCGACCAGCACACCCGCCCGACGGGCGCGGACCTGGGACTTGCGGGACATCAGGAATTCCCCCCTGAGGAGTACGAGAAGTGGGTGCCCCGCCGGACCGGCGGCCGGATGGCGGCCGGCCCGGCGGGACGTGGTGCGGGCCGGGTCAGCCGGTGGTGGCGGCGGTGATCGCCTTCACCCCGAAGGCGCCCCCGGGGACCTCGACCCACGGCGTCCAGTTGCCGGCGTTGTAGTCGGCGTCGCGGGTGTAGACCTTGGTGTCCTCGTTGACGGCGACGAGGTGGACGACGTTGCCCTCGACGCTGCTGGAGATGGCCTTCAGGCGGTTCTCGCTGACCTTCTGCCACTGCGGGTCCCAGTGGCCGAGGTCGTAGTGGCCGTAGGTGGTGAACAGGTCGCCGGCGCCGCCGATGATCTGGAGGTCGACGGTGTTGCCGCGGGCGGCGGCGGTGATGCCCTGGACGCTGACGGCGCCGCCGGGGATCTCGCCCCACGGGGTCCAGCTGCCGTCGGGCCTGTTGTCACGGCCGTAGACGCGAAGGTCCTCGTTGATGGCGAAGACGTGGACGACGCCGTCCGCGGTGGTGGTGCTGGTGATGGACTTCAGGTTGTTGGTGCCGACCTGCTCCCAGTTTCCGCGCCAGCTGCTGGCGGCGTAGTCGACGCTGGTGCTGTAGAGGGAGCCGTCGGAGCCGATGATCTGGAGGCTGACGGTGTTGCCGCGGACCGCGGCGGTGACGCCCTGGGCACCGCCGGCGCCGCCGGGGACCTCGCCCCACGGGGTCCACACGCCACCGACCTTGCCGTCGTGGGTGTAGACCTTGCCGTCGGAGCCGACGGCATAGACGTGCACGGTGTCGCCGATGGCGACGCTGTCCACGGCGGTCAGCGAGACGGTGCTGACGGGCGACCAGGAGCCGAGCCAGCCGCCGGCCCTGGAGTCGTCGACGGTGTTCCACATCCTGTTGTTGATGTCGATGATCTGCAGCTGCAGGCCGGCCTTGACCTCCGCCGTGCGGGAGCGCAGGCCCTTCACCCAGTCGCCGAGGTCGTCGACCCGGGAGCTGAACGCGCCGGTGCGGGTCTCGGTGGCCGGAGTGCCCAGGCAGCCGCCCTGCCACGAGCGGGAGGCGACGGCGACCAGCTCGGCCTTGCCGTTGACCTCACGGATCGCCGGGGCACCGGTGTCGCCCTTGCAGACCGCCGCACCACCGGTACCGGTGGTACCGATGCCCGTCGCGGCCACGGAGTCGAGGCTGAAGACACCCGAGTGGAGCTTGCCCGGCACCCACTCGTCCTTGGTCCGGCCGAAACCGGGAACTCGCAGCGACTGCCCGGCCGTCGGCGCGGAGGTCGCCAGCGCCAGCGGAGCGACACCGTCCACCGCCGTGGCCAGACGCGCCATCACCAGGTCACGATCCGTACGCGGCACCAACTCGGCCACCTGGGCCGACTTCGCGCCCACCGTCACGGTGGTGGTCCACTTCGGCGCGCCGGCCACCAGGGCCTGCGGCTGCGCCGGGTCGTCGGAGAAGCACGACGCGGCGGTGAGCACCCAGTAGCGGTCCACCAGCGTGCCGGTGCAGCCGCGCAGGTGGTCACCGATCACCAGCCGCGCGGTGGAGGCGTAGGAACCGTCGGCAGCCGCGTCACCGGGGACGGCAACGGCCGGAGTGAAGCTGCTCAACGTGCCGGCGGCAGCGGCCGCAACCAGCACTCCCGCCCGACGGGAGCGGGACGAGGTCCTGTGGAGCATTCTCGTTGTCCTTCAGTCGGTTGGATGGATAGGGCGTCCGGCTCAGCCGGTGACGCGCAGTTCGACCAGGGTGGTCGGGGCCTGGCCCAGGCCCTCGCCGATGGCCTTGAAGCCGTCCTTGGGCACGTCCACGCTCTGGGAAGCGCCCGCGGCGGTGAGCCCCACCCGCACGGAACGGCCCGAGGTCTGCACGAAGTACACGTCCGGCAGCTCAAGCGTCAGGAAGCCGCTCGTGGCGGTGGACGTGAAGCAGATCCTGTTGTCGGGGTTGCCAGGCGCGCGGGTCCACAGCTGGATCTGCGTGGGCTTGGAGCAGTCGCCCAGCAGGATGCTGCTGTCGCCGCGTACCAGCTTGACCTTGCTGATGCCGGCTGCGCCGGGGTAGGAGAAGTCCTCGACGGCCGGCGGCATGGCGGCCTCGGCGGTCGGAGGTGGCGGAGGAGTGGTGTCCGCGGTGGCGAGCGCGGAGCCGCCCACAGCGGCGGCCACGGCCGCGACGGCGGCGACGAACCAGCGCACACCGGAGGTCCGACCTTCGCTGCGCGTGGTACCTGGACGGTTGCGAGACAAGGAAGGCTCCGAGGGACCAGGAGGAATGGACGGCATCCGGGTCAGCCGGTGACACGCAGTTCGAGCAGCGTGGTCGGCACCCGGTTGGTGCTACTGCCCATGCCGATGCTCGCGCCGTCATTCTTGGCGATCTCAACGGTGCGAGACACGCCCTCAGCCGTGACCTTGGCGCTGACCGGGTGCTGCTCGGCCCTGATGTGGATCACGTTGGGGACCTCCACCGCGAGGTAACCGGTGTTGGCCGTGGCACGGAAGCAGATCTGGTTGCCCTTGTCGGCCGGCAGCTCCATGCTGATCACCCGGATCTGCGCATCGACGTTGCAGTCGGCCAGCAGGATGTGACCGTCGCCGCGCAGCAGGTTCACGTTGGGAAACGGCGAGGGGCCAGGGTAGTTGAAGTCCTCGACGGCCGGCGGCGCCGACGAGTTGTCGGCAGGCGCGACGTCCGCGCTAGCCAGCGCCGAAGCCGTGAGGGTGGCGCTCGCCGCGACAGCACCGGCAGCAATCCACCTGATTATGCGAGGGTTCACGGGTATTCCTCTCGATGGGCGTTCAAGGGTCTTCCACCGGTCCGACGGGCGGGCGGCAACCCTCTGGAAGGGCGCAGGAAAGGGCCGCCGATGTTCGTCGGAGAAACGAAGTCGACAGCCCTGGCCTGTGATGACAATGCGAAGGCAAATAGTAGGCCATGGGACGGCCGTGCAACGCTCTCGATGACAACGATTTGACAAGTCGACCCACACGGAGATGTTTTGACTGCTTGACATCCCACACGCACGGAATGTCTGTTTTGACTGACTCTTCATCAATGTGGCATACCGCTATATCCATGGCAGCCTGACGGCACGACCGGGTCACCTGCCAAAAGGTTGCCCGCACCGGCGACGCCCGGTATACGCTCCACTGCGCCAGATATCGACCGGCGGATCTCAATGGAGGGTTCTCGTGCGAAGTTTTGACGTTCGTTCACGCGGCGGAGGGAGGCGCGCAATACTCTCGCTACGTACACTGTGCGTCCGGCTGCTGCCCTTGACACTCATGACAGGCTTGCTCAGCACCGGTGTGCCCGCCCTCGCGGTGGATCCGTCCGGAGGTCCCGCGGTGCCGGAGAGCGAGCGCAGCCGCGCGGTCGCCGCCTGGCTCTCCGGCGGCCCGACCGTCCAAAAGCTCGCCGAGACAGCACTCATCGGCTCCGACCAGGACGTCCGGCGCTTCCTCGACACCGAGCTGGCGAACGCCCGCCGTTCCGACCAACTCCTCGACGTCGCCCAGATCTTCGACCTCGGTGGACCGAAGGTCAGGGAGACCGCGGGCAAGGCCATCGTGGGCACCCCCGCCGAGCTGGACACCTACCTGACCAGCGGCTGGCAGCCGGCCCTGGAGACCGACCAGCGGGTCTGGACCGCCCGGACCATCGACGGCGCGGGCCCGGGCGTCAAGGCCGCGGGCGAGGCTGCCCTCAAGGGCACGATCGATGACGTCAAGGCCTTCCTGACAGACGGCCAGTACCAGGCCCGCGACGCCGACGACCGGGTCAAGCTGGTCCAGATCCTCAGCGCCGGCGGGCCCAACACCCAGGCCGCCGCCAGGAACGCGCTCAACGGGTCCATCGAGGACGTCCGCGAGTTCCTGACGGTTGGACAGTACGTCGCCCAGAACCGCGACTTGGAGCGGGCTAGCATCGCCCAGCTCGCCCAGCAGGCCAGAACGGCCAGCGACCAGGCGGTGGTCGAGTCCAAGGCCGCCGTCGAGGCCTCCAACAAGGCCGTGGAGACCGCCCGCCTGGCCCAGGAGGACGCGGCCAGGGCGGCCCAGGAGACCGTGGCCGCCGGGAACGACACCGTCAAGGCCGGCCTCGCCGCCGACAAGGCGGCCAGCGCCGCCACCCGCGCCGGCAACGCCGCGCAGACGGCCATCGCCGCCGCCAGGTCGGCCAACGGGTCCGCCCGGACCGCCGCCTACGCCGCCTCGCAGGCCGCCGCTGCCGCCTCCGCCGCGTCGCAGGCCGCCGCCCGGGCCCGCAGCGCCGCCGCGGACGCGGCCGGCGACGCGAGCAAGGCGTCCGCCGCCCGCCAGGCCGCGGAGGCCGCGGACGCCGCGGCCAAGATCGCCGCGGAGTCCCAGAAGTCCCTGGAGCAGGCCAACAAGGCCTCCGAGGACAGCAAGACCGCGGCCGGGGCCGCGCTCAGCGCCAGGGGCAACGCCGACCTCGCCGCGGGATCTGCCGACCAGGCCGGTGACGCCGCAGGCCGTGCCGGAGCCCAGTCCGCCAAGGCCAAGCGCGCGGCCGAGGCCACCCGCCGCCAGGCCGCCGAGGCCGGCCGTGCCGCCGCCGCTTCCCAGGCCCTGGCCGGCGAGGCCGCGCAGGCCGCCAACGACGCCAAGACGCTCCTCACCTCCGCCGCAGGCCACGCCGCGGCTGCCGCCCAGGCCGCCCGGGACGCCGCCGACCACGCCGGTCAGAGCGCCACCGCCGCGCAGGACTCCGTCAACCACGCGAGCGCCGCCGCGGGCTTCGCGCAGGAGTCCAAGGACGCGGTCGACAAGGCCAACCAGGTCCAGGAGCTGGCCCGCCGCACCGAGGCCGAGGACCTCAAGAACCGCACCGCCGCCGCGCTCGAGGTGGCAAAGACCGAGCGGATCGCCGAGGCCGACAAGCAGACCGAGGTCGACCAGGCCCGTCAGGAGGTCCAGAAGGCAGGGGCCGAGGCCACCCGCCTCGCCCAGCTCGCGGCCCAGCCCGGCGCCACGCCAGATCAGGTCGCGACGGACGGGCGCAAGCTCGCCCTGCTCTCGCGCAAGATCTCCGGCCCCTGGGGCGCCGCCGCCGCCGAGGCCGCCCTCGCGGGCTCGAACGTCGCCGTGCTCTCCTACGTCAAGACCGGCCGTGCCAAGGCCGCCGAGCAGGACGACCGCGCGCAGACCGACGACCTGTACTGGAACTCCGAGAACACCGCGGTCCGGGCCGCCGCCTTCGACGCAATCAGCGCCGGTAGTGCCGCCGTCACCACGTTCGTGGCCACCGGTCAGTACCAGGCCGCGGCTCCCGACAACCGCCTCCGGATCGCCCGGATCACCGACACCGCCGGCCCGGCCGTCAAGGCCGCCGGCCTCGCCGCACTGAAGACCAACACCCCCGAGGCACTGCGGGACTTCCTGGACAAGGGGTACTCCGACGCCCAGAGCGCCGATGACCGCCTGACCACCGCCCAGCTCGCGGACTCCGCGGGCGACGAGCGGAAGGCCGCCGCCAACATCGCCCTCGAAGGACCGGCGGCCAAGCTGCGCGCCTTCGTCGCCGAGGGCCAGTACAGCGCCCAGCGCAAGGACCAGTTGGCGGCCGTGCACGTCGCCGACGTCACCTCACTGATCGCCCAGGCCGCCGCCGCCTCGGCCCGCGCACAGCAGGTCGCCGCCCAGGCCCAGAGCGCTGCCGCCACCGCCGTCGGTGCCGCAGAGCAGGCCAAGGGCTTCGCCGCCACCGCCCAGCAGGCGGCCACCACCGCGGCGGACTACGTCACCAACGCCCAGGCCTCCGCCGACCGGGCCCAGGCCGCCGCCGATTCGGCCGCCAAGGCCTCCCAGGCCGCCAAGGCCGCGGAGGGCTCGGCCCGGCGGGACGCGGCGAGGGCCTCCTACTCGGCCAAGCAGGCCGCCGGGTCCGCGCGGGCGGCCCAGATGGACGCGGAGAGCGCGTACGGCGCCGCAGCCTCGGCGCGGGCCTCGGCGGAGGCCGCGGGCAAGGACGCCACCGCCGCCCAAGCCGCTGCCGACGACGCCTTCGGTGCCTACCAGGGCAAGTACGAGGCGGAGCAGAAGGCCGCCGCCGAAGCCGTCGAGAAGGCCAAGCGCGAGGCCGCCGAGGCCGAGCGGACGGCCAAGGAACAGAAGGAGACGCAGCAGAAGCAGGACGCCGTCAAGGCGATCGAAGAGGAGATCAAGAAGCAGAAGGAGAAGAACGACGAGGCGAACTCCCTCTACCGCATCATCTCCGAGGGCATCCACTTCACCCTGGACGTCATCGGAGGAGTCGGCGGAATCTTCGCGCCCGGCCTGGCCGACATCGCCGACCTGATCAACTGCGCGTACTACGCCGTCGAAGGCAATATGAAGGACGCGACCACCTCGTGCATCGGTGCCATCCCCATCGCGGGTGACGCAGCCCTGGTCGCCAAGTTCGTCCAGTGGACGAAGAAGTTCGGGTCCTGGGGCGAGAAGGCCGTCGAGTTCATCCAGAAGCTGTTCAAGCGGCTCCCGGACTCGTGCCCGTTGCCGAACAGCTTCCCCGCGGGCACCCGGGTCCTCATGGGCGACGGCAGCAGCCGGCCCATCGAGACGATCAGGCCCGGGGACACTGTCCTCGCCGCCGACCCGGGCACGGCACTGCCGCAGCCCCGACGGGTCGAAGACGTCATCTACACTCCGGACGACCGGGACTTCACCCGCCTCACCCTCGTCGGCGGCGGTTCGCTCACCAGCACGGACCATCACCCCTTCTGGTCGGACGACCGCAAGGACTGGGTCGACGCCGGCGACCTGAAGGCCGGGGACGCACTGCGGACGCCGTCCGGCCAGGCCGTGCGCGTCGAGAGTGTCGCGGACCTCAGCACCCTGCAGCCCGCCTACAACCTGACGGTCCAGAACCTGCACACGTACTTCGTCGTGGCGGGGAACATCCCGGTCCTGGTCCACAACGCCGGGAAGCAGCCGTTCAAGCTCTGTGGCGCGGACGCCAAGGCGCTCGACGACTGGTACGGAACCAACATGACCCTCATGGAGACCGCGGAGCACCACCTGGGCAAGCACGGCAAGGGCCGCACCTTCGCCGAGTACACCGCGGAAGCCAAGAAGCTCTTCGCGGATCCGAAGGCTCCCCGCACCGATGAACGCCTCGCGAACGGGGAGATGGGCGTTAGGATCGACGGCGGCCTCATGGGAGGCACGGGAGTCTTCACGAAGGACGGAAAGATTGTCACCTGGTGGGACTGACGACCCGGGCTTCCTGGCCGCGTACACCGAGTTTCGCGACCACCCTTTCCCGGGCTATCCGAAGAGCCTGAAATTCATCGACGCGGGCTTCGAGCTCCTGCGACTGGACACCCACATCGCGGGAATCGCGGTCAGCGTGTTCAAGGGCCGGACCCGGGCCCGGGACGTCCCGGAACTCGGGGACCTTGCCGAGGATCTCGCCAGACTTGACGGTCTGCTCGATTCGGTGACGGTGGAGAACGATCAGGACGCGGTCACCGTCAGCGAATTCCGTGACTATGGGCGGCTGTTGGCGAGGCTGGTCCGGGAACTCCGGAAGGCGGCCGCCGGGTAGCTTCTTCAGCTCCCGCCCGCTGCGGCAGTACGTCGGCCCCCTCCGAATCCGGAGGGGGCCGACGTGCGTCGGGAGCGCGGCCCAGGGCCTCAGCTGCACAGGGCGGCGTCGACCGCGTCGGCCACGCGCTGCTTGACCTCGGGTGACGGGGTGGTGGTCACCGCGACGTCGGCGGCGCGGCCGTCCTCGGTGGCGCCGCCGCGGGTGACGTAGCCCGGAATGGAGCCGCCGTGGCCCCAGTACAGGCCGCCGCAGGACAGCGGGCGGCCGGCGATGCCCAGTCCGTACCGGGCGCCCGGGCCCATGTACTCGGCGGGGACGGTGGTGCGCATCTGGGCGAGCTGCGCCGGGGGCAGCAGTTCGCCGCTGAGGAGGGCGAGGAAGAAGCGGTTGAGGTCGGTGTTGGTGGAGACCAGCGCTCCGGCGGTCCAGGCCCAGGAGGGGTCCTCCTCGGTGACGTCCAGCGGGGCACTGCCGGGCTGTTCGGTGAGGTAGCCGTGCGGGTGGCGCTCGTGGACGGACATGTCGCCCTGGGCCGGGAAGTAGGTGTGGCGCAGGCCGATGCGGTCGATCACGCGTCGGGTGATCTCCTCGCCGGCGGGTCGGCCGGTGACCTTCTGGATGATCAGGCCGGCCACCACGTACCCGGTGTTGCTGTACTTCCAGCCGGTGCCGGGGGCGAAGTCGGGGGCCTGGCCGAGCGCGAGGTCGAGCAGCTCGCGCGGCTCGTAGTACCGGGTGGCCTCCTGGTCGCCGAGCAGCGCGGTGTACTCGGGCAGGCCGCTGGTGTGCTGGAGGATCTGACGGACGGTGATGATCCGTCCGTCGGCGGGGGCACGGCCGGCCGTGCCGCGGACGACCCCGGGCAGGTAGGTGTCGAGGGGGGCGTCCAGGTCGACCTTGCCCTCGGCCACGAGCTGCAGGACGACGGTGGCGGTGAACGCCTTGGTGTTGCTGCCGACCCGGATCTGGCCGTCGACGGGCACCCGCGCTCCGGTCGTGAGGTCGCCGACCCCGGCGGTGAGGTTCCGGGTCCGGCCGTCGCGGTCGCGGACGGCGGCCAGTGCGCCCGGCACGCCGTCCTGGGCGACGAGCGCGTCGAGGCGCTGCTGGACGGGGTTCGGGCGGGCCGGCGCGGCGTGGGCGGACGCCGGGAGGGCGGCCGTGCCGAGGGCGGACGTGCCGAGTGCGACGGCGATGGCGACGGCTGACGCGCCGAGGCCGGGCGGGCGGGTCCGGCTGCGGCTGCAGGTGCGGTGCTGGGCGGGCGGGTTCACGAGGCTTCTCCTCTCGCGGCCGCGGCCTCCGCCGGAAGTCCCGGGTGCGGTTCGGGCGGCGTGCCGGCCGTGGTCCCGTCCAGGGCATCACGCGCAGCCCGGGGCGGTCGTCGGTGCGCAGGAGGAGAGACGGCCGGGAGCCTGCTTCCGACGGCGTATCAGCATCCCTGAGGGAACCCCGAGGAGGCTTCCGGTGACACCCGCCCGCCCGGCGTCGGCGTCAGCAGCCGATGGAGCGCATGGTGACGCTGGTGAAGTGGGTGCCCGAGGGGGCGTAGAGGGTGATGGCGCGGGACTTGCCCTTGCCGCCGGCCCAGTCGCTGTCGACGCGGCCGCCGTTGGAGAGGTTGCCGCGCACGTAGGGACAGCGGCCGTCCGCCTTGGTGTCGTGCACCGTGCCGACGACCTTGGTGTTGTTGTTGCACCACTTGCCGTTCGCGTAGCCCTCGCCGGAGCTGATGCTCCAGTTCTGGGTGCACGAGTCGGCGGGCGGCGCGGCGTGGGCGCCGGTGGCCGGGAGGAGCAGGGCGGCGAGGGTCAGAGCGGCGACGGCGGCTCCGGGGACGGCGAGACGGCGCTTGGACATGGCGGTACCTCCACACGGGTGCACGGTGGACATCCGGGCCGGGGCGTCGGGCGGCGCGAGGTCGCGGCGTGCGGCCCCGCGGTACGGCCGACGGCCCGTCCTCGGCGGTCCGACGAGCGTGACGTAGTCGAACGACCGTCGTCAACGGCGGAGTCGGGCGCGGGCGACGGCCGACCGCCCCGGGGGCACCGGGCCGGTACGGGCGACCCAAGGGGTACGTCCCGCACCATGGGGGTGGGGTCGCCGGCCCGGATCGGTGTACGAATCCAGTGCGGGGGTTCGGCCGCGGCGGGGGCGGGGAACAGCCTCCTCCCCCGCCCTCAGACCCGGTCCTCCCGCTGCGCGCGGTGGGCGGCGACGCGGACGCGGGTGGCGCAGCGCGGGGTGCAGTAGCGCTGCGGGGTGCGGCGGCCGGTGTCGATGAAGAAGCGTTCGCAGCCCGGGGCGGCGCAGCGGCCCCAGGCGCAGCCGCCGCGTTCGCCGAGCCACAGGCCGAGGGCGAGGGCGGCGGTGGAGAGCAGCCAGTGGGTGAGGCCGGCGTCGGCGGGGGCGCGGGTGTGCAGGGACCAGGGCCGGCCGGGGAGGCGGACCAGGCGGGGGCTGGCCGGGTGGCGGTCGAGCAGGGCGTTGATCAGTTCGGCCGCCCGGTCCGGGTCGTCCGTGTCGAGGACGGCGATCACCTCGGCGGTGGCCTCGCGCAGTTCGCGGGCGTCGGCGTCGGTGAGCCGGAAGGGCGGGCCGCCGTGGCGCTCCAGGAGGGCCTGGAGTTCGGCGGCGCCCGCGCCGGGGTCCTCGCGGACGGTGTTCGCGAGCTCGGTGAGGAAGTGGAGACCGCGGGGGTTGCCGGCGTCGGTGCCCTGGGTCTTGGGCTCGGACTCGGACTTGGGTTCGGACTCGGGCTGGGGCTGAGGCCTGCGCTGGGGCGGGGAGTCGGACCGGGCCATGGGTCGCCTAGGAATCTCGGAGGGGTTGCCGTCCGGACCATGGTAACTTCAAAAACTTCCATTAGGCGTTACCGAGGAGTGGTGGCATGCAATTCCCGGAGACCACGTCCGTGCTCGTCGTCGGCGCCGGCCCGGTCGGCCTGACCCTGTCCGTCCTGCTGTCCGGCCACGGCGTGCCGCACCTGCTCGTCGAGGCGCACCCCGGCACCTCGCGCCACCCCAAGGCCCGCGGGGTGTCGGCCCGTTCGATGGAGGTCTTCCGGCGGTGCGGCCTGGAGGAGGAGATCCGGCGGGCCGGACTCCCGGCCTCCCAGGTGTTCTTCTACCGGGGCCGCGACCTGGTCGACCCGGACTTCGTCCGCACCGGCCTGGCCGGCGGCCCGGCGGAGAGCGCCGAGCGCACCCCTTCCCCGGGGCTGATCTGCCCGCAGGACGCCCTGGAGGCCGTGCTGCTGCGGCGCGCCCGCCGACTCGCCCCGGGCGGCGTCCGGTTCGCCACCCGCCTGCTCTCCTTCACCCAACGGGACGGAGAGGTCCACGCCCTGCTGGAGGACCGGGACTCCGGCGAGCGCCGCACCGTGCGCGCCGACCGGCTGGTCGGCTGCGACGGCGCGTCGAGCACCGTCCGCGAGGCGGCCGGGATCGCGATGACGGGGCCGACCGGCCTCGGCCACTACCTGAGCGTCCGCTTCGAGGCGCCGCTCGGCGAGGTCGTCGCCGACCGCGCCAGCGCATCGTACTTCCTCACCGAACCGGGCCGCGGCGGCTTCCTCGCCGTCGACAACGACCGGCAGTGGATCTACCAGTACCCGTACGATCCCGAACGCGAGGACGCCGCCGCCCTGTCGGCCGACCACCGGGCGCTCGCCGGCCTGGTCCGGGACGCCGCCGGGCTGCCCGAGCTCGCGGTCACCGTCCAGGACACCATGACCTGGCGGATGGACGCCCGCCTCGCCGACACCTACCGAAGCGCGCGGGTGCTGCTCGCGGGCGACGCCGCCCATGTGGTGCCGCCGACCGGCGGGCACGGCATGAACACCGGCATCGGCGACGCGGACAACCTCGCCTGGAAGCTCGCGGCGGTCACCGCCGGGACGGCCGGCGAGGCACTGCTGGACACCTACGAGGCCGAACGCCGCCCGGTGGCCCGGCAGGTCGTCGACATCTCGCTCGCCAACTCCCGCGCCCGGGCCGGCTACCGGATCGACGACGAACTGCTGCTCACCGCCGCCTACCGCTCGACCGCGGTCCTCACCGACCCGGCCGACCCCGCGCTCCCGCCCCTGGACCCCGGCCTCTCCGGCCTCGAACACCCCGACGGCACACCCGGCACCCGCCTGCCCCACCTGCGGTTCGCCGGCCCGCCCGGGGCCGCGTCCACCCTGGACCTGGTCGGGCCGGGCTTCACCCTCCTCACGGCCACCGGGGACACCGCCTGGCGGCGACAGGCGGCCACCGCCGCGGCGGCAGGACTGCCGGTCACCGTGCACGCACTGCCGGCACCCGACCGGTCCGGGGCCGCCGGCCTCCCGCCCACCGGCGCCGTCCTCGTCCGCCCGGACGGCCACATCGCCTGGCGGGCACGGCAAGCTCCCGCCGAGGACGGGCGGCTGCTCACCGTCCTGCGACGGGTGCTGTCCGCTTCGGACATCGGAATCTCCGAACCGGCCATTTCCTGATGGTCCGTCATAACAGTTCGGCCGCACAGGGAAACAGCGCGCCCTGCCCCGCCGCCCTGCCCGTTCCGTTCCCGCTCCGACCCCGCCCCGGACCTCCATGCGGGGTGAAGTACGCCTGGGGGATGGGGACTTCGAGCGCACCCCGACCCCGGGGAGGATGCCGGGCAGCACCTCCGGTGGATGCCGCGGCCGGAGGCCCACCGGCAGACTCGGCAAGAGGGGCGGCGACGCGCCCCCGACAGGGGAGGGAAGCAGACATGACGCCACATCCGCGCACATCGAGGGCCGGCATCCGCTCGGCCGCCGCACTCCTGGCCGCCACCGCGCTGCTCGGCGCCGGCGCCACGACGGGCTTTGCCGCGCCCTCCGCCGGGCCCCCGGTCGTGTTCCAACCCGCCGACGAGGAGGGGGAGTTCCTTCCAGACGGTGCCGAGTCCACCGCGCTGCGCACCACCTTGCGGGGCATCGTCGACGGCGGCTCCTCGGCCGCCGTCGGCGAGGTTCGTCAGGACGGGCGGACCGTGTGGCGCGGGCGCGCCGGGGTGGCCGACCCGGTCACCGGAGCGGCGGTGCCCGCGCAAGCCCGGTTCAGGATCGGCAGCGTCACCAAGACCTTCGTCGCCACCGTCGTGCTCCAGCTCTCCGCCGAGCGGCGCATCGCCCTGGACGACCCGGTCGACGCCCGCCTTCCTGGCGCGGTGCCGAACGGCGCGGCCATCACCGTCCGCCAACTGCTCAACCACACCAGCGGGTTGTACAACTACACCGATGCTCCCGGCATGGATCCCCAGGACGAGGACCAGTACCGCAGCTGGCTGGCCGGACCGCGCTGGCACACCTACCGGCCTGCCGACCTGCTCGCGCTCGCCAACGGCCGTGCCCCGTACTTCCCGCCGGGGCAGGGCTGGCACTACTCCAACACCAACTACCTGCTCGCCGGCCTGCTCATCGAGAAGGTCACCGGCCGCTCCTGGCAGCGGGAGGTCGAGCAGCGGATCATCCGGCCACTGGGACTGCGCGACACCACCATGCCCGGCCTGTCGCCGCGGCTGCCCGGCCCCCACGCCCACGGCTACGTGAAGCTCTCGACCGGACCGGTGGACGTCACCGAGCTCAACCCGTCCGTCATGGGCGCCGCCGGGCAGGGCATCTCCAGCGCCGCCGACCTCAACCGGTTCATCGCCGCCCTCCTGGACGGCCGGCTGCTGCGCCCCGCCGAACTCGCCGAGATGACCAGGACGGCGGACGCCGGACCGGGACGCGGCTACGGGCTGGGGCTGGCCCGCTTCGACACCCCGTGCGGGGTGTTCTGGGGCCACAGCGGAGACCTCCCCGGCTACTCGACGATGGCCGCCGGCACGGCCGACGGCCGACGCCAACTCGCGCTCTCCCACAACCCGTTCGACCGCTCCGACCCGCGCGCCGCCAAGACCGCCGTCACGGCCTTCCTCACCACGGCCGCCTGCGGGACCGCCCCCGGGCGGTGATCCGCGGCCCGGGCGCGGCAACCAGGGCGCCGGCGGGCCGGGGCGCGGCAACCAGGGTGCGGCGGCCGGGGATCAGCGCCCGGGGGTGACGACCATGCGGAAGCGGGCCCGGCCGCCGGCCATCCTGGCCACCGCAGCCGCGGTCTCCTCCAGCGGCACCTCCTCGATCCACGCCCGCACGCCGGTGCGGGCGGCGAAACGCAGGGTGTCCTCGGTGTCGACGGCCGTGCCCGAGGAGTGGCCGTAGACCCTCCGGTCCCCGGTGATCAGCTGCAGCGGGCTGATCGAGAGGGCGTCGGCGGAGACGCCGACGACGACGAGCTCGCCGCGCCGACCGAGCCCGTCGACGACGGCGGACATGGCGTCGGCGTTGGTGACCGTGGACAGGACCACCTTCGCGTCGCCGAGCGACCGCAGGGCCCCGGCGACGTCGCCGGCGGTGCTGTCGATGTAGTGCTCGGCGCCGAGCTCGTGCGCCAGCGGCTCCTTCTCCGCACCGCGTGCGACGGCCACCGTACGGAAGCCCATCGCGCGGGCGAACTGCACCCCCAGATGGCCGAGCCCGCCCAGGCCCAGGACCGCGACCGTGTCGCCGGGCCCGGCGGCGGAGCGGCGCAGGGCGTTGAAGACGGTGATCCCGGCGCAGGCCAGCGGGGCCGCCTCGGCGGCGGTCAGCCCGTCGGGGATCGCGGCCAGGGCCATGGCCGGGACGACGACACTGTCGGCGTAACCCCCGGGGTAGGCCGCCCCGGGGACCTGCAGCTCGGGGCAGTGGATGCCGTCACCCGAACGGCAGGCGTCACAACGGCCGCAGCTGCCGCCGTACCAGCCGACGGCGACCCGGTCACCGACCTTCCAGCCCTCCACCCCCTCGCCGAGGGCGTCGACGCGGCCCGCGATCTCATGACCGGGGGTGACCGGGAACGTCGTGCCCGGCAGGGCGCCACCGGCGATCAGGAGGTCGGAGTGGCAGACGCCGCACGCCTCGACGGCGACGCGCACCGCCCCGCGCCCCGGTTCGCGGACCGGCACCTCGGACAGTTCGGGCGCCGCCCCCGGGGCTGCGACCAGCACGGCGCGCTGCAGGCCGTCGGAGGAGGTGGACGAGGTGGCAGCCATGGTGGGGAACCCTTCCGTACGGAGTCGAAGGCCGGATGTCGGATGTCGGACGCCGGAGGCCGGAGGCCAACGGCAGGCGGCAGGCGGCAGGCGGCAGGCGGCGGGCGTCACCCGCGCCCCGGCGCTCCCACCAGCTTCGTCCCTCCGCCGCCGTTTGTCCGCGCACGCCCGCCGCACCGACTCCCGGGCCCGGCGGGCGTCATCGGGCGAACGGCCGCACCGTCGGTGCCCCGGCGGCGAGAATGTGGTCCGCGTCCCGCTGGGAACGGTCCCGACCCCGAGGAAGGCTTGTGATGACGCAGAGCGCACCCGACTTCGCCGAGCTGCTGAGGGGCGCCACGCGCTCCGCCGTGCACCTGGAGATGCGCGACACCTACTCGGTCGGCGAGGAGGTCGAGCCCTTCGACCGCTTCAGGAGGACCGGCGAGGTGGACAACGACCCGAACACATCGTTCTGGCCGGCGTGGATCCCCCTAATGGAGGACGCGGTCTCCCGGGGTGTCGTCCTGCGCCGCGCCCGGATCGTCTCGGAGCCGGTGACCGACTGCATCAGGTACGAGCACGCCGTCACCCCCGTCAACCTCGCGGCCGGCGAACAGGTCCGGTGGCTGCCCCGGAGCCGGGCATCGACCATCGCCCTCCCGGGCAACGACTTCTGGCTGATCGACCGGCGACTGGTGCTCTTCCACTGGTTCACGGGCGACGGCGACTGGGCGGGCCACGCCTTCACGGAGGACCGGGCCGCGGTGGACCTCTGCTCCGCGGCCTTCGAGGCCGTCTGGGCGGCGGGCGTCCCCCACGAGAAGTTCACCGTCGAGTAGTCCACCATCGAGAGGTTCACCGTCCGACGCCATGGGCACCGGACGCCTGCCGCGCCTCTCTCCGAGGCACGGCGGGCGAGGCGCGGCAGGCGAGGCGCGCGGTTCTCAGTGCCGGTGGTGGTTGTCGGGTTGGGCGGGGTCGCCGGGGTGTTCCAGGCCTTCGACCAGGGTGAGGCGGCGGGCGCGTGCGTGGTCGAGCCAGCGGACGAAGGCGGCGCGGCGGGCGGCGGCGCGAAGGACGGGGGCGGAGTCGGGGGGCTCCGGGGGCGGGGTCACGGTGAGCAGGGCGGCTTTCCAGGGGCCGGCGGTGACCCATGTGCCGGGCGGGGCGGTGCGGAGGGCTTCGGCGAGGGCGGTCGGGAGGGTGTCCGGGTCGGCCTCCAGTTCGCCGTCGGGGAGGGCGAGGTGCCAGCGCTCCGCCGGTGGGCGGGTGGTCATGGTGCGGTAGTGGGCGATGTCGGCGGGTGCGGGTTCGACGTCGGCGGTGACGGCCGCGTAGACGGCGCGGACGGCCGGGTTGCCCTCGAAGGCGGCCGCCGTGATGGAGCCGAGTTCGACGGCGGCCTGCTGGTCGAGGCGGGCGGGGCCGTCGGGGCCGTCGGGGGCCACGGGCAGCCGGCGTTCGGCGGCGACCGCCTCGCACAGCGCCTCGGTCAGCAGGACCTGGGCGGCCCACCGGGTGAGCTGGCGGTCCTCCGAACTGCCGGGCTGCGGCAGGGCGGTGGCGCGCGGGCCGTTCCGCAGGGCGGCGAGGCGGTGGTCGAGCGCCGTCCGCGGGAGCGGGCGTCCGTCGAGCAGGCCGAGCGTGGTCATGCCTCCACCACCAGGGCGACGGTCGGGGCGTACTGGCAGCGGCCGAACCACATGACCTTGGCGAGGGCCCAGTACGCGCCCGGGTCGGTGGATTCGGGGACGGCGACGGGGAAGTCGACGGTCGTGGCGGTTCCGGCCGGGGCGGTGAAGCCGCGGACGGGGTCGGCGATGGCCTCCCAGGTGCCCCACGGGGAGACGAGCTGGAGTTCTCCGCGGATCTCGCCGCGCGTGCGGTTGGTGAGGACGAGGGAGAGCGTGGCCCGGCCGCCGGGGGCCACGCGCAGGGTCTCGGTGGAGACTTCGACGTCCAGCCCGGTGTCGCGGCCGGTGGTGGCCTTGGTGCCCTGGGCGATCGTCCAGTCCTCGGGAGTGTCGCCGGGGACGGGGAGCAGGTCGGGCAGCTCGCCGACGGCGATGGTCACCACGTCCTCGATCCGCTGGCCGTCGTGCTCGATGCGGACGGCGGCGAAGTACAGCCCGGGCTCGGCCCCGGCCGGCGGGGTGACGGTGACCGGGAAGCGCAGGTGTCCGCCGGCCTCCAGTCGGTACGGGCGGCTGCCGAGGCCGGTCGTCCAGCCCTCGGGCGGCAGCACGACGGCCGTGCCCTCAACGGCGGCATCGCGGAGCTGGGAGGAGAGCGCGACCGACAGCGTCACCGGCTCCCCCGCCGTTCGCAGCAGCCCGGGCGAGGCGCCGACCGACACCGGCAGGTAGCCGAGCGGGGCCGGGCCCCGGTTGTGGAGCCAGTAGCGGGCGTGGACGGGCTGGGCGGGCTCCGCGGTCGGGCCGAGGTCCGTCGCGGCCGCCGGGGCGGTGACGGCCGGGGTCGCGAGCAGGGTGGCGATCTGCGAACCGGCGAGGTCGAGAGCGGAGTCGCCGGAGGGAAGCGGTCGTTCCAGCAGGTCCGCGGCCCGGATCTCGCCCAGGCCGAGCGCGCCGACGAGCCGCGCCGTGCGCCCGAGGCCGGTGGATTCGACGAGCCGGACGGTCAGTTCGCGCCCGAGTGGCGACGTCGAGCCGTGCGCGATCGGGTTGCCGGCCGGTTTGAGCGTCCCGAGCAGCACCTCGCGCTGCGGCTCGACCCGCAGCCAGGACAGGGTGGCGGGCAGCGGCCCGTCCTGCGCCGGGGCGAGCCGGGCGTACAGCGGGTGGTTGAACTCCTGGCCCTGGGCGGGCAGTGTCCGGTCCCGCCAGTCGCCGTCCCCTCCCACCAGTGCATAGCTGAACTCATGGGTCCAGTGCTGGAGTTGGAATGACGTGCCGTCGGGCAGGGTGCGCCGGGGCGGGTCGATCCAGACTCCCGAGGGCCAGCCGGTGCAGGAGCGCATCAGCGACAGGTGCAGGGCGCCGGTGGTGTCGACGGCGAAGCCGGGCAGCCCGAAGCTCAACAACGCGACGGTGCGGTCGACCAGTTGCTCCTGGACCGGGGACGGGCAGACGGCGGTGATCCGGGCGTCGGCCAGGTCGTCGACCAGCGCCGCCACGTCGGAGACGACGAGCGCCGGCAGCGCCCGCAGGTCGCGCAGGTCGGCGTCCGGCCGCCAGACCTCGGCGAGCGGGGTCACGGCGGGCACCCACACCGCGCCGTGCGCCTTCAGGGCGGCGGCGTACTCCTCCCCCGCCAGCGAGATCAACTCCCGCGCCGCATCGTTGACTTCGGGCCCACCGACGACGATCCGGAAGTCCGGCAGATTGGAGTCCACCTCCAGCCAGCCGTACCGCGCCCAGTCCGCCCCCGAGGTGGTGGCGGTGACCCCGACCCGGGCGAGCGCGACCACCAGCGGACGGGCGTCGGCGGCGTCGTCCAGCGCGGGGACGACGACCTCTGCCACCCCGAGGGCGCGCGATCCGGCCGCCGCACCCAGTGCGTCGGTGAGGTCGACGCGCGCGGTGGCGCCGAGCCCGAACCAGGTGTTGGCGGGGTTGTCCAGGGTCCACGGCGCCTCCGCCGAGTCCACGTCCGGCATCGCGAAGCCGCGCCCGACGACGGCGCCCGCGACCTCGCTGACCGGCAGGCCGCCGGGGACGTCCACCGGGAAGCGCAGCCGCAGCAGCCGGTCGGCGCCGGAGTGGTCCACCACCCGGGTACGGCAGTCCACCCGGTCGAGGCCGCGCCAGAGCGTGACGGTCTGCTCGTACCGGACGGAGTCGACCGTGCCCTCGATCACGAGGCGCTCGCCGAGCGGCCCGGTCTCCCGGCGGACGGACGCCTCGCCGTCGCCCGAACCGACGACCGGACCGCTGGGCACCAGGTGCCAGGGGCCCTCGCCGAAGTCGGGGTGCTGCGGGTACTCCTCGTACACCCGCAGCTCGTTGCCGATCCGGCCCTCCTGGATCAACTCCCTTCGGTTCGGCAGGTCGTGGACCGAGGTGAGCCCGCCACCGCGCGCCGGGTCGGCGGTGACGCGGTACCGGTCGCCCTCGATCACGAAGCCGTCGGCCGCCGTCCACGGCTGCTCCGCCACGCCCTCCACCAGTCGCCAGGTGCGCCAGCCGAGCGCGGGCACCTCGGCGGCCAGGAAGCGCAGCGTCCCCCGGTCGACGGCGCTCGGCACGGGCTCGCCCCGGTCGTCGAGCACTCGCACCGACCGCATGCCGTCCGGCAGTTCGACCGTGACGAGGTCGGTCCGGTCGAAGGAGAGCGTGTTGGTCACCACGATCGCCGAGCCCGCGCTCGCCGTGGGTCCCGCGCCCGTGGCGGGTCCCGCCCCCGCCGTGCAGATCCGCCCCGCGAGGGCGTCCAGAGCCGCGTCGCGTACGCCGGACGCCAGGTCGTACGCCTCCCGCCAGCCACCGAGCAGGTCCAGGTACACCTGGTCGGACTCGGAGCCGGTGATCGCGTCGTGGTGGGCGCCGTAGGCGAGTTGGCGCCAGACCTTGTCGAGCGCGGCGGCCGGGTAGCGGCCGAGGCCGTGCACGGAGGCGAGCGTGGCGAGCTTCTCCGCGTCCACGGCCGCGACCTCGCCGGCTCGCTGGGCCTGCTTGGTGTCGATGTAGGAGACGTCCTTGCCGGTGTACACCGGGTTCATGTCGCGGGTCTGCGGGCTGGGCCGCCGACCGGTGGCCGCCAGCTCGGCGCGGACGGCGTCGAGGAAGTCGCGCGGGACGGCGCAGACGAACCGGGGCCAGAGGTACTTGGCGGCCCAGGAGCGGTGGATCTCGGTGACCCACTTGTTCGGCGGGGTGTAGTCCGTTCCCACCGGCAGCAGCAGGTTCTTCGTCGCCCCGACGGGCTTGAGCTTGCGGTACAGCTCGTAGACGGCCTGTTCGGCGGTGGCGAGGTCCGGGGAGGAGTCCATCCACCAGCCGGCCGAGTAGTGGTGCGGCATGTAATGGGTGAGCACGCCCTCGCCGCCGGGGGCGATCCACTCGAACTCGCTCGGGAACTGCATCACCCGGGCGTCGTCCTTGGCCTCCCGGAAGTTCTTCTGGATCGGGCCCCACTGGTGGAAGGGGCCGCGCGCCCAGGCGCTGCCGGTGAGGCCGGCCGCGGCGAGATGGCCGGGGAACTGCGGGTCGTGCCCGAACACGTCGAGCTGCCAGGCGGTCCGCGGGTCGCCGCCGAGGATGTCACGCTGGTAGCCGATGCCGTGGACGATGTTGCGGATGGTGGTCTCCGCGCCGGTGAGGTTGGTGTTCGGCTCGTTGTAGGTGCCGCCGACGAGTTCGACCTGGCCGCGTTCCAGCAGCAGCCGCAGGGTCTCGCGGCGCTCCGGGTGCTGGTCGAAGTACGGCTTCAGGTAGTCGACTTCGGCGAGCACGAACTTGTACACCGGGTCCCGCAGGGCGAGGTCCAGGTGGGCGTCGACGAGGGCGAAGCCGTTGCGCTCCCACAGCGGCCGGGTGGTGGCGTCGGCGGAGAGCAGTTCCCACGGGGAGGTGTAGGCGGCCTGGGTGTTCCACCAGACCGGGTCGTAGTGGAAGTGCGAGACCAGGAACATCGTCCAGCCGGGCTCGGCGACCTCGACCACGGACTCGACGACGGCGTCCGAGGCCCGCACGGTGACGGGCAGCCGGTCGCCCGGCGAGGCCCCGCCGATCTCCAGCGGGACCTCGACCGACCCCGTGCCGGTCGCCTCGCCGCGGACGCCCGGGCCGCTGACCGTGATCCGGGCGGCCGGGCCCTCCAACGTCACCCGCAGCACTTGGCGCGGGGCGTCCTCGGGGCCGACGAACAGATCGGTGCTCTCGACGGCGGTGATGGTGACCGGCACGGGGGTGCTTCCTTTCCTCGGACAGGGCAGCGCGGGGCAGCGCGGGACGGCGGAGCTACGCGCCCCAGGCCTCGAACTCGTAGACGCGGGCGGCCGGATCGCCGTTCTGGGTCGGCGTGTTGACCACCAGCCGGACGTAGCGGGCGGTGGTGTTCACCGGGTGGGTCGTGGTGCCGGCCGTGTTCCCGGTGACGTCCGCGACGGTCGTCCAGGGGTCATTCGCACCCGAGCGGACCTGGATGGCGAAGTCACGGGTGTTGTACGAGGCACTCTCGCCGCCCGCCGCCGCGTGCTTGACCACGAACTTCGACAGCTGCTTCGCCGAACCGAGGTCCACCTCCAGCCACTTGGCGGAGGTCAGCGCGCACCACTTGTCGCCGGTCCCGCCGCCGACGCTGCCGTTGACGGCCTTGGCCGGGCCCTCGTTGGCGTTGCACTGGCCGGAGGCGGTGGCCGGGCGGTTGAGCGCCAGGTTGACGGAGGTCGGCGGGGTGCCGTTCCAGCTCACCGTGGTGGAGGCGGCGGCCGAGCGGCCGTAGGTGGTGGACACCGCTTCGACGTCGAGCGTGGTGGCGTTCTCGCCGCCCGCCCGGTCGAGCCGCCCGACGAAGTACGCGTCGTTGGGCGTGGCTCCGAGGAAGCTGCGGCTGCCGTCCGCGTTGCGCCGGTAGACCTCGTAGTGGTGGACGTTGCCGCCGGGCGCCGCCGTCCAGGACAGCCGCAGGGACTGGCTGGTACCGGCGGTCACGTCGCTCGCGCCGAGCACGGTGAGGCCGGCCGGCGCCGCCGGGGTCTCCACCGCACCGTCGTAGAGGGCGATCTGTCCGACCCGGAGGTCGTACGCCGGGTCGCTGCCCTCGACCCGCAGGGCGATCTGGGCGACGGTGCGGCCCGCGTACGGGGAGAGGTCGAGGGTGTGCCGTTCCCAGCCGCTGCCGGTGTTGGCGCCGACGTCGACCGTGGTGAAGCTGCTCGGCGAGTCCGTGAACGACACGGCGGCCTTGAGCTTCGTGGGCCCGGCGGCCGGCGTCTTGACCACCAGGTCCAGCCTGGTGTTCGCGGCGACCGGCAGCTTGGTCTGGTACAGCCGTACGGTGTTGGCGGCGTCGAGCTTTCCGCTCAACCGCAGTGAGGAGCCGCCCTGGTAGGCGTCGGTGAAGTCGACGGACGGGGTGAGCCTGCTGCCGGCCGACTCCACCATCCAGCGGTAGGTGGGCGGGACGTCCTGGAGCGAGAGGTTGTTCCAGCCGCCGGTGGCGACCCGAGTACCGGCCGCGTTGTAGAAGTCGCCCTGCCCCGTGTCGAAGTTGGTGACGAAGGGCTTGGCGGTGATCGGCGAGGACTCGGCCACGTAACCGGCCAGCCCGGGCCAGCCCGCCGAGAGGTCGATCCGGGACGGGTCGTTGTTGGCGCCGACCCAGTAGCGGGCGTCCTTGGCGTAGAAGTCGGCGCGGTCGGTGGCGGACTTCCAGGTCCACTCCGGGCGGTAGAGGCCGAGCGAGGTGGTGTGCGGCTGCCCGGACGGGAAGAGGGTGCTCCAGTCCACGCCGGTGTTGTAGCCGTTGGCCTCGGTGTCGATGCCGGAGTAGAGGTCGTACTCGCTGCGGCCGAGCTGCCGGGCCAGCGCCCGGGAGGAGTTCAGGCCGCTCGCCGACCAGCCGAAGTTCAGGAACATCGAGTCCGAGGTCCGCTTGGAACCCTCTTGCAGGAAGGGCGAGTTGGCGGAGGTGAGGGCGTTCTGCCAGTTGACGGAGCCGGAGGTGGTCATCGCGTCGTACCACATGAACTCGGTGCCGCTCTGCGCCTTGCTGTACTGCATCAGGTTGCGCACTTCGCCCGCCAGCGCCGAATCGCCGCCGCCGGTCTCCTGGTTGATGAACCAGCCGTCGAAGCCGTAGTACTGCGCGGCCTGGACGAGCTTGTCGGCGACGGGGTAGCGGCTGCCGGACTTCTGGACGAAGTCGCGCACCCACTGGAGCTGGCCGCCGTACGCGCCGGGCGGGAAGAAGACCGTGCCGTACACCTTGACGCCGTTGCGGTGGGCGGCGTCGATCACGGTCGGGTTGGGGGCGAGGATCAGGCCCTCGCCGGCCGAACCGCCCCAGAACACCAGCTTGTCGACGTACTGCCAGTAGCCGAAGGCGTAGTAGTTGGGATCGGCGGAACCCTGCGAGGGGTTGTTGGAGGTGGGACCGAAGGAGACCAGGGAGGCGATCTTCCCTTCACCGGCACGGGCGTTGGGGTTGGCCCGCAGCGCCGGGTCGCCGGTGCGCGGCTGGAGCGGGACGCGGGAGCGGTTGAAGCGGGCGTCCGGGTCGGTGGCCGGGTCCCAGGTCAGGATGCTGTTGGGGTACCAGTACGAGGCGAAGGGCTGGGTGCCCGAGCCGGCGGTGACGGCGGGCGCCGCGGCGGGTATCGGGTCGGCCCGGGCCGCGGGGACGGCGGTCAGCGCGGCCGTCGCGAGGGCGGCGCTGAGCAGCAGGGGGAGGCGTCGTGACATGCGGTGACTCCGATCGAGCGGAGGAGGGTGGGGGCGGGCCCGCCGTCGCGGACGGGCCCGACTGCATGCGGGCGTGCCGGTGCTGGATCGAGTGGGGGTCGCGCCGCCGCCGGGCTTCCTCGGCGCACGGGAGCGCACGGGAAGGTGCGGGGACGTACGGGAACGTACGGGCGCGGCGGGGAGCGGGACGGGCGGCGGGAGCCGGACGAAATGCGGCGGAGCGCGCCGAGCGGAGCCCGCTCGGCGCTGCGAGGCTAAACCGGTTCAGAACCGCTGTCAACGATGCGCGCAGCATCCACCCGGCCGGGGGAACCCTCGACGGAACCGGCGACGGAACCGGAGGACGAACCGGCCGCGGACCCGGAAGGCGGCCCGCCGGGCGACGCGGCGACGGGCCCGGCGGGCGAAGCGCCGGAGGAGGCCTCCGGGGAGCCGGCCGACACGGCCCCCGGCGGCGAGGTGGACTCCCGCACGGTCAGCCGCGGCGTGGGCATCTGGAGGTCCCGCCCCGGCCCGGCCTCGTCCAGCGCCGCCAGCAGGCTGCGCGCGACCTGCTCCCCGAGCGCGAAGGTGTCCCGGCTGAGCGCGGTCAGCGGCGGGTGGACGATCCGGGCGAGCACCGAGTCGTCGAAGGAGACGATGGACAGCTCGCCGGGCACCGCGACGCCCATCTCCCCCGCCACGCCGAGCCCGGCGACGGCCATCACGTCGCTGTCGTAGACGATCGCGGTGGGCCGCCGGGCCCGGGACAGCAGGGTCCGGGTGGCGGCCGCGCCCTCGGCGTCGCTGAAGTCGGTGGGCACCGACACCGCCTCCTCCAGCCCGAGCCGGCGCGAGGCGTCGCGCAGCGCGCGGATCCGCCGCTGGGTGTGCTGGAAGTGCGGCAGCCCGGCGAGGTGGGCGATCCGGCGGTGCCCGATGGCGGCCAGGTAGTCGACGATCGAGAGCATCGCCTCCCGGTCGTCGGCCCAGATCCGCAGCTGGTTGCCGCCCTTGCCGGGCCCGCCCAGCACCACCGCGGGCAGCCCGAGTTCGTCGAGGACCGGCAGCCGCGGGTCCTTGACCTGCAGGTCGACCACGATGAAGCCGTCCACCCGGTGCTCGGAGGCCCAGCCCCGGTAGACCTCGATCTCGGCGGCGGTGTCCTCGACCACCATCAGGTGCAGCGCGACCGCTCTGGCCGAGAGCACCGCCTGGAGCCCGGACAGCAGTTGGCTGAAGAACGGCTCGACGCCGATGGTGCGGGCCGGCCGGGCGATCACCAGGCCGACGGCGTCGGCCCGGGCTCCGCCGAGGGCGCGCGCGGCGCTGTGCGGGCGCCAGTTCATTTCCTCGGCAACACCCAGGATCCGGGCCCTGGTCGCCTCGCTGACGCCGGGGCGGCCGTTGAGCGCGAAGGACACCGCGCCCTTGG
Source organism: Kitasatospora sp. NPDC058063 (assembly GCF_042885395.1). Classification (NCBI taxonomy): domain Bacteria; kingdom Bacillati; phylum Actinomycetota; class Actinomycetes; order Kitasatosporales; family Streptomycetaceae; genus Kitasatospora; species Kitasatospora sp. NPDC058063. The sequence goes on from NZ_JBHVSD010000004.1 coordinate 397,499, forward strand.
AGACACCGGCCCGGCGGGCGATGTCGGCGATCGTCGGTCTGCCCACTGAACCCGACTCCTTCTCTTGACATCCAAGTTTAGGCGGGAGCATAGTCCCTGGCATAGCTAGACCGGTTTAGTTAGTCAGGTTGCGGAATCCGGCACAACCCCCGAGCTCGGCACGATCCCCCACCCACCCCCAGGACCGGGAGACCCTCATGCGAAGAATCTGGGCGGCACTGACCACGACCGCGCTCGCCACCGCCGCGCTCACCGGCTGCGGACTCGGCTCCGGCAACACCAAGGACAGCGACGCGGTGGCGAGTGCGGCCGCCACCGGCGAGGTCAAGGGCAAGGTCTCGCTCCAGACCTGGGCGCTCAAGCCGAAGTTCACCGACTACATGCAGGGCGTGATCGACGGCTTCAAGAAGAAGTACCCCGGCGTCGAGGTCGACTGGCTGGACCAGCCCGGCGAGGGCTACTCCGACAAGGTGCTCAGCCAGGCCGCCGCCGGCAGCCTGCCCGACGTGGTCAACCTCCCGCCGGACTTCGCCTTCCCGCTGGCGAAGAAGGACATCCTGCTGGACGTCGCCAAGGCCGACCCGAAGCTCGCCGAGGAGTACGTCCCCGGCGGCGTCGACGCCTACCGGTTCAACGGCCACCAGGGCACCTTCGGCTACCCCTGGTACCTCAACACCGATGTGAACTACTGGAGTTCGGAACTCCTGACGAAGAACGGCCTGGACCCGCAGAAGCCCCCGACCGGCCTGGACGAGCTGATCGCCCAGGCCCGGACGATGAAGGAGAAGTCCGGCGGCCAGACCTATCTGATGAGCCGCAAGCCGGGCATCGGGGACCTGTACAACATCGGCGTGAAGATCATGTCCGACGACGGCAAGTCCTTCACCTTCAACACCCCCGAGGCCGCCGCGCTGCTCGACAAGTACCGCGACGCCTTCAAGGAGGGCCTGATGCCGAACGGAGTGCTGACCGACACCTACGCCGGCAACTCCAAGCTCTTCAGCTCCGGCACGGTGGCCTGGACCACCGGCGGCGGCAACTACATCACCAGCCTCGCCACCGACAACCCGACCCTCGCCCCGAAGGTCGTCCCCTCCCCCGCGATGGCCACCCCGCCGCTGTACGTCCAGGGCCTGTCCATCCCGAAGAACACCAAGAACCCGGCCGCCGCCGTGGCCCTCGCCCGCTGGGTGACCAGCCCCGAGAACCAGGCCGCCTTCGCCCACCTGACCAGCGTGTTCCCGTCCACCAAGGCCTCCGCGAACGACCCGTTCTTCAGCAAGAGCGACGGCACCAACGCGGGCGATGCCAAGGTGATCGCCTTCACCTCGCTCGCCAAGGCCAAGCTGATCCAGCCCGTCGAGGTGGACGACGCGATGGGCACCGTCATCAAGCAGCAGTTCGCGCTGGCCATCAGCGGTGACACCAGCTCCAAGCAGGCGCTGGACACCGCCGTCGAGCAGTGCAACAAGCTGCTCAAGGGCTGACCCCACCGAGCCCCACCGGGCCCACCGGGCCCCACCGAGGCCTCGCCCGAACCCCGCCGGGCCCGCGGCGCCGCACCGGCACCACCTCCCCGCACCGGCGCGACCTCCCGCACCGGCGCACCCTCCCTGCGGCGCCCCACCCCCTCGTACCGGCGACCGGCGGCGGGCTCCCCCGCGCCCGCCGCTCCCGGGAACCGCCCGCACCACCCCCAGGCCCCAGGAAGGCACGGCATGACCCACCGGCGTTGGTTCACCCCCTGGCTGCTCGCCGGGCCCGCGATAGTCTGGCTGGCCGTCTTCAACCTCTGGCCGGCCGTCAACACGGTGATCCTGTCCTTCACCAACGCCAAGCCCCTGGGCGGCGGGCGGTTCACCGGACTGGAGAACTTCGGCCGGCTGCTGGACGACGAGCAGCTCGCCGACGCCCTGCTCAACAGCATCGTGTTCATGCTGGTCTGCCTGCCCCTGCTGACCGTCCTACCGCTGCTGCTCGCCCTGCTGGTGCAGCGCAGGATCCCCGGCATCACGTTCTTCCGCACCGCCTTCTACACCCCGGTGATCGCCTCCGCCGTCGTGGTGGCGCTGATCTGGGGCTGGGTGCTGGACGAACGGGGCCTGGCCAACGGTCTGCTGCACCAGGCCGGGCTGGCCGGCTCCCCGGTCGCCTTCCTGACCGACCGCTGGCTGCTGCTGTTCAGCGCGATCGCCCTGACCGTCTGGAAGGGCCTCGGCTACTACATGGTCATCTACCTGTCCGCGCTCGCCAACGTCCCGCGCGAGCTGCACGAGGCCGCGGCCGTGGACGGCGCCGGCCCGCTGCACCGGTTCTGGCACGTCACCCTGCCCGGGGTGCGCCCGACCATGATCCTGATCTCGGCGCTGATCTCGGTGAGCTCGCTGCGCGTCTTCTCCGAGCTGTACGTGCTCTCCAACGGCCTGGGCGGCCCCGGCGGCCGGGACATGTCGGTGGTGATGCTGATCCAGATGTACAGCCGCGGCTTCAACGGGCACCTGGGCTACGCCTCGGCGCTCAGCCTGCTGCTGTTCGTCGTCACCCTCGGCCCGATGCTGTTCCTGATGCGGCTGAACCGGAAGGCGGCCTGACCTCCCATGACCACCGTCCGTACGTCCCGGTCCCACGATGCGGCCACCGAGCCCGCCGGCCCCGTCGGGCCCGCCAGGCGCTCCCGGGGCTTCAACACCCCCTCCACCGCTCAGACCGCCGCCCGCTACCTGCTCCTGGTGCTGGTCCTGCTGCTGGTCATCGGCCCCTTCCTGTGGCAGCTGTCCACCTCCCTCAAGGGCCCCGCCGAGGACGTCTACACCCGCACCCCGAGCTTCCTGCCCGACCAGCCCACCCTGGGCAACTACGGCAAGGTCGCCGACGTCATCCCGGTGTGGACCTACGCGCTCAACTCGGTGATCGTCGCCGTGGTCTGCATCACCGGCAACGTGGTCGGCTGCACCCTGGCCGGCTACGCGCTCGCCCGGCTGCGCTTCCGCGGGGCGAAGCTCGTCCTCGGCCTCTTCCTCGCCACCCTGATCCTGCCCGGCGAGGTCACCATCGTCTCCCAGTACGTGCTGGTGCGCGGTCTCGGCCTGGCCGACAGCCTGGCCGGGGTCGCGCTGCCCGGCTCGATCGCGATGCTCAACGTGCTGCTGATGCGCACCGCCTTCGCCGCCGTGCCGGCCGAACTCGACCAGGCCGCGCTGGTGGACGGCGCCAACGTCTGGCAGCGGCTGTGGCACATCGGCCTGCCGAACGTGCGCGGGATGCTCAGCGTGATCGTGATCTTCACCTTCATCGGCGCGTGGGACGACTTCCTGTGGCCGCTGATCGTGCTCAACGACCCGCAGAAGTACACCCTCACCGTCGGGCTCCAGTACCTCAACGGCACCTTCTCCGCCAACCCGAGGCTGATCGCGGCCGGCACCATGATCGCCTTCCTGCCGATCGTCGTGGTGTTCGGCGTCTGCCAGCGCTTCTTCTTCAAGGGCGTCGAGGAGGGAGCCGTCAAGGGATAGCCCGCCCCCAGGGATGGCCCACCGTCCGTACGCCCCACACCCGTTGAGGAAGCTCTCCGATGGCCACCGCCCCCCGCTTCGGCGTCAACTACACCCCCAGCGCCGGCTGGTTCCACCACTGGCTCGACTTCGACCTCGACGCCGTGCGCGCCGACTTCGACTCCATCGCCGCCCTCGGCCTGGACCACGTCCGGGTCTTCCCGCTCTGGCCGGTCTTCCAGCCCAACCGCACCCTGATCCGCCCGCGCGCCGTCGAGCAGCTGACGGCCCTGGTGGACGCGGCCGGCGAGCGCGGACTGGACGTCGCCGTGGACGGCCTGCAGGGCCACCTGTCCAGCTTCGACTTCCTCCCGTCCTGGACGCGGACCTGGCACCGGCGCAACATCTTCACCGACCCCGAGGTGCTCGACGGCCAGGCCGCCTACCTGCGCACCCTCGCCGGGGCGCTGCGCGAGCGGCCCAACTTCCTCGGAATGACGCTCGGCAACGAGATCAACCAGTTCTCCGGCGCCCCGCACCCCGACCCGGACCGGGCCACCCCCGCCGAGGCGGAGGCCTGGCTGCGCCGGATGCTCGACGCCTGCGAGCAGGGCGCCCCCGGCCGGCTGCACCTGCACGCCTCGTACGACGCGGCCTGGTACCTGGACGAGCACCCGTTCACGCCCTGGCACTCGGCCCGGATCGGCGCCGCGACCGCCGTGCACTCCTGGGTGTTCAACGGCACCGCCCAGCGCTACGGCGCGCACTCCACCGCCACCGCGCAGCACGCCGCGTACCTGGTCGAGCTGTCCAAGGCCTGGGCGGACGACCCGGCCCGCCCGGTCTGGCTGCAGGAGGTCGGCGCGCCCGCCCCGCACATCACGGCCGAGGACGCCGCGCGTTTCACCGGCGCCACCGTGGAGGCCGTCCTGGACTGCCCGGACCTGTGGGGCGTCACCTGGTGGTGCTCGCACGACGTGGACCGCTCGCTCGCCGACTTCCCCGAACTGGAGTACAGCCTCGGCCTGTTGACCACAGACCGGAAGGTCAAACCGGCCGGTGCCCGGCTCGCCGAGGCCGCCGCCGAGGCCCGCCGGTCCTGGCAGCCGCCGAAGCCGCGCAGCACCGCCGTGGTGGTCGCCACCGGCGACGAGGTCACCTCGCCCGGCCGCTCGGTCTGCGGCCCCGGCGGTTCGGCGTACGAGGCGTTCATGCGCCTCGCCGAGGCGGGCGCCCGCCCGACCGCGGTCCTCGCCGAGCGCGCCGAGGACCGCGCCCACCTCGCCGCGCGCGGCATCACCGAGGTGGTCCACCCCGGCGACGTACGTTCTCTCTGACCGCGACCCAGCCCGCAACCCAGCCCGCAACGGAGCCCGCTGACATGCACGATGACCGCACCCTGGTCGAGTCCCGCCTCAAGCGCGTCCTGGACGAGCGCATTCGCCCGGCCGTGTACCCCGAGTCCGTCCCGCTGGAGGTCGGCATCTGGACGGCCCCCGGAGAGCCCGTCCCGGTCGCCGAGGGCCTGGCCGCCCCGCCCACCCCGATCGCGGTGGGCGACGCCTGGGGCGCGCCCTGGGGCACCAGCTGGATCACCGTGACCGGTACCGTCCCCGAGGCCTGGGCCGGACGCACCGTCGAGGCGCTGATCGACCTCGGTTTCGACGCCAACATGCCCGGTTTCCAGTGCGAGGGCCTGGTCTACCGCCCGGACGGCTCCCCGGTGAAGGGCCTCAACCCGCAGAACCAGTGGGTGCGGATCGCCGCCCCGGCGGCCGGCGGCGAGCAGGTGCTGCTGCACGTCGAGGCCGCCTCCAACCCGGTCATCCTGGACTACCACCCCTTCCTGCCCACCGAGTTGGGCGACAAGGAGACGTCCGGCGACCAGCCGCAGTACAAGCTGGCCCGGATGGACCTGGCCGTCTTCGACGAGACGGTCTGGCAGCTGGTGCTGGACCTGGAGGTGCTCGGCGAGCTGATGGCCGAGCTGCCGGTGGAGGGCGCCCGCCGCTGGGACATCCTGCGCGCGGTCGAGCGGGCGCTCGACGCCGTCGACCTCCAGGACGTCAACGGCACGGCCGCGGCCGCCCGTTCGCAGCTCGAAGGGGTGCTGGCCGCCCCCGCCGTGCCCTCCGCGCACCGGATCAGCGCGATCGGCCACGCGCACATCGACTCGGCCTGGCTCTGGCCGCTGCGCGAGACCGTCCGCAAGGTGGCCCGCACCACCGCCAACATGACGGCGCTGCTGGAGGACGAGCCGGACTTCCGCTACACCATGTCCCAGGCGCAGCAGTTCGCCTGGATCAAGGAGCACCGCCCCGAGGTGTACGCGCGGGTGCGGAAGGCCGTCGCCGAGGGCCGGTTCGTCCCGGCGGGCGGCATGTGGGTGGAGTCCGACACCAACATGCCGAGCTCGGAGGCGATGGCCCGGCAGTTCGTGCACGGCAAGCGGTTCTTCCTGGACGAGTTCGGGGTGGAGAACCACGAGGCCTGGCTGCCGGACACCTTCGGCTTCACCGGCGGCCTGCCGCAGATCATCCGCAACGCCGGCTCCAAGTGGCTGCTGACGCAGAAGATCTCATGGAGCCAGATCAACAAGTTCCCGCACCACACCTTCCTCTGGGAGGGCATCGACGGGACCAGGATCTTCACCCACTTCCCGCCGGTGGACACCTACAACTGCTCGATGAAGGGCAGCGAGATCGCCCACGCGGCGAAGAACTTCAAGGACAAGGGCGTCGCCCGGCACTCGCTCGCCCCGACCGGCTGGGGCGACGGCGGCGGCGGCACGACGCGCGAGATGGTCGCCAAGGCGGCCCGGATGAACGACCTGGAGGGCTCGGCCACCGTCCGCTGGGAGAACCCCGCCGAGTTCTTCGCCAAGGCCGAGGCCGAGTACCCGAACCCGCCGGTCTGGGTCGGCGAGCTCTACCTGGAGCTGCACCGGGCCACCCTGACCAGCCAGGCGAAGACCAAGCAGGGCAACCGGCGCAGCGAGAACCTGCTGCGCGAGGCCGAACTCTGGTGCGCCACCGCCACCTCGCGCACCGGTGCGGAGTACCCGTACGAGCAGCTGGACCGGATCTGGAAAACCGTACTGCTGCACCAGTTCCACGACATCCTGCCCGGCTCGTCCATCGCCTGGGTGCACCGCGAGGCCGAGGCGACGTACGCGGCGCTGGCCGGCGAGCTGGAGGGGCTGATCGGCGCGGCCCAGCAGGCACTGGCCGGGGCGCCCTCGGGCGGGCGCGAGCTGGTGTTCAACGCGGCGCCGCACACCCGCTCGGCGGTGCCGGGCGGCGGGGCCGGCGCCACCGCCCCGCCGAACGGAACCTGCGAGGCCGTCGAGCGCGCCGAGGGCGGCGTCACGCTGCGCAACGGCCTGCTGGAGGTCGTCGTGGACGCGGACGGGCTGATCGCCTCGGTGGTCGAGCTCGCGACCGGCCGGGAGAGCGTCGCCCCCGGCAGCCGGGCCAACCTGCTCCAGCTGCACCCCGACTTCCCCAACATGTGGGACGCCTGGGACGTGGACCAGTTCTACCGCAACACCGTCACCGACCTGACCGGCGTGGACTCGCTCACCGCCGCCGCGTCCCCCGCCGCGGCCTCGGCGCGGATCACCCGCTCCTTCGGCTCCTCCACCGTCGTCCAGACCCTCACCCTGCCGGCCGGCGAACAGCGCGTGGACATCGACACCGAGGTCGACTGGCACGAGACCGAGAAGTTCCTCAAGGCCGCCTTCCCGCTCGACGTCCACACCGAGCGCTACGCCGCCGAGACCCAGTTCGGCCACCTCTACCGGCCCACCCACACCAACACCAGCTGGGACGCCGCCAAGTTCGAGGCCTGCAACCACCGCTTCGTCCACTTCGACGAGCCCGGCTGGGGCGTCGCCCTGGTCACCGCCTCCACCTACGGCCACGACGTCACCCGCACGGTACGCCCCGACGACGGCGGCACCACCACCACGGTCCGCTTCTCGCTGCTGCGCGCCCCGCGCTTCCCCGACCCGAGGACCGACCAGGGCCTGCACCGCTTCCGGCACGCCCTGGTGCCCGGCGCGGCGATCGGCGACGCCGTCCGCGAGGGCTACCGGATCGGCCTGCCCGAGCGGCGCGTCACCGGCAGCGCCGAGCAGGTCGCGCCGCTGGTGGAGCTGGACAACGACGCCCTGGTGGTGAGTGCCGTCAAGCTCGCCGACGACCGCAGCGGGGACCTGATCGTGCGGGTCTACGAGGCGGGCGGCGGCCGCGCCCGGGGCCGGCTGACCACCTCCTTCCCGCTGGCCGGCGCCGTCCCCTGCGACCTGCTGGAGCGGCCCTGGGACGGCACCCGCGGCGAGGTGTCCGTCGAGGACGGCGCGGTGCGCCTCGCGCTGCGCCCGTTCGAGCTGGTCACCCTGCGCCTGCGGGCGACGGCCTGACGTCTACGCTGTTCGGCGCCCCGGCCCCGCGGCCGGGGCGCCGCCCCCTACTTCCTGGAGCCCACCGTGCCGCTCACCCCGCTGTTCGCCGCCCTCGACATCGGCGGCACCAAGATCGCCGGGGCACTGGTCGACGCCGACGGACGGCTGCGGCACCGGCTCCAGCTGCCCACCCCGGCCGCCGAGCCGGGCACGGCCGTGCTCGCCGTGGTGCACCGGGTGCTGGACGATCTCTCCGGCACGGCCGACTGGGCCGCCGTGACGGCCGTCGGGATCGGCAGCGCCGGCCCGGTCGACCTCGCCGACGGCACCGTCAGCCCGGTCAACATCCCCGGCTGGCGCGGTTTCCCGCTGGTCGCCGAGGTCGCCGCGCATCCGGCGGTGGCAGCGCGCACGCTGCCCGTCCGCCTCGCCGGGGACGGTGTGGCGATGGCCGCCGCCGAGCACTGGCAGGGCGCGGCCCGGGGCGCCGGCAACGCGCTCTGCCTGGTGGTGTCGACCGGGGTCGGCGCCGGACTGGTCCTCGACGGCGCGGTCCGCCCCGGCCCCAGCGGCAACGCCGGCCACCTCGGGCACATCACCGTCGACCTGGACGGCGAACCCTGCCCGTGCGGCTCGCGCGGCTGTCTGGAGGGCCTCGCCAGCGGCACCGCCATCGCCCGCCGGGCGCTCGCCCAGGGCTGGCAGCCGGTGGACGGCGACCGGACGGCCCGCGCCGTCGCCGCCTCCGCCGCCGCGGGCGACCCGCTCGCGATCGCCTCCTTCGACCGCGCCGCCCAGGCGCTGGCCGCCGGGATCGCCGCCACGGCCGCCCTGGTGGACCTCTCCCGGGTCGTCGTCGGCGGCGGCGTGGCCGGCGCCGGGGACGTGCTGTTCACCCCGCTCGCCCGCCACCTGGACCGCTACGCCGCCCTCTCGTACATCCGCGGCCTGGACGTGCGCCGCGCCGAACTCGGCACCGACGCCGGGCTGATCGGCGCGGCCGCACTCTGCCGCTGAGCCTCCCCGGAGCCGCCCGCATGCCGCCGACCACCCTTCCGCCACCCGCTTCGCCGCGGCCCGCTCTCCCGCCGTTCGCCCTCCTGCGCAACCCCGTCCGCCGCTACGCCTGGGGCTCACCCACCGCGATCCCCGCGCTCACCGGCGTCGCGCCCGACGGCGGACCACAGGCCGAACTCTGGCTGGGCGCCCACCCGTCGGCGCCCTCCCTGCTGTCCGGCCTCGGCGGCGACAGCACCGGTGTCGGCGTCGGCCCGCAGCCGCTGGACCGGCTGATCGAGGCCGACCCGGAAGGCCTGCTCGGCGCGGACACCGTGTGGCGGTTCGGCCCGGCGCTGCCGTTCCTGTTCAAGGTGCTGGCCGCCGACCGGGCGCTCTCCCTCCAGGTCCACCCCACCCGCGCCCAGGCCGAGGCCGGGTACGCGGCGGAGCAGGCCCGGGGCATCCCGGCGGACGCGCCGGAGCGGGTGTTCAAGGATCGCGGGCACAAGCCCGAACTCATCTGCGCACTCGGCGACTTCGAGGCCCTCTGTGGCTTCCGGCCGGCCGCCGCCACCGCCCGGCTGCTGGACGCGCTCGGTGTGCTGTCCCCCTGGGCCGCCGCCCTGCGCGCCCGGCCCGCCGAGGCCGTGCTGCCCGAGCTGCTGCGCTCCGGGCCGGACGCCTCCGGCCGCGAACTCGCCGCCGTCACCGAGGCCCTGCGCCGCACGGCGGCCGCCGGTGGACCGTACGGCGCGAGCTGCGCCGCGTACGCCCGCCTCGCCGAGGAGTACCCCGGCGACCGGGGACTGATCGCCGCGCTGCTGCTCAACCACGTCCGGCTCGCGGCCGGGCAGGCGCTGTTCCTGGACGCCGGGGTTCCGCACGCCTACCTGCGGGGCGTGGGCGTGGAGTTGATGGCCAACTCGGACAACGTGCTGCGCTGCGGGCTCACCCCCAAGCACATCGACGTGGACGGTCTGCTGGCGGTCACGTCCTTCCGGCCCGGGGAGCCGGAGGTGCTGGCGCCGCGCCGGATCGGGGACGCCCCGGGCTCCGGCTCCGGCGCGGGTGGTGGAACAGGCACCGGAACCGGCGTCGAGGAGGTCTTCCCCTCCCCCGCCGAGGAGTTCAGGCTCTCCCGCCTGCGCCCCGGCCCGGCCGCCGCCCGGGTCGACCTCCCCACCCCGCAGATCCTGCTCTGCGTCTCCGGGCAGGCCCGGCTGCGGGCGCCCGGCGGTGCCGAACTCCCCCTTCCGGCGGGCGCGTCGGCCTACCTGCGCCCGGGCGCCGGGCCGGTCGAACTGGCCGGCCCGGACGCGGAGCTGTTCCGGGCCACCACGGGGTAGCGGCACCCGACGGCTGCCCGGACGGGCTCAGGCCGGCGCCGGGTGGCCGAACAGCAGGTCGTAGCCGTCCGGGAGTTGCTCGATCACCTGGTCCAGCAACTCCCCGGGGACCAGGTCGGTGACCGTGCTGAGCACGGCCCCGATGTCCCACTGCACCGTCGCCGGGGTCGCCCCGTCGATCCACCCCACCACGGCCTGTACGAAGCGTTCGGCGGTCAGCGGCTCGGCCGCGGGCACGGCGTCGCGCAGCAGCGAGGCGTAGCCGACGGGCAGCGCATCGGCGAGTTCGACCCGAGCGGACCCCACCAGGTGCTCACCGAGCAGGGCCAGTACGACCCGGGCGGCGTGATCCGCCTCGGCGTCGCCCCGATACTCTCCGCGCTCCACGACGCGGGCGAGGAAGTCCTCCGAGGAGATGGTCATCGCGTCCTCCTTCCGGTCGGCGGGCTCCGGCCGGACCGGCGGCCTGCTCGCCCCGGGCCAGGAGGGGGATCGCAGCCCGTGACCACCGTGGGACGTACCGGTGCCCGTGCTGCTCAGCGTAACTCGCCCCGGCGCCTTCGGAACCGGCCTGCCGCCGTAGGCCCGCGGAACCGTGCCTGCGGACGGCCGGGACACCCGGCCGCCGGGGCTCCGCAATGCTCGGGGCTCCGGAATGCTCGGGGCGCGGGGAGGGCCGGGGGCGGCGCGGGGAGGGCCGGGGAGGCCGTGCGGCGGGGAACGCCGGCCCCGGCGGTTCGGCGCCGTCGTCGATCACGCCGCCGGCCCGCGGCGGGGGTTCACCCCGCCGAGGCGTGGCACCGCCTGCGCGGCCGCCGGGATGGCACCATCGCACCGGCGGCCGCGCCGCCCGGTACGCGCTGCGCCGGGGTCGTCGGGGTCACCGCCGCCGCGGCCACCGTCGTGGCGGCACCCACCACCGCCGGGGCCGTCACCGTCGCCGGGGCCGTCACCGTGGTCGCCGCGGTCACCGTCGTGGCCGCCAGGACCGCCTGGGCGCGGGCCGCGTCCGCCATAAACGCCGAGAGAAAGATCCGCTCGGCCGGGCTCAGCGCCCGCGAGCGGCCGGATTCGCGGTCCCGCGCGACCACCACGGTCCGCGCCCGCATAAAGGTGAGCCGATCCCGGCAGACATTCACCTCGACCTGCACCGAACTGCGCCCCAGCCGTTCCACGGTGAGTCGCACCGACAGCGGCTCGGGCCGGTGGTGCAACTGCTCCAGGTAGTCGATCTCGTGCCTCGCGATAATGAATCCGGAGGGGAACAGCGATTCCCTCACCGCGGTTTCGTGGTGACGGAACAGGTCGTAAATCCCCTCCTGGACGTAGCCGACCAGACGGGCGTTGTTGATGTGCCCGTTCTCGTCGACGTCGCTCCACCGGGTCGGGCAGGACAGCACGTGCACGCCCGGCTGCACCGTGTTCACGGCCGGGTCAGCCCGGCACCGGCGGGGAGCAGCGCGCGCTGCAACCTGGCGTAGTAGCCGGAGTGTTCGGCCGCCATCCGGGCCGCGGTCCACCCTTCTTCGGCGGCCTCGGCGGCGGCCTGGACGACGAGGCTGTCCAGTACCGCGTCGACGGCGCGGCACAGATCGTGAACGGCGGCGAGCCGCTCGGTCACATCGGCCCCGCTTCCGGCGTTCCGGGACGGGAAGGCGGCCAGTGATTCCATCGCGAGCTGGAGATCGTCCACTCCGTCCGGCCGGTTTTCCGCAGGGAAATTCCGCATGTTTTTCTCCATGACTCATTCGGCCGTTACGGCCCAGTAGCTAGCGTTCGATTGCACCGGATCGGTGTCGACCCCCCGACCCCAAGACGCTATCCCAGCCGACCGGGGGCGACGGATGGTTTGCGGACCGCGACGGGAAACTGACCCCCATCGGAGTAGTTTGTCGGTGTACACAATATGCCCCATCAGCCGAATGCCGTCCGCATTTCGGGTGGTATCTCCGACGCGCGCCCCGAGATCGGCACCCCGGAGTCCAAAGTCTGCTACCAGCCACTCCACCACCTCGCCTTGTACAGGTGCGTGCCGCGCAGCGACCGCGCCCCGTCGGGACGGTGCAGGGTGATCACCGAGGTGCACCAGTCGCACGGAGCGGCGTGCTCGGGCGCCACCGTGAGCAGCCGGCCGGTGTTGGGCTCGTCACCGACGCTCTTGACGTCCCGCTCGGCGGCCGGATCGGCCAGGTGCACGGCGGTGAAACGGTCGGTGGCCGGGTCGAAGCGCCACAGGCCGGTCAGCGTGGTCACCCAGAACTGCCCCGGAGCCGCCAGGACACCCGCCAGGTCGTGCCCGCCGTGCCCCGGCAACGGGCTGCTGCGCACCGCGGTGAGAGTGGGCGCGGCCGCGGTACCGCCCACCCTCAGCCCGCTCAGCGACGTGTCGCCGAGCACCCAGAGCAGGCCGCTCCGCCCGTCCCAGTGCACCCCGTGCGCGCCGGGCAGCGGGAACTCCGCGTACGCGGCGGCCCGCGGGCCCTGCGAGGCCGCGTACAGCCGCACCCAGCCGCCCGTGCTCGCCACCACGGCCACGTTGCCGTCCGGCAGCAGCTCGATGCTGTGCGGGTTGACGGACGTCCCCAGGTCCGCCGCCCAGTGGACCCGGCCCACGGTGGTCTCCACCACGGCGGCCAACCCGCCGGAGGCCGTCGTCAGCAGGTAGCGACGCCCCTGCCGCACACGGGACTTCGCCTCGTCCGGGTTCGTCCAGCTGCGCGCGGGCGTCAGATCCGCCAACTCCGGTGCCCGGTCGGCACTCCAGCCCCAGACCACCGGCAGCCGGCCCGGCCCGCGGTAGGCCATCAGCTCCTCGGCGCTCTGCAGCACCAGCACGCTCCGCGAGGCCTGGTCCACGACCGCCACCTGTCGGCCCGGCGACCTGGCCCACGCGCCGCTCCCGGGCACGCAGAGCAGCAGGGCGACCGCAAGGGCCGGCAGGGTTCTCCTCAGCACGCCTTCACCGTCGGTGCTGCGGGCCGAGTCCGCTCGGCGGCACGTCCGAACGGACCATCGACGCGGCGGCCGCGGACCGGATGGCGCCATCGGCGGATCCGGCTCGTTCACTGTCATCCGCCCATCCTGGCCGGGCGACGGCACCGGCGGCCGCCGCCACACGGTCCGGCACGCCGGGCCGTCAACCGGGCGCTGACCGCACTCCTCCAGCGCCCGGTCGGCGGGCCGGTGTTGGACGGCCCGTGCGGCGGCGACCCGGTGTTCGGCGGCCCGGCGCCCGGGGTCCCGACGTCCGCCGGCTCGTCGTCCGGCGGCTCAGCGCCCGGCGACCACGTCCGCGACCCGGGCGATCGGCGAGGTGGTGGCCCGCCCGGCCGCCTCCTGCCGGTCGGCGGCGTGGTACGCGGCGTACATCGCGTGCACGCCCAGCCAGCGCAGCGGCTCCGGCTCCCAACGCCGTACGGTGTGGCCGACCCACGGCAGCCGGGTCAGCTCGGTGTCCCGGCCGAGCACCAGGTCCCGCAGGGTGCGGCCGGCCAGGTTGGTGGTGGTCACCCCGCTGCCGACGTAGCCGCCCGCCCAGCCGAGCCCGCTCACCCGGTCCAGTTCGACGGTGGCGCACCAGTCCCGGGGCACGCCGAGCACGCCCGCCCAGGCGTGGTCGATCCGGGCCTGCGCGGCGGCCGGGAAGAACCGGTCGAGGATCCGGCGGAGCTGGCGCACCGTCTCCACCTGGGTGCCGCCGTCCGAGTCCGTCCGCGAGCCGAACCGGTACGGCACTCCGCGCCCGCCGAGCGCGATCCGGTCGTCGGCGGTGCGCTGGGCGTACATGTACGCGTGCGCGAAGTCGCCCAGCAGCTCCCGGCCCTGCCAGCCGGCCTCCGCCCAGAACCCGGCCGGCAGCGGCTCGGTGGCGACCATCGCGGAGTTCATCGGCAGCCAGGTGCGCTTCTCGCCGCGCAGCCCGGCGGTGAACCCCTCGGTGGCGCGCAGCACATGGTCGGCGGTGACGGTCCCGCGCGGGGTGACGGCGCGGGGCTTGCGGTGGCCGGAGCCGGGCAGGATCGCGGTGACCGCCGTACCCTCGTACACCTCGACGCCCAACTCCCGTACGGTGCGGGCGAGTCCGCGGGCGAAACGGGCGGGCTGGATGCGGGCGCCGTACCGGGTCCAGCAGCCGCCGAGGGTGCCGGCGACATCGATCCGCTCCCTCGCCTCCTTCTCGCCGAGCAGCTCGACGCGTCCCTCGCCGTAGGCCCGCTCGGCCTCGACATGGGCGCGCAGGCGCGCCAACTGCGGCTTGCTGCGGGCGACTTCGAGGACTCCTCCGCGGACGATGTCCGCCTCGATCCCCTCGGCCTCCGCCACGCCGACGACCTCACCGACCGCCTCGTCCATCACCCGCTGCATCGCCGCCGCGCGCTGCTGCCCGTACTTCCTGGCGAACGCGCCGCGGCCCGCGAAGCCGTTGTACAGCCAGCCGCCGTTGCGCCCGGAGGCGCCGTAGCCGCAGAAGCGCCGTTCGAGGACGGCGATCCGCAGGCCGGGGTCGGCCTTCTTCAGGTAGTAGGCGGTCCACAGTCCGGTGTACCCGCCGCCGACCACGCACACGTCGACGTCCCGGTCCCCCGGCAGTCCGGGGCCCGCCCCGGGCACTCCGTCCGCCGCGTACCAGAACGACACCTCGCCGTTGACCGCCGCCACCGGAAACCTCCCACACCCTCGCCGACCTGCCCGGACGCTACCTCCGCGGGTCCGCCGCGGGCCACCCCCCACAGTGCAAGGATCGCCGCCGCCGATCAGCCACCCTGTCAGTCCCGGAGCAGGTCCAGGGCCCGCGTCCAGCTGTACGAGCCCGGCGTGAAGTCCGCGATCCGCACCCCCATCCGCCGCAGCTTCGCCAGGCTCTCCCGGTAGGCCGGGTGCGCCGCCTGCGCCGCGCTCAGGCAGGGCTGCACGGCGACCGGGACGCCCCAGCCGTACGACTCGCAGAGGATGCCGAGGGCGAGGGTGTCCGAGATGCCGAGGGCCCACTTGTTGATCGAGTTGAAGGTGGCCGGGGCGACGACGATCGCGTCCGGGTCCGGCAGCGGCCGCGGGTCTCCCGGCCTGCGCCAGGCCGAACGGATCGGATGCCCCGTCCGCGCGACGATCGCGTCGGCGTCGACGAGCGCCATGGCGTTCGGGGTCGCCACCACCCCGACGTCCCAGTTCCGCTCCTGCGCGGCGGAGATCAGCTCCCCCACCCCGCCCGCGACCCCCGCGGCGCACACCACGACGTACAGCACCGGCTTCCTGTCCTCGGACACCCTCGGAATCCCCACGCTCGACCCACCTGCGGACCCCAGAACAGTAAGCTGCCCGCATGGTCCGCTCCGTGGTGTTCGACATCGGCGGACTGGGGCACCGCCAAGCCCTCCCCGGAGTTCTTCGACCGCCTGCGCGCCTGGGCCCCCGGCGACCCGCACGAAATCCTCTACGTCGGCGACCACCCCGCCAACGACATCACCCCGGCCCGGGCGGCGGGCCTGCGAACCGCCCACCTCCGCCGGGGCCACATCGGCCTCACGACCCGGGCCCCCGAGGCGGACTGGACGGTCGACTCGCTGACCGACCTCGCCGACCTCCTCACGGGGCGGTAGCGTCCACCGGCCTCCCGCGGCCGTCGCACGCCGCGTCCGAACCCGTCCGCACCGGGCCCGCCCCCGCGCGACGGCGGAGGCGGGCCCGTCCCCATGGGCCTCAGGCCAGGATCCGAACGGGCGGGGCGATGGAGGGCGGGGAGCACCGGGGCGTGGTGGCGCAGACGGTGAGCGGTCTCGGGTGGGGGCCGTCGAGGATCCGGACGGACCAGAGCACGGGGTAACTTCCGCCGCAGATACCGCAGTTCGGGCGGGGCGGGGCCGCCGGCATCGGAGGCGCGCCGGGCGGCGGCGGGGTCGGCGGGGCGAGCGGCGGGGTCGGCGGCACGAGCGGGGGCGGCGGGGTGCCGGCCCACCCGGGGAGGTCCGGGGCGAGAGCCTGGAAGTCGTGGCCGCACTCGGAGCAGGTGTCGAGGACGGACTCGGTGCGCATGTCGCCGCAGCTCGGGCAGAAGGTGACCGGCTGCTCGTCGGCGGCGGTGCTCTCGCAGCGCACGCAGACGAAGTCGGGGTCGATCCTGGACCGTTGGAAGATCGACCCGAAGATCAGGAAGGGATTGGGCTCGCCGTCCTTCTCGTACGTCGTCTGGACGACGGAGGCGATCAGCTTGAGGCGGTTCTTGCGCTGCCGCAGCCGCTTGAGGTCCAGGTTCACCACCTTGGTCTGCCGACAGGCGCGGCAGGTGCAGAGCGTGCGGACGGGCAGCCGCGAGCGGATGCCGAACTGGCGGTGCAGGAAGTCGAAGGCCGGGCGGTCCGCCTCGGCGACGGCCACCTCCACCGAGCCGAACCCGCCCGCACTGAGCCGGCCTTCCACCACGGCCGCCAACCGTGCGACGTCGGCCGCCAGCCGGTCCGGCACGCCCTCCGGCCGGCTGCCGATCATCACCGGGATCGCCAGCAGGGTTCGGGCGGTGGCCATGTCCATCGTGAGGTAGCCGGCCGGGGAGCGGAACACGATCCGCTCGATGCCCTCCCACAGCGCCGGGCCGGTGGAGCGGCGCCCGCCGGAGAGCCGCTCGGTGACGAGGGCGGCGACCCCGCCGACGAGGCGCTGCCCGGTCTCGTGGTGCCGGGCCAGCGTGTCGGCCCGGGGCCCGCCGGCCCACCACCGGGGCTGTGGGAAGCCCGCCCCGGCCGCCGCCGGATCCAGGCCGGTGAGGGCCTGGTCGAGGGCGCCCAGTGCGGCCTGGAAGGCAGCCACGTACGGGTCCTGGACACCCAGGGCGATCACCGAGACCGCCCGGTCCGAGAGGTGCAGGGACACCGCGGTGCGGTCGCCGTCGGCGGGCGCGAGGTGGAGACGGGCCGTCACCGGCACCTGGTCGGGCAGGAGCATCGCCGAGCGGACGGCGGAGCCGCGCCGGGCCTCCACCACAGTGGCCATCTCCGAGGTGATCTGGAAGCCGAGCGAGCGCAGCGCGTCCACGGCGGCGACCCGGACGCGCCCGGTGTCGGCGTGGACACGGCGTTCGGCGTCGAGCGTGATCGATGCCAAGGTTCCTCCGGAGGAAGGGAATTGGTGAGCGGAGGCGGGAGCGGAGCGATCCCGGCGCGCAACCGTAGCGAAAACGCCGCGCCGGGGTCCCCCGCTACGTGCACGTATTGACCGGACACCCGGCCGGACCTGCCCGTATGCTCGGCCCGGTGCAGCCGTCTCCCGACACCCGTACCGCCCCCTTGACCGCGGCGTTCCCGGTCGCGCTCGCCGACGACGCCGAGGCGGTTCTCGCCCTCATGCCCGCTTCGCGGCTCCGGCCGGCCGGCCCGTTCCCGGTCGTCGTCGAGGGCGAGCGGGTGACCGTCCCCGGGCGTCTCTACCACGACGAGCCGCCCGCCGGGGCGGTGGCGCTGCTCCCGCCCCGGCAACGCCGGCTCCTGCACTGCCTGTACTCGCGGCACCACGACGGGACGGTCCGGCAGCGGCACCTGGCGGAGATCGTCGGCTCGACCGACCCGTGGGTCGTCCCGTTCGTCGTGCAGCTGGTCGGCGAGTACGTCCTGGAGATCCTGGTGGACATCCGGGACGAGCTCCGCTCGCTCGCCGTGCCGGGCTCCCCCGGACGGCTCGCCTACGGGCGGTTCCTCGTCGACAACCCCGCCTTCTTCGCCCGCACGCAACGGCGGGTGGTGAGCTACTGGAGCTGCTACCACCGCAGTACCCACCGCGACTTCCGGGCCTATCCGGGCTCCACAGTCCTCGACCTCCTGCGGTCCGCCGCCTCCGACCGGGCGGGCCGCCCCTGGCCGGACCTCACGCCCTCGGGAACGGGGTGAGGTGGCGCGCCCCCGTCCTTCTCCCGGCGGGCGGGGAGGCCGCGCCTACGACTCAGGGCGCGGCGTAGCGGGTGACGTTGGTGATCCGGCAGCTGACCTTGCCCGACACCTGCGCCGTTCCCGAGGCCTTCTGCACGGCGGCCTGGTTCGGGGCGAGGTTGCTGGTCGCGGCGGCGCCCTCGGCGACGCGCGTGCCGGAGGTGTCGGTGAACTCCAGCTGCACGATGTAGTTGCTGCTCCTGCCGCTGTGGTTGGTGATCCTGACCTCGGCCTCGGGCATCTTCAGCACGTCGTTGATCGTGCACTTGGTGATCTCGGCGTCCTTGGCGGCGTCACCACCGCCGACCGGGGCCGCGGCCGGCGGTTCGGCCGCGGGGGCGGTGTCGCTTGCGGCGGGTGCCGCCGGGGCGGGGACACTCCCCGTGGTCGGGGCGACGGCGGGAGCGGTGCTCCTGCTGCTGCTGGTGCTGAGGCTGGGATCGCAGGCCGCCAGGCCGAGAACGGTGGCGCTGGCGGCGAGCAGGGTGAGGGTGGTGCGACGCATTGGTTCCTCTGGGGCGTGGTGCGGGCAATGGGAGCGACCGTAGCGAGCCCGCACTGTTCGGTGCGGACCGTGTGATGGATCTGTGACCGGTCCGGGACCTACCCGTCGGTCAGGGCCGAACAGGGCGGCGGAAGTCCGCAAATGCTTTCGAGCCCATAGTCGTTGACGAACCATCAGATCTTGCGTCGACCCCAGGGCCCGGCTCGCCTCAGTGCGGCTCCACCAGGGCCGCCGCGGCGTCGGCGCAGCCCCAGCTGAGAGTGACGCCGGCGCCGCCGTGGCCGTAGTTGTGGACGACCCGGCCGCCGGGGTCGGCTTCGAGGCGGGGGCCGCCGTGGCGGGCGGGGCGCAGGCCGACGGCGTGGGCGAGGACGCGGGCGTCGCGGAGTTGCGGGATGCGGGCCGTGCAGCGGGCGAGGATGGCCTCGGCGGTGGCCGGGTCGGGTGCGGTGTTCCAGTCGTCCGGCTCGAAGGTGCCGCCGAGGACGACGTCGGTGCTGCGGGGGTGGATGTAGGTGTAGCCGGCCGGGTCGTCCTGGATGCGGGTCGAGCTGGGCAGTCCGGGGTTGTGGACCAGGACGAGCTGGCCGCGCACCGGGTGCACGGCCGGGTCGTCGCAGAGCTTCCGGGCGCCGAGTCCGGTGGCGTTGACCACCACGGGGGCCCGGTCCAGGGCCTGGTCGAGGGCGTCGAGGCGGCGGTGGACGAGCTCGCCGCCGTTGTCGGTGAACCGGCCGAACAGCCAGGGCAGGTAGAGCGGCATCTCGACGGCGGGGGCGGTGAACGACCAGCCGTCCGCGCACTCCGGTCCGCGTTCGGCGGCCGTCAGCCGGCGCAGGTCGGGGACGGCGTCGCCCCACCAGGGCAGGCCTTCCGACTGCCGCTCGTGCTCCAGCATCCGGGTGCTGCGCATCGAGACGCCGGGTACGCCGTCCGCGGCCTGGCGGGCGAACTCGGCGAAGGCGGTCGCGGACCAGTCCGCCACCCGGCTGTCGGTGCCCGTGGCGACGGGGAACCAGACGGCCGCGGCCACCGCCGAGGTCGTCGACAGCAGGCCGTCGGCCGTCACCATGACGACCCGAAGTCCCTTCTCCTGCAGGCGGATCGCTGTGGTGAGCCCAATGATTCCGCTTCCGACCACGACGACGTCCATCGCGAACCCCTCCGTCCGAGGGCCGCCGACCCGATGTCGGCGGCCGTGTCCAGGTAAGCCGGTCGCGCCCGGTCCCGTCCAAGACCAGTTCTGTCCCCGGGCGATAAGGCGCGCTTATCATCGCCGGATGGACAGGCGGACGGATCTGCGGACGGATCTCCGGATGGATCTGCGCCGGATGCGCTACTTCTCCGTGCTGGCCGAGGAGTTGAACTTCACCCGGGCCGCCGGCCGGCTGCGGGTCGCGCAGCCGGCGCTGAGCCAGCAGGTCAAGGCGCTGGAGCGGCAGCTGGGCGTGGAGCTGGTGGAACGCACCGGCAGGGGCTGCGCGCTGACCCCGGTCGGGCGGGCCGTCGCGGAGGAGGCCCGGCGGATACTGCGGGAGGTGGCGGCGGCCGAGGAGCGGCTGGCGGCGGTGGTCCAGGGGCGGGAGGGGCGGCTGCGGGTGGCGTACACCCGCTCCGCCCGGGGCGGGGTCTGCGACGCCCTGGTGACGGAGTTCCGCAACCGCTACCCCCGGCTGGACGTCGCCCTGCAGACCGGCTGGACCTCGCACAACGTGGCCGAGCTGCTGGCCGGGCGGCTGGACGCGGCGTTCGTCCGGCCGCCCTTGGACGTCCCCGGGCTCGACTGCCGGATCATCGCCGAGGAGGAGCTGCTGCTCGCCGTGCCGGCGGGCCATCCGCTCGCCCGCACCCGGGCCCGGATCGGCCGGCACCGGATCGCGGACGAGCCGGTGGTGCTGTGGCCGAGGGAGAACGGGCCCGGGATGCACGCGTTGATCACCGAGCAGCTGTGGCCGGGCCGCTCGCCCCGGATCGTGCGGGAGGAGCCGGACGACGAGCAGTTGCTGCTGGCGGTCGCGGCGGGGTACGGCATCGCGCCGATCCCGGAGGGCCGGGCCCGGGTGTTCCGGATTCCCGGCGTCTGCCTGCGCCGGCTCACCGCCCCGGTGCCGACGGTCACCCTGGGGCTGGCCCACGATCCCCGGACGGCGCCGCCGGCCGTCCAGCTGCTGCTCGCGATGGCCCCTTCCCGTCCGGCGCCGGGAGGGAGACCCGAACGGCCGTGATCCTGAACTCCGGGACTGCGGGGGCAGGGCCAACCAGTACTGGTGGCACAATATTTGATTGATCGTCAGCTCTTGGCTGCCCCGGCGCCCGCCCCCGCGAACCGGGCGGGGGCGGGCACCGTCTTCGGAGGGCCGGTTCAGCCGATGGTGGAGCCGGTGATCGGGGCGGAGAGCTCGACGGTCTTGCCGTTCAGGCCGGTCTTGACGAACTGCCAGCTCAGGCCGGTGATGACGCCCTTGTCCAGCGGGGCCAGCTTGGCGAAGGCGGGCTGGCTGAGGTCGATGTGGGTGGAGTCGCAGGAGGGGCACTGGTCCTTCACCGGGACGGTGATGGTCTTGCCCTGGTAGCTGACCTTGACCGAAATGCCCTTGCAGACCGGGTCGTTGTTGGGGTTGGCGGTGGTCCACCAGGTGTGCGAGACGGCGACCAGCATCTGGGTGGCGGCGTTGATCTGGGTGCCGCAGGCGCCGTAGCCGGCGTCGTTGTAGTAGGTGGCCTTGCCGGTCATGGGCTTGTTGATCGGTATCGCGGCGCTGGCGGAGCCCGCGGTGAGGGCGATCAGGGCTGCTGCGGCGAGCGGGGCGCCCGCGAGGATCCTGAGGCTCTTGCCGATGGCGCGCATGGTTCGTTCCCTCCGGTTGCGGTGCAGGGCATGGGCAGGCACGGGCAGGCATGGGCACGACATGCGGAACTCGACACATTCGCACGACAGTTCGCCGACCGAATGCCCGCCCTTGTGGAGGAAACGTATGCGCCCGTCCGCAAGGTGGTCCAGACCTCCACGATGTTGGCATGAACACAAGGCAAGCATCTTTACCAATGCGGCCGAAGGGGCGAAGATGCGTGACGGCCCCGCCACGGACGGTGTTGACAGAACGTCACCCGCGTCCTTCGGAGGCCCCTCAGATGCGCACCTCGCTCGTCGCCCTGCTCCTCGGCACCGTCCTGCTCCCGACCATCGCACCCGTCGCCGCCGGCGCGGCGCCCCGCGAGGTGAACCAGGGCTACAGCATCCCCGTCGCCGGCGTGACCGACCTCGGCGCGCTGCCCGTCCTCGGCAGCCTCGGGCTGGACTTCGCCCGCCTGCTCGGGCAGTAGCGACCCGCGAGGCTGCCGCCACCTTCGAGTGGCCGGGCCGCCCGGCGATGGTCCCCGATCCCCCACCAAGATCCCCCCGCCCGGGTTACCCTCGTCCCGCGCGGCGGCCCGGCCGCGCAGCCGACCGAGGGGGGAACGGATGATCGGGGACCTGCTGCCGGACGTCGTGGTGACCGAGGTGGCCTACGACGACCCGCCGGAGGCCCGGCTGGAGCCCGAGGAGGAGCCGGCCGTCGCCCGGGCCGTCGACAAGCGGCGCCGCGAGTTCACCACCGTCCGGCACTGCGCCCGGACCGCCCTCGCCCGGCTCGGCGTCCCGTACCGGCCGCTGGTCCCGGGCCTGCGCGGCGCACCGAGCTGGCCGGACGGCGTGATCGGCAGCCTCACCCACTGCGACGGGTTCCGCGCGGCGGCCGTCGCCCGGGCCGGCACCCTCGCCTCCGTCGGCATCGACGCCGAGCCCGCGCTGCCGCTGCCGGAGGGCGTCGAGGAGACCGTCGCGCTGCCGGTCGAGCGGGAGCGGCTCGCCAAGCTGGCGGCCGAGCACCCGGGCGTCCCGTGGGACCGCATCCTGTTCAGCGCCAAGGAGTCCGTCTACAAGGCCTGGTTTCCGCTGACCCTGCTGTTCCTGGACTTCAACGAGGCCGAGCTGGACCTCTCCCCCGACGGCACCTTCACCGCCCGGCTGCTGGTCCCGGGCCCGGTGGTCGGCGGCCGCCGGATCGACGGCTTCGACGGGCGCTGGGCGGTCCGGGACGGGCTGCTCGCCACCGCGATCGCCGTCTCCCCCTGACGTCGCGCCGGGGTCGCCCCGGGAGACGCCGCGGTCGCCCGGGCGTCTCCCGGGGCGGCCCCGGGCGTCTCCCGGACGTCCTCCTGAACCACCGTCGGCGCGGCATATCCTCGACCCCGTGACGGTGACCTATGTGATCGACGGCAACGAGATCAAGACCCTGGACGACTTCTGGGACGTGGTCGGGCGGACCATCGGCGAGGACGGCTACTTCGGCCGCAACCTCGACGCCTTCGCCGACTGCCTGCGCGGCGGTTACGGCACGCCCGAGGACGGCGACTGGGTCATCGAGTGGCGCCGTCACGAGGTCTCCCGCCGCAACCTCGGCTACCCGGAGACGGTCCGCCGGCTGGAGCTGCGGCTGGCCCACGCCCACCCCACCAACCGGGCGCGCATCACCGCCGAGCTGGAAGCCGCCCGGGCGGGCCGGGGGCCGACGGTCTTCGACTGGCTGGTCCGGATCATCGAGGAGGAGCACCCGGGCGGCCTGCGCCTGGTCTGAGCCGCCCGCCCCGAGGCGCGCGGCCCGAGCCGCGTGGTGCGTTCCCCCGCCCGCCCGGCTACAGCACGTCCGAGAGCCGGACGAAGCGCCGCCCCGCCGCCAGCAGTCCCGGCAGCGCCGCCGCCACCCCGGGGGCCGTGCCGCCGCCCGGGTGGTTCAGGTGGCCGATCACGATCGCGCCGGGCGGGGCGGAGGCGACCTCCTGCCGCACCTCGGCGGCCGGCAGCGTCGCCCCGCCGTCCCCGTTCACGGTGAAGCCCGCCACGCGCTGGCCCAGGTCGGCGACCACCCGGGTGGCGACGTCGTCGTAGTGCGCGGTGCCGGAGCGGAAGAACCGGGGCGGGTGCCCGAGCAGCTCCGTGAGCTTCCGGGCATTGCCCGCCACCTCGTCGTACACCTCGCCGACGTCGCCGGTGCCGGCGATGCCGTAGGCGGAGCGGCCGGTGACCGAGAGCGGGCGGTGGACGGTGCCGTGGTTGCCGATCTCGAACAGCGGGTCGGCGGCGAGCTGCTCGAACTCGTCCGGGTTGGCGTCGATCCAGCGGGCGTTCAGGAAGAGCGTGGCCGGCACGCCGTGCGCCCGCAGGGCGTCGATCAGGTCGGCGTCGTAGCCGTTGCCGCCGGGGCCGCCGCAGGCGTCGAAGGTGAGCGCCGTGGCGCTCTCGCCCTCCGGCAGCTCGGTGATCACCCCGGACACCTCCAGGCCCCACTCGCTCGGGGCCAGCGCGCCGTACCGCTCGACCGTCTCGGCCCGGGTCGGCTCGTGCGGGGGCTGCTTCGCGGGTTCCGATGCGGAGGTCGGCGCGGGTGTCGGCGCCGGCGTCGGGTCCGGCGTCGGGTCCGGCCCAGGCGTCGACGCGGCGGCGGCCTCGGCGGGCCCGGCGGGCGGTATCGCCGAGGGCGAGCCGGTGCCCGACGTCCGGCCACCGCACCCCGCCAACGCGCCTCCGGCCACCACCATGAGCAGCGCCCGCCGGCTCACCGCCATGCCCGTCTCCCATCCGCGCGATTTCTCATATACACCGATGACATGACTATGAACCGACCAATCGTCACTCCCCGCAACTCGCCCCCGCCCCCGCCCGGCGCCTCTTCACCGAGCCGCCCCGCCCCGGTGGGCCCCGACTCACCCCCGGTTCACCCGCCGGGGTAGGCACGCGAGCGACCCGCCCGCCCCGACCCGGAGGCCTCGATGCCGACCGACCCCAGCACCCCGCGCCCCGACCAGCGGACCTCCCGGCCCACCGACCCGCCGACCCCGCAACCGGCCCCGCAACCGGCCGCCCCGTGCACCGACCAGCCGGCCCCGCAACCGGCCGCCGGGCCCGCCCGCCGTGACCTGCTCCGCACCGGACTGGCCACCGGCGCCGCCACCGCCCTCGGCCTCGCCGCCGCCACCGGCCGGGCGGACGCCGCCCCCGCCGACGGCCCCGGCGCCACTCCCCCCGACCGCACCCTCACCCTCACCGGCCACCTGCCCACCGGCTCCCCCGACTTCGTGTACCTCCCGGTCGAGGTCCCCGAGGGCGTCCGCGAGCTGGCCGTGTCCTACGGCTACGACAAGCCCCCGGTCCCGGCCGGCACCCCCGGCAACTCCTGCGACATCGGCCTCTTCGACGAGCGCGGCACCGACCTCGGCGGCCCGGGCTTCCGCGGCTGGTCCGGCGGCTTCCGCACCGGGTTCAGCCTCTCCCGCGGCGCCGCGACCCCCGGCTACCTCCCCGGCCCGATCAACCCCGGCACCTGGCACGTGGTCCTCGGCCCCTACCAGGTCGCCCCGCAGGGCCTGGAGTACCACGTCGAGGTCACCCTCCGGTTCGGCCCGCCCGGGCCGCGGTTCACCCCGCACTACCCGGCGGAGCGGGCCCGCGGCCGCGGCCGGGCCTGGTACCGGGGCGACTGCCACCTGCACACCGTCCACTCCGACGGGCGGCGCAAGCCCGAGGAGGTGGCGGCCGGGGCGCGCGCGGCCGGCCTGGACTTCATCGTCTCGACCGACCACAACACCAGCGCCTCGCACGCCGTCTGGGGCCCGCTGGCCGGCCCCGACCTGCTGATCCTGCCGGGCGAGGAGATCACCACCCGCAACGGCCACTGGCTGGCCCTCGGCCTGGAGCCCGGCCAGTTCGTCGACTGGCGCTACCGCTCGCGCGACGAGGAGTACCCCCGCTTCGTCCGCCAGGTCCACCGGGCCGGCGGCCTGGTCGTGCCCGCGCACCCGTACTGCCCGTACGTCGCCTGCCAGTGGAAGTTCGGCTACGAGGAGGCCGACGCCGTCGAGGTGTGGAACGGCCCGTGGACGTACGACGACGAGTCGGCGGTGGACACCTGGGACGGCCGGCTCGCCGTCGCCCTGCGCGAGGGCCGCTCCTGGCTGCCCGCCCTGGGCAACAGCGACGCGCACAGCGAACCGCAGGTCATCGGCTCCCCCCACACCGTGGTGCTGGCCGAGGACCTCACCCGGGACGCGATCCTCGACGGGCTGCGCGCCGGGCGCAGCTGGCTGGCCGAATCCTCGGCCGTCGAGGTGGACCTCACCGTGACCGGGCACGGCCGCCGGGTGGGCATCGGCGAGGAGCTGACCGTCCCGGCCGACGCCCCGCTGGACGTCCGGCTCACCGTCTCCGGCGTGCCCGGCGGGACGGTGCGCCTCCTCACCGACGAGGGGCAGATGCACCAGGAGTCGCTGCCCGCCGACGGCGCCGGCACCGTGGTCTGGCGCACCACCGCCTCGCTCGCGGCCTACGTCCGGGCCGAGGTCCGCCACCCGAAGGCGGACGGCACCCCGGGCAGGGGCAACGCGATGGGCCCGGACCTGCCCTGGGGCCCGATGGCGGCGCTCACCAACCCGATCGTGCTGCGCACCGGGGACCGGTAGGGGCCCGCGGCGGGCGCCCCGACCGCCCGCCGGACCGTCACCGACCGACCACCGCCCCGCCACCGCCCGCTCGCCCACCGGTCTCCGAGCGCTCGCCCATCGGTCCCCGATCGATCGGCGAGCACCCCTCCGACCCGCCCAGGAACCGGATGGGGGACGACTCGGGCCACCCGTTTGGACTAGGTTGATCCCCGAAACGCATCAGTCGTAGGGACGAGGCGGTCGGTTGTCCGGATCTGGGCCGACCAGCTCCTTCGCACTCCGACCGCCCCGCCCCGGCTACCCGCCCCTCCCCGGCCCGCGAAGGGATCAGCAGCTGTGAACCGTACGACCGTAGGTGGGCCGGAGCTCGGGGGCGGCCTGGGCGCCGGGGGCGTCCTCGTCCTCGTCGACCCGGCCGGGGCCGGGGACAGCCCGGTCGCGGAGCTGCTCGCCCGGGAGCTGAACCCGAGCGTCCACCTGCGGACGGACGACTTCCTGCGGGTCATCCGCAGCGGCCAGCTCCCGCCCCACCTGCCCGAGGCCGGGCGCCAGAACGCCACCGCCCTGGCCGCGGCCGCCCAGGCCGCCTTCGCCTACGCCACCCGCGGCTACCAGGTCGTGGTGGAGGCCGCCGCCGTCCCGGCCACCCTCGACACCTTCCGCCGCGAGAGCCGCGCCACCGGCGCCGCCCTCCACTACGTCGTCCTCCAGCCCGGCCCGGCGTCCGAGGACAGCGCCCACAGCCTCGACACCACTGCCCTCACCCCCGAGGCCACCGCCGACTCCGTCCTCACCGCCCTCACCCGCCGCACCCACCTCCTCGGCTGGTAGGCCGGCCCGCCCCTACGCCCCCACCGTGCCGTCGATCGCCTCGCGCAGGAAGTCGGCGTGCCCGTTGTGCCGGGCGTACTCGTGGATCAGGTGGAGCATCACCAGCCGCAGCGACACCTCGGCGTCCCAGCGCGCCTGGTAGCCGGTGACGTCGAGGGAGTCGGCGGCGAGCTCGATGCGGCGGGAGTGCTCGACCTCGGCCTGCCAGGCGGCGAAGGCCTCGGCGCGGGTGGCGCCGGCGGGGTCGTACGCGGCCTGGTAGTCGCCGTCCCCGGACCAGACCAGCGGCAGGTCCTCGCCGTCGATCACCCGGCGGAACCAGGCGCGCTCGACCTCCGCCATGTGCCGGACCAGTCCGAGCAGGCTGAGCGTGGAGGGCGGGCTGGAGCGCAGGCGCAGCTGCTCGTCGGTCAGGCCCTCGCACTTCAGGGCGAGGGTCGCCCGGTGGAAGTCGAGGAAGCCGCGCAGCATCTCGCGCTCGCCGCCGGTCAGCGGCGGGGCGGGGCGGTCGTCGGGGGCGTTCACGGTGTCGTTCTCCTCGCGGTGGTCGGAAATCCTCGCGGACTGTAGCGAACCGTCCGGCCCGTCCGAAGCTATTTTTTTCCGCGCCCCGCACCCGGCTGTCACATCCGTGCGCCCTGCGGTGTCCTCATGCCCGACAACACGGCAACACGGCACCACCACAACACGGCGACCCGCCGAACCACCGACCCGGGAGGACACCATGGCACTGCGACTGCCGAAGGCCCAGCTGCCCGCCGAGCTGAGCGAGAACATGATCAAGGGTTTCGGGGCCGCCCTCGAACCCGTCGAGGCGATCTGGCACAACCCCGGCGTCGCCACCGCGAACCTGGACTTCTCCCGCCGGATCGCCGAGTGGGACGCGCTCGACGAGAGCCTCAAGTCCTTCGCCCACATGGCGGTGGCCGCGCAGGTCGGCTGCGGCTGGTGCCTGGACGTCGGCTACTTCCAGGCGCAGAACCGGGGCCTGGACCTCGCCAAGGCGAGCCAGGTGCCGAACTGGCGGGCGGCAGAGGTGTTCACGGCGCTGGAGCGCGAGGTGATGGAGTACGCCGAGGCCATGACCGTGACCCCGCCGGCCGTCACCGACGAACTGTACGACCGCCTGCTGGACCGGCTCGGCGCGGCGGCCATGGTCGAACTCACCGCCTACGTCGCCTTCGTCAACATGGCCACCAGGAACAACACCGCGAACGGCGTCCGCTCCCAGGGCTTCTCCGACGCCTGCGGGATCCCGCTGGCCCGGCGCACCGCCGCCGTCGACGACGCGGCCGGGGCGTCGCCGGCATGACCGAGGACCCCTTCGTCACCCACCGCGGCCTGCTCTTCACCGTCGCCTACGAGCTGCTCGGCTCCGCCGCCGACGCCGAGGACGTGCTGCAGGAGTCCTGGCTGCGGTGGGCCGGGGTCGACCGCGGGCAGGTGCACGACCCGCGGTCGTACCTCATCCGGATCGTCACCCGCCAGGGCCTCAACCGGCTGCGGACGCTGTCCCGCCGACGCGAGCAGTACGTCGGCGAGTGGCTGCCGGAGCCGCTGCTCACCAGCCCCGACGTCGCCGAGGACGTGGAACTCGCGGAGAGCGTCTCGTTCGCGATGCTGACCGTCCTGGAGACCCTCGGGCCGACGGAACGGGCGGTGTTCGTGCTCCGCGAGGTCTTCGAGCTGCCGTACGAGGAGATCGCCGAGGCCCTCGGCAAGACCTCGGCCGCCGTACGGCAGGTCGCCCGGCGGGCCCGCGGGCACGTGGCCGCCCGCCGGCCCCGGGTGCGGGTGAGCCGCGACGAGCAGCAGCGGGTGGTGGAACGGTTCCTGGCGACCCTGCGCACCGGGCGGCTGCAGGACCTGATGGAGGTGCTGGCGCCGGACGTCGTCCTGATCGCCGACGGCGGCGGGATCGCGGCGGCCGTGACGGCCCCGGTGCACGGGGCCGAGGCGGTGGCGGCGCTGCTCGCGCGCATCGGGCGGCTGCCGGTCGCCCTCGAGACCACCACGGTGTGGCTCAACGGCGCGCCGGCCGGGCGGATCGACATCGGCAGCGAGCCCTCGGTGGTGAGCCTCGCGGTGGAGGACGGCCGGATCACCCGGGTCTACATCGTGCGCAACCCGCGGAAATTGACCCGGATCGACGCACCGGCCGACCTCACCCGGTGACCGCCCCCGGTCGCGTGGTGGTGCCCCGAGCCCCTCGGAGCACCACCACGCCCCCACTGTCCCCAGAGCCCTCCCCCATCACGTACCGTGTTCGGACCACCACAGGTTTGGGTACGTACCTCGGCGCGCCCGACGGCCGGGCGCCCACCGAGCAGGAGACCCAGCGGCCCATGGATCACAACCGCATCCCCCCGACCGTGCGCAAGACCTACGGCACCGATGATCTGGCCAAAGTCGCCAGTTTCGCCGGAGGCTTCATCAATTTCGGTTACTGGCAAGGGATCGACCTCGCCGCCCCGACCACCGAGGACCGGGTGCGCAGCCAGGAGCAGCTCTACCGGCGGGCGTTGCGGGAGTTCCCCGAGCCGCGCGAACGGCTGCGGCTGGCGGAGGTGGGCTGCGGGCGCGGGCTGGGCTCGGCGCTGGCACTGCGGGAGTTCCGCTTCGCGGGGGTGACGGGGGTGGACATCCACCCGGACCAGATCGAGCGGGCCCGCGCCGTCAACGCGAGAGCCCTGGCGACGTACCCCGATCGGCTGGCGTACACCCTCGGATCGGCGGACGAACTCCCCTTCTCCGACGGCTATCTGGACGGCGTCTTCTCCGTCGAGGCGGCCCAGCACTTCCGCGAGCTGACCGGCTTCGCCCGTGAGTCGGCCCGCGTGCTGCGCCCAGGCGGCCGGCTCGTCGTGACCACCTTCTTCACCGCCCCGGGCGCCGACATCGCCGAACGCCTCAAGATCCTCCTCGCCAGCTTCGCCGACGGCCTCGACGTCGCCCACCCCCTCGACGACTTCACCGCCGCCCTCACCCGCTCCGGCTTCACCGACATCACCACGGAGTCCATCGGCGCCGAGGTCTGGCCCGGCTTCGACCGCTACCTCGTCGACGTCGTCCCCACCGCCCACTGGTCCCGCAACTTCCTCACCGCCTGGCGCGACGGCCTCGTCGACTACCACGTCGTCACCGCCATCCGCATCTGATCCGCCGCCCGGCGCCGCGACACCCGACCCGACCGGCCCGGGCACCGCCCACCGAACCGGCCCGAGCACCGAACCGGCCCGAGCACCGCCCGGTGCCCACCGGCCGCCGGATCCCGGCCGTGCAGGCCCGGCACAACGGTGGGCGCTGACGGTCAAGCCCACCGGCGCCGTCGGCACTAGCGTTCCCGGGGCAGGGAGCGAGGGGCTCTCCCGGGACCGCCCGACGACGTCGACCGCCCCCGTACCGTCGCGTCGTCGGGCCTCCCGACAGGGTGCGACGAGGCGGACAGGTGGTACGTCGATGACCGGGACCGACGACGGACGGGCCGGCGACGGCGGACAGGTCGGCGACGGCGGAGAGACCGGCGAGGCCGGCGGTTCGGCCTGGTCGCCGCTGCGCCGACGGGTCTTCCGCGACCTCTGGCTGGCCCAGTTCACCTCGAACGTCGGCAGCTGGATGCAGACCGTCGGCGCCCAGTGGCTGCTGGTCGGGCACGGCGCGGCCCAGGTGTCCCTGGTCCAGCTCGCGGCGGGCCTGCCGGTGCTCTTCCTCGCCCTGCCCGCCGGCGTCCTCGCGGACCTCGTGGACCGGCGCCGCCTGCTGCTGGCCATGCAGGCCTCCATGGCGCTGGTGGCCGCCGCGCTGGCCGTGCTGGCGTTCACCGGACGGCTCGGGCCCTGGACGCTGCTGGCGCTCACCTTCCTCCTGGGCTGCGGGAACGCGCTCAACGGCCCGGCCTGGCAGGCGGTGCAGCCCTCGCTCGTCCCCCGGGACGAGTTGCGGCAGGCCGCGGCGCTGGGCGCGGTGAACCTGAACCTGGCGCGCGCCGTCGGCCCGGCCCTGGGCGGGCTCCTCATCGCCGTCCTCGGCGTCGGCTGGACCTTCGCCGTCAACGCCGCGTCCTTCCTCGCGATCCTGGCCGTGCTGGCGACGTGGCGCCCCGGTACCCCGGCGCGGGTGCCGCGGCCGGGCCAGGAGCGCGAGCACCTGATCGCGGCCCTGCGGGCCGGCGGCCGGTACGTCCGCAGCGCACCCCGGATCCGCCGGATCCTGCTGCGCAGCGCCCTGTTCGTCCCCGGCGCCTCCGCCCTGTGGACGCTGCTGCCGGTGTCCGCGCACCAGTCCCTCGGTCTCGGTGCGGCCGGGTACGGCCTCCTCCTGGGGGCCGTCGGGCTGGGGGCGGTCGCGGGCGCGGCGGCGCTGCCCGCGCTCTCGCGACAGGTCGGCGGCAACGGCGCGCTGGCCCTCGCCGGGGCCGTCTTCGCGGGCGCGCTGGTGACCCTGGCCGTCGGCGCGGGCGTGCCGGTCGCCTTCCTCGCCCTGGTCCTGGCGGGAGCGGCGTGGATCACGGCGCTGTCCACCTTGAACGCGGGCCTGCAGGTCGCCCTGCCGGCGTGGGTGCGGGCCCGGGCCTCGGCCTTCTACCTGCTCGTCTTCCAGGGCGGCAGCGCCCTCGGCGCGCTGTGCTGGGGACAGGTGGCCCAACACGCCGGTGTGTCGGCGGCGATGCTCCTGGCGGCCCTGGTTCTGCTCGGCGGGGTGCTCTCGTTGCGACGGCTGCCCCTGCCGGGCGGCCGGACCGACCCGACGCTCTCCGAGGCATGGCCCGAGCCCCGGCTGACCGTCGAGCCGGCGCCGCAGGACGGGCCGGTCCTGGTGACCGTGACCTACCGGGTGCGGGCCGAACGGGCTCCGGCGTTCGTCACGGCGATGCGCAAGGTGGAGTCCTCCCGGCGCCGGACGGGTGCGGTCAGCTGGGGCCTGTACCGGGACGCCGCCCGGCCGGAGCAGTTCGTCGAGACGTTCACCGTGACGTCGTGGTCGGAGCACTGCGCCCAGCACCACGGGCGCTACACCGGCACCGACCGCGCCTTCGAGACCGACGCCCGCGCCCTGCTCACCGGGGAACCGACCGTCACCCACGCCGTGATGGCGCACGACCGCGACGCGTGACGGACCCTCCGTCCCGTTCCCGCGAACAGAGCGCGGGCGCGGGCACGGGCACGACAGCATTCGTACACATCAGGACAAATCCGCTGTCCTCTCTGCTCATAGCCTCGTGGAGCGATCCCGGCCCGCCGCTCCGCGAGCGGCCTCCCCGACGACGCCGAGTACCGAGAGCACGTCCCGAGAGAACGTTTCGAGGGCACGTCCCGAGAACAAGGAGCGACATGATGACGGCAGTGGTGACGGAAGAGAAGCGCGCACACGGTCCGGACCCGACAGCGGCCGGCACCGGAGGCGAGCCGGACCTGCACGCCATGACCCGGATCACCATGCGACCCATCGCCTCGCCGATGCCGCTGGGCTTCTTCACGGTGGCCATCTCCTCCGCCGTGACCAGCAGCCTGCAGCTCGGCCTGATCGACAGCGCCCACCGGCAGGCCGTGGCGCTCACGGTCTTCTCCGCCTTCGTGCTCCAACTGCTGGTCAGCATCCTGGCGTTCGGTGCCCGTGACGTCATCGCGGCGACGCTGATGGCCGGGTTCGCCGGCGCCTGGCTGGCCAACGGCCTGGTCACGTCGACGGATGCCCACGGCGGCGCGCAGGTGCTGGGAGTGATGAACCTGGTGTTCACGGTCTTCGCCGCCCTGATGGCCTCGGTGGCCAGGCCGAAGCGGGTGCTGTGGCTGCTCCTGATGATCGCCGTGCCGCGCTACTTCGTCGCCGGCCTCCACGGCGTCTCGGGCGTGTCCTGGCTGGGCCACGTCGCCGG
Organism: Kitasatospora sp. NPDC058063; assembly: GCF_042885395.1. NCBI lineage: Bacteria > Bacillati > Actinomycetota > Actinomycetes > Kitasatosporales > Streptomycetaceae > Kitasatospora > Kitasatospora sp. NPDC058063. The sequence continues at coordinate 430,343 of NZ_JBHVSD010000004.1, forward strand.
AGCGCTCGGCATGCTGCTCGCGGCGGTCGCGATGTACGCGGCCTACGCCCTGATGCTGGAGGAGCTCCGGGGCCGGGAGGTCCTGTGGATCGGGCGCAGCGGTCCGGTCCGCGAGGCCATGCACGCGGGTCTGACCGGCCAGCTGCAGCGGCTGGAGCAGCAGGCGGGCGTACGCCGGACCCTGTAGCCGGCCCGCCCCGTCCGACCGCCCGGATCCGACGGCGTGACGCGAATCGGCTGTGCCCCCTCCCGGAGGACCCTCGGGTTCCAGGGAGGGGGCACAGCCGATTCCGTCGTTCGGCCGCCACCCGCGGGGCGGTCGGCGGCACGGAGCGGCGCCGGGCCCGCCGACGGACGGGCCCGGCGGGTCGTCGCCCCCGACCGGTCTTCGCCCCGGACCGGTCGTCACTCCCCGGGCCCGGGGGTGACGACCGTGTGCCCGACGGGACGGCGGATCCGGCTCAGCCGGCCACGGACCGGACGGCCTCGCGGATCACGTCCACGACCCGCTCGGGCCGGGAGAGCATGACCAGGTGCGAGGAGTCGACCTCGACCGCGGTCGCCCCGGCACGCCGGTAGCCGAACCGCTGGACGTCGGGGTTGAGGGTGCGGTCGGCGGATGCGACGATCCCCCAGGACGGCTTGTCCTTCCACGCCGCGGTCGGCGCGGCCTCACCGAACGCCGCCGCGGCGAGCGGACGCTGGGTGACGGCGAGGACCCGGGCGAGGGCGGGGTCGACATCGGCCGCGAAGATCGCCGGAAGGCGGTCGACCTCCACCGACACGTCGGTGCCCTCGCCCTCCCCGCCGTCCAGCGGGAACGGGCTGTACACGAGGGCGGAGGCGAGCTCGGAGTCGGGGAAGCCGCCCTGCAGTTCGCCCAGGCTCTCCCCCTCCTCCAGCGCGTAGCCCGCCAGGTACACCAGGGCCTTCACGTTCTCCTCGGCACCCGCCACGGTGATCACCGCGCCGCCGTAGGAGTGGCCGACCAGCACGACCGGCCCGGGTATCCGCCGGACCACCGACGCGATGTAGGCGGAGTCGCCGGTCAGACTGCGGTTCGGCACGGCGGGCGCCACCACGTCCAGTCCGTCGGCCAGCAGTTCGGGGATGACCCGGGCGAAGCTGGAGGCATCGGCGAAAGCACCGTGCACCAGCACGACGGTGGGCGTGTCGTTGGTCGTCATGGCTGAGTCCTCTTCGGATCGCTGATTTCCTCGGGGCGTCCGCGGGCACGCCGGGAGTCCGGCGGGTTCGCGTGGCAGGCCCGGTCGCGGCAAGGCGCCTGCTCGGGCCGGGGATCGCCCTCGGCGCCGGTTCCCGGCGCTGCCCACCAGGCTAGGAGCGCGTGGCCCCGGGGCCTGTTCCCCCGGCGCACTGGCTGCGGTCGGTCCGCGCACCGTCGGGGGCGGGCCTGCTCAGCCGACCGGCCGGGGGATGTCGGCCGGTCGCGGCGCGCCGCCCGGGTTCACCAGGAGCGGCGGTGCAGCGCCATGTGGACGGTGTCGACGGCCTGGATCAGCGCGGCCCGGGTGGTGCCCGTGGGATGGATCCCGCCGACGAGCAGGAAGCCGTGCATCACACCCTGGTAGCGCGTCGACACCACCGGCACGCCGGCCGCCCGGAGCCTGGCCGCATACGCCTCGCCCTCGTCCCGCAGCACATCGGCCTCCGCCGTGACCACCAGCGCCGGCGGCAACCCCACCAGCTGCTCCAACGACGCCCGCAACGGCGCAGCCGTGGCCCGCGTACGCAGCCGCGGTTCGGGCAGGTAGTCGTCCCAGAACCGGCGCATGTGGTCACGGTGCAGGAAATAACCGCTGGCGAAACGACGGTACGAGCCGGTGTCGAAGTCCGCGTCGGTGACCGGGTACAGCAGCACCTGCTGCGCCAGCCGCACATCGCCGCGCTCACGCGCCAGCAGCGTCAACGCCGCCACCAGATTGGCCCCCGCGGAGTCACCGACGGCGGCTATCCGGCTGCCGACGAGGCCGATCTCGTGGCCGTGCTCCTGGATCCAGCGGGCCACCGCGTGGCACTGCTCGACCGCCACCGGATAGCGCGCCGCGGGCGCCCGGTCATAGTCCACGTACACGACCGCCGCATCGGTACCCAGGGCGAACTCCCGCACCAACCGCGCATAACAGGCGGCATCGCCCAACGACCAGCCGAGACCGGGCACGAACAGCACCACCGGACTCGGCTCGACGGCACCAACCGGCCTGGTCACCTGGACGTGCACCCGCCCGGTCGGCCCGCACGGCAGCACGAACCACTCCGACGTGGTGCCGTACGGATCGTCCTCGTCCTCGTCCGCGCTGATGCTCGGCAGGCTGTCGAGAGCGAGGAAGGAGAGGTCCGGCAGCTCCGTCCGTGCCGCTCCGGCCCGGGTGTCCAGGAACTCCTGGAGTTCCCGGTCGAGCACCGGTCGCCGGGCCGGGGAGGGAGTGGGGTCGGACAACTCTTCGCTCCTGGCGTGATCGGAAGGGCCTGACCGTGCGCGGGGAGCACACCACGGCCGGGCGCGCCCGGCCGGACTTCCTCAACCGGCCCGGTGGCGACCGTCTCGTTGTCCATCCGGTCCGGTCTCCTGAATCGGGAGATTCACAGACCGTACACGACCCGGCCTGGTGGCGTCATGGATGAAGTCCGCGACGGCCGTCGGCCGGGAGAGGGCCACACTGTGGGAGGCGCCGGGCAGTTCGAGGACGGTGGCGCCGGCCCGCCGGGCGGTGAAGCGCTGGATCTCCGGGTGCAGCGCCCGGTCGGCCCCGGTCACCAGGGCCCAGGAGGGCATGGTGCGCCAGGCCGCCGCCGTCGGCGCGTCGCTGAACACCCGCTCGGCGACGGGGCGTTGGAGCGCCCCGAGCACCTGCGCCACCTCCGGGTCGAGGTCGGCGGCCATCAGCGACCGGAAGCACTCCGCCGGCACGGTCAGCTCCGGCTCCCGCCCGGTGCCGCCGGTGGGAAGCTCGGTGCGCCGCAGTCGGGGAATCAGCGGCGCGGGGGTGAAGCGCTCCGCGAGCGCGTCGAAGCTCTCCCCCACGTCGGGCAGGTAGGCGGCCACGTAGACCAGCGCCAGGACGTTCGGGGCGGCGGCCCCGGCCTCCGTGATCACGGCGCCACCGTAGGAGTGGCCGACCAGGACGACCGGGCCGTCGATGTCCGCCACGACGGCGGCCAGGTAGGCGGCGTCGTGGGCGAGTCCCCGCAGCGGGTTGGCGACGGCGAGGACCGCCAGGCGGCGCCACTGGAGCTCGGCGATGACGCCGAACCAGGTACTCGCGTCGGAGCAGCCGTCGTGGACGAGCACGACGGTGGGCCGGGTGGGGGGCATGGCGGCCTTTCGGACGGGCGCCGGACGTCCGGGCGCGAAGGACTGCGGGGACGGGTTCGGAAGGGTCGGCGGTCGTCGAGCGGCAGCCCGCGGTGACGATTCTCCCGGCGTGCCGACCGGCTGACCACCGACCGACGTAGGGATCGCCCGGCCGAACTTCATCGCTCTGTAGCAACGGCCCACCGGCCCTGCCGGCCGACCGGGCCGACCGGGCCGGCGGGCCTCCGGCCGTGGACGGCGCACGCGGCCCGCGATGGGGCCGCCCCGCACGGCGTACCCTCGGGGAGCCGCGAACAGCGGCGGGGCGGGTCGTCCGTCGGCACGGGCCGAGCCCGGCCCCGGCAGGCGAGCACGGAACGGGAAGGCGTCCATGGCAGGGTCAGGCGGTCCGCTGTCCCGTTGCGGCCTGCGCGGCCGGGAGGCCGAGCTCGAACGGCTCCAGGCGCTGATCACCTCGGTGGCCCGCACCGGAAGCGGCGGACTGGCCCTGATCCAGGGGGAACCGGGCATCGGCAAGACCACCCTGCTCGCCGAAGCCGCCGCCAGGGCCCGGGCCGCGGGCTTCTCCGTGGGCGTCGGCAGGGCCGACGAGCTGCACCACGTCGTGCCGCTCTCCTCCCTGGCCACCGCCGTCCGGCACGGCGAGCGTCCGCTGCTGTCCGGCGACGCCTTCGCCGACCTCGCCCGCCATCACGACCAGCGGATCTGGCTGGTGGAGCGTCTGGCCGAGGCCGTCGAGGCCAGGGCGGGCGGCGTGCCGGTGCTGGTCGGCCTGGACGACGTCCAGTGGGCCGACGCGCTGAGCCGGTTCGCCCTGCAGCAGCTCCCGACCCGGCTGCGGAGCTCGCCAGTGCTGTGGGCGCTGACCTCCCGTCCGGAGCCCTCGGGCCCGGCCGAGGAGATCGTGACGGCCGCGGCCGGCGGCCTCCCGACGGTCACCGTGACCCTGGGCCCGCTGTCGGGCGCGGCCATCGGCCAGCTGGCCGGCGACACGCTCGGGGCGGCGGTCGACGGACGGGTGCGGGACCTGTTGGACGGAGCGGGCGGCAACCCGTTCCTGGCGGTCGAGATGCTCGTGGGTCTGCGCGGCGCCGGGTCCTCGCCGGAGGCCGTGCCCCCCGGGCTGGTGGCGGGTGTGCGCGGCAGGCTCAGGTCGCTGCGGCCCGACACCCTGCGCTTCCTCCGGATGGGGGCGGTGCTGGGACGCGGCTTCGGCTTCGAGGACGCCGCCATGCTCTGCGGCCGGTCGGGCGCCGAACTGGTCCCGGCGCTGGAGGAGGCCGTGCGGGCCGGGCTCCTGGACGACGACGGTGACCGGCTGGTGTTCCGGCACGATCTGCTGCGCCAGGCGGTCTACGCCGACATCCCGCCGTCGGCCCGGAAGGCCCTGCACCGCGAGGCCGCCCGCGGCCTGGTCGCCGCGGGCCGGCAGCCGATCGACGCGGTGCCGCACGTCCTCAGGGGTTCGCTGCCCGGGGACGAGGAGGCCGTGGCGTTGCTGCGGCGGGCGGCCGAGGACATCCTGCCGGTCACGCCGGGCCCGGCGGCCGACCTGATGACGCGTGCCCTCGACCTGGTGCCGTCCGCGGGGCCGCTGCGGTTCGCCGTGGGTGAGCAGGCGGTCCTCTGCCTGACCCGGGCCGGCCGGAACCGGGAGGCGCTGTCGACGGGTGACCGGCTGCTGGCCGAGCGACCGCCGCTGGCGACCTTCGGCCGCCTCCAGGCCGCCCTCGGCGGGACGCTGTGGACCATGGACCTCGCCGACGAGCTGCGCCGCCGCACCGAGGCCGCCCTCGCCGTGGGGGGCTCCGCCCCGGAGGTCCGTGCCAGGCTGGCCGCCCAGCGCGCACTGGCCCTGTCCCGGGGCCCCGACCTCGTCGCGGCGCGCGAGGCCGGCGAGGCCGCGCTGGGTGACGCCACCGCGGTCGGTGACCGGGAGGCGCAGGTCCTCGCCCTGTCCGGGCTGGGCGAGATCGCGCTGAACGCCGGTGAGAACGCGGTCGCGCTGGAGCGCTTCGCCGCGCTGAGCGCCGTCGATTCCGCCTTCCTCCCCGAGGAGGTCGTCGCGCACCTGCACATGGACGACTTCGCGTCCGGCGAACGCCTGCTCCTGCGGGCGGCGGACGGGGACGGGGCGACGCGTCAGGCCATGCTGCTGTGGGCGCAGGGCCAGCACGACCTGGGAATCGGCCGGCTCGACGACGCCGATGCCGGCTTCGTGACCATGGAGCGTCTGGAGGACGAGGTGCGGGTGCCCGTCCAGCAGGTGAACGGTCGTGTGATCCGCTCCCGGATCGCCCTGCTGTGCGGCGACCGGGAGGCGGCGCGGGAGCACCTGGTCGCCGCGCGGGAGCGGCTGGCGGTCAAACCGAACCCGGGCAACACGGCCGCGGTGCGGTTCCTGGAGGCGGTCCACGCCGAGGCCGACGGGGACACCGGGCTCGCCGTCGACCGGATCCGCCGGGTCCAGCGGGAGGGTTCCTTCATGCGGTGGCGGCTCCTGCGGGACTGGGTCGATTCCGCGATCCGCATGTCCCTGCGCGGCGGGGAGCGCGAACTCGCCGAGGACCTGGCCACGCAGGCCGAGGCCCACGCCGCACGCAACCCGGCCGTGCCGACCGCCACGGGCATCGCGGCGCAGGCCCGCGGGCTCGTGAACGGTGATCCCGCCCTGCTCGAACACTCCGTGGAGCTGCTCGGGGCGAGCCCCCGCCCGCTGGTCCGGGCCGCCGCGTACGCCGACCTCGGGCAGGCGCTCCTGACGGCGGGACGCGCGGAGCGGGCCGCGGCCGCGCTGGCCCGCGCACGGGAGACGTTCGCCGGGTCGGGCGCCCACGCCGCGGCGGCACGGGTGCCACGGGCTCGGGAGGGTGCGGGCGCCGGCAGTCACGGGGCGGCCGCCGTACGTCGCCCCGTCCAGGGCTGGGGGGCCCTGACGGCCTCGGAGCGGAAGGTCGCGGGCCTCATCGCCCAGGGCCACACCAACCGGTCGGCCGCCGAGGTGCTCGTGGTCTCCCCGCACACCGTCAACACCCATCTGACGTCCGTCTTCCGCAAGCTGTCGATCAGCTCCCGGGTGCAGCTCGCCAACCTGGTCGCGGCCCTGCCCGACGGCTGAGCGGGACGCGCGGCCCGGGCGTCCGGCGCTTCACGGCCCCACGCACGCCGTGGTGCTGTCGCGGCCCGAGGCCGTGGTGGCGATGGTCCGGGAGGCCACCGCGCACACGACGGGTACTCCCGGGGGTGTTTAATATGCGTTCGGACGGAAGGGACCGGTCGGGCCGCTACGAAGCCCCCGGAATCCGCCCCCTCGCACGACCGACCCCGGTCGCCCCGTCGCCCCGTCACCCAGTAACCCGGCAAAAGGCACCAGCATGATCCCACCGGCCAGCTCGTCGGTGCGGCGGATCGCCGCGCTCCTGACCGGGATCCTCGCCCTGGTGTCCGCCGCCGGGTGCGGTGACCCGACCGGTTCCCGGTCCGCCGGGGGTGAGGTGACCTCCATCACCGCACTCGACTACTACACCGACGAACCCGAGCACGCCCAGTGGGGCGGGATGCTCACCGAGTGCGGCAGGGCCGCCGGGGTGGAGGTCCGGCACACCAGCGTTCCGGGGGCGTCCCTCGTCCCCAAGGTCCTGCAGCAGGCGTCCTCGCGCACCCTCCCCGACCTGCTGATGCTCGACAACCCGGACCTGCAGCAGATCGCCCGGACCGGCGCGCTGACCCCGCTGGACGACTACGGCATCGACTCCAGCGGCTTCTCCGAGGGCATCCTGTCGGCGGGCACCTACCAGGGATCCGTGTACGGGCTGGCCCCCGCCGTCAGCACCGTCGCCCTCTTCTACAACGAGGACATGCTCGCCGAGGCCGGCGTCGCCGTCCCGAGGACCTGGGACGAACTGAAGGCGGCGGCGGCCGCGTTGACCCGTCCCGGGCGCTACGGGATGGCGGTCGACGCCAACCCCACCTTCGAGGGCACCTGGCAGTTCCTGCCCTTCCTGTGGTCCAACGGCGGTGACGAACGGCAGTTGGACACCCCGCAGGCCGCGCAGGCGCTCCAGCTCTGGGTCGACCTGGTGAACAGCGGATCCATGTCCAGGTCCGTGCTGAACTGGACGCAGGCCGACGTCCACGACCAGTTCGTCGCCGGGAGGACGGCCATGATGATCAACGGCCCATGGCGGATCCCGGCCCTGAACCAGGAGGGGAACCCGCACTGGGGAGTGGCCCCCGTGCCCGTCCCCCGGCTGGGGCAGACCCCGGTCACCCCGCTCGGCGGTGAGGTGTGGACGGTCCCGAAGGGCGCTTCCAGGGCCCGGCAGGAGAAGGCCGCCCAGGTCCTCGCCTGTCTGAACACCCCCGCCAACATGCTCACCACGGCCGAGCAGCACTTCACCGTGCCCTCGCGCACCGCGGTGGCCGCCCGGTACGCCGAGGAGGTCCCCTCGATGGGTGCGTTCGCCAGGAGCGTGGAGGCGGCACGCTCGCGCACCGGCGAGCTCGGCGCCGCCTGGCCGAAGGCGGCGACGGGGATCTACACCGCGGTCCAGTCCGCGCTGACGGGTGAGCGGACACCGGAGGAGGCCCTCAGGCATGCGCAGCGGATCGCGACCGCCGGCTGACCCCGCCCCGGGGCGCCTGCGGGAGCGAACGGCGCGGTGGCTGTTCATCGCGCCCGCCGCGGCGTACCTGTCGCTCTTCTTCGGCTACCCGCTCGTCAAGAACCTCGTGACGAGCTTCCAGCACTACACGGTCACCACCTTCTACACGGGTGACGCACCGTTCGCGGGGCTGCGGAACTACGCCGGGGTCCTCTCCTCGGACCAGTTCCCCCGCACCCTGCTGACCACGCTGCTGTTCACCGCCGGCTCGGTCCTGGGGCAGTTCGCCGTCGGCCTGGCCCTCGCCCTGTTCTTCCGGCGCGGCTTCCCGCTCGGCGACGTGCTGCGGGCGCTCCTGCTGCTGCCGTGGCTGCTTCCGCTGGTCGTCTCCGCGACCGTCTGGAAGTGGATGCTCGACCCCGACACCGGAGTCGTCAACGCCGCACTGCGCGGCCTCCACCTCTCGTCGTCCGGCGTCCCCTGGCTCACCGGCAGCTCACAGGCGCTGGTATCGGTGGTCCTCGTCAACACCTGGGTCGGCATCCCCTTCAACACCGCGATCCTGTACGGCGGTCTGCGGGACATCCCCACCCACCTGTACGAAGCGGCGGAGCTGGACGGCGCCGGACCGCTCGCGTCGTTCCGCCACATCACCTGGCCACTGCTGCGGCCCGTGGTGAACGTCGTCCTGGTACTGGACGCGGTCTACACGCTCAGGGTGCTGGACATCGTCCTCGTGGTGACGGGCGGCGGGCCGGCCAACGCCACGGAGACCCTCGCCACCCAGTCCTACGAAATGTCCTTCCGGCAGTTCGACTTCGGGCGCGGCGCCGCGATGAGCAACCTGCTCGTCGTCCTGTCGCTCGTGTGCGCCCTCGCCTACCTGCGCGCCGGGCGACGCGCCAGGAACGACCGGGAGGCGGCCCCGTGAGGCGCGCGCCGCGCCGACGCGGCCCGCTGTCCACCGTCGTCGGGATCGTCCTGCTCGCGCTGATGCTGTTCCCCGTCTACTGGATGGTGAACGCCTCCCTCCAGCCGACCGGCAACACCCTGCGAGGAGAGTGGTTCCCGCTCCGTCCGGACCTCGGCGGGTACGCCACCGCGCTGCGCGACCAGGGGCGCAACCTCGTCACCAGCCTCGTCGTGGCCCTCGGCAGCGTGCTGCTCAGCCTCGCGCTCGCCGCCCCGGCGGCCTACGCCCTGGCCCGGTTCCGGCTGCGCGGAACCGACCTCGTGCTGCTCGGCATCCTGATCACCCAGACGGTGCCGGGCATCGTCATGGCCAACGCGCTGTACGGCGCCTACGCCGATCTGGGGCTCCTGAACTCCTGCCTCGGGCTGATCCTCGCCGACTCCACCGCGGGCGTCCCCTTCGCGATCGTCCTCCTGCACGCGTCCATGCGGAGCATCCCCGGGGAGATCGTCGAGGCCGCGCAGCTGGACGGCGCCGGCCGGCTGCGCGTCCTCCGCTCCGTGGTGCTCCCGCTGAGCAGGAACGCGCTGATCACGGCCGCCGTCTTCACCTTCCTGTTCACCTGGGGCGACCTCCTCTTCGCCCTCACGCTCACCACCACGGGAACGGTCCGGCCGGTCACGCTGGGCGTCTACCAGTACATCGGCGCCCACACGAACCAGTGGAACGCCGTCATGGCCACCACGGTCCTGGCCGCCGTTCCGGCCGCCGTCCTCCTCGTCGTCGCCCAGCGCTTCGTCACCACCGCGGCCACCGACGGAGCCCTCAGGTGAGCGGCGGCCGCGGCCGGCCCGGCCCGTCACCGGCCCGCGGACGGCCACCGGTCCGCCGCCCCGGTGCCGATTCCCGGATCTGGTAGGTTCACGCGATGCTCCGCCGCGCCCCCCGCTGGCATGGTGTTCCGGAAGGCACATCTGTCGGGAAGGCGGGGAACCATGGCGCCGGACGTTCGGGAGAGAGGCGCCTCCGGCGACAGTGCCACCGCGACCACGTCGTTCTCCACCGCCCCGCTGTCCGCCGCCGCACGGGCGGAGGCCTGGCACGAAGCGGTGTCCCACACCTTCGTGCCGATGGCGGTGGACCTCCTGGAGAAGGTGCCGTCGCCCGGAACGATCGTCAGCCACCGGCTGGGTCCGATACGGATTTCGAGGATCCAGGCGGGACCCCAGGTGGTGACGCGCGGCAGGCGCATGATCGCCGCGGACGACCCTCCGACCCTGATCCTGAGCCTCCAGGAGCGGGGCACCGCGGTCAAGGAACAGGACGGGCGGGAGACGGTCGTCCGGCCCGGCGAATTCTCCGTCACCGACTCGTCCCGGGTGTTCCGGAAGCGGATCGACGAGGGGTTCGTCCTCACCTCCTTCCACTTTCCCCGGGAGGAGCTGGACGTGCCGGAGCGGGACCTGCGCGGGCTGACCGCGACGGCGTTCAGCGGCACCGGGGGCAGCTCCGCACTGGTGGCGACCTACCTCGCGCAGCTGGCGCGCCAGGCGGCGGGGCTGGACCACGTCGTCGGACGCCGGGCGGCATCCACGGCGCTCGACCTGCTGGCGATGCTCGTCGACGAGCGGGGCGGGCGCACCCGGCCGCAGAATCCGCAGAGCGCGGCCTCCTTGGAACGGGTCAAGGAGCACATCCTGCGGAACCTCCGTGATCCGGACCTGTCGCCGTCCGCCGTCGCCGAGGCGAACTTCATGTCGGTGCGCTTCCTCCACAAGCTGTTCCAGCAGGAGGGCGTCACCCTCGGCACCTGGATCCGGACCCAGCGGCTGGAGCGCTGCAGCCGGGACCTCGTGCGGCCGATGGCCGAGGAGCTCGGGGTGGCGGGGATCGCCCGCCGCTGGGGCTTCGCCAACTCCAGCCACTTCAGCCGCGCCTTCCGCGAGGCCTACGGCGTGTCACCACGGGACTGGCAGGTCGGCGTCAGGCCGACGGAGTGACGCCCCACCGACGTAGAAGTGAGAGACGTCCTTGACCGTCCCGAGGGAAGTCCCGGACAGGACCTGCGTCCGGGAGGAGGTCGAGCCCGGTGGCGGCCGCCGTCATGGCGACGACGGCCGCCCCGAGCTCGGGCGGGAACTGGTCAGCGTCGCAGGGTGGTGACGGTGAGGCCCGGGGCGGAGCGGATCTCGGCCTCGGTGAAGCGCTCGGTCAGCCACTGCTTGCGGGCGTAGGCGCGGGTCTGGTCGGTGAAGCGGGAGGACGTCGGGTCGGCCGACTCGCCGTAGGTGAGCAGCGTCCGGGTGCGCGGGCCCCGGTCGGTCAGCTCGGTCGCCATCACGAAGGTGGCGCCGTGCGGGACGCTGCGGACGTCCGTCGGGTAGGTGCCGCCGCCGGCGCCCGAGTCCGGCCCGGCCGTGACGACGTTGAAGCAGCCCAGCTGGTGGGAGCAGCCGTGCAGCGGGATACCCGCCCAGCGCTGGACGCGGCCGATCGGGGCGTCCACCGGCAGGCCGCGGCCCGCCAGGTCCTTCACCGCGTCGGCCAGCGCGCGCTGGGCGACGGGGTTGGCGGCGTCGATGCCGCGCGGGGTGGTCAGCGGCAGGGCCGGGTCGGCCGGGACCGTCTGCCAGGCGGTCGTGCCGGTCTTCGCCAGCGCGTCCCGGTACGCCTGCCAGAGCACGGTGCCCCGGCTGTCGGCGTCGGCCCTCGTGTCCCAGGCCGCGAGCACGCCGCACGCCGGGCGCACGTCCACCCGGGTGCCGTCGGACGCGGCGATCTCCGGGTGGGCGCGGCACAGGGCCACGGCGTCGTCGCGGTCGAGTTCGGCGCTCTGCACCCGGTTGCCGAACATCGTCGCCTGGAGCGAGCCGAGGGTGAAGCCGGGGGCGCCGAGGCCGTCGGTGCCGGCCCTGCGGTCGGCGATCATCCGCAGGCTGAGCTGGGTGCGCAGCATCCGCTCGGAGGCGCCCCGGTAGACGGTGGGCAGGCCGGTGATCGGCGCGTCCGCGTTGGTCAGGTACGGGCCGTTGTTGGCGTTGGCGACGTAGTCGGTGCGGGTCAGTGCCGGGTGGTTGGCGGGGCCGAAGACGCCGGGCACGAGCGCGTCCGGGTCGCGGCCCGGATCGCAGGCGGTGGTCGAACCGTCCAGCACCGGCCCGATGGCGGTGACCGCGGCCAGGCAGCGGCCGAGCTGCTCGTCGGGGAGGTGCGGGACGGCGGAGGCGTCGGTGAACCAGGTGGTGCCGCTGGAGTCGACGGCCGTCGTGTACACCCAGGGGAGGCCCTGGTAGGTGCGCTGGGCCTGGCGCAGCTGGTCGAGGTTCTGGGCCCGGCCGATCGCCAGCCACTGGTTCAGGGAGCGGAGGTTCTCGGCGTTGGCGTCGCCGAGGGTGTAGGCGTACTCCCCGGTCCAGCCCTCGGAGAGGACGTAGCCGAGGCGGGAGCGGTAGACGGTCCGGTCGACGGTGGAGAGCGTCCCGTCGGCGGCCCGGACGGTGATCCTGACGGCCTCCTGGGCCATCCGTTCGACCTTGCCGTCCACCAGGTACGCGGTCGGGTCGCCGGGCACCAGCGTGAGCCGGTGGAGGGCGTAGTGGTCCGCGTAGCTGGTGGTGTGGCTCCAGGCGAGGCCGCGGGTGTGGCCGATCTGGAGGAACGGGATGCCGTACAGTCCGGCGCCGGCGACGTCCAGGACGCCGGGGATGGTCAGCTGGGCCTGGTAGAAGCGCTGCGAACCGGCCCACTGGAGGTGGGGGTTGGCCAGCAGCAGGCCGGTGCCGTTGCGGCTGGCGTCGCGCCCGATCGCCCAGGCGTTGCTGCCGAGTTCGGGGTTGTCAGCGGAGCGGCCGGGAGCGGCGATCCGGGCCGGGACCGCGTCGGCTCCGGACGCCCCCTCGGTGGTCACCCCCTCGGTGGTCACCCCCTCCGCGGTCGCCCCCGCAGTGCTCGCCCCGGGGGCGAGTCCGGTCCCGGCGCCCGGGACGGCCGTGGCGATCTGCTGCTTGGCGGCGGAGCTGCCCGCTTCGGTGTTGACCTCGTAGAGGATGTTCCACAGGTCGTCCGCGGTGATCGGCCCGACCCAGGCCTTCCCCCGGCAGGACGGGTCGGGGAGGTGGTCGGCTCCGGTGTCGCCCAGGTAGCGGTTGTACCCGGCGACGTAGCCGTCCACCAGCTGCCGCGCCTCGTCGGTCGGGCCGAGCGGGGCGGGGGCGGCCAGCAGCCGCCGCACCGTCCCGGTGCCCAGCACGCCCCGCTGGTAGGTGTCGCTCACCAGGTTGGTCACCAGGTCGACGGACCGGGCGTCCGGGCCGAAGTGGCGCGAGCGCTCGCCGCGCACGGTGACCACCTGGTCGGCGAGCTGGCACAGGTTGTCCTGGGCGAAGGCGTACCCGTAGCCGTAGCCGAGGCCACCGAAGTCGCGGGCGACGACGTGCGGGACGCCGTACTCGGTCCGGCTGATCCTCGCGGTCCAGCCGCCCCGGTCGAGGTCCCGGCCGGCCCCGGGGTCGCCGTCCGCGGCCCGGGCCGCGGTGGGCACCAGGGCCGCCAGCAGCGCGGACGTCAGTCCGACCGCCACGGCCGCCGGGGTGAAACGCCTTCGGATCGCGCTGAACTGACGCTCTCTCATGTCTTCCGTTCCCGTCATGGGCCCCACGCTGACGCCGTGGTGCCCGACCGGTCATCCCCCCTCGGGACGAACCTTCCTCGGCCGCCCGGCTGATCCGTGTACGTCTCGGCTAGGGGACGGTCCTTGCCCGCACCACCTCTACGGTCGGACGATGCGGTCCGTGGATCATCAGGGTCCGGCGCTCCGGCGGAGCCCGGCCGCCCGGCCCGGTCGCTCGCCCGGAGGACGCGGGCGGGCGACCGACCGCGGGCGGCAAGCAGCAGGCGACGGACGGCGGACGGGTCAGGCCGAGGAGTCGGTCAGCCCGGTGGGCACCTGCCACTCCCGGCGCCGGCCCTTGTTGGTCAGCAGCAGCCCCTCCTTGAAGACCAGCAGCCCCAGCCGGCTCGCCAGTTCGGCGAGCGGCGGCAGGGTGTCGCCGGTCTTGCCGTACCCGAAGGAGGGCAGGGCGGCGGCGCTCAGCCCCAGCCGGGCGAGGCTGTCCGCCGGGGGCACCTCGACGACATCGGCGGACCTGTCCCCGATCAGGTGCCGGATCAGCGTGGGGCCCGCCCCCGGCGGGACCGGCAGCACCTCCTTGATGAAGTCCAGCACGCCCTTCGTCAGTACCGTCCCGGCCTCCGAGGGCCGCTGCTGCCGGCGGACGATGGTGTCCTTCAGGGCCTCGCCGTCGCCGAACTTGGCCGGGTTCAGCTGCTCGTGGACGCCCAGGACGTGGCCGACCACCCGCCAGATGTGGAAGTAGGCGTCCCGGTCCTCGGGCGGCAGCTCGACGCCCAGCTCGCCCAGGCCCTGCGGGATCAGTACCGAGAAGCTCAACAGGGTGCCGGCCAGGTCCTCCTGGTTGACCGGCACCCCCAGCGCGGCGGCGTCCCAGTCGCCCAGCTGGGACACGTGGTAGCGCATGGTGGCGTGCAGCAGCCGGACCTTCTGCGCCGAGCGGAGCCCGTGGCCGCTCGGCCCCAGGCCGTCGTCGTCGAGGACGTCGACGACGAACTGCGAGGTCTCCGCCAGCCGCCGGTACACCCCGGAGGTGAGGCGCTGCGAACGGACCAGCACCTCGGCCCCGTTGCCGCAGGTGTAGCAGAGCGGGAGCGAGCCGCAGAGCAGGATCGCGGCGATGAGCGGCTGGTAGCGGCCGAGCAGCCGGTGGCCGCGCTCCATCTGCTCCCGGTCCGCCCAGGAGGGCAGGACCGCGGTCTCCTCGAAGTACCGCTGGAGCCCGGGCGGCAGGCCCGCGGGGACGGCGTCGCTGTTCCGGCCGAAGCCGAGCAGTGTCTGCCGCACCTCCTCCTGCCGGCCCAGCGCGTAGGTCTCGGCGATGGCGGCGTCCCCGAGCGGGTCCCCGGTGCTGCGCATCCGGTCGAGCAGGTCGTCCGTCCGGCCATTGGCGGCCATGTGGTCCTCCGTCGAGCCGACAAGCGATCCGTATACGCATCAGCGCGCTCCGGGCCGACCCGGCAACCTCACCCGAACGAGGGCGCGCCGACCGCGCCCGGGCCGCCCGCTCCACGGGCCGGCGCGGGCCTCGGATCGGCGCGGGCCTCGGATCGGCTCAGCCCACCGTGGCCGACGCCGGGGCGGGCCGCGCCGGCTCGACCACGGTGCCGTCGGCCGCCCCGCCCAGCGTCGCCAGCCGCCGCAGGCCGGCCCGGCGCTGGAGCGCGCCGAGACCGACGGTGGCCGCGCCGAGACCGAGCCAGCCGAGCGGCCCGGCCGCCATCACCACTCCGGTCAGCAGCAGCGGCCCCACCGACTTCTGCACCGACTGGGACATCCCGGCGACCCCCAGGTACGAGGCCCGGGCGCCCGGCGGGGCCAGCACCACCGCCAGCTCCCAGGAGCTCACCGAGCGCAGCAGCTCCGCCAGGGTGATCAGGACCGCCGCGCCCAGCAGCGCGACCGAGGCCACGACCGGCCCGGCGCCGGTGGCGAGCACGATCAGCAGGCAGCCGCCCAGCACCGTCACCCCGTACCGGCGCAGCGCGGCGGCCGCCCCGAGCGCGCCCTCCGCCCAGGCCGAGACCCGCAGTTGCAGCAGCACCACGAGCACCGTGTTGAGCACCAGGAAGACCGGGACGACGGCGTGCGGCGCGCCGGTGCGGTGGACCAGCCAGAGCGGCAGCCCGACGTTGAGGATCGAGTCGTCCAGGTTCAGCGGCATGTCCAGCAGGACGAAGCGCAGGTAGCCGCGGTCGCGCCAGGGGCTCGGCGCGGCGGACGGCGTCCCGGCGGGCTCGCCGCCGGGCCGGTCGCCGGCCTTCGCCGCGACCAGGCCGCGCCCGGACGGCTCCCGGGTACGCCGGACCAGTACGGCGGCCAGCAGGTAGGACAGCCCGTTGGCCGCGATCAGCACCCGGTAGGCGTCCGCGGTCCCCACCGCCAGTCCGATCGCGGCGACGCCCGCGCCGAGCGCGTACCCGGCGTTGGCCACACTGCGGAACAGCGCCTGGTAGGTGGCCCGCCGCTCGCCCGCCACCCGGGTCGCGAACAGCATCTCCAGCGTCTTGGCGGCCCGCTCGGCCAGGCAGATCAGGGCCACCACGGGCAGCAGCGCGCCGAAGTCGTCGACCACCAGGAGCAGTCCCATCGCCCCCAGCCGCAGCAGGTGGCAGCCGATCAGCAGCCACCGCACCGAGAACCGTTCGGCCGCCCGCCCGGCCAGCGGGGACCCGGCGATCCCCGCCACCGCCCCCACCCCGAGCAGCAGCCCCAGCTGCCGCGCGTCCATCCCGCACGCATAGGTGAAGTACAGCACCGAGGCCGCCGCCCACACCCCCGTGCCGGTCCGGTCGACGCACTGCGCCAGCAGCATGATCCGCGCGTCCCGCCCGCCCGGCGGCCGCCGCAGCTGCGCCATCAGTCCGTTTCCCCGCATGGAGGTCCCCCGTCGCGTGATCGACATCAATCTCGACATCAAGATACTTCACATCAAGAGACCTTTGAACCCCTGGGCCGCCGGTGGCGACGGGCGGGCAGGCGCCACCCGACCCGCCCCGACGGACCCGCGCACTCGACCGGCACCACCGGCGCAGCCCTCGACGCGCGGCGGGCGGTGCGCCACACTCTCCCCAGCAGCACCCGCGCTCCCAACGCACCGGCACGACTCAACGACCACCGCACCACGGAGAGCCGATCGGTGACCACTCGTCAACTGCTGGAGATCCCCTTCTCGTCCGGCCGGACCGGATCCGGCCCGGCCACCTGGGGCCAACGGGCCATCTGGGACGCCGTACGACAGCTGCCGCCGGCCGATGCGCCGCGCTACAACATCGCCACCGCGGCGCCGCTGGACCCGGGGCTGCCGCTGCCGGTCCTGCTGACCGCGCTGGAACAGCTGCTGCACCTGCACGACTCGCTGCACACCCGCCTGCTCCCGGACGAGACCGGCGACCTCCGCCAGACCGTGGACGGCGAAGGCACCCTGACCGTCCACCTGCTGACCGCCGGGGAAGGCCAGGATCCGGCCGGGCCGGGCGCCCGACTACACGAGGAACTGGCGGCCCAGGCCTTCGACACCGCCGTCCAGTGGCCGCTGCGGATCGGCGCGGTGACGGCGGCCGGGCTGGTCCGGCACGTCAGCCTGGTGCTCTCGCACACCGCGGTGGACGGCTCCGGAATGAGCCGGCTGGTCGCCGACCTGGCCGCGCTCTGCCTCGGCGGCTCGCCCGAGGAGCTGGCCGAGCTGCGCCGATCCACCCGACAGCCGCTGGAGGAGGCCGAGTTCCAGACCTCCGACCGGGGCCTGCGGCGCGACGCGGCGGCCCGCAAGCAGTTCGTGCGCAAGCTCCGACTGGGCCCGGCCCGGCTCTTCCCGCCGGCCGCCGAGCAGCCCGCCCGGTTCCCGAACGCGGTGCTCCGCTCCCCCGCCCTGCCCCGGGCCGTCGAGCGGGTGGCGGCCGGGCACCGGGTCAGCACGGGCTCGGTGCTGCTCGCCGCGACGGCGGCGATGACCGCCCGGCTCGCCGGCTCGACCGAGGCCGTGCTGAACGTCGTGGTCAACAACCGCTTCCTGCCCGAACTGGCCGACGCGGTGAGCGTGGTCGCGGGCGACGGCCTGTTCCATCTTCCGGACGCCACGGCCGAGTTCGGCGAGGTGGTGCGCCGGACGCACGCCGCGGCGATCGGCACCTACCGGCACGCGTACTACGACAGGTCGGCCCTGGACGCCGAGGTCGCGCGACTGACCGCCGAGGGCGTCCGACTCGCGGACCGCTCCTGCGTGTTCAACGACACCCGGGAGCTCCTCCCGGTGGCGGCCGACCCCGGCGAGGACCGGACCACGCTCACCTGGCCGGTGGAGTTCGAACCGCGCCCCGGCCTGACCTACGCCCTGGACGCCCTGCGGTCCGCCGAGGCACTGAGCCTGGCCATGACGGCGGACCCGTCCCTGCTCCCGCGCGCCGCGATGGAGCGGTTCCTCTACGGCATCGAGGAGTTGATCCTCACCGAGGCCGCCGAGCGCGCTTGAACCTGACACTGATGTCAGGTTCTACCGTACCGGCATGACCACCACCGCCACCGCCACCCTGCTCACCCCGTACCGCCTCGGCCGGCTCGACCTGCCGAACCGCGTCGTCATGGCCCCGATGACGCGGTACCGGGCCGCCGAGGACGGTACGCCCCTGCCCGTCGTCGCCGAGCACTACGCCCAGCGCGCGAGCGCCGGCCTGATCGTCACCGAGGGCATCTGGCCCAGCCGGCAGGGCCAGTCCGGCTGGCGCCTGCCCGGCCTGGAGACGCCCGCGCACGTGGCCGGCTGGCGCGCGGTGACCGGGGCCGTGCACGCCGCCGGCGGCCGGATCGTCGCCCAGCTGATGCACGGCGGACGCCAGGGCCACCCGCTCAACCGGCTGCTCGGCGACGTCCCGGCCGGCCCCTCCGCCGTCCCCGCCCCGGGCCCGGTGCACGTCAAGGACGGCGACAAGGCCGAGGCCGTCACCCCGCGTGCCATGACCCACGAGGAGATCCACCGCACCGTCGCCGACCACGTCGGCTCCGCCCGCCTGGCCCTCGACGCCGGCTTCGACGCCGTCGAACTCCACGGCGCCAACTCCTACCTGATCCACCAGTTCCTGGCCGACAACACCAACCTGCGCACCGACGAGTACGGCCCGCGCACCCTCGCCGACCGGCTGCGCTTCCCGATCGAGCTGGTCACCGCCGTCGCCGAGGCCGTCGGCCCCGACCGCCTCGGCCTGCGACTGTCCCCCGGCAACCCGCAGTTCGGCATGCACGAGGCCGACCCCGCGCCGGTCTACCGCGCGCTGCTCGGCGAACTCGACGCCCTCGGCCTGGCCTACCTCCACCTCACCGACAACGACGACTACCCGGCCCTGGCCGACCTGCGACCGCGCTGGTCCGGCCCGCTGATCGGCAACGTCGGCGAGAACCGCGCCGCCACCGACCGCGAGCGCGGCGAGGCGGTGCTCGCCGCCGGCCTGGCCGACCTGGTCTCCTACGGCCGCGCCTTCATCGCCAACCCCGATCTGCCGGAACGGTTCGCCGCGAACGCCCCGCTCGCCCCCGTCGACCCCACCCACCTCTACGGCCAGGAGGCCACCGGCTACACCGACTACCCGCGCCTGCGACCGGCCGCCCGGCCGTGAGCCGGATCGCGCACCGACCCGCGATCCGGACCGGGCTCCGACCCGGGCTCCGGCCCGCGGACCGACCGACGGCACCCCCGTCCTGACCGACTGTCAGTGCCACCCGCTATGGTCGGCCCCGAACGATCCCAGCACGAACAGCACCGCAGGGGGCACCATGACCACACCGGGCACCGGCCCGCTCACCACCGCCGACCTCGTGGAGGGCTGGCACCGGGCGGGCGTCCGCGAGGGCATGGCGCTGATCGTGCACTCCTCGCTCTCCAGCCTCGGCCGGGTCGAGGGCGGCGCGGCGGCCGTGGTGGCCAGCCTGCGCGAGGCGGTCGGGCCCGGCGGCACCGTCGCCGCGCCCACCTTCACCTCCGACACCGTCCGTGACCCGGCCCCCGGGCACAGCGGCGCCCCCGACCCCGAGGTGGCCGAACTCCGTTCCGCCATACCGCTGTTCCACTCCGGGCTGCCCTCCGCCACGGGCGCGGTGGCGGAGGCACTGCGCACCCTGCCGGAGAGCCTGCGCAGCACCCACCCGCAGGTCTCGGTCGCCGCCGTGGGCGCACACGCCCGGGAGGTCACCGCCCGGCGCTCGCTCGGCTTCGCCGTCGGCCGGGAGTCGCCCTTCGGCGCACTGCACGACCTCGGCGGGTACGTGCTGCTGGTCGGCGTCGGCCACAACCGCAACACCTTCCTGCACTACGCGGAGACCTTCGCGCCCAACCGCCGGCTCAAGCTCCGCCGCTTCCCGATGGCGATCCAGGGCGAGCGGGTCTGGATCGAGGCACCGGACGTGGCGGACGACAACGACACCCACTTCCCGGTCGTGGGGCGGGAGTTCGAGGAGCGGGCGGGCATCCGCGAGGTGCTGGTCGGCGAGGCGGCCTGCCGCCTGGTCCCGGTCCGCGAGCTCATACCCTTCGCCGTCCGCCGCCTCACCGAACTGCTGGCGGCCGACGGCCCCCGAGCGGCATAGGCCGGGCCGACGGTCCCCGCCGTGCGCGCGGAACCGCCGACCCGATCCTCCTGTGCCGCCCTGCCGTCAGTGGCGTCCCTCGTGCACCGAGCTGGTCTCCTGGATCTTCTTCCAGGACTTCGGCTCGGCCGGCGGCTGCCCCGCGTCCCGGCCGGCGTCCGCGCCCGGCGCCAGGGAGGCCGAGGCCGCGGCAGCGGCGCCCGGCGGCACCGGGCCGACGGCGGGCTTGCCCGGGGTGAACAGCCAGGTGTTCAGCAGGTCCCCGAGCTTCTTCCCGGAGACCTTCTCGGCGTAGGCCTGGAACTCCGGGATGGTGGCGTTGCCGTAGCGGCGCTCGGTGGGCCAGCCCTTCAGGATCTGGAAGAACTTCTCGTCCCCGACGGCGTTGCGCAGCGCCTGGATGGCCAGCGCGCCGCGGTAGTACACCGCGAGGGAGAACTGGTTCTCCTCACCCGGGTCGCCCGGCTTGACGGTCCAGAACGGGTCGTCGGCCGGGCGTGAGGCGTAGATGTAGTCGGCCAGTTCCTGCGCGGTGCCCTCGTTCTCGTGCTCCGACCAGAGGAACTGCGAATACTCGGCGAAGCCCTCGTTCAGCCAGATGTCGGACCAGCGGGAGAGCGAGACGCTGTCGCCGTACCACTGGTGGGCCAGCTCGTGCACGACCACCGACGTATTGGTGCCCCTGGCGAACAGCCCGGGGCCGTAGGAGACCCGGGTCTGGGTCTCCAGGGCGCCGCTGGACGGGGTGTTGGCGACGTAGCCGCCGACGGAGCTGAACGGGTACTCGCCGAAGTAGCCGCTCAGCCAGTCCACCAGCTCGCCGGTGCGCTCGATACTCGCCCGCGCCGCGGCGGCGTTGTCACCCAGATCCTTGCTGTACGCGTTGTAGACCGGCAGGCCGCTCGCCGTGGTGTCCCGGGTGACGTCGAACTTGCCGATCGCCAGCGTGGCCAGATAGGTCGCCTGCGGCTTGTTCTCCCGCCAGCTGTACCGGGTCCAGCCCGCCTGCGAGCTGGTGCCGGTCAGCACGCCGTTGCTGATCACCTGGTTGCCGTCCGGCACCAGCACCGAGACGTCGAAGGTCGCCTTGTCGCTCGGGTGGTCATTGCTCGGGAACCACCAGCCGGCCGACACGGGCTCGCCGGCCACCACCGCACCGTCCGGGGTACGGCGCCAGGCGGTGTAGCCGCCGTACTTCTCCACGGTGGACGGCACATCCTTGTAGCGCACCACCACGGTGGCCTGGGCACCCTTGGCCAGCGGCCGGGCGGGGGTGATCTCCAGCTCCTGATCGCCACTGGTGGCGAAGGTCGCGGGCCGCCCGTTGACCCGGACCTCGGAGACGTTCAGCGCGAAGTCGAGGTTGAACCGGGAGAGGTCCTGGGTCGCCGTGGCCAGGATCGTGGTGGTGCCCTCCAGCTCGTCGGTGGCGGGCTGGTACTTCAGCCGGATGTCGTAGTGCGACACGCTGTACCCGCCGTTGCCGAGGGTCGGGTAGTACGGGTCCCCGAGCCCGTCCGCGCCGGGTTGGAAGTCGGCGGCGGAAGCGGGAACGGCCAGGAACAGGCTCAGGGCACTGGCGGCGGAGACGATCAGCCTCTTGCGCACATGGTCCTCCAGGGATCACCGGAACGACAGGGTCGAATCGATCCTTCTCCCGTCAACCCCTCGCCCACTCCCCGATCGTGAGATCTTCATGAAAAGAAACGCGCCGATGTGACGGCTCCGCAGCGGTGCCGCGGAGCCGTCACATCGGCCGGTCCGACATGTCGTCAGTTATGGGCTTCGTGCACCGAGTTGGTCTCCTTGATCTTCTTCCAGGACTTCGGCTCGGCCGGGGACTGTCCCGCGCCCGAAGCTGCGTCCGCGCCCGGCACCAGGGAGGCCGAGGCAGCGGCAGCGGTGCCCGGCGGCACCGGTCCGACGGCGGGCTTGCTCGGGGTGAACAGCCAGGTGTTCAGCACGTCGCCGAGCTTCTTCCCGGAGACCTTCTCGGCGTAGGCCTGGAACTCCGGAATGGTGGCGTTGCCGTAGCGGCGCTCGGTGGGCCAGCCCTTGAGGATGCGGAAGAACTTCTCGTCCCCGACGGCGTTGCGCAGCGCCTGGACGGCCACCGCACCTCGCTCGTAGACCGCACCGGAGAACTGGTCGTCCGGGCCCGGGTCGCCCGGCTTGATCTTCCAGAACGGGTCGTCGGCCGGGTGCGAGGCGTAGACGTAGTCGGCCAGTTCCTGCGCGGTGCCCTCGTTCTCGTGCTCCGACCAGAGGAACTGCGCGTACCGGGCGAAGCCCTCGTTCAGCCAGATGTCGCTCCAGCGGGAGAGCGAGACGCTGTCGCCGTACCACTGGTGGGCCAGCTCGTGCACGACCACGGAGGTGTTGGAGCCCTTGGCGAACTGCCGGGGGCTGTAGAAGATCCGGGTCTGGGTCTCCAGGGCGTAGCCGGTCGGCACATTGGGGACGTAGCCGCCGACGGAGCTGAACGGGTACTCGCCGAAGTAGCCGCTCAGCCAGTCCACCAGTTCGCCGGTGCGCTCGACGCTCGCCCGGGCCGCGTCGGCGTTCTCCCCGAGGTCCTTGCTGTACGCGTTGTAGACCGGCAGCCCGCTCGCCGTGGTGTCCCGGGTGACGTCGAACTTGCCGATCGCCAGCGTGGCCAGGTACGTCGCCTGCGGCTTGTTCTCGCGCCAGCTGTACCGGGTCCAGCCCGCCTGGGAGCTGGTGCCGGTCAGCACGCCGTTGCTGATCGCCTGGGTGCCGTCCGGCACGAGGACCGAGACGTCGTAGGTGGCCTTGTCGCTCGGGTGGTCGTTGCTCGGGAACCACCACCAGGCCGCCTCGGGCTCGTTCGCCGCGATCCCGCCGTCCGGCGTGCGGTGCCAGCTGGTGAAGCCGTACCGCTTCACGCTGGAGGGCACGCCCTTGTAGCGCACCACCACGGTGGCCTGGGCACCCTTGGCCAGCGGCCGGGCGGGGGTGATCTCCAGCTCCTGCTCACCACTGGTGGCGAAGGCCGCGGGCCTTCCGTTGACCCGGACCTCGGAGACGTTCAGCGCGAAGTCGAGGTTGAACCGGGAGAGGTCCTGGGTCGCCGTGGCGAGGATGGTCGTGGTGCCCTCCAGTTCGTCGGTGGCGGGCTGGTACTTCAGCCGGATGTCGTAGTGGGAGACGCGGTAGCCGCCGTTGCCGTAGGTCGGGTAGTACGGGTCGCCGACCCCGGCCGCGCCGGGTTGGAAGTCGGAAGCCGAGGCGGGAACGGCCAGGAACAGGCTCAGGGCACTGGCAGCAGAGACGATCAGCCTCTTGCGCACGTGGTCCTCCAGGGATCACCGGAACGATGGGGTTGGATCGATCCTTGTCCCGGGTGCGCCCCGTCCACTCCCAAATTGTGAGATGTTCATGAAAAGAAACCCGCCGACATGACGGCTTCGCAGCGCTGCCGCGAAGCCGTCACACCGTCCCGCGGGCCCCACCCATCGCCCCCGCCCCACCCGCCACTCACGATCCGAGCGTCACCGGCGCCCGCACCAGCGAGCCGTACTCCGTCCACGAGCCGTCGTAGTTCTTCACGTGCGGGTACCCGAGCAGCTCGGTGAGCGCGAACCAGGTGTGCGCGGAGCGCTCGCCGATCCGGCAGTACGCAATCACCTCGCGCTCCGCTTCCACGCCCTTCCCCGCGTACAGCTCCCGCAGCTCCTCCGCCGAGCGGAACGACCCGTCGTCGTTGGCCGCCTGCGACCAGGGGACGTTGACCGCGCCCGGGATGTGCCCGGGCACCTGCGCCTGCTCCTGCGGAAGGTGCGGGGGTGCGATCAGCTCGCCCCGGAACTCGGCCGGCGAGCGGACGTCCACCAGCACCGCGTCCGCCCCGGGCTTGGCGAACACCTCCGCCTTGGCCAGGACCTCGTCCCGCAGCGCCCGCAGCTCCGGCCGTTCGGGCCCGCCGATCCGGTAGCCGGTGTGCTGGTAGTCCATCACCTCGGGGGTGAGCTCCCGCCCCTCCAGCTCCCACTTCTTGCGCCCGCCGTCCAGCAGCCGCACCGGCCCGTAGCCGCGCAGCCGCAGCAGCCAGTAGGCGTAGGCGGCGAACCAGTTGTTGTTGCCGCCGTAGAGCACCACGGTGGTGTCGTCCTCGACCCCGGCCGCCCGCAGCAGGTGCTGGACGCCGTCGCGGTCGACGTAGTCCCGGCCGACCTGGCTGTGCAGGTCGGTGGTCCAGTTCCAGCCGACCGCGCCGGGGATGTGGTCCCGGTCGTAGGCCTCGGTGTCCTCGTCCACCTCGACGACCCGGATCGTCCCGTCGTCCAGGTGGTGGGCCAGCCATTCGGTGCGGACCAACGCCTCGGGGTGCGCGTAGCCGTTGCCGGTCATCCCAGGCCTCCTTCGCTCTGCCCAGGTCGCTGCGCCCGACGGGGCACGGTGGGCCGCACGAGGACGGCAGGGCGTACGGGCACGGCGAGGCGCCGGCGACCGGGCCGGACAGTTCGAACCTACGCCGCCCGGCCGGCCCCGGCCACCCCGGCCGGGAGATCTTCCCGGGCACCCCCGCCCGGGAGGCCCGCCCGTGCGCCGTCAGCCCTGCGCCGCGCCGCCGAGCCGCGCCACGTAGTACAGGTTCAGCACGTCCCCCTCGACCCGCTTCGCCTCGACCGAGCGGAACCCGGCCACCGCCAGCATCCGCCGGGCCGTCTGCTCGCCCCAGACCGTCCCGAGGCCCTCCCCGCCCTCACCGAGCGAGACCGTCATGCAGTAGAAGGTCGAGAAGGTGTAGAGCGCGGGCGCCAGCGGGTGGTCGATGTTCTCCGCCAGCTCGCTGCTGGCGGCGATGTCGCCCATCAGGAAGACGCCGTCGGGCCGCAGCGCGCCCGCGACGGCGGCCAGCGTGCGGGTCGGGCGGGCCAGGTCGTGGATCACGTCGAAGGCGGTGACCAGGTCGTACTCCCCGGTCAGCCCGGCCGAGTCGGCGACCTCGAACCGGGCGTTGCGCAGGCCCAGTTCGGCCGCCGCCGCGCGGGCGGCGGCGATCCCCTCGGCGGAGATGTCGATGCCGGTGAACCGGCTCTCCGGGAAGGCCCGGGCGAGCACCGTGACGGCGTGCCCCTGCCCGGTGCCGACGTCCACCACGTCGATCCCGGCGCGCAGCCGCTCGGTCAGCCCGTCCGCCAGCGGCACGATCGCGTCCACCAGCGCCAGGTCGTACACCCGGGCGCTCTCCTCGGCCTGGAGCCGCTGGAAGCGCGGGTACGCCGAGTACGGCATGCCGCCGCCGGTGCGGAAGTGCCCGAGCAGCTCCTGTTCGACCTCGCCCATCATCGCGAGGAAGGGCATCATCCCGGCCAGGTTGTCCGGCCCGGCCGCCCTGGTCAGTGACGCCGCGTGCTCGGGCGGCAGCACGTAGGCGCGCTCCTGCGGGTCGTACTCCACGAAGCCGGCGACGACCATGCAGCCGAGCCACTCGCGCACGTAGCGCTCGTTCAGTCCGGCGGCCCGGGCGATCTCCTCGCCGGTCGAGGGGGCGAGTCCGGCCATCAGGTCGAACAGCCCGGTCTGGTGGCCGATGCTGACCATCAGGCCCAGGCAGGCGTCGTTGAGGACCTGCAGCACGCGCCCGCCGAAGGCCTCCTGTCTCACCGCGTCCGGTTCCCGTACGGACATGACTTGCTCCTCCGCGGCCGGGCCGGCACCCCCCTCGTCAGTCACGCTACGCCGCTCACCCGAACGGCCCCACAGCACGGGCCGTGGGGCCGTTCGGCGGATGGTCCGGCGGCTCCCGACGCGGCGCCGGACCGTTCGGATCGGCGGTGACGGTCCGCTCAGGAGAAGACGACGGAGCGCAGCTTCAGCCGGTCGCCGAGCTTCTTGCCGGGGTTCATGACGTAGAACACGTCACCCTCGCAGCCGAAGTCCAGGTAGACCGTGGCCGTGGAGCGGGTGAGGTTCTCCGGCGCGAAGCCCGGAGCGTCCTCGGTCGTCCACGGCAGGTCGATGCACTCGCCGCTCCGCGGGTCGGCGAGGCCGGTGATGACCCCGGGGCCGACCTTGTAGAGGAAATCGCCCTCCGCGGCGTTGGCGGAGAAGGGAACGGCGAGGACGAGGGCGACGGCGCTGGCGGCGGCGAGCACGGCGTTGCGGAGACGCATGGGTGAGGGCCTTTCAGGTGGTACCCGGCGGTACCCGGATTCATCGGTGCGAGATCACCCTAGAGGCCCAAAATCCGCAAAAACGGTTCTTCTAATCCACCTATTCGAGTGGTTTAAGGGTTAAAACCGCTACCCGTCACCCTGTGGAGGGTCACCGGAAACCCCGTCAGTTCGGCGGAGCGGTGAAGTAGTACCCCGAGTCGACGAGCACCGGCAGGTACGCCTTCAGCGCCGCCACCGTCTGCGAGCGGTCCCCGCCGCCGTCGTGGTTGAGCACGATCGACCCGGGCCGGACGTTCTTGAGGATCCGGTCGATGATCGCCGAGGTGCCGGGCCGGGCCCAGTCCCTCGGGTCCACCGACCAGGCCATGTTCCGCATCCCGAGGTCGGCGGCCACCTTGAGCGAAGCCGCGGACCAGTCCCCGCCCGGCGCGCGGAACCAGGTGGGCTGCCGGCCGGTGGTGCGGTGCAGCAGGTCGGAGGTGCGCTCCAGCTCGTCCCGCACCTTGGCCTCGGACAGGTGCCGCAGGTCCGGGTGGGTCCAGGTGTGGTTGGCGATGTGGTGGCCGCGGTCCGCGATCTCCCGGACCAGGGCGGGGTGCTCGACCACGTTCTCGCCGATCAGGAAGAACGTCGCCCTGATCCCGTACTGCTCCAACAGCGTCAGCACGGTCGGCGTGTGGCGGGGGTCCGGGCCGTCGTCGATGGTGAGCGCCACCACCCGCCGCTCCGGGTCCAGTTCGTACACCGGCTTGGCCTCCGCCTCGGTGAGCACGCGGCTCACGGGCACCGCACTCGGCGCGGCGGACGGCGGCGCCGACGAGGACGCCGCGGACGGCGTGCCCCCCGGGACCACCGACGGCGCGGCTGCCGTGGCCGGCACGGCACCCGGCCCTCCCGGCGCCCACTCGGGCCCCGCCGGGGCGGACCGGGCGGCGGCGCCGCCCGCCCCGTCCGCGGCTCCGCCCTCCCCGCCGCCCACGTAGCTCCGACATCCGGCAGCCGTGCCCAGGAGGGACATTCCCGCCGCAACCAGTAGCAATCTGCGCGAAGTAATCTGACGATCTGACAGCATTGTGGATGCATGCCCCGGCCGTCACCGCCCCTCCCGGGGGCAACTCCGACGGCCCCGATCACCACTCCGACGGCCCAGGGCCACCGGCCGTCCACCCCGCTTCCGAAGATCTTCCACGGATCTTCCCCGACCGGACGCTCCACCTCCTGTCCGGACCGCTACGCTGTGCCTTCCCCAGTGTGATGATCTGCCATCAGAGGACGTGGCCATGACGACAAGTCAGGACTCCCCCCGCCCGGGCCCGCAGGACGACGACTCCCCCGAGCTCAGCCAGTGGGAACGTTTCGGCGTCGACACCACCGCCCCGCACTCTGCGCGCGTGTACGACTACTGGCTGGGCGGGAAGACCAACTTCCCGCCGGACCGCGCCATGGGGCAGGCCATCGAGCAGGCCGTTCCCAGCGTCAAGGCGATGGCCAAGGCCAACCGGGCGTTCCAGGGCCGGGCCGTGCGCTACCTGGCCCGGGAGCACGGCATCCGCCAGTTCCTCGACCTCGGCACCGGCATCCCGACCTCGCCGAACACCCACGAGATCGCCGAGGCGGTCAGCCCCGGGACCCGGGTGGTCTACGTCGACAACGACCCGATCGTGCTCGCCCACGCCCGCGCGCTGATGGTCTCCAGCCCGGCCAGCCGCACCACCTACATCCACGCCGACCTGCGCAAGCCCGAGGAGCTGTTCGCCGACCCGGCGCTGACCGCCACCCTCGACCTCACCCAGCCGGTCGGCCTGCTGATGATCGCCGTCCTGATGCTGATCGCCGACGAGGACGACCCGTGGGGCCGGGTCGCCGCGCTGCGCGACGCCCTTCCGGCCGGCAGCTGCATCGCCCTGACCACCCCGACCCCGGACTTCGACCCGGAGGCCGTCGGCAAGGTCGCCGAAGCCGCCCGGGCCGGCGGGATGACCCTGGTGCCGCGCGGCTACGACGACGTGGTCCGCTTCTTCGACGGCTGGGACCTGGTCGAGCCGGGCGTCGCCCCGGTGCTGGCCTGGCGCCCGGACGGCGAGCCCCCGGCCGACCCGAAGGCCGCGTACTACTGGGGCGGCGTCGCCATCAAGCGCTGACCGACGAACGCCGGGTGGGACGGCCGCGAGCCGTCCCACCCACCGCGGCCGTCACTTCAGCAGCCGCGACAGCCGCCGGTCCGCCAGCGGCCTGCCCCCGGTCTGGCAGGTCGGGCAGTACTGGAACGAGGAGTCCGCGAAGGACACCTCACGAATCGTGTCCCCGCAGACCGGGCAGGGCTGACCGGTCCGGCCGTGCACCCGCAGCCCGAGCTTCTTCTCCGCCTTCAGCTCCCCCGCCGCCAGCCCGCGCGAACGCTCCACCGCCTCGCGCAGCGTGCCGCCCAGCGCCTCGTACAGCCGGGCCACCTCGTCCTCCGTCAGGCTCCCGGCGAGCTTGTACGGCGACATCCGGGCCGCGTGCAGCACCTCGTCCGAGTAGGCGTTGCCCACCCCCGCCAGCACACCCTGGTCCCGCAGCACGCCCTTGAGCCGCCGCCGCTCGCCGTGCAGCAGCGCCGCGAACTCCGCCAGGGTGAACGCCGGATCCAGCGGGTCCGGCCCGAGCCGGGCCACCCCCGGCACCTCGGCCGGATCCCGCACCACGTACACCGCCAGCCCCTTCTTCGACCCCGCCTCGGTGAGGTCGAACCCGTCCCCGGCCTCACCCGCCAGCCGCACCCGCAACGCCAACGGATTGCGCGGCCCCGGCCGCGGCGGCTCGACGGGCAGGCCCTCCTTCCACCGCAGCCAACCGGCCCGGGCCAGGTGAACCACCAGGTGCAGCCCCTCGGCCTCGACATCCAGGAACTTCCCGCGCCTGCCCACCGCCCCGACCGTCCGCCCCTCCAACGCCGCCACCGGCGGTTCGTACGTCTTCAACGCACTGATCGCCACCGGCTGCACCCGAGCGATCACCCGCCCGATCAACCGCTCGGACAGGAACACACTCAACGCCTCGACCTCGGGCAGCTCCGGCATGCGCCCAGTCTCCCCCACCCCACCGAGAGCAGCACCCCCACTCGCCCCCCGAGAGGAGCGCCCCCACCCCCACCCCCCGTTGCCCACCCCCACCCCGAGGCGCACGCTGGACCCAGGGAGGTGCCGCGCACCATGAGCACCCTTGAGGAACAGATCGACATCGCCGCCCCCGTCCTCGCCGCCTGGGAGCAACTGCACCGGGTGCACGAGTACCCCCGGTTCGTCGACGGCGTCAGCAGCGCCCAGCCGCACGGCCGGAACCTCGCGCACCTCGGGGTGGAGGTCGACGGCGAGCGGCACTCGGTCGATGCCGAGATCACCGACCGCGGCCGGGGCCGGGTGATGGCCTGGCGGACCCTGGATCCGCTCCCGCTGCGCGGCGCCTTCGCGCTGCTGCCGCTCGATGCCCGGCACACCCGCTTGCAGATCCGGGTGGAGTACGACCCGGAGGCGGTGCGGCGCGAGTTCGGCGGGCCGCGCGGTTTCGCCCAGGCCGGGGCGATCGAGCGGGCGGTGCGCGAGGATCTGGACCATTTCCGGGAGCTGGTCGAGGCGCGGGTGAACGCCGCCGGGGCCGACCCGTAAGCATCGGATAAGCCCAGCTCAGCGCGGGCGGTGAGGCTCTTCACAGCGCACCGCCCGGCAGACCGTTTCGGTTTCAACCTGTGGCAGACTCGGGTGCCATGGACATCGGGCCGGTCACCAGGACGCTCCGCGCGGCGGTCTTCGCCGCGCTGGTCGTGCTGCTCGCCGGGCTCGGCCAGGTGCTGGTCACCGGCCGCACGCTGCCGGTCGGCCCGATGCTGCTGGCCTCGGCCGCCGTCTTCGCGGTGGCCTTCTCGCTGGCCGGCCGCGAGCGCGGCTTCCCGGCGATCGCGGCGGTGTTCCTGCCCCTGGAGCTGGGCGCCGGCGCGCTGTTCGACCTCGCGCAGAGCACGTGTCCCTCGCTGCCGCCCGGCGCCGGGCACGGCCTCCGGCCGCTGCTGTGCGGTGGCGGTTCGCTCGGCGGTTTCCTGCTCGGTCACGGCGTCTCCGCGCAGGCCGGTGTGCTGCTGCTCCTGCTGCTGCACACGGTGATCGCGCTGGCCGGCGCCTACTGGCTGCGCCGTGCGGACGCCGCGCTGTGCTGCCTGGCCGGCGCCGTCCGGATGGTGGGCGAGTTCCTGCACCGCCATCTGCCGGCCGCCGCCCGCTGGCTGCGGCTGCTGGCCGCCCCGCTGCCGGCCCGTCCGCCGGCGCGGGTGCCGTTCCCCCGGGCCAGCCGCGCGCTGGTCCCCGCCGAGGACGTCGTCGTCCGTCCGGCCGTCCGGCGCGGTCCGCCGGTGTTCGCCCTGGCCGTCTGAGCCGCGGGTCTCCCCGCCCGCTCGGTCGGCTGTTCTCTCCCCCGCGCAGGCCCCGACGGGCCGCGCCGCCCCGTACGCCCGAGAGCACAGGACGACACCCCATGAGCAACACCCGCAAGACCGCCAAGAAGGCCTCCGCCACCGACCGCATGCGCGTCGCCCGCGCCCAGGCCGAGCGCTCCGACCGCATGCGCCGCCGGGTGGTGGTCGGCGGCGCCTCGGTCGCCGTCCTCGCCCTCGCGGCGGGCGTGGCCTTCGCCGTCGGCGGCTCCTCCGGCTCCGGTTCGAGCGCCGCGAGCGGCCCGCTGGTCGTGCCGGCCAACGCGAGCGGCACCGACGGCACCGTGATCACCTACGGCAAGGCCGACGCCCCGCACACCCTGGACGTCTACGAGGACTTCCGCTGCCCGTTCTGCGAGCAGCTGGAGACCACCACCGGCACGGCGATCCAGCAGCTCGCGGACGACGGCACGTACAAGGTCCAGTACCACCTGGCGACGTTCCTGGACAACAACCTCGGCGGCAAGGGCTCGCGCACCGCGCTGGCCGCGGCCGGCGCCGCGCTGAACGAGGGCGTGGACAAGTTCAAGGCCTTCCACGACGTGCTGTACGCCAACCAGCCGGACGAGCGCAGCGATGCCTTCGGCGACGTCAACCACATCCTGGACCTGGCCGGCCAGGTGCCCGGCCTGAAGACCGACGGTTTCGTGAAGGCCGTCCAGGACGGCACCTACGCGCCGTGGGCGGCCAAGGTCAACGAGGAGTTCAACAAGAGCGACGTCACCGGCACGCCGACCGTCAAGCTGGACGGCAGGAAGCTGGACGTCCTCTCCAACGGCAAGGCCGTCTCCCCCGAGCAGTTCACCGCGATGGTCAAGCAGGTGACCGGATGACGGCCGGCGCGCCCGCCGTGCGGCCCACGTACGGCGCGAGCCGCCCGTTCGCCTGGCTGCTGCTGATCGGCGGCGCCGTCGGCCTGTTCGCCTCGGCGGTCCTCACCCTGGACAAGATCCGGCTGCTGGAGGACCCGTCCTACGTCCCGAACTGCAACATCAACCCGATCATCAGCTGCGGTTCGATCATGCGCAGCGCGCAGGCGGAGGCCTTCGGCTTCCCCAACTCGCTGATCGGGCTGGTCGCGTTCGGGGTGGTCGTCGCGGTCGGTGCCGGGCTGCTCGCGGGGGCGGCGTTCCGGCGCTGGTTCTGGCTCGGCCTGCAGGCCGGGACGGTGTTCGGGGTCGGCTTCGTGACCTGGCTGATGTACCAGGCGCTGTACCGGATCGGCGCGCTCTGCCCGTACTGCATGGTGGTGTGGGCCGCGGTGATCCCGCTGTTCTGGTACACCACGCTGCACAACCTGCGCTCGGGCGTGATCCCGGTGGGCCCGCGGCTGCGGACGGCCGTCCGGGAGGCGGCCCGCTACCACTGGGTCGTCCCGGCCCTCTGGTACGCGGTGATCGCGCTGCTGATCCTCAACCGGTTCTGGTACTACTGGAGCACCCTGATCTGATCCCGTCCGCCGCCCCTTCCCCCGCGGCAGGGGCGGCGGACCGTCTCCCGGTGAGGCCGCCGATGCGCCGCAGGATCGTCCTCTTCGTCTCCCTGTCCGTGGACGGCTACTTCGAGGGCCCGGACCACGACCTCGGCTGGAATCTCGTCGACGACGAGGTGCACACCCACTTCAATCGCGAGCTCGCCCGAATGGGTGGTTTCGTCTCCGGCCGGGTGACGCACGAGCTGATGGCCTCCGTCTGGCCCACCGCCGACCAGGACCCGGCCGCCGACGGTCCGACGGCCGAGTTCGCGGGCATCTGGCGCGCCATGCCGAAGACCGTCTTCTCCCGCACCCTCGACCGCGCCGACTGGAACACCACCGTCGTCCACGAGGTCACCCCGGAGTCGGTCGCCGCCCTCACCGCCGGCCCCGGCGGCGACCTCTGCCTCAGCGGCGCGAACCTGGCCGAGTCCTTCCTCGCCCTCGACCTGATCGACGAGTTCCGGCTCTACGTCCACCCCGTCGTGCTCGGCCGCGGCACTCTCTTCTTCCGCCCGACCGACCACCCCACCCCGCTCGCCCTGGCCGAGACCCACCGCTTCACCAACGGCGTGACGCTGCTGCGCTACGAGCGCGTCGGCCCGTCGCCCCTGGACGGGTGACGGGCCGGCGCGACGGACGGGCGGGTCAGAAGACGTACGCCTCGACCTCGGCGAGCAGCTCGGCCCGGCGACGCTCGCTGATGAAGGAGGCGCGGAAGGAGTTGGCCGCCAGCCGGCGCAGGGCCTCCTGGTCGAGGGCGAGGGCCTCGCGCACGGCGCGGAAGTTGTCCTCCACGTAGCCGCCGAAGTACGCCGGGTCGTCGGAGTTGACGGTGACCAGCAGCCCGGCCTCCAGCATCTCGTCCAGCGGGTGGTCGGCGAGGGTATCGATGCAGCGCAGCCGGACGTTGGAGAGCGGGCAGAGGGTCAGCGGGATCTGCTCGCGCACCAGGCGGGCGACCAGCTCGCCGTCCTCCAGGCAGCGCAGCCCGTGGTCGATCCGCTCGACGCCGAGGACGTCCAGCGCCTCGGTGATGTACGCGGCGGGGCCCTCCTCGCCCGCGTGGGCGACCCTTCGCAGCCCGGCCTCGGCGGCCCGGCGGTACACCTCGCGGAACTTCACCGGCGGGTGGCCGACCTCGGCGGAGTCCAGGCCGATGCCGGTGATCCGGTCGAAGTACGGGCGGGCGGCCTCGAAGGTCTCCAGCGCGGACTCGGCCGACTCGTCCCGCAGGAAGCACATGATCAGCTGGGCGCTGATGCCGTACCGCTCCTCGCCGCGCTCCAGCGCCCGGGTCAGTCCGTCCACCACCGCGCCCAGCGGGACCCCGCGCGCGGTGTGCGCCTGCGGGTCGAAGAAGATCTCCGCGTGGCGGACGCCCTGCTCGGCGGCCCGGGCCAGGTAGGCGTCGGCCAGGTCGGTGAAGTCGTCCTCGGTGCGCAGCACGGCCATCAGCGCGTAGTAGAGGTCCAGGAAGGACTGGAGGTCGCTGAAGGAGTACGCCTCGCGCAGCGCCTCGGTGTCGGCGTACGGCAGCTCTACGCCGTTGCGGGCGGCGAGTTCGAAGGCGAGTTCGGGCTCCAGGGTGCCTTCGATGTGCAGGTGGAGTTCGGCCTTGGGAAGCGGCATGTGCGATCTGTCCGAGCGTCGGCGGGATGGTTTCTGAGGAACGCGGAAGGATTCATCCTACGAGCCGCGCCCACCGGCCGGGTGCAGCCGCGACGGTCCCCGGGCACCCTGGAGGAGGGGACTTCCGCCGAGGAGGCACCGAGATGCGGCACGCCGACGACCCGCACATCCGGCCCGCGGGCATCTCCCCGCACGCCCTGGGCAACGACACGCTCCTGCACGAGCTGGAACAGCTCCACCGCACGCGCCACGAGACCTTCCTGTACGGCTCGGAGGAGGCGCTGAAGCGGCACACGCTGCGCACCGGGGAGCTGGAGGCCGAGTTCCTGCACCGCTTCCCCGGCCGGCAGGTCACCGCGGCCCGGACCAGGGCCGGGGCCAGGGCCCGGGAGGCGGCCGCCCGGGTGGAGTCGCTGCCGGAGTGAGCGGAGCGGAGCGCCCGCCCGCCGGGACACGCCGGGCGCGCCGAGGCGTGCCCGGAGCCGGACGGTCAGGGAGGGTGTGAGGGCAGACGCACCGGACCCCGACCCACCTGGGAGCCCCGCATGCCCATCGCCAGCGTCAACCCCGCGACCGGCGAGACCCTCCAGACCTTCGAACCGCTCGACGCGGCCGGCATCGAGCGGCGGCTGGCCCGCGCCGAGGCCGCCTTCCACGGCTACCGCGGCACCACCTTCGCCGCCCGCGCCGAACTGATGCACCGCGCCGCCGACCTGCTGGACCGGGAGCAGGAGGCGGTCGCCCGCACCATGACCGAGGAGATGGGCAAGCCGCTCGCCGCCTCCCGCGCCGAGGCCGCCAAGTGCGCCAAGGCGATGCGCTGGTACGCGGACAACGCCGAGGCGCTGCTCGCCGACGAGCACCCGGCCCCGGCCGACGTCGCCGACTCCGGGGCCACCCGCGCCTACGTCCGCTACCGCCCTCTCGGCCCGGTGCTGGCCGTGATGCCGTGGAACTTTCCGCTCTGGCAGGTCGTCCGGTTCGCCGCGCCGGCCCTGATGGCGGGCAACGTCGGCCTGCTCAAGCACGCGTCCAACGTGCCGCGCACCGCGCTGGCGATCGAGGAGCTGTTCCGGCGGGCCGGCTTCCCGGAGGGCTGCTTCCAGACGCTGCTGATCGGCTCGGGCGCGGTCGAGGGCGTGATCCGGGACCGCAGGGTCACCGCCGTCACCCTCACCGGCAGCGAGCCGGCCGGGCGGGCGGTCGCGGCCACCGCGGCGGACGAGGTCAAGAAGGCCGTCCTGGAGCTGGGCGGCAGCGACCCGTTCGTCGTGCTGCCGAGCGCCGACCTGGACGCCGCGGTGCGCACCGCCGTCCGGGCCCGGGTGCAGAACAACGGCCAGTCCTGCATCGCCGCCAAGCGCTTCATCGTGCACACCGACGTGTACGAGCGCTTCACCGCCGCCTTCACCGAGGCGATGCGGGCGCTGAAGGTCGGCGACCCGATGGACGAGGACACCGACGTCGGCCCGCTGGCCAGCCGCCAGGGCCGGGACGACCTGGAGGAGCTGGTCGAGGACGCCCGCACCCGCGGCGCCCGGGTGGAGTGCGGCGGCGGACGCCCGGAGGGCTGGGACACCGGCTGGTTCTTCGAGCCCACCGTGCTGACCGGCATCACCCCGGCGATGCGGATCCACCAGGAGGAGACCTTCGGCCCGGTCGCCACCGTCCACCGGGTGGCCGACCTGGACGAGGCGGTGGCGGCCGCCAACGACTCGCCGTTCGGGCTCAGCTCCAACGTCTGGACCACCGACGAGGCCGAGCGGGAGCGCTTCGTCCGGGACATCCAGGCCGGCGGGGTGTTCTTCAACGGCATGACGGCCTCCCACCCGGCGCTGCCGTTCGGCGGCGTCAAGCGCTCCGGGTTCGGGCGGGAGCTGTCCGGGCACGGGATCCGGGAGTTCTGCAACGTCACCACGGTGTGGATCGGCTGAGCCGGACCTCCCGGCCCCGTGCCCGTCCCGGCCGGGTCAGGACGCCATGCGGTGCCGGCCCGGCCCGGGGGTCATCCAGCGGGCGATCACGCCGCCCATCGCGATGAGCGTCAGGCCCCGGAAGACCGCCATCGGCACCAGCACCTGCAGCAGGCTCACGCCCGGATCCGCCCGGATCGGAGACTTCGCGCAGCGCTCAGCCCCTGGGGCGCGGACGTCCGGCGACCGACCAGCCGTGCAGGTGGCGCAGGTAGTCGTGGGCGTCCGGCAGGGTGTCCACCAGGTTCCGCTGCTGACGCTCGATCCGGTCGAACAGCGGCTCGGCACCGCGCACCGACTCCGGCCGGTGGGCCAGCGCGGGCAGCGGGGCGTCCGGCTCCACGCCGAGCCCGGCCAGCACGGCGCAGTAGCCGGCGTTGGACCAGAGCCGACCCGGTTCGGGGGCGCCGCCGCCGCGGTACGGCCGCTCTTCGGCCGGCGGGGCGCCCAGCGGCAGCCCGGCCCGGTAGGCGACGGTCTTGGCGCGCAGGCTCGCCGGGACGTCGATCTCCCGGTGGGCGCGCCAGAACGGGGTGTCGGTGCGCGGCGCGCAGGCGTAATGCGCCTGGACGAAGTCCCGGGCCTCGTCGAACTCGGTGGCCACCGCGCGGTTGAAACCGTCCAGCAGGGCCGGGGTGAAGGCACCCGCCGGGAAGTGGCGCACCAACTGCTGGAGCGCGCTGACGACGAAGTGCAGCGCGGTCGGCTCCAGCGGGTCCAGCAGGCCCGCGCTCGCACCGATGCCGACGCAGTTGCGCACCCAGGCGCGGCGGGTGCGCCCGGCCCGGAAGACCGTCTCGGCGACCTCGGCGCGGTCCGGGTCCAGGCCCCAGAGGCGGCACAGCTGCTCGGTGGCGGTGCCGGCGTCGGCGAAGGCGCCGGCGTAGACGTAGCTGGACTCGAACCGGCCGAGCAGCGGGACCTTCCCGGCCCAGCCGGACGGCATCGCGATCACCGTGCGGTACGGTTCGATGCCGAGCGCGTAGTCGTCGTGCGGCAGCCGAACGGTCACCGCGCGGTCGCACGGCTGGTCGCCGAGGTCGAGGTAGGGCTCGGCCATCGCCTGGCGCAGCAACCGGGCGCGCGGACCGGAGCAGTCGACGAAGAGGTCGCCGCTCAGCGCCTCGCCGGCGGTGGTGTGCAGCGTCTCCAGGTAGCCGTTGGCGTCCAGGTCGACCCGGGCCAGGGTGCCCGGCACCCTGAGCACTCCCAGCTCGGTGGTGGCGTGGCGGCGCAGGAAGTCGGTCAGCCGGGCCCGGTCGAGGTGCCAGCCGTAATGGGTGGCCCGGCTGCCGTCCATCCAGCGCGGGGAGCGCCGGGCGTCCAGCAGCGGGGGCTCCCGGAAACAGGCGTGGTCGAAGGGCACGGCGGTGACGCCGTGCTGGTGACGGTTGAACCAGTAGTGCGAGAGCGGGAGCCGGTCGTGCTCGGGCAGCGGCCCGTACGGGAGGTAGAAGGCGTCGGGGCCGCCCTGCGGCAACTGCCGGGCGTCCGGGCGGCCGGCGCCGGGAGTTCGCCAGTTGACGAACCGCACGGCCGTCCCGAAGGAGGCGTCGCACGCGCGCATCCAGTCGTCCTCGGCGATGCCGAGCGGGTCGAAGAAGGAGTCCTGCAGGGCCGGCAGAGCCGCCTCGATCCCGGCGTCGCCGGCCGTCTCGGGCTCCTCCAGGACGGTCACCGACACGGTGCCCTGCAGCGCCGCTCTGAGATGGGCCGCCGTCATCCAGCCGGCCGGGCCTCCGCCCAGCACCACCACGCTCGCGATCCGGGCCTCCATCGCCGTTCCCCTCCGCTCCTCGACCGTCGGCCCAGCGTGCGGGGGCGGGCTATGGCGCAGCCATATCGCGGGCCGCCCGCCGGAATATACGGAATTCATAGCTCGGGGACCGAAGCTCGGAGCGGCGGACCGAAAGCACCGCCACAACCGGCCCCGGGAGGACGCCATGGAACAGAACACCGCCCCGACCGAGCTCCGCGTGGCGGAGCAGAACGGCGCGGGAATCCCCGACGGCCCGGACCGGGAGTTCCGGGAACAGCCGGAGCGGTACGAGCCGGCCGCCGGGCGCGGCCTGGACTTCGGGCACGCCGGCGGCTGCGGCTGACCGGAAGACCACGGCACCGGACCGTGGCGCGGCCGGGGATCAGCCGGCCAGCGCCCTGATCCGTTCCGGGACCGCCCCGACGATGTCGCCGATTGGCAGTTCGGCAGCGAACAGCCGGACCAGCGACGTCAGTTGGAACACCGGGCGGGGCTCCGCCGAGACGGCCAGCAGCCGGGCCTCGGCCAGGGCGTCGAGCAGGTCCGCGGCCGTCGGTTCGCCGATCCCGAGCAGGGCCGCCGCCCCGCGCGCCGTGAAGGTGCTCGCGCTGGCCCGGGCCAGCAGGTGCAGCACGATCCGGGCGGCCGGGGGAAGGGCGCGGTGGCCGGGGCGCAGGCTCTCCCGGACGTCCAGGTCGCCGAGCCGCAGTTCGTTCAGCCGCCGGTCGGGCGGTTCGAGCCGGTCGGCGAGGGCGGCGGTCGACCAATGCGGGTGGGTGGCCAGCCGGGCCGCGCTGATCCGCAGCGCGAGCGGCAGCCGGTCGCACAGTTCGACGATCCGGGCAGCCGAGGCCGGGTCGGCGGCCACCCGCTCTCGACCGGCGACGGTGGCGAGCAACTGGTAGGCGTCCGGGAACTCCAGCGGGCCGAGCTGAAGCGCACGGCTGCCCTCGACCGCGGCCAGCGGACTGCGGCTGGTGACCAGGGTGCGGCAGGGCCCGTCGCCGGGCAGCAGCGGGCGGACCTGCCGTTCGTCGGCCGCGTCGTCCAGCACCAGAAGCAGCCGCCGGCCGGCCAGCCGGCTGCGGAACAGCTGGACGCGCTCGTCCAGGCCGTCCGGGATCTCCCGGGGGTGGGCGCCGAGCGCGCGCAGGAACGAGCCCAGCACCCCTGTCGGATCGCGGGGGCGGGCCTGCCGGGCGCGCAGGTCCGCGTACAGCTGGCCGTCCGGGAAGTCGCAGCGGGCCAACCGGGCGGCGCGGACGGCGAGCGCGGACTTGCCCACCCCGGGCGGGCCGGTGACCACGGTGACCGGGCCGGGTGCCGGGTCGGGCCGCAACCGGGCGCGCAGCAGGGCGAGTTCGTCCGCACGCCCGGTGAAGTCCGGGTCGGCTGCGGGCAGCGTCGCGGGGGGCAGGCCGGTCCAGAGGGTGACCGGCGCGGACTCGACGGCGGCGGGCGCGGCGGCCGGGGCGGACAGTTCGCCGTGCAGAACGGCCCGGTGCAGGGCCCGCAGGCCGGGGCCCGGGTCGACGCCCAGTTCCTCGACGAGCAGCCGACGGCCGTGCTGATAGACGCCGAGCGCGTCCGCCTGCCGGCCGCAGCGGTGCAGGGCGGTCATCAGCTGGCCGCGCAGCTTCTCACGGACCGGATGCTCGGCGACCAGGCTGGTCAGTTCGGCCACCAGGGCGTCGTGCCGGCCGAGTTCGAGCTCGGCGTCGATCCGGTGCTCCAGGGCGGTCAGCCGCAGCTCCTCCAGCCGGGGCAGTTCACGGCCGGTCAGGTGCTCGGTGGTGCCGGCCAGCGGGGTGCCGCGCCAGTGCGCGAGGGCGGCGCACAGCAGTTCGGCCGCGCGGCGGGGCCGGCCGGCGGCGAGTTCGGCGCGGCCCTGCTCGGCGGCGCGCTCGAAGGCGTGCAGGTCGAAGGTGGCCGTGCCGAGGTCCAGCCGGTAGCCGGGGGGGCGGCGGAGCAGAGCGACCTCCGGGCCGAGCCGACCGCGGAGCCGGGAGACGTAGGTGTACAGCTGGGCGTTGCGGGTGGCCGGCGGGTCGCAGCCCCAGAGCAGCGTGCTGAGCCGTTCGTCCGGCAGCAGCCGGCCCTCGGCGAGCAGCAGGGCGGCCAGCACGGTGCGCTGCTTCGCGCCGTCCAGCGGCACCTCCCGGCCGCCGTCCAGCACGTCCACCGGGCCGAGAATCCGTAACTCCATGCCGTCCCCCCTCCCCGGGCGCCGCCGAGCGCCGAGCGGGCCGCGCGGCAACCACCGGTTGACTCCCTCCGGCCGCGGCCGCGGCGCGTTCGAGCGGCGTTCATCGCCGACGTGTTCGTTGGTAACAGAATCGCATCGGACACGACAAGAAATGCTTCAGGAAGCTGCCACCGGAATCAGGCCCGGGTGCCGGCCCGAAACCCCCGGGGACAGCTAGGGGACAGCATCGTGCCGCACGGCCGCCGCCCCCGCTCGGACCTGCCGCGAAGTGCGATGCTGAATGGCCCGGGCGGCAGTTCGCCCTCCGGCTTTCGCCCCCCGCACGGGTGTTCGCCCGGCCGCCACCTGACTGCGCGAAAGGAGGCACGGCCCGACCCCCCGGCACACGGGCGGGCCCCCGCCGCTCATGCAACTGGCCCTGTTCCTGGTCCTGTCCTTCGTCGTCCTGCTGCTCACCATCGCCGTTCTCTCGGCCGGGGCCCGTCGCCTGCTCGGGCTGCGGATCGGCCGCACCCGGGCGCTGCTGACCAGCCTGGTCGGCCTCGGCGCGGCCGCCGTGATCGGCGCGGCCATGGGGGACTCCCGGCGCGGTGCCCTGATCACCGTGCAGCTCAGCTGCGCGGTACTGGTCTCGACGGCCTTCCTCGCGCTGTCCGAGGTCGTGCTGCCCAGCGGCTCGATATCCGGCGTGGTGCGCTGGCCGCAGGCCGTCCGCCGCCGGCTTGCCCGGGGCCGCCGCTACACCGAGCTGAGCCGGATCGCGGTGCGGCACGGGCTCGGGCGCTGGCTGCGCGGGCGCGGCCGCAGCGCCGGCCCGAGCGCCGCCTCCGAGCGGGCCGCGCTGGCGGTGTCGCTGCGGCTGGCGCTGGAGGAGGCCGGGGCCACCTTCGTGAAGATGGGCCAGCTGCTCTCCACCCGCTACGACCTGCTGCCGCCCGAGTTCGTCGAGGAGCTGACCCGGCTGCAGCACCAGGTCGCCCCCGAGCCCTGGGACGAGATCCAGCAGGTGCTGGCCGAGGAGCTGGGCCGGCCGGTCTCCGAGGTGTTCGCCTCCTTCGACCGGGAGCCGCTGGCGGCCGGGTCGATCGCCCAGGTGCACCGGGCCGCCCTGCACTCCGGCGAGCGGGTGGTGGTGAAGGTGCAGCGCCCGGGCACGCGGGCCACCGTGCAGCAGGACCTCGACATCCTGTTCCGGATCAGCCGCAAGCTGGAGGAGCACACCGAGTGGGGCCGCAGCGTCGGCGCGCTGGAGCTGGCGGACGGCTTCGCCCGCTCGCTCCACGAAGAGCTGGACTTCCGCGTCGAGGCCCGCAACACGGCCGCCGTCCGGGCCGGGGCCGAGCGCTCCGACGCCCCCACCGGGGTGCTGCTGCCCGAGGTGCACGAGGAGCACTCCAGCCGACGGGTGCTGGTGCTGGCCTGGATGGACGGGGTGACCCTCGGCAGCGCCGGGGCCGCGCTGCCCGGCGACGAGGCGGACCGCGCCGCGCTGGCCCGGCAGCTGGTGGAGTGCGTGCTCCAACAGATCATGCTCGGCGGGGTGTTCCACGCCGACCCGCACCCCGGCAACATCATGCTGCTCCCGGACGGCCGGCTCGGGCTGCTCGACTTCGGCTCGGTCGGCCGGGTGGACCGGATGCTGCGCGCCTCGCTGCGCAACCTGCTGCTGGCCATCCACCGCAGCGACCCGGTGGCCCTGTGCGACGCGCTGCTCGAACTCGTCGACCGGGACGAGGAGATCGACGAGGCCCGGCTGGAGCGCGCTCTCGGCCGGTTCATGGCCCGGCACCTGACGCCGGGCGTGCGCCCCGACCGCGAGATGTTCGCCGACCTGTTCCTGCTGGTCGCCCGGCACGGCCTCACCTGCCCACCGGACATCGCCGCCGCGTTCCGCGCGCTGGCCACCCTGGAGGGCTCGACGGAACTGCTCGTCCCCGGCTTCGACATCGTCACCCAGGCGAAGGGCTTCGCCCGTGACCAGCTGCGGCGCAGGCTCACCCCGAAGGCGCTCGGCGAGGTCCTCGTCGAGGAGGCGCTGTCGCTCGCACCGATGCTGCGCCGGATGCCGCGCCGGCTGGAGCGGATCACCAACGCGCTGGAGCACGGGCGGCTCGGCGTGCAGGTGCGCCTGCTCGCCGACGAACGGGACCGCCGCTTCGTCCGCACCCTGGTGCACGAGGTGCTGCTCACCTTCCTCGGCGGCACCCTCGGCCTGATCGGGGTGCTGCTGGTCGGCACCTCCGGCGGTCCCGTCCTCGGGCACTCGCTCCAGCTCTTCCAGGTGCTCGGCTACAACCTCCTGGTGATCAGCAGCGTGCTGGTGCTCCGGGTGGTGTTCTCGATCTTCCGCGCCCAGCGCTGACCCTCTCCCACCGTCCCCGACCAACTCCTGGAGTACCGATGACCGCAGTCGACCGAACCGTGCCGGCCACCGCCCGGCCGGCCACCTGGGCGGCACATGCCACCGCCCTGTGGTCCTTCGTGTTCGCCCTCTTCCACCTCTACTGGGCGCTCGGCGGCACCTTCGGCCTGGGCGACGGCGAGAACATCGACATGTCCAGCAGCCCCGGCTTCCTCGCCTACGACCTGGTGGTCACCGGGATGTGCCTCTGGGGCACGGTCGTCCCGCCGGCCCTGCTCCTCCCGGTGTGGCGGGAGCGCACGCTCGGTGCGGTCGGCAGGGTCGCGGCCGCGACCCGGGTGCGGACGGCCTGGCGGACGGGGGCGCCGCTGTGGACCGTGACGGCGAGCGCGTGGATCGCCGCCGTGCTGCTGGTAGTGCGCTGGGGACTCGGGATGCTGCCGCAGAGCATGACCGGGCAGACCAACGAGAAGGTGTTCGGGGTGGCGCAGCCGTCGGCCTACACGATCTGGTCGATGCGGGTGGTCGAGGGCTACTTCCTGCTCGGCGGGCTGCTGTTCGCGCTCGTCCTGGTCCAGCACTACCGGAAGTCGCGCGAGCGAGTGTGACACAGCGAGCGGCCGGTACCCCCCGACAGGGTACCGGCCGCTCGGCGCGTACGGGCTCAGCGCTCCGGGTGGAGGGTCACCGGCAGGGTGCTGTACCCGAACAGGAAGTTGGAGTAGACCCGGGCGGCCGGCCCGGCCTGCTCGATGCCGGCCACCTGCTCGCGCAGCGCTTCCAGCAGGGCCTTCAGCTCCTCGCGGCCGAGGAAGGCGCCCAGGCAGAAGTGCGGGCCGTAGCCGAAGGTCACGTGCTTGTTGGGGGTGCGGGCGAGGTCGAAGGTCCGCGGGTCGGCGAAGACCTCGTCGTCGAAGTTGGCGGAGGTGTTCCAGAGCGTCACGATGTCGCCCGCGGCGATCTGCCGGCCGCCGATCTCCAGGTCGACCAGGGCGCGCCGGCCGAAGTGCATGGCGGGCGTCGTCCAGCGCAGGATCTCCTCCGCCGCGCTCGCCACGCTCACCTGCCCGGCCTTGAACGCCCGCCACTGCTCGGGGTGCTGGGCGAAGGCGAGCACCGCACCGATGGAGGCCATCCGGCTGGACTCGTCGCCGCCGATGATCAGGCTGTAACAGTTGAAGATGATCTCGTCCTCGGACAGCGGCACCCCGTCCACCTCGCCGGTGGCGAGCGCGCTGATCACGTCGTCGCCGGGGTTGCGGCGGCGGGCCCGTGCGAGGTCGGAGAAGTAGAGCAGGATCTCGTTGCGGGCGAGCCACGCCTCCTCGGCGCTGCCGTCCGCGCTGTCGGCGCTGAGCACCTGCTTGTTCCAGTCCAGCAGCCGCTGGCGGTCCTGCGGGGGCACGGCCATCAGGTCGCAGATGGTGCCCATCGGGATGTGCTCGGCGACCTCGGC
Organism: Kitasatospora sp. NPDC058063; assembly: GCF_042885395.1. Lineage (NCBI taxonomy): Bacteria > Bacillati > Actinomycetota > Actinomycetes > Kitasatosporales > Streptomycetaceae > Kitasatospora > Kitasatospora sp. NPDC058063. Next base: position 473,873 of record NZ_JBHVSD010000004.1, read on the forward strand.
GGCGTAGTCGAAGGTGCCCTGGCCGAGCGCCCGGCCCAGCAGCTCGGTGGTGCGCAGCCGGACCTGGGCCACCACGTGGTCGAGGGCGCGCGGCGAGAAGGAGCGGAGCATCAGGTTGCGGATCGCCCGGTGCCGGGCGCCGTCGGTGACGGCGAGCATCTTGCCCCCGGCCGAGTCGCCGCCCTGGAGCAGGGTGGTGAGCACGTTGCCGCGCTCGGAGGTGAAGCGCTGGTTGTCCTTGTAGACGGCCAGCACGTCGTCGTACCTGGTCAGCGCCCAGAAGCTGGGCAACTGCGCGGTGGCGCGGTGCTGGTGGACGGGGCGCTCGGTGCGGAAGCGCCGCCAGAGGGCGTACAGGTCGGTGCCGACGAAGGTCCGCGGGTCGGTGAGGTCGACCGCGTCCAGGTCGAGGGCGTCGACGGCTTCGGCGGCGCTGAGGGCGTCCACGGCGCCGAGGGCGTCGAGGTCGACGGCCGACGGGGTGGCCACGGGTTCGGTGCTCGGTACGGTCATCACAGGTCTTTCCGAAGAGAAGGGCTTTCCGGTGGCTGCGAGCCAGTCAGCGCGGCCGGTTCCAGCCCGCGGCGGGCGGCTCGCAACCACTCCTGGCGGATCAGGCCGCTGGGCAGCCGGATCATCAACCAGTACCGCCTGAAGCGCCGGCGGGTGGCCGGGTCGGTGCTCAGCACCCGGGTCTCGGTGGACAGTTCGCCACCCGCGCAGTGGAAGTTGAAGGCCACCTTGTAGTGGCCGTCCTGGTCGAAGTCCCGGAAGGCGGCCCCGGGTCCGTCGCCGAGGTCGGCGGGCCCGCTGCCGCCGGTGGTGCGAACGGCGGCGCCGATGACCAGTTCGTCCGCCGAGCGGTGCAGCACGGCGAAGCCCCCGGAGAGCATGGACGCCAGGAACGGGCGCCCCGACTGGCCGCGCTTGGTGCCGAGGGTGCCGACGGTGGTGATCGCGTGGAACACCGGGACGTCCCGGAAGCGGACGGCCTCGACGGCGGCGATCGCCACCGCCGGGTCGGTCGTCGCCGGCACCGCGATCCGGTGCCGCTCGGTGTGGTCCCATTGCGGCAGCAGACGGTCCAACTCCACGATCCCACTCCTGTCCTGGTGGTGTTGTGCGGTGGTGCTCAGGCGGTGGCGGTGCCGTGGCCGAGCGGGCAGCCGGGGCCGGCCGACTCGGCGGCGGTGTCCTTGCGGACGTCGGACACTCCGGTGCGGGCCTCGTGCAGCTCGGGGAAGAACCACTGGTCCAGCGTCCGGCGCAGGAACTCCGCGCCCGCGCTGCCGCCGGTGCCCGGCCGCGAGCTGAGCGCGCGGACCACCAACAGCCAGTGCCGGTAGCGCCACTGGTGGAAGGCCGCGTCGAACTCCAGCAGGTCCTCGGCCAGCTCGCGCAGCTCGTCCGGGGCCAGGCCGGGGACGAACAGCGCCTCGGCGTCGAGCCCGTTGCGCTCCAGCAGCGCGGTGAAGGCGTCGCGCAGCGAGGGCTCCTCGAAGCGCCGGTTCAGTCTCTCGCACTCGGCGGTGGTGGAGCCCGGCAGCGTCAGGTAGCGGCGCTCGCGCAGGCCGCAGATCATCTCCAGCTCGCGGAACTGCACCGACTGGAAGCCGCTGGACTCGCCCAGCACGCCACGGAACTCGTTGAAACCCTCGGGGGTCATGGTGCCCAGCACGTCCATCTGGACGACCCAGAGCCGGACCATCTCGCGCATCCGGCGCAGGCACCATCGGGCCGGGCCGGTGCGGCCCTGCTGGATCAGATCCCGCGCCCGCTCCAACTCGCGCAGCGCGCAGGCGAACCAGAGCTCGAAGGTCTGGTGGGTGACAATGAAGAGCAGTTCGTCGTGGGCCTCGGTGCGCGGGCGCTGCAGCTCCAGCAGGCCCGGCACCTCCAGATAGCCGCCGTAGCTGATCGGGGCCTCGGGCCCATCCGCCGGGCCCCGCTCCAGGCCGGCCGTCGGTTCGGTCATCATCTCGGTCATCGGACGTTCCTAGGTCTCACTCGGGTCTCAGGAGTCGTTCAACGGGCTGCGGCAGTGCGGTACTTGCGCACTGCCAGCGGTGCCACCAGGGCGAACAGCACGGCCATCCACAGCAGGCTCAGCAGCACCGGGTGCTGCACCGGGAAGGAGCCGGAAGCGGTGGCCTGCGGGTTGCCCCACAGGTCGCGGCAGCCGCCGACCACCGCGCTCAGCGGGTTCCACTCGGCCGCCACGGCCAGCCAGTGCGGCAGTCCGGTGAGCGGGATGAAGGCACTGGACAGGAACATCACCGGCATCAGCAGCACCGAGGGCACCCCCGAAGCGGTCTCGGCGTTGCCGGTCGACAGGCCGATCAGCGCGCCGACCCAGGCCATCACGAAACCGAACAGCAGCAGCAGGCCGAAGCCGGCCAGCACCGACAGGACGCCGGTGTGGGTGCGCCAGCCGATCAGCAGTCCGACCACCGCCATCGCCAGGCAGCTCAGAGCACGCAGCGCGGTGTCCCCGACCGTGCGGCCGATCAGCACCGCCGCGCCGGACATCGGCAGCGAGCGGAACCGGTCGGTCAGGCCGTTGCGCAGGTCCTCGACGGTGCCGACCGCCGTGTTGGGCACCGCCGACATCACGCCCTGGGTGAAGATCCCGGCCATGATGAACTCATGGTAGCCGCCGCCCGGGACGTCGATCACGCTGCCGAACAGCACGCCGAACAGCAGCGCGAAGACCATCGGCAGCAGGATCGCGCTGACCAGCTTGCCGGGCATCCGGATCAGGTGCCGCAGGTGCCGCTCGACGCAGACCGTGCCCTCGACGAGTACGCCTGTCATGCCAGGCTCCGTTCCTTGAGTTCCTTGAGTTCCGTGAGTTCCGTGGGCTCGTTCGGCTCAGCGGCGGGCCGGCCGCCCTGGCCGGTGAGGGTGAGGAACACCTCGTCCAGCGATGGCCGGCGCAGCGCGAAGTCCACCACCTCGATCCCGCGCCGCTCCAACTCGGCGGCGGCGGTTGCCAGACCGGAGTTCGCGGCGGTGAGCCGGACGGACACGAAGCGCCCGTCCTCGGAGAGCGCCGGGACGGAGCCCGGCAGCGCGGCAAGCACCTCGGTGACAGCCGGCAGCTGCGCCGGGTCCACCGGGCGCACCTCCAGCCGCTCGCCGCCGACCCGGCGCTTCAGCTCGTCCGAGGTGCCCTCGGCGATGACCTGCCCGGAGTCCACCACCACGATCCGGTCGGCCAGTTGGTCGGCCTCCTCCAGGTACTGGGTGGTGAGCAGGATGGTGACGCCGGCCGCCACCTGCTCGCGGATCATCGCCCACAGGGCGAGCCGGCTGGCCGGGTCCAGGCCGGTGGTGGGCTCGTCCAGGAAGAGCACCGCCGGGTCGGCCACCAGGCTGGCGGCCAGGTCGAGCCGGCGGCGCATGCCGCCGGAGTAGGTGCCGGCCCGCCGGTCGGCGGCCTCGCCCAGGTCGAAGCGCTCCAGCAGTTCGGCGGCCCGCCGGCCCGCCGCGCGCCGGTCCAGTCGCTGCAGCATGCCGACCATCCGCAGGTTCTCCCGGCCGGTCAACTGCTCGTCCACGGCGGCGTACTGGCCGGTCAGGCCGATGCTGCGCTGGACGTCCCGGCGCTGGGTGCGGACGTCGTAGCCGGCCACCTCGGCGGTGCCCTCGTCCGCGTCCAGCAAGGTGGCCAGGATCCGTACGGTGGTGGTCTTGCCCGCACCGTTCGGGCCGAGCACGCCGAGCACGGTGCCGGCCGGGACACACAGGTCCACCCCGTTCAGCGCCTGGTGGTCACCGTACCGCTTGCGCAGGCCGGCCGCCCTGATCGCTGTCTCCATGCCTCAACTCCTGTTGTTCGTCGGAAGGTTCAGTGGCTACTGCGGTGAAGCCGCGCGGCGAGCGTGCGGCCGATCGCGGCGAGCGGGCCGGGCGCGGTCATCGCGTCGTGCGGGCAGGCGACCTCGACCAGTTCGAACTCCCCCGTCAGGTAAGGCTGCCAGGACTCGACGGCGGGCGCGTCCGCGTCCCGGCCCTCAGTGGCGAAGAAGTACAGGACGTCCCCCCGGAAGACGGCGGGGCGCACCGCGTCGGCCAGTCGGCCGTTGTTCGCCGCGACCCGCTCGATCGCCGCGACGTGCCGGGCCTCGATGCCGGGCAGTGCACTCGCGCCCAGCAGTTCGGCGGCCTGCGCGTGACTCAGCTCGCCCTCCGGCGCCGGGGATCCGGTCAGGCCTACCAGTTCGCGGCGGAACGCGGCGCCGTCGTGCTCGACGTGTTCCCTGCCGTGCGGATAGGCGTCCAGCAGGGTGAGCAGAGCGACCCGCTCTCCGGCTGCTTCCAGCCTGGCGGCGATCGCCTGGGCCACCACGCCGCCGAAGGACCAGCCGAGCAGGTGGTACGGCCCCTCGGGCTGGACGGCCCGGATCCGCGCCAGGTACTCCTCGGCCATCTCCTCGACGCTCGCCGGGAGCCGGTCGTCGTCGCCGCGCAGGCCGCGGGCCTGCAGGGCGTACAGCGGGCGGTCGTCCAGGCTGCGGGCGAGGCCCGAGTAGACCCAGCCGATGCCGAGGCCGGGGTGGACACAGAACAGCGGAGGCCGGCTGCCGCCGGCGCGCAGCGGCAGCAGCACGTCGAGCGTGTCGTCGAAGCGGTCCCCGGTGGCACGGTCGGCCAGCCGTTCGGCGAGCCGGGCGACGGTGGGCGCCTCGAACAGGCTGCGGATGGTCAGTTCGGCGCCCAGGGTCTCGCGGATCCGCCCGGCCAGGCGGGTGATCAGCAGGGAGTGCCCGCCGAGGTCGAAGAAGTTGTCGTCGATGCCGAGCCCGGTGACGCCGAGCACTTCGGCGAACAGGGCGAGCAGCTGCCGCTCGCGCTCGTCGCGCGGGGCGCGGCCGGCGGCGGCGGCGGCGGGGCCGAACTCCGGTGCGGGCAGGGCGGATCGGTCGATCTTGCCGTGGCTGCTGAGCGGCAGCCGGTCGAGCACGACCACGGCGACCGGGACCATGTAGTCCGGCAGCAGGGCGGCCAGGTGGGCGCGCAGCTGGGCGGGTTCGACCTCGGCGCCCTCGGCGGGCACCGCGTAGGCGACCAACCGCTGGTCGCCGGTCGGGGCGTCCTCGGCGGAGCGGGACGTTTCCTCGCGCAGCACGGCGGCCGCCCGGACCACGTCCGGGTGGCCGGCCAGCACGGCCTCGATCTCGCCGAGTTCGATCCGGTGGCCGCGCAGCTTGACCTGGTCGTCGGCCCGGCCGAGGTGAACCAGCCGGCCGTCCGCCGTCCAGCGGGCGAGGTCGCCGGTGCGGTACATCCGGGCGCCGGCCGGGCCGTACGGGTCGGCGGTGAAGCGCTCGGTGGTCAGGGCGGGGCGGCCCAGGTAGCCGCGGGCCAGGCTCGCCCCGGCAATGTACAGCTCGCCGGGCACGCCGGGCGGCACCGGGCGCAGCGTGGCGTCCAGCACGTAGGCGCGGGTGTTGGGGAAGGGGCGGCCGATCGGGACGGGGCCGGCCGGCAGCGGCTGCCCGGGCTCGATCCGGTGCTCGGTGCAGTTGACGGTGGCCTCGGTCGGTCCGTAGACGTTGACCACGGTGGCCTGCGGGTGGCGCTCGCGCCAGGCTCGGACGGCCTCGCCGTACAGGGCCTCGCCGCCGAGCAGCAGTTCGCCGGTGGGCGAGAACGCGTCGGGCAGTTCGGCGAGCAGCGGCAGGTGGCTGGGGGTCGCCTTGAGGAAGGTGACCGGCTGGTCGGCCAGGGCCGCCTCGGTGGCGGCGTCCTCGGTGAGCGGGGCCAGGTGGACGGTGCCGCCGGTGACCAACGGGGTGTAGAGCGCGGTGACTGTCAGGTCGAAGGTGACCGGCGAGTGCAGCAGGGCGGCGCCGGCGGCGGCCGGGTAGGCGGTGGCGGCCCAGCCGAGGTAGTCGGCGACCGAGCGGTGCTCGACCACGACGCCCTTGGGCCGGCCGGTGGATCCGGAGGTGAAGATGACGTAGGCCGGGTGGCCGGGGTCGAGCGGCGCGCTGCGGTCCGCGTCGGTGAGGTCGACGGCCGACTGGGCAGCCGCCGGCCCGCGGAGCTCGTCAAGCAGCAACACCTCGATGCCGTCCGGCAGTTCGAAGCCCTCGCGGTCGGTCAGGAGCAGCTTGGGCATGGCGTCGGCGAGCACCTGGCGGGTGCGCTCGGCCGGGTGGTTCGGGTCGAGCGGCAGGTAGCCGGCGCCGCTCTTGAGCACCCCGAGCAGGGCGACGACCAGGTCGGCGCTGCGCGGCAGGGCGAGCGCGACCAGGGTGCCGGGGGCGGCGCCGCGCGCGACGAGCACCCGGGCGAGCCGGTTGGCGCGGGCGTTCAGCTCGACGTAGTCGAGCACGTCGGCGCCGGCCACCAGGGCGGTGGCCCCGGGAGTGCGGGCGACCTGGGCCTGGAACAGTTCCGGGACGGGCACCACCGGAACGGGCCGTTCGGCGCCGCTCCACTCGGTGAGCAGCTGCCGGCGCTCGTCCGGGCCGAGCAGGTCGATCCCGCCGATCGGCTGGTCCGGGGCCTCGGCGGCGGCAGTGAGCAGCCGAGCCAGCCGCTCGGTGAGCCGCTCGGCGGTGGCACGGTCGAACAGCTCGGTGTCGTACTGCAGGACGCCGTCGATGCCGGTCGGGGCCCCGGTCGCGGCGTCGAAGCGCTCGCCGAGGTGGGCGGCGAGGTCGAACTTGGCGCCCTGCTCGGCGGGCGTGTACGGCTCGGCGCGCAGCCCGGCCAGGTCAAGCGTGGCCTCGGTGTTGTTGTGGACGGTCAGCATCACCTGGAACAGCGGGTGCCGAGCGAGCGAACGGCGCGGGTTGAGCACCTCGACCAGCCGCTCGAACGGCAGGTCCTGGTGGGCGTAGGCGGCGAGGTCGGTGTCCCGGACCCGGTCGATCAGCTGGCGGAAGGTCGGGTCGCCCGAGGTGTCGGTGCGCAGCACCAGGGTGTTGACGAAGAAGCCGACCAGGTCGTCCAGGGCGTCGTCGGTGCGCCCGGCGATCGGGGTGCCGATCGGCAGGTCGTCTCCGGCGCCGTGGGCGCTGAGCAGGGCGGCGAGGCCGGCCTGCAGGACCATGAACATGCTGGCCCGGCCGTCCCGGGCGAGCCCGGCGAGGCGGGCGTGCAGCCTGGCGTCGAGCCGGAAGGCCACGCCGTCGCCGCGGTGGGCGGCGACCGCCGGGCGGGGCCGGTCGGTGGGCAACCGCAGCTGGTCGGGCAGGCCGTCCAGGGTCCGGCGCCAGTGTGCGAGCTGCTTGGTGGCCTGGCTCTTCGGGTCGTCCTCGCTGCCGAGGGCGTGGCGCTGCCAGAGCGCGTAGTCGGCGTACTGGACGGGCAGCGGCCGGAAGCGCGGGGCCTCGCCCCGGCTGCGGGCCGCGTAGGCGGTGGAGAGGTCGCGGGCGAGCGGGGCGATCGACCAGCCGTCGGTGGCGATGTGGTGGACGGTGAGCAGCAGCACGTGCTGCTCGGGGGCGAGCACGAACAGGTCGGCGCGCAGCGGCTGGTCGACGGAGAGGTCGAAGCCGCGGCCGGCGGACCGCTGGATCGCGGCTTCGAGGCCGTCCTCGGTGGTGCCGGTGACGGTCAGCGCGGGCCGGGCGTCCGCCGCGTCGAGGACGTGCTGGCGCGGTTCGCCGTCCCGGTCGGGGAAGACGGTGCGCAGGCTCTCGTGCCGCGCGGTGAGGTCGGCGAGGGCGGCCTCCAGCGCGGCGCGGTCGAGGGCGCCGTGCAGCCGGACGGCCAGCGGGACGTTGTAGGTGGCGTCCGGGCCCTGCATCCGGTTGAGGAACCAGAGCCGGCGCTGCGCGAAGGACAGCGGGACGGCCTCGGGCCTGGGGCCCGCCTTCAGCGCGGCCCGGGCGCCACCGGCCGCGGCGACCCGCTCGGCGAGCCCGGCCACGCTGGGTGCCTCGAACAGGGCGCGGATGGGGAGTTCGACGCCGAGGTCGGAGCGGACCCGGCTGACCAGCCGGGTGGCGAGCAGCGAGTGCCCGCCGAGCTCGAAGAAGCTCTGGTCGACGCCGACCGAGGGCAGGCCCAGGATCTCGGCGAAGAGCGCGCACAGCGCCTCCTCCTCGGGGCCCTGCGGCTCGCGGCCGGCGGGCTCGCCGGCGAGTTCGGGGGCGGGCAGGGCCTTGCGGTCGACCTTGCCGTTGGGCATCAGCGGGAATTCGTCGAGCACCACGAAGGCTGACGGGACCATGAACTCCGGCAGCTTGGCGCCCAGGTACTCCCGCAGCTCGTCCACGGCGACGGTCTGCCGCTCGGCGGCCACCAGGTAGGCGACGACGCGCTTGTCGCCGGGCTCGTCCTCGCGCACGACCACAGCGGCGTGACCGACCGCGGCGTGCAGGCCGAGGACGGACTCGATCTCGCCGAGCTCGATCCGGAAGCCCCGGACCTTCACCTGGTCGTCGGCGCGGCCGGCGAACTCCAGCTGCCCGTCGGCGCGCCAGCGGCCGAGGTCGCCGGAGCGGTAGAGCCGGGCGCCGGGCGGGCCGTACGGGTCGGCGACGAAGCGCTCGGCGGTCAGGCCGGGACGCTTGAGGTAGCCGCGGGCCAGGCCCTCGCCGGCGATGTACATCTCGCCGGCCACGCCGGGCGGCACCGGACGCAGTGCGCGGTCGAGCACGTACACCCGGGAGTTGGCGAACGGACGGCCGATCGGCGGGGTGCCGCCGGGGGTGAGGGCGGTGCTCATGGTGGCGCCGACGGTGGTCTCGGTGGGGCCGTAGCCGTTGAGCAGTCGGCGGCCGGGCGACCAGCGCGCGACCAGTTCGGGGGTGCAGGCGTCGCCGGTGGAGACCAGAGTGGCGCCGGCCAGCACCTCGTCACCGGTCGGCAGCGCGGCGAGCGCGACCGGCGGCAGGGTGGCGTGGGTGACGGCGTGCCGGCGGACGAGCTCGGCCAGCGGCTCGCCGGGCAGCACGTCGTCGGCGCTGCCGAGGACGAGGGCGGCGCCGGAGAGCAGGCCCATCGAGATGTCCCAGAAACCGGCGTCGAAGCTGACCGAGGCGAACTGCAGCACCCGGCTGCCAGGCCCGGCCTGGACGGCCTCGGCCTGGGTGGTGACCAGGCTGGCCAGGCCCCGGTGCGGGACGACGACGCCCTTGGGGCGGCCGGTGGAGCCGGAGGTGTAGATGACGTACACCGGGTTGGCCAGGTGCAGCGGGGCGATGCGGTCGGCGTCGGTCGGGTCGCTCGCCGGGCGAGCGGCCAGGGCGGCGAGGGTGGCCGGGTCGTCCAGGACGACGCTCGGCACCTCGGCGCCGGCCGCGCCGAGCAGTTCGGCGGTGGCGGCGGTGGCGAGACCGAGCACCGGCCGGGCGTCGGCAAGCATGAAGGCCAGCCGGTCGGCCGGGTACTGCGGGTCGAGCGGCAGGTAGGCGGCGCCGGCCTTGGCGACGGCCCACAGGGCGACGATCAGCTCCACCGATCGGGGCACCGCGACGGCGACGAACTGCTCCGGGCCGACCCCGGCCGCGATCAGGTGGTGGGCCAGCCGGTTGGCGCGTTCGTTGAGCTCGCCGTACGAGACCACGGTGTCCCCGAACAGCAGCGCGGGCGCGTCCGGGTCGGCGGCGGCACGGGCCTGGAACAGCTCGGGCAGGGTGGCCGGAGCCACCTCGCGGGCGCTGTCGTTCCAGTCGGTCAGCAGCCGGCGGCGCTCCCCGGCGGAGAGCACGTCGAGCCGGCCGATCGGCTGCTCCGGGTCGGCGGCGATGGCGGCCAGCAGCCGCAGCAGCCGGTCGAGCACGGCCTGCGCCTCGTCCTCGCCGAACAGGTCGGGGGCGTAGCACAGCCGCAGGTGCAGGTCCTCGCCCATCAGGCCGGCGGCCAGGTTCAGCGGGTAGTGCGCGCCGTCGCGTCCGTCCACGCCGGAGAACCGGACGCCGGCCACCTCGAGGTGCTCGGTGGTCGGGTCCACCGGGTAGTTCTGGTACACCAGCGTGGTGTCGAACAGCTCGCCGTGCCCGGCGAGTTGCTGCACGTCGGTGAGGCTGACGTGCTGGTGGGCGAGCAGTTCGCTCTGCTCGGCCTGCAGCCGGGTGAGCGCGCCCAGCAGGGAGTCGCCGGCCCGCAGCCGGACCCGCACCGGCAGGGTGTTGATGAACAGGCCGACCATGGTGTCGACCTCGGGGATCTCCGGCGGGCGGCCGGAGACGATCGCGCCGAACACCACGTCCTCGCGGCCGGTCAGCACACTCAGCAGCAAGCCCCAGGCGCCCTGGACGACGGTGTTGAGGGTGAGGCCGTGGCTGCGGGCGAGCGCCTGCAGGCCGGTGGCGACCTCGGTGGGCACCTGGTGGCGCAGCCAGCCCGGGCGCACCATGGCGCGGCCGCGGGTGGCGGGCGCGACCAGGGTCGGCTCGTCGATCTCGGCCAGCGCGATGCGCCAGGCCCGCTCGGCGGCGTCGGCGTCCTGGTCGGCCAGCCAGGCGAGGTAGTCGCGGTACGGCGTGACCGGGGCCAGCACCGAGGCGTCGCCCCGGCTGCCGTACAGCTCGAACAGCTCCCGGATCAGCACCGGCACCGACCAGCCGTCCATCAGGATGTGGTGCTTGGTCAGCATCAGCCGGAACCGCTCGGGAGCCAGCCGCAGGACGGTGAAGCGCATCAGCGGCGGGCGGGTGAGGTCGAACGGGCGGGCCTGGTCCTCGTCGGCGAGCCGGGCCAGCTCGGCCTCCTGGCGCTGCGGGTCCAGGGCGCTGAGGTCGATCTGCTCCCACGGCACGGCGACCTTGCGGTGCACCAGCTGGACGGGCTTGCTCACCTTGTCGCTGCGGAAGCCGACCCGCAGGTTGGCGTGCCGCTCCAGCAGTGTGCGGGCGGCCAGGCGCAGGGCGCGGGTGTCCAGCGGGCCCTGGAGGTCCAGCAGCAGCTGGTGGACGTAGAGGTCGGGGCCGTCCTGGTCGTAGAGGGCCTGGAAGAGCATGCCCTCCTGGAGCGGGGAGAGCGGGAGGATGTCCTCGACGGCGGACTTCTTCGCGCCGCTGCTCCGGCGGGTGTTGGTGCCGGGGTTCTGCACGCCGGACTCGGTCACTTTGCGGTCTCCCATTCGTCCTCGAAGTCGTCCTCGACCTCGTCCTCGTCCAGCTCGTCGGTGAAGTCCTGGTCGAACTCCGCTGCGAAACCGTCCAGTTCGTCCTGGCTCAGCGAGACCAGGGAGAGATCGGACGGGGTGAAGCCGCCGCTCTCGGGGCGTTCGGCGTGTGCGGCCAGGGCACGCACGGCCCGGCTGAAGCAGTCGGCCAGTTCGGCCACGTCCTGTTCGCGCAGCAGGGTCTGCGGCCAGGACCAGACGAGCAGCAGTCGCGGCCCGTCCGGGTGGTCCTCGGTGAGCGCGTTGACGGCGAGCGCGTGCGTCATCGGCGTCTCCGGCTCGGGCCGGCCGCCGGACAGGTCGGCGCCGCCGACCATGCCCTCCTCGGCCACCGGGGTCCACGGCTCGGCGGTGGCACCGGCGGCCGCCGGGGTGCGGCCGAGGTAGTTGAAACTGATCTGCGGGCCGAGGAGTTCGGCCAGCGAGTCCCGAGTGTCGTGGTTGAGGTGGCGCAGCAGCCCGTAGCCGAGACCGTGGTCGGGCAGGGCTCTCAGCTGCTCCTTGACCAGCTTCAGCGCCTGGCCGACGCCCGGGCCGCCGTCCGCGACCTGCGCGAGGTCGACGCCGTCGACGTCCAGCCGCACCGGGTGCAGGCTGGTGAACCAGCCGACCGTGCGGGACAGGTCCACGCCCGGGACGACGTCCTCTCGGCCGTGACCCTCCAGGTCGACCAGGACGGCGGTCTCGTCCTCCTCTCCCCGGGCCGCCCGCCAGTCGGCGGCGGCCAGGGCGAGCGCGGTCAGCAGCACGTCGTTGACGCCGGCGTGGTAGGCGGCGGGCAGCGTGGTGAGCAGCGGGGTGACGTGCTCGGCGGGCTCGGTCCGGGTGAGGAAGCGCATGGTGCCCAGCACGTCCTGGCCCGGGTCCAGCGGGCGGTCGCCGAGCAGGGCGTCCGGGATGTCCAGCATCTCCTCCCACAGGGCGAGTTCGGCGACCCGCTCGGGCTTGTGGGCGAGCTCGACCAGGTGCTCGGCCCAGCGGCGCAGGGAGGTGCCGGTGGGCTGCAACTGCGGCTCCCGGCCGGCGACGCGCGCCGCGCAGGCGGCGGCCAGGTCGGGGACCAGGACCTGCCAGGAGACGTTGTCGATCACCAGGTGGTGGGCGACCAGCAGCAGTCGGCCGGTGTCGCCGGGGCCGGCGTCGAACCAGACCGCCTGGAGCATGGCGCCGTCATCCGGGGAGATTCGGGCCCAGGCGGCCTCGCTCTCGGCGGAGGTCAGGGCGCGCAGCTCGTCCGCGTCCAGGCCGCTCGTGTCGACCCGCCGGACGCAGCCGGCCGCGTCGACGGCGCCGCGCCCGGGGACGGTCAGGCGCCACTGGCCGGTGTCGCGGATCAACCGCAGGCGCAGCGCGTCGTGGTGGTCCAGCACGGCCTGGAGGGCGGCGGTCAGGTGCTCCTCGGTCAGCTCGGCCGGGGCGTGCAGCAGGGTCGACTGGTTGAACCGGCCGATCGGGCCGCCGCGTTCGCGCAGCCAGTGCACGGTCGGGGTGAGCGGTACCTCGCCGATGCCGTCGTCCGGGCCGTCGCTGACCACCTGGTCGAGGCTGCCCGCGACGGCGGCGAGGGCGGCGACGGTCTTGCGTTCGAAGACCTGGCGCGGGGTGATCACCAGGCCGGCCTTGCGGGCGCGGCTGACCAGCTGGATGGAGACGATGCTGTCGCCGCCCAGGTCGAAGAAGCTGTCGTGGACGCCGACCTTCTCCAGGCCGAGGAGTCCGGCGAACAGCTCCGCGAGGGTCGCCTCGCGGTCGCTGCGGGCCTCGCCGCCGGTGGTGGCGGTGGACAGGTCCGGGGCGCGCAGGGCCTTGCGGTCCAGCTTGCCGTTCGGGGTCTGCGGGAAGGCGTCCAGCACGACGACGGCTGCGGGAACCATGTAGTCGGGCAGCGACTCGCCGACGCGCGAGCGCAGTTCGGCGGGTACGGGCTCGGCGCCCTCGCTCGGGACGACGTAGCCGACGAGCTGACGCACGCCCGGCTGGTCCTCGCGCACGACGACGGCCACCTGGCCGACACCCTCCTGCGCGGCCAGCGCCGCTTCCACCTCGCCGAGCTCGATCCGGAAGCCGCGCACCTTCACCTGGTCGTCGGCGCGGCCGACGTACACGAGTTGGCCGTCCGCGCCCCAGCGGGCGAGGTCGCCGGTGCGGTACATCCGGGCACCGGCCGGGCCGTACGGGTCGGCGACGAAGCACTGGGCGGACAGGTCGGGCCGGTTCAGGTAGCCGCGGGCCAGGCTCGGACCGGCGATGAACAGCTCGCCGACCACGCCGGGCGCCACCGGGCGCAGCGCCGGGTCCAGCACGTACAGACGGGAGTTGAACACCGGCGTGCCGATCGGCGGTGCGACGGCTCCGCCGAGGGCGCCGCTCATCGAGGCGCAGACGGTGGACTCGGTCGGGCCGTAGGCGTTCACCAGCCGGCGGCCGGGCGACCAGCGGCCGACGACCTCGCCGGACAGGGCCTCACCGGCGGAGACCAGCGTGCCGCCGGGCAGCAGCCGCGCCTCGGGCTCCATCGCGGCGAGGACCACGGGCGGGATCGTCGCGTGGGTGACGCCGAACTCCGCGAGCGTTCCGGTCAGTTCCTCGCCGGCGGCGAGCCGCTCGGCGGGGACGACGACCAGGGCCGCGCCCGAGAGCAGGCCCATGCACAGCTCCCAGAAGGCCGCGTCGAAGCTCGGCGAGGCGAACTGCAGGACGCGCGAGCCGTCGCCTACCTCGAAGCGCTCGACCTGGGTGGCGAGCAGGCTCGCGACACCCGAGTGCGAGACCACGACACCCTTGGGGCGGCCGGTCGAGCCGGAGGTGTAGATGAGGTAGGCGGGGCTCAACAGCCATGCCGGACTGGCAAGTTCCTCCGCCGACCGGGCTGCCACCGCTTCGACGACCGCCGGATCGTCCAGCACGACGACCGGACGGCCCTCGGGTACCCGGTCGGCCACGTCGGAGCGGGTG
>NZ_JBHVSD010000005.1:0-456473 GCF_042885395.1 Kitasatospora sp. NPDC058063
AGATCGAACCACGCGGCCCCATCGAGACCGAAGCAGCCCGCCGCCTCGCCGACGACCTCAAGAACGAGTGATCACCCGATTACCCAACACTTTCTGAGGCGTGGTGCGAACCAACTCGTCGATGGTGTCCAGGGCGAGTCGGGGGGCGTCCGGTCGACGACGGGTCCGGACGTCGTCGGCCAGGGCCTCGCCCGCGCCCGGAGTGATCTGGATGGTGACCGAGGCGCCCTTGATCTGCTCTGCCGTCGCCATGGTGTTGAGGACCTCGCCCCAGGTGCGCAGCCCGGAGCGCACAGCACCGGTGTGGGCCATGAGGCTCCCACCGGGCGCGAGCAGAGTGGAGACCGTCATGCGACCGGTGGAGCGGTCGTGGACTACCCCGACCTTGCGGCCGGTCGTGGGGTCGTGGGCGGCGATCAGCGACGAGCTCGCGGCCACGCCGGGCAGGTCGAGCGAGAAGGGTTGCGGGAGAAGGACGCGCCGGTAGGAGGTGGCGCCCGCGCGGTGCGCGCGCCACCACGCCAGCCGGGCCCGGTAGTAAGCCAAGGCCGACATTCCGTGCCGTCGTACGGCCGCGAGCCCTACGACGGCACCGGTCAGTGGCAGGGTGACGAGCAGGCTGGCCGGGTGGCGGATGCCGATGAGTCCGTCCGCGGCCAGCACCAGCGCGGCGCCGATCGTCGCCTCCTTCGACAGGTTTCCCATGCCGAAGGAGCGGCGGGTGCGCAGACCGCTCACCATCAGCCCGTCAGGTACCTCCCGGGCACTCACAACCGTCCTCCTCCATGCCCGTTCCCGATCTCGCTTGCGCCGCGCTGTACGACGTCGTTCAGCCCGTCCAGCACCTGGATGGTCAGGCCGGCCCCGCCCGCTGCCGCGCCCGCGACGCCGGTACCCGCTGCGCCCGGTGCTCCGGGCGTGCCGTCAAGGGGTGCGGAAGGCGCGGGGATGTTGCCCGCTTGCGCGGCGTTGTTCCACGCCGCGTGGGAGAGCGCCTCGCCTCCCGTCCCCGCCTGCCCGTCGCTGCCGGGGTTCGCGGACATCGACTGCTCGACGCGGCGCGCTTGCTCCACCGCGCTGACCGGTCGGACATGGCCCTCCTCAGCGCTTCCGGAGTCTTCGGTGTCGCCTCCGCCGTGCCTCCTGCGGGCGGCGTAGGACCCGGCCGCGGACATGGCGGCGACCGCCCCGCCTGAGCCCATGGCGCTGCCGACCTCGTCCGCGACCGGACCGAAGATCCGCACCAGCGCGGCCGGGGCGAGTGCCCCGAGCAGCAGTGTCGTCAGGCCCCGCAGCCACTCGATCACGGTTCCGGCATGTCCGAACTCCGCGAACCCGCTGCAGATGATCACTGCGACCATCGGCTTGTAGGCGATGCCGACGAGGATCGACCGGATCAGAAGCGGCGCCCACTTGCGTGTGGTCTCGCCGCCGACCCGCCCGGCGCCTGCGATCGGCAGCAGCAGGCACTGGATGGGGATCGCCGAATTGCGCAGGAAGATCAGCACGAGCTGGACGAACCCGACCGGTACGAGGACCAGCAGGCCGCAGATGACGATGAACGGGTTGACCACGTCCGGGACCAGGACGTCGACGATGTGCCCGGTGGCGGTTCCGGAGTCACCGAAGGTCCGGTTGACCAGTCCGTCGGTCAGTTCGTCCCCGGCCTTGAGCAGGAGGGCGACGCCGGAGATCCCGCCCACGCACAACAGACAGTTCTGCAACCACCCGCTGAGGGCCAGCCCGAGGTGACGCATCTGGCCGGTGACGGCCATGCGTCCGATCTGCCATATGAGGCCGGCCACGGAAACGACCAGCCCCAGCCACACCAACATCCCGGCCAGTTTGGCCTGTTCGCCGAACAGTCCGGTGTCTTCAAGTCTCAGCGACGGTCCCTGCAGGGCGACCGTCAGCGTGAACCTCACGAGCCCCTTGACGAACTCGATTCCGGCCTTGAGTAGTTCCCCGACGGCGGAGTTCCAGAGATCCCTCCACTCCGTGGAGATCTTCTCGTTGACGGTCTCGCCGAGGTTCTCGCAGTGATGGCTGTCGGTGATGTAGTCGTACATGCCGACCATCCCAACGCCACAGCCCACTTCGACGATCGAGCCGATGATGCCGTCCTTGTCGTCGGCCATTGCGGGTTGGCCGATGACGACGCTGCCGAGCAGCGTGATGAAGGCGAGGAGCAGAACGGACAGGAGACGCCTCACGATGCCTGCCTGATCGCGGTCCAGCCCTGAGTGTTGAATGCGGTGTCACCGGGTGCAGCGATCTCGGGCACGGTCTCGGGGGCGGGGGAAGCGCCACCGGAAGGGTCGAGCCTCCAATCGCCCTCCCGCCACACCACCCCGATGGTCCCCACCGCGTACGAGATCGACTCCGGACGGCTCCCGCTCGGTTTCCACGCGTTACGCAGCAGCAGGTGGGCGGTGACCGCGTCGGGCCCGGCCTGGATGAGCTTGAAGCCGACCATGCTGGTGCGCACCCACGCACCGGCCGGAAGCGGACCGGACTCCGGCAGGCCCATGGCGGCGCGGACATGTGCGTCGGTCCTCGCCGCTCCCTGCCGGATCCGCTGCTCCCGGTCCGAGGTCTGATCGGCAGCCGCGGTGTAGGCGCGATAGAAGGCAAGCTGTTCGTCCACCAGGGTCGTCGAGCCTTCGATGTCGAACCCGGAGCAAGCCACCAGCATGCCGATCGCTCCGTCGGTGCTGTGAGGGAAGGCGACCTTATGGCCGTTCAGGGTGCTTGTCCCTCGGGGAACGGCGAGCCAGCGATCAGGCTCCGTCCAGGTGGCCGGGAGGGTGTAGGTGGACACTGGTACCGGGACGGCCGTGGTAGATGACTGCGAGGGCGAAGGGGGCGCAGCGGCGGGTTGGGGGATCGTGGGCCGGTCGTCGTGGGACAGGATCGTATAGCCGGTCAAGGCGACGACGGTGGCGAGCATCGCCCCGGCGCCCCAACGCGCCGCACGGGACACGAGTCCGTCCCTCCTCCGGAGCCGCACCATCAGCCCACGATGCCGTTGAGGATGGAGATCAGTGAGCCGGACAACAGGATCGCGGCGATTCCCGCCCCCATCCACTTGAACGGCTCGCTCCCGCCACCGTGGCGGCTCTTCTCCGTGATGGCCAGCTTCCAGACGCCGTAGCCGGTCGCGCAGACACCGGTGAGGACCAGGAGCCAGAGGCCGTAGCCGAACATGGTTGAGACCATGCCGTCCATCCCCGGGATCTTGGTCGGCTTGGCGGCGGGGATCAGCCCCGAGTTCTTGGGGTCTTCGGCGATGAACATCAGTCACTTCCCGTCGAGCTGGGCACGCAGTCGGACGGCCGCGCGCACCACGGCGGCGTCGGCCAGGGCATCCTCGGCACGTTCGACCGAGCGGAGCGCCGGCAGATAGGGCAGGTACGCCGTTCCGGCGAGGCGTCCGCCCAGGGCGCGGAGGCGGTAGCGGGCGGCCGCCGCAGGGCGGGCGGGGACGTCGGCCACCACGACGAGCCAGGGCTTCGGAAGAGCGTCGGGCCACTCTCGGACGATCGCCTCCACCTGCACGGTGCCGTAGACGGTGCTGGGGGCGACGATCACCGGTTGGACGCCGTACGGCACCGGTTCTCCCGGGCCGAGACCGCGGGCGCGCAGGCTCCGGTCGTCGTCGCCGTCGTTGTGGTCGAGCATCCGAAGCACCACGGCGGAGGCGATGTCGTACCCGTGGACCGGCATCAGCCCGTACCTCGGTACGGTGCGCACCTGTTGAGCAGGTACCACCGAATCGGGTGCCACGTCGCAACCTCCATCGGTAACTCGCGTTGTCAGAGAGGCCTTTCGACCACGAGCGAGGTCGTCATCAGTCGGCCACGTGACGTAACGCCCCTGGTGGTGTGGAAGGCACGGCCATCCGCCCATTCGGGCCTATCCGTGCACCTCACAAGGGGGGTCCGTGAAAAAGGTTCTGGTCGGGTGCGCAGTGCCCTTCGTACTGCTGCTCGTTGCGGTCATCGCGGCGTGCGCCCTGGTGGTGACGGCGGGAGCCGCCACCGAGACGGGCAGCGCGTTGGTCGGCGGAGTGCCCGAGGAGTACCGGTCATGGATGGTCCGGGCTGCTGACGACTGCCACGACCCGTCCCTGGAACCCGAGTTGCTCGCGGCCCAGCTGTTCGAGGAGAGCGGCTTCCGCAGGGACGCGCGCAGCCCGGTCGGCGCGGAAGGGCCTGCGCAGTTCATGCCGGGCACTTGGGCGACCTGGGGGAGGGATGACGACCACAGCGGCACAGCGTCTCCCTTCGACATCGGAGATGCGGTGATGGCGCAGGGGCGGCTGATGTGCAGTCTGCTCGGGCAGGCGGCAGCATCAGGCATCGCCGACGACCTCCGCCGCCTGGCGCTGGCCGGCTACAACGCTGGGTGGGCTGCGGTTGAGGCCAACCGCGGTGTGCCGCCCTTCGCTGAGACCCAGCGCTATGTGGCGGACATCATGGGCAACTTGGGCCGCTTCCGGGGGGCCGGCCCGTTCTCGGAGATCACGGGGTACGGCGTAGGCCCGGACGCCGCACGCCGGGCCGCCACCCAACTGGGTGTGCCCTACAGCTACGGTGGCGGCAGCCCGGCCGGTCCGAGTCGTGGCCACTGCGACGGAGACGGCGGCTACGGGGACGGGCGGTGCCTGGCCGAGGCGACGGTCGGCTGGGACTGCTCGGCCCTCGTCCAGTACGCCTACTGGCCCGCGCGCCGGCTCCCCCGCACCGCCGCCGAGCAGTACTCCGCCACGGCCGACCGCCCCGTTGCCCGGGCCGACTTCCGAGCCGGTGACCTGCTCTTCTGGCGCCACAACGGCGGCGGCCACATCTACCACGTGGCTCTCTACATCGGCGACGGACAGATGATCTCCGCGCCGAAGACCGGCGACGTCGTCAGGAAGGTCCCGGTTGCTGACATGCCCGGCTCCGACTTCGTGGGTGCCACCCGACCGTAGGAGGAGCCGTTTCGAGTGCTCCGGCCGTCGACCCGGCCGATCGGGGCGGTGCCGCTACCTCGACCGTCCCGCGCTGGGGTTCGGGATGGGGCCTCGATTGGCGGTGGGCTTGGGACTGCCAGGCCTTGCGCCGCGCGTCCATGACGGCGGCCTCCCTGCCACCGCCGAGGTGGCCCTGGCAGCGTCCGTCACCACTGAGGCCGACGTGACGGCGTCGTGCGTCGGCCTGCGCAGCGCCTCGGTGGCGGCCTGGACAAGGCGCGGTACGAGGTGGGAGACGGGGCCGGACTCCCACCCGCGGTCCCGCATCAGCCTCGCCAGGTGATCCTGGACCGGCTTGCCGTCGTCCTGCATCCGCGCCATCCGGGAGGCCAGGAGCGGCCACTGGTGGGAGTTGACCAGCAACGCCGCTTCGCGTTCCCGGCCGGGCATCGCCTCGTAGACCCAGCGAACGAAGTGGGCGTTCTCCGCCTGGCTCACACCCAGCTGCGCCAACGCCCTTCGGCGGTCTCCGAGGTCGAGATCCCGCGGTAGATCCAGCCCCACCGTCAGCGGACCGTAGGAGCGAAGGGAGTCCCGACTCGGCACGCTCGCGGGCCGCCGAGCGGCGTCAGGCCTCCGGTCGACCGCCTGATCGACACCGAACCCCTCGGCGTAGGCGGCCGCCAGAAGCCGCCGGACGTCGACGCCCCGTTCCTGGAGCTCCTGCATCGTCGCGGCGATCGCAGGCCACATGGGGGAGGCCAGGATCGCCTCGCGCACCGCACCCGCCGGCATGCTCGCGCGGAGCAGCCCCGCCCACTCGTGCGTCCGCTCGGCCGCATTCCGCGCCAAGTCGGCCAGGACGGCATCCCGCACCGACACCGCGATGTCCCCCACCCGGGGCAGGAACTGCTCCAGGTCGACACCGGACCGCCGCAGGGCGACCAGCTGCTGCGCCATGACCGGCCAGTCCGGACCGGACATCAGCATCCAGGCCAGGTCAGGGGTGAGCAGGGCCTTGAGATCCCCGGCCGCCTCGGAGACGGCCTGGTCGGTCGGCGGCAGCGGGTGCTCCCGGCCCGACCTCCGCTGCGCGGCGCGGCGCACCGCGTCGGAGACGGCCAGTACCAGGCGCACCGCCGCCGCCGACGTCTGCACCGCCTCGCCGGCCGCATCGGCGAACGGCTCGCCAGGGTAGGACATGGTCATCGCGAACTCCTGTCGGTCAGTGGCCCCGTCTGGGCCCTTCCGGATCGTTGAAGTTGAAGGGGAAGCGTTTTGCGTCGGCCGGCGCATCGGAGGTCTTCGCGGGGCGTCGCGGTGGCGTGATGGGGAACCGTGGAGCAGCCGTCGCTGCTCGCGTTTCCGGCGCTGCGCCGTGAGTGCCGGTCCACCCGTCCAACCTCCAGACGAGTACCTGCGCGATGGAGTCCGCCGAGCGGAGCTCGCGCCGCGCCGCTACCGCCGCGAGAACCGCGGCGGGGTCGAAGCCCCGCCGCTCCAAGGCCATGAGGCGTTCACGCAGGACCGGCCAGGCGGAGTCCACCAGCACCGCCGACGCATGGGCGGGCAGTGCCCTCGTCACCACGTCGGTCAGCAGAGCCGATCGTCCGTCCTCCGGCGCCAACGACCCCGCACGTCTCGTACGATACTGAGCCCCGGCACCCACGGATGCCCCGGTGCTCACCTCCACGGCCTCCTGCAGTGAGCGGCCGGCTTTGCCGGCCGCGTCGGCCTGGAGACGGTAGCCCTGTTCCTCGTGCCAGAGCC
Organism: Kitasatospora sp. NPDC058063; assembly: GCF_042885395.1. Taxonomy (NCBI): domain Bacteria; kingdom Bacillati; phylum Actinomycetota; class Actinomycetes; order Kitasatosporales; family Streptomycetaceae; genus Kitasatospora; species Kitasatospora sp. NPDC058063. Next base: position 6,728 of record NZ_JBHVSD010000005.1, read on the forward strand.
GCGCAGCCGTTACGGCTGTGACCAGGGCCAGCAGGAACCCCAGGAAGGCGGCCGCGTCGTTGTGGCCGGACGACCTGGCCGACGCCACGAGAATCCGGGCCGAGGAACGGAGCAGCATCCGCGCCTCACTGTCCAGGTCACGCCGGCCCGGAGCCCTGGCGGCCCGCTCGAACTCCGCCGCCGAGGCACGCACCTTCGGCTCCACCAGGGGAGGCATGGTGTCGGACGCCACGACGAGAAGGTCGCCGAGCGCGGCGACCTCGCCGGCCCCAGCCTGCCGGCCACCGCAGCCGAGCGAATCCGACGCCGCACCCAGGTTGCGCTCGAGCGTCTGCCACAGCGCATCAGGCGGCACCTCCGGCTCCGGGACCGGCACCTGCCAGCGCTCGCGGACCCGGGGGAGCGACAGGTCGTACGCCAGGCTCGAACCCGCGAACCACACCGCCCGGTCGACCCGGTCCCGGTCACCGGGCAGCGCGACCGTGTACCCCGTCGGGGTGCTGCTCCCCGGACCGCAACGCTGCGCCACCCGCAGGCCGGAGGCGCGCAGACGAGCGAAGAACTCGTCCTCGCTCGCTGCGGCTGCCGCCGCAGTGCGAACGGTCCGCTCGCACTGCTCGCGCGCACTCCCAGGCACGTGACGGCGCGAGGCTTTCCTTGTCTCACCCGTCGTCGGCCATCGCTTCGCGGTCCGATCCCCTGAGATCAGCCGGCGCAGTCCCCACCGCAGCTCGAACTGTCGGGCGAGCTGCTGCATCCGCACGATGTCCTGCCACAGGTCCGGCTGGATTCCGTCCTGGCGGATCCTCGTCGCGACGATGTGGATGTGGTCGTCCGCATGCCGGACCGCCACCCAGCGACAGCCCCATTTCTCGCCCTGCGGAGCGATCCCGGCGGCGCTCATCATCGCCCGGGCAACCTCGGCCCACTGCTCGTCCGTCAGGTGCGGATCCTCCGGTGCCACGCGCACCGCGACGTGGTAGACGTGCTCGGCCGGCGTGCAACCCCGGGCAGCGTGCACCGGAGCGTCCAGGAGCAGCGCGAGATCGCCGACCGTCGCGTCCGGCGACCTCGCCGGGTCCGGCACCCACGGCGCCCAGGCGGCAACCATCCGCGGGTCCTCGTGCTCGTCCCGCTTTCCGGGACCGTACAGGTAGAACAACAGCCCCGCGGTGTCACTCCCGCCCTTCGCCAGCTTGGGGATCACCAGCGCGACGCCCGCTCCCGCATCAACTGCAGCGTCGCCCGGTCGACCCGCCGTACGGCCTCCTGTACGAGACGTGTGGCCGCCCCCACGTCGACGGGGCCGGTCGACCCGAGCCACTCACCGATCCGCACCAGTTCCCCACGCGATCTGATCAGCTCCACCAGGACTTCCCTGGCGTCCGCGGACACCGGCACGAGCCGATCCTTGGCAACCTCCAACGCCTTTCGCGCAACCCACGCGGACACCACCATGCCGTCACGTTTCGCGGCCTCGTGCACGATCGTCAGCTCGGCCTCGTTGTACGCCAGATTCACCCGCCTCGACCGCGGCGACCCCATCTGCCGCTCCCGCCGCCGCGCGCCCTCCGTGCCACCCACCGTCGGTCCTCCTCGGCTCCGCGGGCCGGCGTTCCGAAGGCCGGAACGAACGCGACCCTCGCCGCGACCCCCTGCTGCGCCACCCTGCTTCGCGATCGAACCGACTGCCAGTGGATACGCCGGAGTGGCAGCCGAAAATCACCGACACGGGTGACGGCTGTGGCCAGGTCCCAAGCCAGCGGAAGCGGTGGTCCTACGATCCGCGACATGACGAGGGAAGACGAGTTCCTGAAGCGCATGCGCGAGATTCAGGACGACCGTGAGAAGGCCATCGTTTCGCTCGCAGCCGTCATGGCGAAGCGACAGCGCCTCAAGGACCAGCTGGCCGAAACCGAGGTCCCGTACGGACGAGCCTACGCAGCCGCAGAGGCAGCCGGCTGGAGCACTGAGGAGCTCGCCAGGCTGGGCGCGGAGGAACCCGCGCGCCGGCCCAAGGGGCGGCCCCGGAAGCACGCCGTGACCACCAGGCCGACTCTCCCCGCCCCCTCCGCCGGTGACGGGGAGAGCCTCGATGGTGCCGGCGTACAAGCAGGCTGAGTACCGGCACGGCTTCGCCGCCGACTGGTGCGAGGCGGAGAATCCTCGGAGTTGCTGCCTACAGCGAGGCGGAGAATCCTCGGAGTTGCTGCCTACAGCGAGTTAGTGGTCGATGTTCCGTCAAGCCCTCCGCGGAGGCCGTCGCCGAGGTGACCGGCATGCTCGCGCCGGGGATGCGCGGCGCCGAGCGGGCGTGGGGTTCGGGCGCTGTCCTCGGGTGTGCCGGCCCGGGTTCACCTGCGACGGAACGCGGCCGGCACACCCGACGATTCAGCCCTGGAGGGAGGCGAGCCAGGAGGTCAGCAGGCGGTTGACCTCCTCGGGACGCTCCTGCTGGATCCAGTGCCCGCAGCCGTCCAGGACGTGGGTGCAGGACCAGGGCGCTCCGCTGCGCCTCGGGCAGGTCGCGGAGCGCGGTGACCAGGCGGCCCACGGCAAGCCCTCCACTGCGCCCTCCGCCGCCGGCTCGGCGGTCTCTGGCAGCGGCTCGTCCGTCACCGCTATGCCTGCCACCCCGGCCGCTTTCACGGTCACCGGCACGGCGACGGCGCCGATCGAGGCCGGGGCCGTCGCGGAGATCCTGGCCTCCTGCCTGGGCTCCGACGCGTCGCAGTACCACGCGGTGATCGCGGTCCGCGCTCCCGCCGCCTCGCCGGACACCGACGGCGTGGTCGTCGCCGTCAACTCCGCCGGCCAGTACGTGCAGTGCGAGTCGAAGGGCCTCCAGGGCAACAGCATGTCCTCCCCGGCGACGTTCATCAACGACCGCCTGTGGGGCACCGGCCACCTGATCTCGTTCTTCGACAGCTTCAGCACGCCGACCGGCGCCGGGCAGTTCCTCTCGCTGGGCGCCGGGCACTACACACCCGACGTCGCCAAGGTCACCATCAGCTACGGCGACGACCCGACCCAGTACCCGGCCGTCATGGCGGGCGGCGCGTTCGTCCACACCGCGGCCGTCTCCACCGGTCCCAATGCGAACACCTTCCCCCCGGCCCCCTACGTCCACGCCTACAACGCGGACGGCAAGGAGATCTACAACCAGAAGACCCAGCCCACCGTCAAGGGCTCCTGATCGTACGGTCCGAGCGGCCGGATCCCGCGGCGCGCTGGTAGCCGCAGCCGTGCACCAGGGCGGCGATGACGTGATCGATGCCGATCCGGTCGGGGACACACGGGTTGTGGCAGCCGAGCTGGTGGGTGTAGACGTGCGCGGGCAGCACGGCCGCGAACCGGGCCCACAGCGGTTCGACCAGGCATGACGGCAGGACAGGCACGAGCCCCCGGTGGTCACGAAGCGTAGAGACCTCCATGATCACCCGGGCTCGTGCCTGATCTTTTCTCCGCAGCCGTGGGCGGCGGTGCCGGAAGGCCGTCCGTGACCGAACCGTGTGGCGGCTCGTTGTCGGGACATGAGACTGGATGGCCGGTGACCGAGCGTCCCACGCGCGACAGGGGCGCGGCTCGTCGTATCCGTCGGCAGGCGGCGCGCGCCGGGGCCGCCCGCAGTGCCGGTGACGCCGGTGAAGCCCGCGGTGCCGGTGGCGCCGAGGTGGTCGCCGGGCCCGAGGCGGTGCCATCGGAGGACCGGACCAGGGCGTTCCTGGAGAAGGCCGCGTACGTCGTCGCACCGGGATCGGTCATCGTCGGCCTGCTGTACTACATCGGCAGGACCTACACGACCTCGTACTACGTCCACTTCGGCATCCCGACGAGCGACCTCGAACTGTCGCGCGAGAGCTATCTGACGGTCAGCCCCACCGCCCTGTTCCTCCCGCTCTGGGTGCTGCTCTGGTGCGTGCTCGTCGTCCTGGCGGTTTTCGGCCTGGTCCTGCACTGGCTGGCACGGCCGCGGGAGAATCCGCTGTGGCAGCGCGCTGCCGCCATGTGCGCACTCGCGGGCGGCCTGCTGCTCCTGCTGGGCTTCCCGGTCTTCACCGAGCCGGGCTGGTGGACCCGCGGGACCCTGTCGCTCCTGGAGGCCGGCTGGCCCCGCGTGATCATTCCTCCGCTGGTGGTGGCGCTCGGCGCCGCGCTGGCCCTGTTCGCGCTGCGCCTCCACCGGATCGGCCGCCGGGAGCAGGGCGCCCCGCCGGTCGGCGGACGGATCCAGCGGCTCGCCGGCGCCGCGCTGATCGGACTGCTGACGATGAGCCTGTTCTTCGCCCTGGCGCGCTACGCGGACGAAGCCGGGGACGACCAGGCGGTCCGCGACTCGGAAGCCGGATTCGCGGACCGGGTCAGCGTCCTGATCTACTCGCGGTCTCCCATCACCCACGACGCCCTCGGCATCCTCTCCGCGGACCTCGGCGACGCGGGCGGGCCGTACCGCTACCAGTACCGGGGCTTCATCCTGCTCGCCAAGTCCAGCGCCCGCTACTACCTCGTCTCGTACAAACGCCGGCCCATGGACGTGACCGTTGTCCTGCGGGACGACGAGGACATCCGGATCGAGACGCTCGGCTGACGCCTCGGCTGTCCGCCGATCAGCTCTCCGTCGCCTCAGCTCGCGGTCGCCTCGCCGGAGGGCGCCTCGGGCGAGGACATGGTCCCGGGTGGAGGCGTGGTCCCGGGCGTGGGCGACTTCGAGTGCGGCGACGGCGATGACGGCGACGACGGTGACGGTGAACCCGAAGCCACGCCCTCACCGATCAGTTCGACGCGATAGTCCGCGTCGGCCGCCGACGTGTCGACGGTGAGCTCGGCGGTGTGCGAGCCGGTGGTGGTCGGCGAGAAGGCGACCGTGATGACGCAGGTGTCCCCGGGCTGAAGGGTCCTTCCGGTGCACGGGTTGTCGACCACCGAGAAGCTGCCCGCAGACAGGTGCACGGTCCCGATCGTCGTCCCGGCGCCGGTGACGGCTTCGTTGCTGGTGCCGGTGCTGTTTCCGGACGGGGTGGTGTGGGCGGCGAGGAGAACGGTCTTATTGGACTGCCCGCCGAGCGGCGTGGCCGGAACCATCGCCTTGGCCACCGTCGTGTTGCCCTTGCTGCCCGGGAAGAGCGTGGCGATCGAGCTCGGATTCGAGCCGGGCGACCCGGTCGGCGCGGGCGTCTCCCCGGTGGGCTGGACGGTTGCCGGAGTCGTCCCACCGGGCGACGAGCCGCCACCGCCGCCGCACCCGGCTGTCAGCGCCAGCAGTGCGACGGACGCGGCTGCGCGCACCGTCCGCCCCGTACGAACAACGTTCCGTCCACCCGGCACGATCGCCTCCGCTCCGCGAGAAATGGGTCGCGGTCGAACCTTCGCGTACGCGCACGCCGGGGTGGCATCAGCACGCCTCCGTGGCACGCGCCATCACCCGCACGGGCGGCGATCGAGGCCGTTTGGAGGGGGTCGTCGGCGAGAGCGGCGGGACCCGTGAGGCACGCCGGTCACCTTCCTGTCCGCCGTCCCGGCTGGCGCCGTGCTCGGCGAGGTGCTCACCAACACCCTGGCCGACGCGGGCCGGCAGGTCCGGCTGGTCGGCTGGGCCGCCGCCACCGTCTTCGCGCCGATGCTGGTGTTCGTCCTCCACCCGCCGCTGGCTGTCGCCCTGCCACTGCTCGTGGTGAGCGGCCTCGCTTTCGCCCACCACCTCGGCCTGGACCGGCTGCTGATGGACGTCGCCCCGGAGGAATTGCGCGGCCGGGCGCTCAACCTCCAGCTCACCGGCCTGATGTTCTGGCAGGGCCTCGGGTTCGCCGCGGCCGGTGCGGCCGCCCAGTTCCTCGGCGCGGCCCAGGTCATCGCGCTCGCCGGCTGCTGCGGCCTGCTCTGCGTCGCCTGCCTGATCGGGCCCGGACCCGCCCGCCGACCGGAACACCGCACCGACGCCCCCGTCACCGCTGCCTCGGAGTGAAGAGTTGACCGATCACGAGCCCGTCATCGACCAGGAACGGTGGAAGGCCAGGTTCCGGGCGGCCCGGGTCGGCCTGCCGGAATGGGCCGCGGACGCCCCGGCCCGCAGCTTCCACCGCTCCAACGCCTCGGGAACCTGGGAGATCCACGCCCGGGACGAAAGCACCGGCACGGCCCGGCAGGTGACCCACCGGGCGAACGGAACCCTCACGGTGGCCATCGACCCGGCCGGCGACTGGCTGTGGTGGTTCGCCGGCGCCGACGGCGGTGAGTACGGCGTCTGGATGCGCCAGCCGTTCGACGGTGGCGACGACGAACCGGCCGTCCCGGGCCTGGAACCGGCCTACCCGGCGGGTCCGGCCCTGGGATCGAGCGGTCTGGCGGTCGTCGGCGGTACGGTCCGCGGCGGAACCACCATCCACCTCTGCGTCCCCGGGAAGAGCCCGACGGTCCTCTACCGGCACGAGCAGGACGCCTGGGTCGCCGCGCTGTCCCGGGACGAGTCGCTCATCGCGATCGGGCACAGCGAGGCGGGGGACAGCCGGCACCCGGCCGTGCGGGTGCTGCGCCCGGACGGAACCGTGGTGGCCGACCTCGCGGACGGGCCCGGCCTGGGCGTGCGGGCCGGAGCCTTCTCCCCGGCCCCGGCCCCGTCCCCGGGCGAGGCGTTCCTGCTGGTGGAGCACGAGCGGCGCGGCCGCCCCGAACCCCTGCTCCGGGACGTCCTGACCGGCCGGCAGGAGGAGATCGTTCTCGACCTGCCCGGTGAGCTGACCGCCTTCCTGGTACCCGGACGGCTCCGCCCTCCTGATCACCCACACCCCCCACGCCCGTCACCAGTTCTACCGCTACGACCTCGCGCACAAGGAGCTGACCCGCCTGCCCACCCCGCGTGGCGTCATCGCGGGCGCGGCGGCCCGGCCGGACGGCACCGTGGCGTTCGCCTGGACCGACGCGGCCTCGCCACCGGTCATCCGCTCGACGTTCGGATCGGTGCTCCTCACCCCGCCGGGTCCGACACCGCCCTCCTCCGTCCCCGTGGAGGACCTCTGGGTCGACGGACCGGGCGGCCCGATCCACGTGCTGATCTCCCGGTCGCCCGGTGGTGTGCAGCCCCACCCTGCCTCTTCGACGTGCACGGCGGCCCCGCGGGCTGGAACGACGACTCGTACAACCCGCCCGCCGCCGTCTGGGGGGACCAGGGATTCCTGGTCGTGCACCTCAATTTCCGCGGCTCGACCGGCTACGGCTCGCAGTGGCGCGACGCGATCGAGGGCCGCCCCGGACCGACCGAGCTCGAGGACGTCCACGCGGTGCGCGACCGCCTGGTGGCCGACGGGATCGCCGACCCGGCCCGAATGGTGCTCTCCGGCCGGTCCTGGGGCGGCTACCTCACCCTGCTGGGCCTCGGCCTGCGGCCCGAGGCCTGGACGCTCGGGTTCGCCGACGCGCCGATCGCGGACTACCTCACCGCCTACCGGGACGAGACGGAGATGCTCCGGGCGTACAACCGCTCGCCGGGTGTACCGGTACGACGCCGGTCACGGCTCGCTGGTCGCGGAGGAACGGATCCGGCAGACCATCGAGATGATCGACTTCGTCGGCACGCACATCACCACGTCGTGATGTTCAGGGCAGTTCGCCTCGCCGCTCGTACGTCCACACCGCGAGCTGCGTGCGCGAGGTGAACCCCAACTTGCCCAGGATGCGTTCGACGTGGTTCTCCGCGGTGCGCTGGGCGATCGTGAGGCGGGCCGCGATGTCCTTGTTGGTGAGGCCTTCGGCGACCAGTTCCGCGACCTGGCTCTCGCGCTTCGTCAGTCCCGGCACCCCGGCCGACTCGTCCAGGACGTAGGCCAGTGCCTCGTCCACGGTGGTGCGCGCTCCGCGGCGGAACTCACGGTCGAAGGCGGCGACTCCCAGCGCTTCCCGTACCTCGGCGTCCAGGCGCAGGTGCTGCGTGCGCATGAACGGTGCCGCGCCGAGCCGCCCGCCCAGCGACTCCCACAACAGGTGCAGCACACCCAGGAGCCGGGCCGCGCGCCGCGGGGCGTCCCAGGTGCTCCAGGCGATGACCTCCACGCACATGGCCACGTCCCACCAGTCCTGGAAGGGGCGCAGCCGGGCGATGGCCGCCCCGGCCCGCGCGGTCGCGTCGGCGGGTTCGCCCGCGCGCAGGGCCAGCAGTGCGCGGGCGAGCAGGGCCATCCCGTGCAGCCAGGACTCGCCGTGTGCGAGGGCGGCCGCCTCGACCTCGCCGCACGCCTCGGCGGCCGCGGCGGTCTCGCCCCCGTAGGCGTGCGCGATGGCGAACTTGACCCGGCACTCGAGCGCCGCGTCGAGGCAGCCCAGCTCGCGGAAATCGGTGCGCGCCCGCGCGAACAGCTCGGCGGCGTTCGCGAAGTCCCCGCGCCAGACGGCGAGGATCCCGTGGTGGTGCCGCACCCACGCCGACTCGCGCCGGTGACCCCCGTGCCCGGCCGCCGCCTCGCAGGCGGCGAGCGCGCGCCCAACGTCGGCCTCCGGGTCGCCGTTCAGGATGCCCAGGTACGTGTCGGTGACCTGGGCGTGCAGCCGGACGGTGGTGTCCGGGCCGGCCGGGTCGCCGCCGTCGTCCTGGGCGTCGGCGGCGAGCAGCCGGGACAGCCAGTGGCGCCCCTCGGACAGCAGGCCCGCGGTCATCCAGTAGTGCCGGGGCGACACGGCCAGGGCCAGACCGGCCCGCGCGTGCCCGGGCCGCTCCAGGCAGAACTCCAGGGCGGCGCGCAGGTTCGGGTGGTCCTGGCGCAGGCGGGTGAACCAGCCGACCTGGCGGGGCCCGAACCACTCCTGCCCGGCTCGTGCGGTCAGTTCGGCGTACCGGTCCCGGTGGCGACCGCGCAGCATGTCGAGGGAGCCGGACGCGGCCAACCGCTGGTGCCCGTACTCCCGTACCGTCTCCAGCATGTGGTAGCGCGAACGCCCGTGCGCATGGCGGCAGTTGACGATCGACCGGGCCACCAGGCCGTCGAGGGCGTCGAGCAGGGCGGCGGGCGGCAGTTCGGCGTCCGCGCAGACCCGTTCGAGGCTCTCCAGGTCGAAGCCGCCACGGAACACCGAGGCCCGCGCCCAGAGCAGCCGCTCGGGCCCGGTGCACAGGTCGTGGCTCCAGTCGATCAGCGCGCGCAGGGTGCGCTGCCGGTCGGCGGCGACGCTGCTTCCGCCGGTCAGCAGCGCGAACCGGTCGGTGAGCCGCTTCAGGATCTCCTGCGGCGTCAGGCTCCGGACGCGGCCCGCGGCCAGCTCGATGGCGAAGGGCAGCCCGTCCAGGCGGCGGACGAGCTCGGCCACGGCGGGGGCGTCGGACCCGGTCAGGGCGAAGCCGGGGAGCACGGCGGCGGCCCGGTCGACGAACAGCGCGACGGCCGGATTGCCGTTCAGGGCCCGCAGGCCGTGACCCGTGTCGGCGTCCGGCACCGGCAGCGGGTCCACGGGGAAGACCTGTTCTCCGGCGATGCGAAGCGCCTGCCGGCTGGTCGCCAGGACGCGCAGCCCGGGTGCGGCCCGCAGCAGGGTGTCGGTGAGGCGCGCGCACGCGTCGATCACGTGCTCGCAGTTGTCCAGGACCAACAGGGCGCGCCGCTCGCGCAGCCTGGCGGCGAGGACGGCCGCCGCATCGGCGCCGGGGCGCCCCGGGTCGGCCACGTCGAGGGCGCCGAGGACGTTCGGTGCGAGCAGCTCCGGGTCCCGCAGGTCGGCGAGTCCGGCGAGGTACACGCCGTCGGGGAAGGCGGAGCGTGTCGCCTCGGCCGCCACACGCAGCGCCAGCCTGGTCTTGCCCACGCCACCGGGTCCGGTGAGCGTGACCAGGCGCGCGCCGGAGAGCAGCCCGGCGATCCGGGCCGTCTCCGCCCGCCGTCCGATCAGCGGCGTCAGTTCACCGCCGAGGCCGGCGATCGTCCCCGTGGCTGCCCCCGTTCCCATGGGTGGCCATCTTACGGACGCGCACGGACGGCACCGGCACCGTGGGCGCGGGAATTGAGTAGTTCTCCCGTTGTCCCCCCGCGCGAACCCGCCCGAGACTCGACGACGCGACAGCGGACGACGATGCGAGGTGTGTGTGGTGTCAGCAGGCACTGCGGGGGGACCGGAGCCGACCGGGCGGCTGGGGCAGCGGGTATGGACCTACCAAGGGGCCTACGCGCGCAGGCCGCTGAGCGCGCTGGTCGTGCTCCTCCTCGTGTTCGGCGTGATGTGCACCCTCATCAGTGACCACTACGACGAGGAGTCCTCGTTCCGCCTCGCGCTCTGGGCGGTGCCCGGGGCGGCCGCGGTGTGCCTCGCCCTGTGCGTGCGGCACTCCCGGATCCGGATCCGGGAGTACGAGCACGGCTTCGAGCTGCGCCGGCCGGGGCGCCGCACGCTGTGGTACGCGTGGGAGGAGATCGCCTCCGTCGAGTCGACCCGGGTGTCCGTCCACATCAACCTGGCGCACTCGCACGACGTGCTCAAGGCCGTGATCCGCCCCTACGCGGGCGGCCGGATCCGCCTCAGGGGCCTGGACTACGTCAAGGTCCGGGAGGAGTGCGGCTTCTGGAGGATGATCACGAAGGTGGCCCCCGACACCGGCGCGCGCTTCGTCTCGGTCGCGACGCGAGCCGTCGCCGCGGCCCGTGCGCAACGCCTCCTGGACGAGCTCGGCGCGGGCAGCGCGTTTCGCTGGGGCGCCCTGACCTTCACCGCGGAGGGGATGACGCTGGCCCCCTTCCCCGCGCCGATCGCCTGGTCCCGGATCGCCCTCGTCTCCGCGGGCCCGGAGAGCGGCGTCCGGCTCGACGTCCGGGGACTGGCCGCGCACGTCGGCAGCCCGGCCCTGTCGGGGCGCGCGACCAGGGCGGGCTACCGCACCGAGCGGGACCGGCTGGAGGTGTTCGTGCCCGTCCGCCGCCCCGGATCGGACTACGTGGCGCTGAGCATCCTGCTCACCTACGGCTCCGCTCTGCGGGGCGGGCGGGAGGACGGACGCGAGTAGGACGAAGGACGCCGACCGCGGGCCGCCTCCCGGCCGCTTCCCGCGGACCGGCCAGGTCCCGATGGGCCTCGGGGCTCAGCAGCTCAGGTTGTTGCCCGGTACGGTGCCGAGCAGTCGGCGAGTGGCCCTCCCGCCGGCCGGGCCGACGAGAGGGCCGGGGCGGGCCGGGGTGCGGGCCTACTTGGCGAGGCCGTAGCCGCCGACCGCGGCGTACACGGTGTCGGCGACGTGACGGGGCGCGGAGTCCGTGGTGGTGGTGACGGGCGGTTCGCTGCCGTTCTGGTCGCGCAGGTTGAGGGTGGTCGAGCCGCCGCCGTCCATGTTGACGGCGTCGACCAGGTTGAGCGCCTTGAGCAGCTGGGCGAGCTCGCTGCGGGTGGCCCCGGCGGCGAGGGGCGCGGTGCCGCCCTTCTGTCCCTCGACGGTGACGAAGAAGAGGTGGCCGAAGGCGTCCGCGCCGCCGGCGGTGCGCCAGGCCCGCGCGGTGTCACCGGGCACCTGGTAGACGACCGAGGCGTCGCGGAGCAGGACGTCGCCGACGGGAGTGGCGTACATCGCCGGGTCGATCGGCAGCTCGACGGCGCCGGCCGGGGCGCGGCCGAACCAGGTGTCGGCGACGGTGTCGCCGAAGCGGGTGTCGGTGACCACCGTGTGGAGGCTGACCGGCCTGCCGGTGCAGGCGTTGTCCCAGAGCCAGGCCGCGCCGTCGCCGGTGCCCTCCAGGGCCCGTCCGCCTGGCGGCACGTCGTGGCCGCCGCGCGGGGCGTCGGAGACGATGCCGCCGGCGGTGGCGCCGGGGCGGAAGCAGGCGGTGGCGACGCCCGCCGCGTTGAACAGCACCTCGACGCCCGGGTCGTCGTCCGTGGTGGTGGCGGTCTGCTTGAGCAGGTCGGCGGCCGGCGTCCTCGCCCCGAACTCGGGGGTGAACTCGACGATCTCCGACGGGTCGAAGCAGACGCCGCCGGCGACCGTCACGTCCGTGTTGGCGGGGTCGGTGTTGCGCAGGCAGTGGCCGGCCCGGCCGGGGAGCCGGTTGACGCCGTCGACCTTGCGGCTGACGGTGGCGTCGTCGGAGAGCCGCACGGTGAGCGCGGTGCCGAGCTCGGTGATGTACGGGCGGCCGTTCTGCAGCATCAGCACGGAGTTGGCGGGGCGCAGCCCGACGGCCTTGCCAGTGACGGGGTCGTAGGCGTAGCGGCCTCCGCCGGCCTCGCTGAGCAGCCGCCCGTTCTTCATCGAGGTGCCGCCGAGGTCGCCGAGGTAGATCCGGTCGGTCTGGTCCAGGACCACGCCGTCGTCGAAGTAGCCGCCGTTGACCCCGAGGTAGGGGCGACGGCTGGTCACGCCGGTGGTCTGCTCCAGCATCTCCTGGACGGTCTGCGTGGTGTACATGCCCTGCCCGATCGAGCCGTCGAAGGTGATCGGGGCCCGGTTGGGGTCGATGTCCATGACGTTGACCGTCCACGTGCGGTCGGTGTCCTGGTAGACGGTGCGGGTGATCCCGGGGAAGGGCGTGGTGGCCGCGGCCTGGGCGAGGGTGATGGTGCCCAGGACGATGTCGCCCGGGTTGGTGTCGCCGGTCGCCGCGCCGGCCAGGCCGCTGCCGGGGACGGCGAGGACGGAGGCCGCCAGGCCGAGGGCGGTGGCGGTCCGGATCGCGGCGGCCCGCCGGACGAGGGTGTGCTTCATGAGGGGGCTCCCGGTTCAGCAGAAGTCGGTGGCGGGGCGGCCGTTGGCGGCGACGACCAGACGGTCGGAGCTGAGCGTGCCGGCGTAGGGCGCGGGGACGAAGGTGCTGTCGCCGCTGAGGACGACGAAGGCCCGGTAGGTGGAGCCGTTGGCGGTCCAGGAGCCGGTGAGCCCGTTGTCCGGGTAGAAGCAGGCGTGCTTGGCGGTGTGGTTGAAGACGGAGACCGTGCGGTCGTTCCACTCGGCGCCGTAGTCGCGGACCTCGTCCTCGGTGAGGGAGGTCATCGCGCCGCGGCCGCCCTCCTCCGCGAACAGGCAGAGCCGGCCGGTCTCGCAGCGCTCGTAGCCGGTGAAGCAGCCGGCCTTGGACTTGGCGCCCTTGACGGAGGTGACCTTGCCGTCCAGGTGGGTGCCGAGGTCGGAGAGGTCGGCCTGGCCGCCGGGCCGGACGGCCTGGACGGTGCCGCCGTAGGCGCCGTCGGCGTAGAGGCAGGCCCAGTAGGCGGACTGGTTGTCCACCGAGCGGGCCCGGTCGTTCCAGGCGGGGTCGACGCCCTGGACGGGGACCCGGGGGTCGTTGGCGAGCTCGGCGCCCTGGCCGCCGTTCTGGTCGTAGAGGCAGAAGCCGCCGACGGCGCAGTGGCTGGTCCAGCTCGCGGCGGTGGCCCGGGTGCCGGGCAGGAAGGCGATCACGAGTGCCACGAGCAGGATGCCCATGACGGCGCGCGGGAGGTGTTGCCTCACGGTGGAGTTCCCCTTTCGGTGAAGCGGTGGTCGGAACACGGGTGGAACACAGGGCGCGGGCCGGGCGGCCGTGCGGCCGCCCGGCCCGGGTTCCCGGACCGGTCAGGGACCGGTGGTCGTCGGGATCTCGGTGTTGTAGTCCGCGAGCCTGGCGATCTGAGCCGCACTCAGGATCCCCTGGTAGGCCCAGACGTCGTCCAGCTCGCCGGAGAAGTACTCGCCCCAGGTGCCGGCACCCGTCCTGGCCCGCCCGAACTGCAGGCCCGGGCCGGCGTCGAAGGGCCGCCTGGCCGGGCCCCACGAGGTCCGCGGGACGCAGGAGTCGCCGCTGGTGCAGAGCTGGTTCTCCGGCTGCCCGTTGACGTACAGGGACAGCTGTCCCGCCAGGGCGTCGTACGTCACCGCGAGGTGGGTCCAGTTCTCCAGCACACTCGTGGCGGGGGAGTGGGCGACCACGGTGCGGCCGGTGGTGGCGCCGTCGCCGGTGTTCACCTCGGCCTGCCACTCGCCCAGGTGGGCGCCGGTGGCCGGATCGTCCTTCAGGTAGTGCCAGCGCACGGTGACCGCGTCGCCGTTGGCGCCCGCCTGGGAGAGCACCGTCATGTCCCGGGTCGGGACGCCGGCGGTGTCCGCCCACGCGGCGAGGGTGAAGCTCTGGTCGGCGTGCAGCGGGGTGGTGGCGCTCTGCGCGTAGCCCTTGACGCCGTCCAGCTGGAGTGTGCCGGGGGTGAGGAGGAGCCCGCCGCCCGGGTTGGTCCTCGCGCCGTCGCCGAGCTGCGCTCCGGAGGCGGTGCTGTTCTCGTCCGGTGAGACGAGCGGGGAGCCGGCCGCGGTGTCGAGTCGCCAGCGGCCCACCAGCTGCGGTCGCTGCTTGACCAGGTCGGCGGCCTCGGTGGCGGTCACCACCCGGTCGTAGAGGCGGACGTCGTCGATGTCGCCGTCGAAGAAGTCGCCGTTCCTGCCTTCCCGGCTGATGGCGCCGATCTGCACCGGGCCGGGGTCGGGCCAGGGCGTGGTCTGGACGTAGTCCGTCTCACCGACCAGCGTTCCGTTGATGTACAGGCGCAGCTTCTGTGCGGTGGCATCGGAGACGCCGAGCAGGTGCGTCCACTGGCCCTCGTTCGGGCCGAAGCAGGGGATGCCGTTGACCGGCCCCGTGCAGACCGGCTGGACGGCGCGCACCAGGGTGTCTGCGGCGCTGTCCTCCTTGTTGCGCCCGAAGATCCACTTCTTGCTGTAGGCCGAGTAGTAGAGCGAGAACTCGTTGTTGTGGGCCCCGATCTGGTCGATCACCACGCGCGCGGCGGTGTCGCCGTCGGCGAGCTCGGGCAGTCGCACCCAGCTGGAGACGGAGAAGCTCCTCGTCCCGTCGACCACCGGCCGTGCGGTGCGGGCGTAGCCGCTGGTGCCGTCCAGGCGGATCGCCTTGTCGGCGACGCCGGGGATGCCGAGCTGCGCCGCGCCGGAGACCGTGAGGTCGTCGGACTCCGACGCGCCGGGTGCGGTGCGGGCGTTGCCGTCGAGGTGCCAGACCGCCTTGGCCGGGAGGCCGGTGGCGAGCTGCCGGTCGGCCGCCACGTCGGTGGCCTCGCTCGCGGACAGCGCGCGGTCCCAGACCTTCACCTCGTCCAGCGCGCCCGACCACGGGTCGTTGTAGCCGCCGCGGTAGCGCATCCGGCCGAGCTCCAGCGACCCCCGGGCCGACCAGGAGGCCGGGGCGGCCACCGGCGCACCGGCCGGTACGCCGTTGACGTACAGCATCACGGTCCTGGCCGCGGCGTCGTACACGCCGGTCAGGTGCGTCCACTGGTTCAGCGCCGCCGGACCGGTGGCGCCGGCCAGTTGGTAGCCGTAGCCGACGTCGTCCGTGCTGACCGTCTCGAAGGCCCAGCCGCCGTTGCGCACGCCGAGGCTGAAGCCGGGCATGTACGACCCGGACTGCGAGACCGCCGAGCGGTTGCGGTCGGCGTTGGCGAGCTTCACCCAGGCCGAGACGGTGAAGCTCCTGGCGGTGTCGAGCACCGCGCCCTGGGTGCTCGCGTAGCCGTTGGCCGTGGCGTCGAAGGCCAGGGCGTCGCCCAGGTGCCCGGGGGACTGCGGGCTCGCGCCGGAGCCCGGCGTGGCGTCGGACCCGCCGCCCGTGCCGGTCAGCCTGGTGCCGGAGGCGTCGTCCATGGACCACCCGGCGCGCTGCGGCTGGCCGGCCAGGACGTTGAAGTAGTACGTCTCGGGCTGCGAGGCGTTGCCCGAGCCGTCGATCGCGCGGGCGGTGAGGGTGTGCAGGCCGGGTTTCTCCGGCAGGAGGTTCACCGTGGCGGCCGCGCCGCCGCTGACGGCCACCTCGTTGGTCAGGGCCGTGCCGTCCACCACCCACTGGTACTTGGCCACGTCGGTGGCCTTCGACCTGACGGTGAAGCTTCCGTAGCGGCCGACGCCGTCGGTCCAGGGCAGGGCGGCGGTGGCGTCCGAGGAGCCCGGGTAGGACGAGGACGTGATGGCGGGGCCGTCGGGCGCGGTGGTGTCGACGGAGAAGTAGCAGTCGGTCGGGTCGCCGTCCGAGGACCACGGCCCCCACTCGGCGCCGTCCCAGGCCCGCACCTCCCAGCCGTACTGGCCCTTCGCGGGCGCCGGCAGCGCGGGCAGGGTGATCGAGAAGGCCGAGCCGGAGGCCTTGAAGGTGTCGGAGCCGGGCGCGGTGCCCTCCGCGCCGGTGGACCACCAGCGGCGCCGGAAACCGGTGGTGCCGTCGTCCCAGGCGGCGGCGAACTGGAGGCCGACCGCCTCGCCGTCCGGGTCACCGGCCTTCGCGGTGAGCTGGGGCCACTTGTTGAGCTTGACCCCGGTGGACACGCACATGCCGGGCGACATGGTCAGGTCGCTCATCGGGGTCTGGCGCGGAGGCACGTTGTAGCGGACCCGCAGCGCGGCGTCGTCGGTGAACTTTTTCCAGCCGTAGAGGTCGCTCTCGTCGCGGGCCCGCAGCCCGAAGGTGGTGGACGACCAGCCCCAGTTGGCCGCGTCCTGGACCAGGTCGCGGACCGGGCCCGAGTCGCCGCCGAACTCCAGCTGGCCGGCCGGGCAGTCACCGCTCCAGCCCTTGGCCGTCCAGATGGTCTGCAGGTAGCGGTTCCAGAACCCGCTGCCGTTCTGGCTGTCCCAGGTGAGGCCCGAGCTGATGTAGCCGGTGTTCCAGAGCTCGACCGGCGTCTGGTGGGTGCAGTCGAAGGACCAGCTCTCGTTGGCGACGAACTCGGCGCTGAGGATGTGCTTCCCGGCGAACTGGCTGGTCGGCACCTGGAAGAACGCCCGCTTCACGTCACGCGGCTGACAGCGCGAGGTGTCACCGCAGTACCCGACGCCCCAGTCGCTGACGTACTTGCCGTTGTAGGTGAAGTGCCAGTACGACTGCGAGTGCCAGTACTGCGAGACGCCCGCCCAGTCGCCGGCGTGCGGCGTGCTCCAGGCCGGGTCGATCATGACCGGGTAGACCGTGCCCGGGTCGTCCAGCATGGACCGGTCCGGGGTGAGGACCAACCCGTCCTGCGTCTTCGGCAACTCCACGCCGATCCGGGCCACCTTCGCCCCTTCACCGGGGGCGGCCAGGGACGGGGCCGCGGGTGCCTGGGCGGCGGGCGCCTGCGCCGCGAGCGATCGCTCCTGCGGGCGGGAGGTCTGCGCGGGCTCGGCGGCCGGAGCCGCCTTGGTGGCGGAGTCCCACATCACCGGGGTCGGGGCCTCGAAGACCGTGCCGCCGGCGCCCTTGTCGACGGCCGTCATCGAGCCGTCCGCGGCCTGCGCGACCGTCAGGCCGTCGCCCTGGAGGCCGAGCCGGAGCCGCCCGAGCTCGGGGTTCTTCGCGGCCTGCGGGGTGTGCACCACGAGGACCTGGGTGAACCCGGTCCGGGTCGCGGTCAGCCGCAGGTCCACGTCCGGCAGGACCGAGTGGTACTCGGCCGTACTGCCCTTCAGGTCGGGCTTCGGCAGCGGCTTGGGCCAGCTGAGCTTCAGCTCCCGGCCCGCCGAGGCCATCCGCACCAGCGGACGGCCGCTGCCGCCGCCTGAGAACTCCACCTCGGCCGTCGCCGCCTTGGCCGCCACCACGCCGCCCGGCCGCTCGGTGAGGGTCGGGTCGATGTCCACCCAGGTACCGCCCCGGCGCACCCAGCGCGGCTGGACGTATGTCGTCGTCACCAGCTGTCCGTCCGGCTGCGCGACCGTGTCACTGGACTCGCTCCGCTTCTGCGCGACGTCCACCGGCTTGCCCGTCCGCCGTGCCTCGGCGACCGCGAGGCCCTCCGGCCCCTCGGCGGAAACCGCACCGGCCGCTGTCGCCCCCTGACCGGGCCCGGTGCCCACGGCACCCGCGCCGCCCGCGGCGGTCGCCGGAACGACCCCCGCCCCGAGCAACGCCCCCACGGTCAGCGCGGCGGCGAACCAGCCCTGGGCGAATCGCCTCCACCTTTTTCTTTGCACTGTTAACCAATTCGAGATCGACCGACATCGTGAAATGACGGCACCGAATCGGGCCTGCGGGGAGGTCCACGGAACGGGTGAAACCGATGGGGATGCGGCCGGAATCGGAGACATCCCGCCTGGTCGGGCATCGGGTCCGCACTCGATATCCCGAGCGCGCCGTTGTGTGCGCCCCGTGAAGGCCGTTTCCTCGGCGCCAGGGCAGAACTGTAGGGGGCGCGGGCGGTCGGCAGGCCGGGGCGACCTGTCCGGGCGCCTGTCTCACGCCTGTCTCACGGCTCTGACCTGCTGTTGTTCAAGTCGGAAAGGTACGGAATTGGAGACACCGAAGGGGGATCGGAGGGTTCGACAGCGGGATCCGGGTGCCCGGACCGGATCTCCCGTCCGGCATGCAGGTTCGTATGCGATGTTCAAATAACTGCTGACGGAAAGCAAGTCGGGAGGATTTCAGGGAATCGATCAGAGTGCGTTTTCGCGCCGTGCGCGCGCCGACCGGGACCGTGCGGTGCGGTGCGGTGCGGTGTGGCACCGTACGGGGTGGGTGCGGCGCCCGTCGGTCGCGATGATCGCCTCGGCCCAGAAGAACGCGATGTAGTCGATCGGCGGCCCGCCCGGCGGCGTTGCGCATGCCGACCAGCGCGAACAGGGTCGCCGCCATCCAGCCGAGGGCGGGCCACACCATGTCCTGGCCGCGGTACACCACTTCCGCGCCGCCACGAGCCGGGCCCCTGGGCCAGGCCGCCGTGCGGAAGGGCCACGACGAAGAGCGTCAGCCGAGCGCCCCCGGTGTCGAAGTCCTGGGACGCGACGTTCAGTTCGACCCAGTCGGGGCGCTCGGCACCGCGAGTGCCCGGCTCCGCTGCCGGGAGTCGCGCTCGTCGAGGTAGAGCGCGACACCCGTCCCGCAGGCGAGGGCCAGCAGCAGGACGGCGAGGGCGAAGCGGTTGCCGCGCCGCCTGGCGAAGGCGCTCACGACGGGGACCGGAAGGCCCTACGGCGCGATCTCGAACGCGGGCGGCTCGAGACCCGCGAGGCAGCCGGTGTCCGGTGCGGTCGGGGTGTCGAAGAACGACCGTGTGATCGACTGGGCGCACGGCGAGTCGGCGAAGACCACGTGGGCGACGTAGGGGACCGTCACCTCCGTGGAGCGGCTGAGCGTGCGGGCGGCGTACGGCCCGCTGCTCGGTGCGGTCTGGGCGTCGAACCCGCCGGAGAGGACGAGGGTCGGGATGTCGCTCTCCGTCACGTCCCGGATCGAGTCCGGCGCGGCGGGAACGTCCCAGGCACGGCAGTCCGCCTGGAGGAAGGCGAGCAGCGGGGCATTGGCCACCACCGACCGGGGGAAGGACGGGAAGGCGCGGTGCCCCGCCCGCATCACGTCGGCCCGGCTCTCGAACGGCGTCCACTCGCTGCAGAAGACGCCGTAGGCGAGCCCGTGGGAGACCCTTCCGACGGCCTGCGGGCCGAGCTTGCCGCCCGCCCACTGCTCGGCGATCCGCCGGGGGTCGCCGTGGGCCAACTCGTCGATGGAGCGGGGCACTCCGGCCGCCAGATGGGTGGCGGAGACCAGCCAGTTCACCAGGACCCCGCCGTCCAGTACGACCTCGACCGGCTCCGGGTGGCCCGGGACGGTGACGGTGGTGGTGACCGGGTCGGCTTCGAGCTCACCGACGAGGCGCTCGAAGGTGCCCTTCAGGTCCGGGTAGCGGTCGGCGCAGGCGGGCTGCCGCGCGCAGGCCCCGAACAGGCCGTCGAAGCCCTCGCGTGCCGCCTTCCACGTCACGGCCCCGCCCGCCAGGGACGGCGGCAGCACGCCGTCGATGCCGACCGAGCGGATGCCCTGCGGGTGCAGGCGCAGGTAGGTGAGGGCCAGGTCGGTGCCGTACGAGATACCGAAGACGTTCCACCGCTCGACACCCAGCGCCACGCGCAGGTCCGCGTAGTCGGCGGCGCTCTCGGTGCTGTTGTAGGCGCCGAGCTCGGCGCCGCGGCCCTCCAGTTCGTCGTGGCAGGCCCGCGTCGCCCGGACGTGCAGGCGGCCGGTGGAGCGCGCGCCGTAGACGAGGTCGAGGGCGCTCGCGTTGAACTCGTCGATGTTCGGGCAGGTGAGCGCCGGGTCGGCCGAGTAGGTCCCGCGCTGGGACATGAAGATCACGTCCCGGTCGCGGTTCAGGTCGCCGTTGAGCGCCAGGGGGATCTCGGAGACCGCGTCGTCGCCGGGCCCGCCGGCGAGCCACACGATGGGGTCGTCGGCCTTCCGGTGGGTGGCCGGCACGATCGCGACGCCGAGGGTGATCTTCCGTCCCTCGGGGTCGTCCCGGTCCTCGGGCACGGTGAGCGTTCCGCAGCGGGCCCCCGTCAGCGCGGGGGACGGGTCGGCGGTCCTCGGGCAGGGCCCCGGCGCGTAGCGGGCGTGGCCCGCCGTCCGGGCGACGGTGCCGAGGGGCTCCCCGGCGCCGGACGCCGCCCGGGCGGGCGCCGCGGCCAGGCCGGTGGCGAGGCCGGTGAGGACACCGGTGACGAGGCTTTGGACGAGGACGGCGGCGGTGGCCCCGGCCAGGGTGGTCAGCGGCCGTCGCGCGGTGCGCCGGTGCCGGGCTGGGCGGATGGACATCATGCGGACTCCGGGCCGGGGGTGATGGTGAACGGTTCGGGGGCGAGCCCGGCCACGCACGTGGTGTCCGGCGCGGTCGGATTCGCCAGGAAGGAGGCCAGGACGCTCTGCGCGCAAGGGGACTGGGGTACCACCCAGTGGCCGATCCCGGGGATCAGCACGGTGGTCGAGCGGGACAGCGTCCGGGCCGCGTACGCGCCCCAGGCCGCCCCGGACTTGGCGTCGAAGGTGCCGGAGAGGACGAGCGCGGGCACGTCGCTGACGGTGGCCACCCGCTGGACGTCGGTGCGGTCCGGGACGTCCCAGGCCCGGCACACGCCGTACTCGAAGGGCAGCTGCGGCGCCTGCGCCAGTACCCGGCCCGGCCAGCCGGGGAAGGCCTCGCGGCCCGCCTCCAGCACGTCGGAGCGCGAGTACCCCGGCACCCACTCGCTGCACGCCACCGACTGGGTCAGGCCGTGGCCGATCTCGCCGACCGGGGTCTTCGCGCCCGCGGCCTGGGCCCGTGCGAAGCGCTCCGGATTCCCGCCGGCGAGCTCGTCGAGCGCCGCGGGCACGTCGACGGCCTTGACGGAGTTGGCGACCAGCAGGTTCACCAGGGCGCCCCCGTCGAGGACGACCTCCACCGGCTCGCCTCCCGACGGCGGCCGCGCCGCCAGCCGCAGCGGACCCGCCTCCAGGCGCCGGACCTGCTCCGTCAGCGTGTCCGGGAGGTCCGGGTAGCGGCTCCCGCAGGCGGGCTGCGCCGCGCACGCCGCGAGGATCGCCGCGATGCCCTCCCGGGCGCTGTCCCAGGTCCACGGCAGGCTCACGATGTCCGGGGGCACGACCGAGTCGATCGCGACCGAGCGGATCCCCTCGGGGTGCCGCCGCAGGTGGGTGAGGGCCAGTTCGGTGCCGTACGAGTACCCGTAGACGTTCCAGCGGTCGATGCCCAGCGCCTCGCGCAGATCGGCGAAGTCGTCGGCGTTCTCGGTCGTGTTGTAGGCGTCCAGATCGACCCCGTCGGCCGTCAGCCGGTCGTGGCACTGCCTCGCCGCCCGTACCAGCCGCCGCCCGGTCGACGGCGCGTCGTAGCGCAGCCCGACGGACTCCGCGGTGAACCGGTCGATCTCCGGGCAGAGCAGGGCCGGCCGGGAGTGGAGCGTGCCGCGCTGGGCCATGACGATCAGCTCGCGGTCTCGGTTCACGCCGGAATCGAGGAGGAAGGGGATGCTCCCGAACGCGTCGCCCCCGGGCCCGCCTTCCATGAACACCACCGGGTCCCCGGCCGGCGTCGCCGAGGCGGCCGGGACGATCGCGACGGCCAGCCGGATGGTGCGTCCGGTGCGATGGGCGCGGTTTTCCGGGACTTCCAGCATGCCGCAGCGCCCGGGGACCGGCTCAGGGGTCTGCGGACAGGGACCGGGCACGAACCGGGCCGCGGTTCCCGACAGGGGAGCGCGGACGGCCGGTGACACCGCACCGGCCGGCATCGGGCCGGCCGCCCCCAGGACGGCCAGACCGGCCGTGGCGAGCGCTGTCCCGGTGCGTGCGCCCCGGGAGCCTCGCCGTCCCCACCGGTGTCGCGCCGGTATTCGCCCGGACCGGGCGCTCCCGTGGACGGACGGCGGGTGGCCCGGGCTGTCGCCCTGTCTCATCATGTGGTCCCGTCTCTCTCACGGCCCCGGAACGGACGGCGCCGCGTGCTGCCGGCCGCCGCCGCACGGTTCGTCCGGGGACTGCGCAGCCCAGCCTCGGGCCACCGGGAGACGGCCACCACTCGTGGGCGCCACTCGGAGCAGTGCTCGCTCCGGCTCCGGCGGGCGGCGTGGCCGCCCGGGCCGAGGCCGCGGTCACAGTGCGACTACAGCACGGTCCTCACCTCGGGCCGGATCCAGTCGCCGGGCCAGCGCCGGTGCCTGGGGCGGCGTCCAGGCGAACAACTACCGATGTGCTCCGCCGAGGCCGACCGGCCGGGCGCGTCGTGGGCGGGTGGCCCCGTCCACTGCCAGGGACGCCGGCCGTCCGCAGCAGCAGCCCACTGCCGACGGGGAAGCCCGTTCCGGGCGACGCCGGATCCTGGGGCTGCGCCTTCTCCAACGGCTGCCGAACCGGGCGTTGCTGCGCACACCCCGCCGGCGCTCGAGTACTGAGCCCGGCACAGCGGCGTGTCGGGGCCCTTCCGGTTCCGCCCGGGTGCCCGGGACCGTCTGGGCCGCCGGTTCGGACGGCTCCATGCAGGTTCCGCACGCCGGTGCAGGGTTCCGGCGTGGACTCGGACTTCCTGTCTTGCTGTCTGACAGGTTCACGCGCTGATCATGCGACGCCCGGTGACGTCGCGTCAAGGCCGGATTCATGCCCTGCCGTGCAGGTGGGGGCATCGGCGTTCTGCGATCGCCCGCCCTCGGCTCCGCTCGTGCACGGACCCTCGCGGCGTGACAAGTCCACTACTGATCGGATTTGATCGTACGACTCTCGCAGGGCAGGCTCGGTGCCGCACAGTGGCGGAACCGCCACGGTCCGGCACGGAGGGAGCCGCATGTCCGGGACCGAAGACAGCAAACCGGCCGCACACGTCGTCGTCGGGTACACCCCGCAGGACGGTTTCGTCGCCGTCCAGCTCAATCCGCCACCAGCGGAGTACGTGTGGCACGACCGGCAGGCCGAGCACCACCAGGAACGGTTCGGGCCGGGTAACGGCTACCAGCAGTGGCTCGCCGTCGATGCCGCGACCGGTGCCGTCTGGTTCGGGGACACCGACTGGCGAACGCGGGACGAGGACGCCGACCTCTGGTTTCCGGGACACCGCCGGGCCACGGTCGGCGATGGCGCTCTGCCTTCCCCGGCGGTCTTCGCCCTCCCGCTCACCCACCGCGCTGTTGACGACCAGGGCACCGACACCTGGCGCTTCTTCGGTGCCGAGGAGCTCCACGCACTGGTCCGGCGGGTACTGCCCCTGGTCCAGCGGGTGATCGGCTCGCTGCACCGTGTGGGCCCCGGCGAGGATCTGGAATGGTCCGCCGAAGCCGCCACAGCCTGGACCGATCTCGAACAGGCTTGCCGGTACACGCTCGACGAGACGGGAACGGTGGTCTGGGCCGAACCCCGCATGAGTCCGGTTCCCGCATGGCGGGTCGAGGTGGCCGACTTCCTCGCCCGGAATCCGGAGCTGTGCGACCCGGCTTGGGCGACGGCCACCGACGCCGAGTTGGACGGCTGCGCCGCTTACGAACCCGAATCCGGTTACGGCGGCGTTCCGGGACGGATGTGCGCTCCGGCGGGCGTTCGGATCGAGGAGGGTTACGCGTTCTACGGTCACCGCGCGGCTCTGTACGCCCACCGCGCGGCCGCCTGCGGCGACCGCGTCCCGGTCGAGGCCGGGCTCTGGCTGCGGACCAGCGATGCCGGACGGAGCAGCTGGGAGAGCGCGAAGGTCGTGGGAGCGAGTCTCGCCGACGCCCCTGACTGCGTGTTGGACCACCTTGCCGAGACGTTCCGCGGCGCTGCGGCCGACGACGGCGTGGTCCTCACCGGCCTGACGGCCTACCTGTGGCAACAGCGGGCCGAGGAAAGGGCGGCGGTGGACGACATGCTCGCCGCCACGGGGGAGGAACTCAAGCGCCTGGAGGAGTTGCTCAAGGACGTCCGCCTGGTCCGGAACACGGTCCTGACCCGAGTCCTCAGCTGGACCGACGGGCGGGACGACGAGGTGATCGCCCGTCTCGCGGCGATGTCCCCCGTCGCCGTGGCCGAGTGGCGTGAGCGGCTCACCGCCGACCGGAGCATCCCCTCGGGGGCGTGAGCGGTTGCCCGGAGGGCCGGCCCACGGGCGGCCGGCATCCTTCGGCCGCGCACTCGTCGCGGCGTCGCCCCGGCTCATGAGAGGGCGGCCAGTGCCTGCGCGGCGAGCATCCGTTCCAGGGCCAGGAGGGCGCGCGGGGCGTGCCGGGTGTCGATGCGGACGGTGTAGATGAAGCGCGTCAGCTCCGGACCGGCGAGGGGACGCGCCACGACCTGGGTGATGCCCGGGGGAAGGGCCAGCCTCGGCATGACGGCGACGCAGAGGCCGGCGGAGACGAAGCCGAGCACGGTGTTGAAGTCGTCGCCGTCGTATTCCAAGCGGGCCTGGAAGCCCGGCGTCTTGGCCATCTGGGCGAGCAGTTCCAGGCGCAACGCGGCCTCCGGAGCCGCGATCCACGTCTCGGACGCGAGGTCTGCCAGGTCGATGACGTCCCGGTGGGCGAGGTGGTGGTCCGCCGGGACGACTGCCACGACCGGGTCCCGTGCGACCAGCAGTCGGCGCAGCGTCCGGGGCGGTGGCACCGGAATGAAGTCGTAGTCGTAACTGAGGGCCAGGTCCATGTCCCCCCGCTTGAGCCGGTTGTAGCCGGCGTCCGGTTCCACCTGGGAGAGGCTGACCTGCACGTCCGGATAGATCGAGTGGAGCTCCGCCAGCGCCTTCGGGACGATGCCCGCGGCGGAGGAGGCGAAGGCGCCGAGCCTGATCCGTCCGGCCGTGCCGGCACGCATGGCGTCGAGTTCCACGGCCGCCGCCGCCAGTGCGCTCCGCACGCGCTGCTCGGCGTCGAGGAGGACCCTGCCGGCCGGGGTGGCGCGCACGGGTCGGCGCTCGATCAGGATGAGGCCGGCGCGGCGTTCGAGTTCGGCGATCTGTTGCGATACGGCGGGTGCGCTGTAGCCCAGCTCGCGGGCGGCGGCGTTGAAGGAGCCGTGGCGGACCACGGCTTCGAGGGTGGCGAGCAACCGGGGGTCGAGTCTCTGCACGGAGTTAAGGCTCACTTATCTGTCGCGAAGATGTCTTTTCTTGTGCTTAAGCATGAACGGCAGCAGGATTCTTGCTCGCGGCCCGGATGCGCAAGCCTCCGCCCCCGGGTCCGCGACCCACCCCACCCGCCTCGGGCGCGTCCGTGTGCCCGAGGGGCCGTGCACCCCCTCCTCCCCAGCCCGCCCGCACCCGCCTCCGTCGAGCGGATGGGCCGGGGGGAGACGGCCGTCGACGATCGACCCCCGCCCCTGGAAGGAAGTGGTATGCCCAAGCCACTCATCGGACTGACCACCTACCTCGCCGATGCCCAGTGGGGGGAGTGGGAGCTGCCCGCCGCACTGCTTCCCGCGGCGTACGTCAGCTGCCTCCAGGCGGCGGGCGGCCGTGCGGTCCTGCTGCCGCCGGACGCGCCGGAGGCCGCGCCCGACGTCGTCGCGCGTCTGGACGCGATCGTCCTGACCAGCGGTGAGGACGTGGATCCCGCGTTGTACGGGGCGCGGCCGCATCCGTGCACGGGACCGCCGGTGCGCGAGCGCGACCGGTGGGAGCGGGCCGTGCTGGCCGAGGCTCTCGCGCGTGACGTGCCGGTGCTCGGAGTCTGCCGCGGAATGCAGTTGATGAACGTGCACGCGGGCGGCACCCTGATCCAGCACCTCCCCGAGAGGCTGGGTCACCACGGGCACAACCTGCACGGCGGGCACTTCTCCCCCCACGCCGTCACCACGGTGCCGGGGACACGGATCGGTGCGCTCCTTCCAGGGACCCGCAAGGTCGCCACGCACCACCACCAGGCGGTGGAGTCCCTCGGGGCCGGCCTGATCGTGGCCGCCCGCACGGCGGACGGCACCGTCGAGGCGATCGAGAGCACCCGGCACCGCTTCGCGGTCGGCGTGCAGTGGCATCCCGAGATGGCCTTCGACTCGGCGGTGGTGCATGCTCTGGTGGCCGCGGCCAGGTCGACGTCGACCCCTGCGCCGACTCGCGTCGGCGAGCGAGAGGTGCGTGTGCGGCCGAGTTCACCGGAGGTCTCGCGGACGACTCCGGGGTCTTGACACCACGGCGCTCCGAACCCCAGGATCAGCCCGTGAACCTGTCAGACAGCCAGACAGGTGGGGCGATCCCGCGGCGCGTCAGCGCGATGGAAGCGGTCTTCGGCCACCTGCGCAGCGCCATCGAGCGCGGTCAGTACGCCGTGGGGGACAAGCTCCCCTCGGAAGCAGAGCTGTGCCGGACCCTGGAGGTCAGTCGGCCCGTGCTGCGGGAGGCACTCCGTGCCCTGCAGGCCATGGGCCTGACGGTCTCGAAGACCGGAAAGGGCACCTTCGTCGTGGCGAACACGGTCGAGGAACCCACCTTCGGCGACTACGCGGCCGGCGACCTCCTGGAAGTCCGCCGGCACGTCGAGATCCCGGTCGCCGGCTACGCGGCGCTGCGCCGGACCCCGGAGGACCTGGACCACCTGGCCCACTTGCTCGACCGGATGGAGCGGGAGACCGACACCACCGCGTGGGTCGCCCTGGACACCGTGTTCCACCTGGCGGTGGCCGAGGCCTCCCGCAACCCGGTGTTCCGCCGGGTGATCGAGGAGATCCGTGACGCACTGGCGCGTCAGTCGACCTTCCTCAACGAATTCTGTGGTAGGCGCGAGCAGTCCAACTGCGAGCACCGGGCGATCGTCGAGGCCCTGATCGACGGTTCCGAGACCGACGCCGTCGAGGCGATGTCCCACCACCTCCACCGCGTGGAGGCCACCCTCACCGACATCGTGCGCCCCCAGCGGGCGGACACCCCAAGAGAAGGCAGAGCCGAGGCGTGAGCGAGCAGTTCCTCAAAGACGAGAAGCGCCCCACGACCCGTCACGTCGACGCCGGTGACGCCGGCTACAGCAAGTCCCTGAAAGCCCGGCACGTCAACATGATCGCCATCGGCGGTGCCATCGGCACCGGGTTGTTCCTCGGCGCGGGCGGCCGGCTCGCCGATGCCGGGCCCTCCCTGTTCGTCGCGTACGCGATCTGCGGAGTCTTCGCGTTCCTCGTGGTGCGGGCGCTCGGCGAGCTCGTCCTGTACCGCCCTTCCTCCGGCGCCTTCGTGTCGTACGCCCGGGAGTTCATGGGGGAGAAGGGCGCGTACACCGCCGGCTGGATGTACTTCCTCAACTGGGCGACCACCGGCATCGCCGACATCACCGCCGTCGCCACGTACACCCACTACTGGCACCTGTTCTCCGACGTTCCCCAGTGGGTGGTCGCGCTCGTAGCCCTGGCCGTCGTCCTCACCGTGAACCTCATCTCGGTGCGGATCTTCGGCGAACTCGAGTTCTGGTTCGCCATCGTCAAGGTCAGTGCCCTGGTCGTCTTCATGGGCATCGGGATCTTCCTGCTCGTCACCCGGCACCCGGTCGACGGCGTCGTACCCGGTCCGTCGCTGATCACCGACAACGGCGGGATCTTCCCCAACGGCCTGCTGCCGATGCTGTTGATCATCCAGGGCGTCGTCTTCGCCTACGCCTCCGTCGAACTGGTCGGCGTGACGGCCGGGGAGACCGAGAACCCCGAGAAGATCATGCCGAAGGCGATCAACTCGATCATGTGGCGCGTGGGCCTGTTCTACGTCGGCTCGGTCGTGCTGCTGTCGATGCTGATGCCGTGGAGTGCCTACACCTCCGGCCAGAGCCCCTTCGTGACGGTGCTCTCCCACATCGGTGTCCCGGCGGCGGGCAGCGTGATGAACCTGGTCGTCCTCACGGCGGCGATGTCCTCGCTCAACTCGGGCCTCTACTCCACCGGCCGCATCCTGCGCTCCATGGCCGTCAACGGATCGGCCCCGCGCTTCACCGCCCGGATGAGCCGCAGCCACGTGCCCTACGGCGGCATCCTGCTCACCAGCGGCATGTGCGTCCTCGGTGTCGGCCTCAACTTCGTGGTCCCCGCCGAGGCGTTCGAGATCGTGCTCAACCTCGCGGCCGTCGGCATCATCGCCACCTGGGGCATGATCATGGTCTGCCACCTGCTGTTCTGGCGGAAGAGCACGACCGGTGAACTGACCCGCCCCGGCTACCGACTGCCCGGCTCGCCCTGGACCGAACTCGTGACGCTGGCCTTCCTCGCCGCCGTCCTGGTCCTCATGTACGCCGAGGGCGGAGCCGGACGCACCACCGTGCTGTGCATACCGCTCATCGCCGCCGCACTCGTCGCCGGCTGGTACACGATCCGCGGGCGCGTCGCGCGCACCGCCGCCGGAGCAGACGACTGAACCCGGGCGGTCCGGGAGGACCGCGCGGACCCACCGCGCGTCCGCCCGGGCCCGCCGCCCGCAGGCACGTAGGCCAGCGCCCCCACACCATCACCGATCGAGGCAGTCATGCTCACCAGCCCCCTCACGGACGCGCCCGCGATCCGTGAACCCCGCCACGCGCCCGTCGCCCACGTCACCCGGAGCGGCGTGGTCGAGAGCACCCACTACGGTTCCGTCGTCGTCCTCGGCGCCGACGGCGAGGTCCGGTTCCAGCTTGGCGACGCGGAGGCCGCGTTCTATCCGCGATCGGCCCTCAAGCCCGTCCAGGCCGTCGCCATGGTCCGCGCGGGACTGCCGCTCGACGGCGAACTGCTCGCCCTGGCGATGGGCAGCCATTCCGGCGAGGGACGCCACCTCGCCGGTGCCCGGCGGATCCTGGAGCTCGCCGGCCTCACCGAGGACGACCTGCGCAACGTTCCGGACCTGCCGTTCGGCCCGGCCGTCCGCGACACCTGGATCCGGGAGGACCGTGCTCCCTCCCGGCTCGCCCAGAACTGCTCCGGCAAGCACGCCGCGATGCTCCACCTCTGCAAGCTCAACGGATGGCCGCTGCAGGACTACGACGCCCCCGAGCATCCGCTCCAGCGGATGATCGCGGAAGTCGTGGAGGACCTCACCGGCCAGCGCATCGCGCGCGCCACCGTGGACGGCTGTGGCACCCCCCTGTTCGCCGTCTCCCTGCGCGGCCTGGCCCGTGCCGCCGCGCGCATCGCCACCGGCGCGCCCGGGACCCCCGAATTCAGGGTGGCGGACGCCCTGCGCAGCCACCCGGAGATGGCCTCCGGTGCGGGGCGGGACATGGCCGAGCTGATGTACGCGGTACCCGGGCTGCTCACCAAGGACGGCTTCGAGGGCGTCCAGATCGCCGCGCTGCCGGACGGCCGCGCCATCGCCCTGAAGATCGCCGACGGGGCGAACCGGGCGCGCGTCCCGGTGGCGGCGGCCGCCCTGGCGCTGGCGGGAGTCGACCCGCGGCTGCTCACCGGGTTCGCGGGGGAGCCGGCGACCGGCGGCGGCCGGCCCGTCGGCGGCGTGCGGCCGGTGGCGGCGCTGGACCCGTCGGCCCTGCTCGCCCCCGCGTGACCCGACCCACCACTCCGAGAAGAGGACCCGCACACACATGACCGCCGCCACCCGCAGCGAACACGACCTGCTCGGGGACCGCGACGTCCCCGCCGACGTCTACTGGGGCGTCCACACCCTGCGCGCCACCGAGAACTTCCCCATCACGGGCACGCCCATCTCCGCCCACCCGCACCTGATCGACGCGCTGGCCGCCGTGAAGGAGGCCGCTGCCCTCGCCAACGAGGAACTCGGCCTGCTGGAACCCGCGAAGGCGGAGGCGATCGTCGCCGCCTGCCGCGAGATCCGCGCCGGCAAGCTGCACGACCAGTTCGTCGTGGACGTCGTCCAGGGCGGCGCCGGCACCTCGACCAACATGAACGCCAACGAGGTCGTCGCCAACCGGGCGCTGGAGCTGCTGGGCCACGCCAAGGGCGAGTACCGGCACCTGCACCCCAACGAGGACGTCAACCTCGGCCAGTCCACCAACGACGTCTACCCGACCGCCGTCCGGATCGCGACCGTGTTCGCCGTGCGGGGCCTGCTCGACGCGATGACCGTCCTCCAGGACGCCTTCGCCCGCAAGTCCGCCGAGTTCCACGACGTCCTGAAGATGGGCCGCACCCAGCTGCAGGACGCCGTGCCGATGACGCTCGGCCAGGAGTTCTCCGCCTTCGCCGTCATGCTCGACGAGGACCGCAGCCGCCTCGCGGAAGCCGTCGAACTCATCCACGAGATCAACCTCGGCGCCACCGCGATCGGCACCGGGCTCAACGCCCCCGCCGGATACGCCGAATCCGCCCGGCGCCACCTCGCCGACATCACCGGGCTGCCCCTGGTCACCGCCGCCAACCTGGTCGAAGCCACCCAGGACTGCGGCGCGTTCGTCCAGATGTCCGGCGTCCTCAAGCGCGTCGCCGTCAAACTGTCCAAGACCTGCAACGACCTGCGACTGCTGTCCTCCGGGCCGCGCGCCGGC
Source organism: Kitasatospora sp. NPDC058063 (assembly GCF_042885395.1). Classification (NCBI taxonomy): domain Bacteria; kingdom Bacillati; phylum Actinomycetota; class Actinomycetes; order Kitasatosporales; family Streptomycetaceae; genus Kitasatospora; species Kitasatospora sp. NPDC058063. The sequence continues at coordinate 37,323 of NZ_JBHVSD010000005.1, forward strand.
CTCGGCGAGATCAACCTGCCACCGGTGCAGGCCGGTTCGAGCATCATGCCGGGCAAGGTCAACCCGGTGATCCCCGAAGTCGTCAACCAGGTCGCCTTCGAGGTGATCGGCAACGACGTCGCGATCACCATGGCCGCCGAGGCGGGGCAGCTCCAGCTCAACGCCTTCGAGCCGATCATCCTGCACTCCCTGTCGGAGTCGATCACCCATCTGCGAGCGGCCTGCCACACCCTCGCCGAGCGTTGCGTCGTCGGCATCACCGCCAACACCGAGGTGCTGCGCGCGACCGTCGAGAACTCCATAGGGCTGGTGACCGCCCTGAACCCGCACATCGGCTACACGGCCGCCACCGACATCGCCAAGGAGGCCCTGGCCAGCGGCCGGGGCGTGGCCGAACTCGTACTGGAGAGGGGCCTGCTCCCGGCGGAGCGGCTCGCGGCCCTGCTGCGGCCCGAGGTCATCGCCGGCAGCGGAGCGGCCGTGGCCTGAGGACGGCGGCCGAGGCCGCCGGCTTCCGGGCCGCTTCGCGGTCGGTGCTGATCCTGACGGCCGGTCACTGGTGCGGAGTCGCCGCCATCCCGATCCCCCGGGGCGCCGAACTCGCCGCCGCCCGATCGCGGTCGACGGGCCGGGCCCGTCGCCCCGGAGCGGTGGATCAGTCGCCGGTGATCCTCGACCGGAGCTCGCCGCGGGCCGTCCTCCGTCGGTAGCGCACCCGCGCGGCCCCGGCACGGCCTGCCCGGGCCGTGCGCTGATCGAGAACGACATGGAGTTCCACCGCCGGCTGGCGGCGGGTTCGACCAGCGGCGCCGCCAGGCCGACGGCGGACAGCACCGCCCCCGACGCGCGGATCGAACCCTCGGCGATCCACGGGACGGCGGTGTCCTGCGAGACCACGCCGTGCCGACGGGTCCGGGTGGTCGGCGCGGACGGTCCGCCCGCCGTGCAGCGACGGCCGCAGCCGCTTGTGCAGGCCGACCCAGGCGGTCAGGCGTTCCAGCTCCTCCTCGGAGCAGGCCGTGATGTCCCACTCGGTGCCGGCGTGCCCGAACGGCGCGGTGGCCAGCCGGATGGGTACTGGGCTGGTGCGTCCGGTGGTGTGGGCGGTGGCAGCGCCGACGTGGCTGCCGGTCAGCTCGGGGGGATGAACAGCCCGGTGTAGCACTGGATGCGCTGGCGCTCTACGGGGTCGTTGGTGTCCGAAGCCCATGTCCGGTCGGTGCGTTCCAGGATGCCGTAGTCGATCCGGGCGCCGCCGGAGGAGCAGGACCCGATAGTCGCCGAGGCCGGCGCTGTCGTCGCACCGACCGACGCCCTTCCGGCGTGCCGGCGCCCCTCGGGGCGCCGGCACCCGAGGCCGCCGTCAGTAGATGAGGACGTCCCAGTGGCTGCCCTCGTTGCAGTACAGGTTGCCCGACGCGGCCTTCCACTGCGGGTAGCCGTCGCCCCGGAGGCCGATGTAGGTGAAGCTGTTCTGGATGTAGTTGTCGATGCAGGAACTGCGGGCGATGTCGACCTTGTAGCCGTTGTAGTGGCTGTAGGTGCCGGAGGCGTGGCCGACCTCGGTCCCGCCGGTGATGTTGATGGCGCAGCCGCTGGCCTGCTTGAGGGTGATGACGGCGCTCACCGTGCCCGAGTTGATCTGGTCGAACGAGGTACAGGTGGAGTTGGACCTGGTGGTGCAGCCCCCACTGGAGCTCCATGTGACGCCGGCGTTGCTGAGCTGGCTGGCAGCCGTCGACTGCGACAGCTTGGTGCCGCTGGCGCCGGCCGTGGGCGCCGAGAGCGCGAGGCCGGCCAGGGCCAGGGCGACGACGGTGGCTGCGGTGCGTGGCTTCATCTGCATCTCCCAATGAGGATGGTGTGCCTCCGACTCGGCTTCCCGCCCTCCTGCCGCGCTTCGGCAGGAGGGCGGGAAGCCCGGAGCCGGGCCTGGGGAACCGGCCCGGACGAAGGGGACGTACGCAGTGCTGTGGCGCGGCGGTGCTCCGGCGCGAGGGCCGACCGATCCGTCCGGCGCCACCGCCCGCGGTCCCCGGGCGACGGGGACGACGGGCTTCGAGCGCCGGCATCGCACCAGGATGCCCCATCGTTGTCTATGCGAGTAGACCCCCGGTCGGTGAATTTCGCGTGACAGGGAGCGGCCTTCGGCGCGTCGAAGCGCTTCACGGGGTGCCCTCGGCCCCGGCGGTACGCCCGGGCAGGGTGCTCCGCCGGAGGCGGCGGCGTGGCCGCTGGCACGTCGTGCGCGCGCGGAGTAGACCACTCTTCGACGCGACGGCAGCGACGGTCCCCGGGGCCGGGACAGGGTGTGGTGGGCCGAGGATGCGACTGGCTCTCGTGACGTGCTTCAACGCGGACTGGCACTTCGGCAAGGTCCCCTCGCCGTACGTGCCGCTGAACCTCCTCGGGCTGGCCGCGGTGGCCCGGCGCAGCGGGCACGAACCGGTGGTGGTGGATCCGACGCTCGCGCTGCTGGAGGGCCGGGTGGGTGACGGGCCCGAGTTCCACCGGGAGGTGGCGGAGCTCATCTGCGAGTCCCGGCCGGACGTCGTCGGCCTCACCACGATGTGCAACTCCTACCCTCAGACGCTGGCGCTGGCCCGGCGGTGCCGCGAGCTGGATCCCGACGTGCGGATCCTGCTCGGCGGCCCGCAGGCCTCCGTGGTGGACGTCGCGACCCTGCGCGAGTTCGGCTGGATCGACGCGATCGTGCGCAACGAGGCGGACCGGTCCCTCGTCCGGGTGCTCGACCGGTGGGCGGCGGGCGACGATCTGGCCGGCGTGGCCGGTACCACCTGGCGGGGGCCGGACGGCGGCCCGGTGCGCGAACCCGCCGCACCCCTGCTGCAGGACCTGGACGAACTGCCCTTCCCCGCCTACGACCTGTACCCCTTCGAGCGGACCCTGCAGGACCTCGCGCCGGTGGAGGCGGGCCGGGGCTGCCCGTACGGGTGCACGTTCTGCTCGACCAACGTGTTCTTCAACCGCGACTACCGGATCAAGTCGCCGGCCCGGCTGATCACCGAGATGCGGCACCTGCGGGACGCCCACGGATTCACCCGGTTCGACCTGGTGCACGACATGCTGACCGTCGACCGGCGGTGGGTCCTGGCGTTCTGCGCCGCCCTTCTCGACGGCGGGCACGGCTTCGAGTGGGCGTGCAGCGCGCGGACCGACCGGGTGGACGACGATTTGCTGGCCACCATGGCCGCCGCCGGCTGCCGAGGGATGTTCTTCGGGATCGAGACCGGATCCCAGCGGATGCAACCGCTGGTGCGCAAGCGGCTGCGCACCGACGCGGTGCTGCCGGTCATCCGCTCCGGCACCGACCGGGGGATCTCCTGCACCGCCTCCCTGATCGTCGGCTTCCCGGAGGAGACCACCGAGGACGCGGTCGCCTCGCTCGACCTCGCGCTCGACGTCCTGCAGCTCTCGCCGGACACCCAGGCGCAGATGCACCTGCTGGCACCGCTGGTGGGCAGTCCGCTGTACGAGGAGCACCGCGAGGAACTGCTCTTCGACGGGCACAGCTCCGACATCTCGCTCTTCCTTCTGGACGAGGAGGAGATCGCGACGGTCACCCGCCACCCCGACATCTTCCCGAGCTTCTACCACATCCCGACGCCGCACCTCGACCGCGACCTGGCCAAGGCGATCTCCGCCGCCACCTACACCTGCCCGACGCTGTTCCTCGCGCTGCGCACCGCCGGCGCCGACCTGCGGCAGGTACTGACCGGCTGGACGCGCTGGCAGCACCGGCACGTCGGCCCGGAGCAGCTCCGGCCGGACTACTACCTCTACGGGTTCGTCCCGGACCTGTGCCGGTACCTGGCGGCCGAGGTCCTGGACGGGCTCGGACCGTGCGCCCCGGTCCTGCGCGACCTCATGGCGTACGTCGAAACCCGGTACGCCCTGCAGCGCCGGCTGACCGAGGTCGGGACGGTCTTCCGGGCCTTCGGCTGCGACGTCCGGGAGCTGAGCGCCGCGCTGCGCACCGGTGGCGGCCTCGACGTGGAGCGCGTAGCGTCCGACCTGCTGTTCGTGAACCTGACGGCGTCCCGGGGCCGGGGCTACGCCTTCCTGGAGGTGTCGGTCCCGCGCACCGACGACCCGCTGGTCCGGCCCGGGGACCGGCTGGAGATCCGCGACCCGGTCCGTCAGCTGCTGTCCCGTCCGGAGCTGGTCATCCGCAACACCTCGCAGCAGCGCGCCTTCGCCGCGAAACACCATCTGACCGAGCGCCACGTGACGGCGCTGGGGCTGCGGCGGGAACCGGCCGGCACCGCCACCGGGTGACCGGGCAGCGGACCGCCGGACCCGGCGGGCCGGACCCACCGACCGAAGTCGCGTACAGGACACGGGTACACCGAGACGAAGGAGAACATGATGGCTGGAGACGTGGCAGCGGAGCGCGGCAAGCCCGTCGGCGACCTGCCGTTCGAGGAGCTGGCGTTCGAGGAGGTCCCGTTCGAGGACCTGCCGGTCGGCGAGCTGGGGCTCGTCGAGCTGGAGTCGCGGGTCGAGGCGGAGGCCCAGGCGAGTGGCGTCACCACGGTCGTCACGACGGTCGTCTCGGGCCGGTGGTAGCCGAACGGCCGAACGGCGGGGTCCGGGTCGAACGGCACGTCGGCTGGCGGGGCGACAACGCCCTGGTGGAGGAGGCCCGGCGGCCGCTGCGGCGCCGGGTCGTCCGCCTGCTGCAGGTGGACGGCCTGCCGGCGACCGGCGGCCTGCCGTCCGAACGGCGGATCGCCGCCGGGGTCGACCCCCGGGTCTTCTACACCTACCCGCTGCTGTTCTACACCGCCTTCCCCCGCGTCTCGCTGGCGCAGCTGCGGGCGCTGTCCGTCAGCGGCTCGTACCTCTTCGACTACGTGCTGGCCCTGGACGAGGTACTGGACCGCCCCTCCGCCCGCACCGGGGGCGGCCTGCTGCTGGGCGGACTCCTCCAGCGCGAGGCGCTGCACGGGCTGTACGCGCTGCTGCCCCCCACCAGCCCGTTCTGGGGCCACTTCGACCGCTACTTCGGGCACTTCTGCCAGGCGGTGCTGCGCGAGGAGGCCCGGCACCGCGGCCTGCTCCAGCCGTACCCCGGGGAGGAGCTGGAGCTCGTCTACGCGGGCAAGTCCGCGATCGCCAAGGCCTGCCTCGCGGCCCTCGCCGTACTCGGCGGGGACGAGCGGCCGCTGGCCGGGCTGGAGGCCTCGCACGACGCCCACTACGTGGCCTTCCAGCTCGCCGACGACCTGGCGGACTGGCGGATCGACTACCGGCGCGGGCACTACTCCTACCCCCTCACGGTGGCGTTCCTGCGGGCCGGCTGGCAGCAGCGGGTGGAGTCGGCCGAGCGGCCCCCGGTGTCCGAGGTGGCCGAGCTGCTCGCCCGGGAGGGCGTGGTCGAGGAGGTCCGCGCGCTGGCGCTCGGCCACCTGGACCGCGCCGAGGGCGCGGCCGACCGGATCGCCGAGGGGAGCTGGCACGCCGCCATCCGGACCACCCGGCAGCGGATCGCGGGCCCGACGCTCGGCCTCGACCTGCCGACCGAGCCGCCCGCCACTGCTCCGCACGGTGCCCCGGCCGGGCCGGCCGCGGCAGTCGGGGCGTTCGCGGTGGTCGGGGCGGCTGCCTGGCGGGGCGACCGGCGGACACCCGCGACACCGGTGGCGGCGTCCTGGCGGCCCTGGCTCGACGCCCACCGGGAGCCGCGCACGCCCGGGCCGGCGGTGCTGGCGGAGCAGTTCCGCGTCCTGGGGGCCGCCGGCCCGGCGCGCACCACGGGCGAGGCCCTGTGCCAGGTCGGCCTGGCGATCGCGGCCTCGCGCCGGGCCCTCCCGCAGTACGGCCTGGCCGAGCACCTCGGCGTTTCCGCAGCCGAACTGGACTGGTTCGACCAGCACGGCCCGTGGCTGGACGGCCTGCTCGCGCTCGGCCTCGACGAGCCGCCCGAGCCGTGGCGGCCGGGCCGCGCGGTGCCGTCGGACGGGGTGCCGGGCTGGGTGCCGCCGGCGGTCGGCCGGTACCTCGGCCACCGGCTGGTGGAGGGATCCGGCCCGGGCGGCGCCCAGGCCCCCGACGTGCTGCTCCGCGCCTACCGCGCCGAGTCCGTGGCCTAGGACGGAGGCGACCGTGACGCTGCTGCTGATGGAGACCCGTGACACCGACCGGGTGTTCGCCGAGCAGTGGGCGGGCCTGCCCGGCCGCGAGGACCGCCCGTGGGACCCGGCGCAGCCGCTCCCCGGGGCACTCTTCGACCACCTGCCGTTCCTGCTGTACGAGTACTTCGCGACCGTCCCGATGGGCGCGGCCCGACGGGTGGCACTGGCCGCGCGGGCGGGCGGCGCGGCCCGCTTCCTTCGGTTCCGGCAGAGCCGGGGCCAGTGCGCACCGGCCCGGGCCGACCGGGAGTGCGCGTCCCTGCGGCGTTTCGCCACCCGGCAGTTGGCGGACGACCTGCCGGGCGGGGAGCCGTTCCGGCAGTCGCTCTCCGCCGGGTACCGCCGCCCCTGGGACCCGGCCGGCGCCGGGGCGGAGCTCGCACACACCACCACTGAGGCGTTCGCCGCGCTGGCCGGGACGCCGGAGCCGGTCGGGCCGGTGACCGAGTCGCAGAGCCGCCTCTACGCCGGGCTCGCCCGCTACCGCGAATGCGTCGACTGGAAGGAGGACTTCCTGCACGGCCACCCCTCGCAGCTCGTCCCCCGGCTGCTCGCCGAGCTGGGCCTGACCCCCTCGGCGACCCGCGCCGCCCGTACCGAGCTGGTCGCCGACGCGGCCCGCCGCTTCCACTACGGCGGCCTCGCCGAACACACCCTCGACGAGGCCGCCGAGCAGCTGTGCCGTGCGCTGGCGGCGGTGACCGACCTGCCGCCCGCGGGCTGGGTGGAGCGCCTCATCGGCTTCTCCGAGTCCGTCCGCCGGCTGCGCGCGGACCTCGACCGGATGCGCCGGGACGGGCTGGCCCGGGCGCGCGCCGCCGCGGCCCCGGGCGGCCGTCCGGCGGCACGGCGGGGCACCGCCCCCGGCGCCACCATGGCCGCGCCCACCGCCGACGCGATCGCCGGCTCCCTTGCGGCAGCGGCCCGTTACCTGCGGCGGGAACAGGATCCGGCCGGCCGCTGGGGCGACTTCCTGCTGCTCGGCCAGCAGAGTACCTCCTGGGTCACCGGCTACGTCGGCTGGAACCTGGCGACCGTCGGCACGGCGGCGGACGCCCCGGCCCCGGCGCACCCGACTCCGGTGAACTCCCTTGCCGCCGCGGCCGATTGGCTGGTCGCCAACCGCGCTCCGGGAGCCGGGTGGGGGTACAACGGGCAGTGGCCGGTGGACGTCGACTCCACGGCGAACGCCCTGCTGTTCCTGACCCGGATCGGCGCGCCCGAACCGCAGCGGTGGCGGCCGGCGGTGGACTGGCTGCTGTCGACGCAGCGACCCGACGGCGGGTTCACCACCATCGTGGACCCGGAGCCCTGGCTCGTCCGGTTCCACTCCGACGCCGGCGACCTGCGCGGTTGGACCTCCTCGCACCCATGCGTGACCGCCGTGGCCGCCCTGCTGCTGGCCGGCCTGGACGGTGAGCGGGAGCGGCGCGCGGCGCTGCGTGCCGCGCGCCGGCTCCTGGAGCAGCAGCGCCCGGAGGGCAACTGGGAGGCCTACTGGTGGGCGGGCGGACTGTACACCACGTGCCGTGCGGTGCAGGCGATCGGAGAGCTGAGCCGCCGCACCGACCTGCCCGGGGCGGCCGCGGCCCGGGCGGGAGCCGCCGGGTGGCTGCTGCGCGCCCAACGCCCGGACGGCGGTTGGGCACCCGCGCCGAACCGCGCGTGCGCCGCCTTCGCCACCGCGCTGGCCGTCCAGGCGCTGGGCGAACTGCTCACGGCGCCGCCCGGAGGCGACCGCCCGGCCCTCCGGGCGGCCCTCGCCAGCGGCACCCGGTGGCTGGTGGAACAGCAGCGACCGGACGGCAGTTGGCCCGTCGTGCCGATCCTCCGGGTGCCCCGGCCGCAGCTGACGGAGCCCTGGGAACAGACGTCGTGGACGGAATCGATCGCGGGCCTCGACATCGTCGCCGAGGACTGGCGGCGACTGTTCACCACGGCGACGGCGCTCCGCGCCCTGCACGTCGCACCGCCGACCGGCGGTGCGGTGCCCGCAATCCTGACAGGAGACCTGTGATGGCAACAGAAGAACGGCAGAGCGTGCCCCGGCGGTACCGCGCCACGGGCGCGGACGAGACCCGCCAGCTGATCGCCAGGATCCGCACCGCGTTCCCGGACGCCACGTTCACGCTGCAGCAGCGCGTCGTGGACGACAAGGGCGTGGTCGCGTTCGTGTGGTCGGTGCGCGGCACCCAGAGCGGCGAGGTGGACGGCTACCCCGCGACCAACGCGCCGGCCACGCTGACGATCGTCACCAGCGCGCTCATCGAGCCGGCCGGTTCACGCTAGAGCCTCTCTCCGTGCGACAGGCTCCGCCCTCGGTGGTTCCGGCGGTGGCTTCGGCGGTGAGTCCGCCGGAGCCACCGCCGTTCCGTCGCGTTCCCCCAGCGGTTGAGGGACCGGGTCCGCCGCAGCATCATGAAGGGGTGGCCCGCCCGGACGGCGGTCCGGTCGGGGGACACCTGTCCGTCCCGTACGCGATTGCGCCCCTCTCCCGCCCCTCGAAACCGTGCGCCGAGCGGGACGTCGTGCGGGACGCCGCGCGGGCCGTCCTGCAGGACGGGGACGCCCGGCGAACCGTGCTCGAACGTCCGGAACGAGAAATTTGATGACCGAGAACGAAACCGCCATGGCCGCCGGTGACTTCGCCTTTTCCGAGGGGCCGGTGTGGTCGGTGCAGTTCGCCCAGACCAAGCCCGGCCTGACCAATGCCTACCTCGAAAACCTGGGGGCGCGCTGGAAGCCCCTGATGGAGGAGGCCAAGCGGCAGAAGCTGATCCGCGACTACCGCATCCTGGTCTCCCCGCCGACCGGCCGTGACGACTGGAACGTCATGATCGTGACCGAGGTCGAGAACATGGCCGCCCTGGACGGCTACAGCGAGCGGATGGCCGAGCTCTCGGCCCGGCTGGACAGGCCCGACCGGCAGACGCACGGCTGCGCGCAGTTCCGTGAGCTGCTCGGAATGAGGCTGGCGCGGGAGGTCTTCCTGAAATGACGCCCCGCGATTGACCCGAAGCCCCGCCGATCCGAGGCCCCGCCGACCCGAGGCCCCGCCGACGCGAGGCCTACCCGGCGGAGAGTTCCTCGCTGCGAAGGAGGAGAACCATGGAGCGCACGACGGATCCGAAGGACGGCAAGAAGACCCTCGACCTGAAACGGTCCACCGTGGGCAACCTCGACGACCCGCTGCTCACCACCCAGGGCTGGAGCCTGTGGACCTGCGACGAGACGGCGTCGGCACCCGGGGCACCCGAATCCCGGCGGGCCCGCCGTACGCGGCGCGGGCCCGAGTAGATGCCGCGGAGCCTCCCGGGAGGGCGGGGCACGGCCCTCCGAGCCGTCCCGCGCGTCAGCCGCGACGACTTCCGCGCACCGCTGCGCAAGGGCGAACCCCGGGTCGTCCTGGGCAACGTCCGGGACTGGCCGGCCCTGCACCGCTGGGACGCGGACTACCTGCGGTCCGTCGCGGGGGAGCGGGAGGTGACGGTCCGGGAGACGAACGGGCCACCGCGGAACGTCTTCCAGAACCTCGCGGCCGGCGGGCGGACCTCCTTCGGCCGGTACCTCGACTGGGTACTGGACACCGCCGGCGGGCTGGAACGGATCGCCCGGTCCTGCAGCGGCGCCGGTGAGATCACCCGGGCGGTGTGCGCCGACGGGTTCCGCTGCTCGTACTACCTCGACGCGAAGCTCCGGCAGCTGTCCGAGGACCTGCTCGACGACGCGCCGCCGCCCGGCTGGTACCGACGCGGTCCGATCGACACCAACCTCTGGTGCGGCGTGCTCGGGACCTCCTCCGGGCTGCACTGCGACGTGACGCCGAACTGCAACGTCCAGGTCGTCGGACGCAAGCACTTCGTCCTCTATCCGCCCTCGCAGGCCCGGCGCGTCTACCGCATCCCGCAGATCACGCACTGCCGCTTCGACCCCAACCTCCCCGACTACGAGCGGTTCCCGCGGGCCCGCCGCGCCACCGGGTGGCAGTGCACCCTGGACGCCGGTGAGTCGCTCTACATCCCGGTGGGCTGGTACCACCAGGTGACGGTGGTCTCGGCCTGGGCGCTGAACGTCAACTTCTTCTGGCCGCGCCCGCTCGCCCAGGGGCTGTCGGCCCCGCCGCTGTGGCCGTTCCTGCTCCGGCGCGGGTGGGCCCGGCTGCGCGACCGGAGCTGACCGGCGGTGGGGTCCGACGCGCCCGGCCCCGGCCGGTCCGTGCGGGGTGAGCCTGTGCGGGGTGGGCCCGTGCGGGGTGGGCCCGTGCAGGGCGAACCGGCTTGGGAGGCCGCCGAGTTCTTCGTGCTCCGCACCCCGCTGCTGCCCCTGGAGGCCCTGCTGGGCCTGGGCGAGGGACTGGCCGCCGCGCGGTGCGGCGGGCAGCCGGACCTGGTCGACGCCGCAGTCCGGCGCGACCGGCTGCGGGTGCGCGCACGGCTGCGGGCGCTGTACGGCCGTGCCGACGTCCGGGAGGCGCTGTCCGTCGCCTCCTCCTCACTCACCGCGGGCCTGGACGCCTGGGAGCACTCGCCCGACAGCCGGCGCGGCCGGAACGCCGAGCACAGCCTGCTGCGCTACCTCGCCCGGATGTCCGCCAGGCCGACCCCGTTCGGGCTCTTCGCCGGCTGCTCGGTCGGCTCGGTCGACCCCACGGCGGACGGCCCGACCGCCCTCGAACTCGGACCGTCCTCCTCCTACCGGCGCCGCACCGGCCTGGACTTCGGCTACCTCGGCGCGCTGACCGCCGACCTGCGGCGGCGGCCGGAGGTGCGACGGCACCTGGTCCACCGGCCCAACTCCAGCCTGTACCGGAGCGCCGGGCGGCTCCGGTACGTCGAGGTGCTCCGGACGGACGCGGGCCCGACCCATCGGCTGGTCGAGGTCGAGCCCGTGCCGTGGCTCCTCGCCGCCGTCGACCGGGCGGGCCCCGGCGCCCGTCCGGACGAACTCGTCGCCGCCGTGGTCGCCGCCGAACCGGACGTCGAGCCCGGGGAAGCCGGCCGGGCCGTCGAGGAGCTGATCGAGCACCAGATCCTCGTCCCCGAGCTCGAACTACCCGTGAGCGGGCCCGAGCCACTGGCGGACCTGCTCGCCCAGGTCCGGCCGTTCGCCGAACGGGCCGGGCTCGGCCCCGTCACGGCCGCGTTGGACGCCGCCCGGCGGCAGCTCGCCACGGCGGACCGGCGGCCGCCGGGCGAGGCGTCCGGCCACTACGCCCGCGCGGCGGCGCTGCTCACCCGCCCACCGGTGGCGGCGGACCCGTCCGGGCCGTCCGGGCTGTTCCGGATCGACCTGGTGAAGCCGGCCGCGCGGGCCGTGCTGGGGCGTGCGGTGGCCGCCGAGGTGCTCCGGGGCGCCCGGCTCCTCCACCGCTTGGGCGGCACCCGCCCGGACCCGCAGCTCGCGCGGTTCACCGCGGCCTACCGGACCCGCTACGGCGCCCGCGAGGTACCGCTGTGCGAGGCGCTGGACCCGGAGTCCGGCCTCGGGTTCCCCGTCCGGGCCGCCCCGATGGCCGCCGCCGAACCGCTGCTCGCCGGCCTCGACCTGGCCGGCCCGGGCCTGGACGGCTTCGGCCTCGACGGCCTCGACCCGGAGGGCCTCGACCTCGGCGGCCAGGACGCTTCCGGCCGGCCGGTGGACGGCGAGAAGCGCTGGGACGGGCGGCACCGGCTGCTGCTGACCTGGCTGGGCGAGGCGATGCGCACCGGCGCGCGGGAACTCGCCCTCGGCCCGGAACGGCTCGACGCGCTCACAGCCGCCGACGAGAGCACCATCGACCGGCCGCCGCTGCCCGACTCCTTCGGTGTCGTGGCGAGCATCCTCGCCGAAAGTCCGCAGGCGGTGGCGCGGGGGCGCTACCGGGTGCACATATCCGCCCTGGGCGGACCCTCCGGGGCGTACTTGCTGGGCCGGTTCTGCCACGACGGCGACGACCTCACCCGGTGCGTCCGGGCCCATCTGCGGGCCGAGGAGGCGCTCAGGCCGGACGCGGTGTTCGCGGAGATCGCCCACCTGCCCGGCGAGCGGATCGGCAACGTCCTGCGGCGGCCGCTGCTGCGCGGCCACGAAATCCCCTGCCTCGGCCGCTCCGGGGCGCCGCCCGACCAGCAGATCCCGCTGGCCGACCTGACCCTCGTCCCCGACGGCGACCGCCTGGCGCTGCGCTCCACCCGGCTGGGGGCCGAGGTCCTCCCGCGCCTGACGTCCGCGCACCACTTCGCCGCCCCCGCGAACCTCGGCCTGTACCGCTTCCTGTGCGCCCTGCAGGCCCCGCAGCAGGCGCACGGGCTGGACGCCGTCCTCGGGCCGCTCGCCGCCGCGCCGTACCTGCCGCGGATCGTCTCCGGGCGCCTGGTGCTCGCCCGGGCGCGCTGGAACCTGACCGAGCGCCGGCTGGCGCGCTTCGCGGTGCAGTCCCCGAGCGAACGGTTCGTCGCCGTACAGGAGTTGCGCCGGGAGCTGGGTCTGCCGCGGTGGGTCGCTGTGGCGGAGGGCGACCGGCTGCTGCCCGTCGACCTGGAGAACACCGTCTTCCTCGACATGGCGGCCAGGCTGCTGGACGGCCGCTCCACGGCCACCATGGCGGAGCTGTTCCTCGGCGACGAGGAGGTGCTCGCCCGCGGCCCCGAGGGGCGGTTCACCCACGAGGTGGTGGTCCCCTTCGTCCGTACCGGCGCGCACCCGCCCGGGTATCCGCGGGCGCACCCGCCCGCGCGCCGGGCCGACCCCGGGCCACCGCGTGCCGACGAAGCGCGACCGTGCGTACGGAGCTTCCCGCCCGGCTCCGAGTGGCTCTACGCCAAGCTCTACACCGGTTCGGCCGGCGCCGACGAAACCCTGCGCCGGGTCGTCCGGCCGCTCGTCCGCAGCGCCCTCGCCGAGGGCGCTGCGGACAGCTGGTTCTACGTCCGCTACGCCGACCCGGAGTGGCACCTCAGGGTGCGGCTGCACGGCGACCGGCGGCGCCTGGCCGCCGACGTCCTGCCGGTGCTGTACGACGCGGCGCAGCCGCTGCTCGCGGAGGGTGTCGTCCGGCGCGTCCAACTCGACACCTACGAGCGGGAGATCGAGCGCTACGGCGGGCCGGACGGCATCCGGCTCTCGGAACTCCTGTTCCGGCAGGACAGCGAGGCCGCGCTGCGCACCGTCGAGTCGCTCGGTGCGGAGGGCGGCACGGACTCCCGCTGGCGGGCCGCGCTGGTCGGCATCGACCGGCTGCTGACCGAACTTGGCCTGCCGCGGGCCGAGAAACGCGCCCTGGTCAGCGCGGCCCGCGACCGCTTCCGCGCCGAGTTCCGGGTGGACCAGGCCGTGCGACGCGGGATCGGCGACCGCTTCCGCCGCGAACGCGCTGCCCTGGAAAACCTGTTGGCGGGCCCGGGCCCGGCGGACGACACGTCCGCCGCCGTCCGGTCCCTCGCGGCGGAGCTGCGCGAGGGGGTGCGGACCGGGCAGATCGGCACCCCGATCGCCGCCCTGGCGGGCAACTACGTCCACCTGCACGCCAACCGGGTGCTGCGCTCCGCCGCCCGGGCACAGGAACTGCTGCTCTACGACTTCCTGTCCCGCCTGTACGCGGCACCGGAAGCCGGAGCCGTCGCCCCGTCGGCCCGGCCGTCGCGGCGCAGCACCATCCCCTCGGAGCCGATCCGGTAGACCGGGGCGAACCCCGCCTCCGTCAGCACCCGGGCGAGCCTCGGATGCTGGTACAGGACGTGGACCTCCCTGGGGGCCCGCTCGAGCGAGGCGGTCAGCCGTCCGACGACGGCCCGCAGGGTGTCCTCGGGGAACGGGTCGAAGAGGAAGACGGTGTCGACCCGGTCCGGCACCTCGAACCCGGCCGCGTCCGCGCAGTGCACCTCGGTCCGACAGCTGCCGGCCCCGGCCCGGCGCCCACGCAGGTTCGCCCGGGCCACGGCGCAGAGCTCCGGGGACAGCTCCACCCCGACCGCCTCCCGGAACCCGTGCCGCGCGGCGAGCAGCAGCGCCCGGCCCTTGCCCGCGCCGAGGTCGAGCAGCACCCGCCGACCGTCCGGGGGCAGCACCCGTACCAGCTCGGCGAACAGCCAGGGGCTCGCACCCTCGTGCCGGGCCACCACGTCGATGCCGGTCTCGGTGCCGTGGCGCAGGTCGAAGAGCAGCTCACCAGCACCCAACCGGACGGCCCCGGCCACCCCGACCCGACGGCACACGGCGGGGAACGCCCGTGCGACGATCCCGAGCCGGCCGACGAGTGCGTGGAGAATGATCGATCAACCCCTCGGACGAGGACGGTGTACGGGCTCGCCCCCAGGCTATCGGGGCCGGGGCCGTCCCGCGCGTGAGGGGCGACCGCGGCCGGTGCCTGGGGCCGTCGTAAGCGGCTGGCGCGGCCGCGCCGCCGGCCACCGTGATGTCGGTGCCTTGGCTCCGGGCGCCAGTGCGCCCACGACGGTCGGGCCGGGTGCTCAGCAGCTCAGGTTGTTGCCCGGTACGGTGCCGAGCAGTTGGGTGAAGCGCTGGTAGGCGTTGATCCGGCTCTGCACCTGTGCGGGGTTGCCGCCGTTGCATTCCAGTGAGCCGTTGATGCTGCGGATGGTCTCGCCGAAGCCGTAGCCGTTGACGATCGCGTTGTGGGGGGTCATGGTGCCCGGCCCGTTCTGGGTGTTCCAGTACCAGAGCGCGGTCTTCCAGGCGACGGCCGGGTCGGTCTGCACCAGGTTGGGGTTGCGCAGCAGGTCGATGCCGAGGGCGTCGCCGGCCGCCTTGTAGTTGAAGTTCCAGCTCAGCTGGATCGGGCCGCGCCCGTAGTAGGCGGCCTGGCCGGCCGGGCAGCCGTACGGCTGTGAGGTGTCGCAGTAGTGGGGGTAGTTGGCGGTGTTCTGCTCGACCACGTAGACCAGCGCGCCGGTCTCGTGGTTGACGTTGGCGAGGAAGGCCGCGGCCTCCTGCTTGCGGACGGTGTCGGTGCCGGTGGCCGCGAAGGCGGGGTAGGCGGCGAGGGCGTCGATCAGGCCCTGGTAGGTGTAGAAGGGGTTCCGGTTCGGGAACATCTGGTCGAACTGGGCCTGGCTGACCGGGAATCCGCTCGGGTTCGGCGTGCCGGTGGACGTGGGCGTGGCCGTCGGCGTGGCGGTCGGGGTCGTCGTCGGGCCGGTGCCGCAGCCGCCCTGGTCGGACCAGACGCCGGAGCCTCCGGTGCTGGGCGGCTCGTTCTGGGTCCACCACTTGGCGAGCCAGTTGTGGCCGTTGTAGGAGACGGCGGCGCCGCCGGTGTAGACGGCCGAGGAGTTCCAGGGCGTGGCGCAGACGGCGGCGCTGGCGTTGGCCGCGGGCAGCAGCAGGACCACCGCCAGCGCTGTGGCGACGGCGGAGAGCAGTGCGAGCAGGCGTTTCGTGGACACTTGATCACCCCTTGTGCGGTGTGGGGCCGCACGGTCGTGGAGGTAGGGACGTCGGGGCAGGGGAGCCGGGCCCCGCGGGTGGGGGCACGTCGTGGGGGACGGGCCGACCGGGGTGCGGGCCGGTGCGGGGCTGACCCAGACTCAAGCGGAGTGGTCTATACCTGTCAAGGGGTTCCCGGAAAATGACGCACCCCGCGGAACGGCCGGGGAGGGGGCGGACGCAGGGGGCGGGACCGGGGCGGGACAGGGGGCGGCTCCGGCTCGGGGGAGGGGGTGGGTTCGAGGTCTCCGCGCCCCCGCGCGCCGCACAGGACCGCGGCCGAAGCGCGCAGCGGCACGAGCGCCCGGGTATCGGGAAGTCGGAATCGGCACGCGGGTGTCGGTAAGCGGTGTCGGCACATGGGTGCCGGGTGATCACGGGAGGTTCCATGGGTGAGCAGCGGGAAGTGCCGCCGATCTCGATCTTCTACCGTCGCGACGGGCTCGGTCCGGGCCCGGCACTGGGTGAGGCCCAGCGCGGGGACCGGGTTCGGCGCGTCCAGGACTTCTGGCTGCACCGGGTCGGTGAGTACTGGCTCGTCACCCGGCACGCCGACGTCCGGCGCGTGCTGGCCGACCAGGAGACGTTCGCGATGTACGACCCGCGACGCGCTCCGGTCCTGCCGAACGAGCTCCTCAACATGGACCCGCCGGAGCACACGCGGCTGCGCCACGTCCTGACGCCGGAGTTCACCGGGAAGCGGATCCGCTCACTGGAGCCGATGATCCGCACCCTGGTCGGCGAGCTGATCGACGCCATGGAGTCGCGGGGTCCCGCGGCGGACCTGATGGCCGACTTCGCCCTGCCGCTGCCGCTCGGGGTGATCTGCGCGATGCTCGGCGTTCCCGACCCCGACCAGGGGCAGTTCCACCACTGGTCCCGGACCACGCTGGATCTCGGGCTCCCCATCGAGGAACGAATCGCGGCCGGCCGGGAATCGCGCGCGTACATGGCCTCCCTGGTGGCGGAGAAGCGGCGCAGCCCGGACGACGGGATGATCGGCATGCTCGTCCGGGAGCACGGCGGCGCGGTGTCGGACTCCGAACTGGTCGGCGTCTGCGAGCTGTTGCTGCTCGCCGGCCACGTCACGGTGTCCAACACGATCGGCCTGGGCGTGCTCGCCCTGCTGTCGCACCCGGAGCAGGCCGACCGGTTGCGCGACGCCGCCGAGGGCGAGCCGGTGATCGACACCGCCGTCGAGGAGCTGCTGCGGTACCTGTCCGTGTCCAGCACCGCGCTGGCCCGGACCGCGCGGTGCGACACCGAGGTCGGCGGCGTGCCGATCAAGGCCGGTGACCAGGTCGTCTGTCAACTGCCGGTGGCCAACCGCGACCCGGCGCTCGGCGCCGGGATGGACCTCTTCGACATCGCGCGCAAACCCGTGTCGCACCTGGCCTTCGGGCACGGCGCGCACCACTGCCTCGGTGCACCACTGGCCCGCGCCGAACTGCGGATCGCCGTGCCCGCGCTCCTGCGGCGACTGCCCGGCCTCGCGCTCGCGTGCCCCGCCGAGGACGTGCCCTACCGCGTGAACAACGAGGTCTACGGTCTCCACGCACTGCCTGTCACCTGGTGACCCGCGACGCCGACGGGACGAGGACGGCGCCGGGCACGGTGCGACGGACGTCCGCCGCGGCCTCCGGCACCTCGGCCGCACCGTCCCGGCAGGTCGGAGAGCGGCTTCACCGAGTGCGACACCACCTTCATGACCTGGAGCCGGCCCCACCCGGCCCGCATACTGGCGGGAGCCGACGGCATCCCGGTCCACGGTGACCAGCGCTCGGAGCGGGACGTGGGACGCGGGACGAGGCAGGTACTCGTTCCGGCGCGGGTGCCGGGGCGTCCGCCGTCCACCGACGCCGATGAGGAAGAACCCGCCATGACCTACACCGTGGATTTCGGCACCGTCTCGACCGTCGGCCTGGAGTCGTCACCCGTCGCGGAGGCGCTGGCCGGTCTGCGGGCGAACGAGGCCCGCTATTTCAGGAACAAGTACGACCACGTCTTCACGGTGGAGCCGGCCGGCGACGCCCAGGAGGCCGTCGACTGGGTGCACCGGATCCTGAAGGAGGAACGGGACATCGTCATCGCGTCCCGTCCGCTGGAGGCCACGGCCTTCCAGGTCGAGGACATCCGCATGGCCTATGTCTTCTACGAGAGCGGGCTGTCGGTCAACGTGATGTACACCGTCGACGACGCCAAGAAGCGGGCGGTCGGGTTCAAGCTCTCGGAGGGGATGGAGATCCCGGAGGAGCTCGCCTCCCGGTTCAAGTTCGCCCGGCAGAAGTCGAAGCTCGCCGGTGTCATCCGCGGCTCGTACTTCGTCGTCAAGAACGAGTACTGACCGCGGCACCCCCGCGTCCGGCACCCCCGCGTCCGGCACCCCCGCGTCCGGCACCCCCGCGTCCGGCGGCCCGGCCCCCGGAGCCGGGCCGCCCGGGGCGCAGACCGGGGGTCCCGGCCGCTCCCGGTGTCACGACTGCTCACCCGCCCGCAGTTCGGTGGCGATCCGGCGCCGGCCGGCGACCAGCGTCTCCACCACCACCCCGAGCCCGACCAGCAGGGCCAGGCCCGCGGTGGGCAGCAGCACCGGCATCAGCACGGGGACGACGACGTCCCCGACCTTGGCGCCGACCAGCGTCGAGATGTCGAAGGCGCCGCCCAGCAGGGCGACCGCCGCCAGTGCGACCAGGCCGCCGCCGACGGCCGCGGCCAGGGTCTGCGGCAGCGCCTCGGTCATGATCAGTGCCAGCCCCTGCCGGGGCCGCATGCCCATGGTGCGCAGCCGGGCGAGCACGGCGGTGCGGTCGGGTGCGGCCCGGAAGAGCGTCAGCAGGACGGCGAGCAGGGCGAATCCGGCTCCGGCGGCGGCCGCGTACCGGAACAGCCGCCCGGCGGCGTGCTGCAGCGGGTCGTCACCGAGCGCGGCGGCGGTCTCCCGGCTGCTGTGCACGGTGTATCCCGAGGGCAGGCCGTGGGTGTCCTTGCCGACGGCGGCGGCGTCGTCCGCGATCAGCTTGGCCAGGCCGACCGGCCGGGCCCCGCTGTTGTCCCGCAGGACTGTCCTGACCCGGTCGGGGTCGATGTCGCCGACGGCGAACCACGTGTTGACCCGCCTGGTGTCCGGCAGCCGTTCCCAGGCGGGGCCGGCGGGAACGACGACGAACGGTTTGCCCGGGTCCGGCAGTGCGGGGGTGGCGCCGACGACACCGGCGACGGTGAGGTGCAGGTCGTTGCCGTTGGGCGTGCGCACCCGGGACGGCCCTGCGGCCAGGCGTTCGGCCAGGTCGCGGCTGACCAGGGCGGGCACCGGGGTGTCCCGGCCGCCGCCGGACGTCCCGGTCAGCTTCGCCGGATCGAACCCGCCGGCCCCGAGGGCCCGGGCGATCTCGGCGTACGCCGCCGGGTCGGTCACCACCACCAGGTTGGCCTCGGTGTAGTCCCGGTCGGTGGCGAAGAAGCGGGCTCTGGGCTCGATCCAGGCCGCGGTCGAGGCCCGGACGCCCGGCAGGGCGGCGGCGGCCCCGGTGAACGGCTCGGTCAGGGTGGCGTAGTCCGGGAGGGAGACGCCGATGTCCCCGCCCGTGGTGATGCGCGCGGCGCGGGTCCGCACGTGGTCGACGGTGTCGAGCACGGTGGCGCCGAAGCCGGTCGTGGTGACGGCGATCAGCAGGGCGAGCAGCGGCAGTACGGAGGGCTTGCGGCGGCCCGAGCCGTCGCGGGCGGCCCGGGCGAGGCCGAGGAAGCCGATCGGGCCGCGGCCCCGGCCGGCGAGGGCGGCCAGCCGGCCGACCACCACCGGCTCGATCCTGGCCAGGACCAGTCCGCCGGTGACGGCGAGCAGGAGCGGCGCGGCGACCAGCAGCGGGTCCACCCCGGCCCCGGGGTGGCCGACACCCCGGCGCCGGACCTCCGCCACGGCCGCGGCGGTGACCGCCAGGACGGCGAGTTCGCCGACCAGTCGGCGGCGGCCGCCGGCCGGCCGTCGACGGGACCACAGCAGGGCCGCGCGGACCGGAAAGGCCAGCAGCGCGATCAGGGTCGCGACCAGGGCGGCCGCCACCGCGCGGTCCCACCGGGGGGTGGGCAGCAGCACCAGGGCGAGGGTCGTGGCGAGCACGGCGGCGGGCAGGACGGTGACCGCTCCCTCGCCGATCAGCCGTCGCAGCACCCCGGCGAGGGAACCGCCGCGGGCCCGGAGCAGCCGGATCTCGGCGGCGCGCCGGTCCGTAGTGAGCGCGGCGGCCAGGAACAGCACCACGGCGGCGACGCCCGCGACGCCGGCCGGGCCGATCGCGCTGAGCGGCAGCGAGGCCCGGTAGCGCTCGTCCGCCCGGGTGAGGACGTCGGGCAGGCCGGAGACGGTCTGCAGGTCGGCGCGTCCGGTCGCGTCGAGGAGGGCGGTGGCGTCGCTCCCGGTCAGGAAGGAGCGGATGACGTCGCGGGTGCGGTCGATCCGGTCGGCGTGCAGCGAGGCGGGGTCGACGGGCAGCCGCCAGAAGTTCTCGGCGGTCGAACCCCAGCGGACCAGCGCGGGCAGGCTGCCGCCGTCGACGAACCCGCTGGTCGTCCAGTGCTCGTGGTCGGGCTTGGTGTTCAGGCAGGCGCGGGCCGGGCAGCCGAGGTCGTCCCAGAACGGGTCCTGGGGGTCGTTGACCCGGTAGAGGCCGACCACCACGGTGGTCCGCCTGGCGCCGGAGCTCTCGACGCCGTTGTCGATGACGTCACCGAGCTTGATGCCGATGGTCGCGGCGGCCCTCTCGCTGACCACGATCGGCAGCGGACCGCCGACGGCGCCGGGGGTCGGCCAGGTGCCGTCGGTGAGGGTGGCCCGGGCGGCCAGGTCGTGCAGGTGGAGCAGGCTGAGGGCCGGGTAGGGCTCCTTGTCCGAGATGTGGGCGTACCCCGGATTGGCCATGGAGTGGTCGCCCAGGGCGCGGGCACCGTAGGCCTGCCCCGCTCGGGACGGCGTCAGCCGCCGGCCGACCTGTTCGACCAGTTGCCGCTGCACCCGGTCGAGTTCGACTGCGCTGTCGTCGTCCCGGGTCCTGGAAGTGGTCTGCAGGCTGGTCTGGTTGGGGCCCTTCCCGCTGACGAAGTCCTGGAGTGCCGTGTCCGCGCCCCGGTCCGCGATGCGGGGGAGGGCCGCCGCGAGGAAGACGGTGACGAACGCGAGGGCCGCCATGAGCAGCGCCGACAGCGGGTTCGCCCGCAGCCTGGTGCGGACCCAGCGCGGTGGACGGTGGGCGGAGTCGCGGGTGGGCACGGGGGTGCCGGCCCGGGCGGTCACTTCTCCTCCACGTGGCGCAGCCTGCGCACAACGAAGCCGTGCATCACGTTCCTCCCCGGTTGCGCCCCGGTCGCATCCCGGCCCGCCGGTCGATCCGGTCCGGGGACGTCGGCTGCGGACGGGCACCCCACGGGCCCGACCGGCGCAGTGATCACCGGCATTCGGTCACCGGATAGCGGACGATGCTGTCAGATTCGATCCGGGAACGGAAGGGACTTGCGCGAGTCACGTGAGCAAGGGGCGAATTCCTCGTACGGCCCTCGGCCCAATAAGGGGACAAGCCCTTGAAATGACGTGCACACTCCACGGATCGGGCCGTCCCGCACCCCTTGTGACCAGGGAACTTTCCTTTCACGAATTCCCCGCCCGGGACGGTGAACCGAAGAAGCCGCCGCATTCGTTCGCCCGGTCGCACCATCGGGCCGTCATCGCACCCACGGAAGAGGCCGCCCCGTCGTTCGGCGGGGCGGCCTCTTCCGTGGGTGCTCGCTGGACGGTCGTGGCTCGACCGCCAGGTCCTCCCGGATTCCTATGCGCTGTCCGGCAGCCCGGCCTTCGGTCGCAGCAGGGCCGGCGTCGGCTTCGCGCCCGACAGCCGTACGGCGGCGCCGCGGGCGAGGTCGAAGGCGAGCGCCGGGTCGTCCGTGCGGGTCCACGGCGGGCTGCCGCACCACGGTCCGATCGCCCGGAACTGCTCCACGGCGATGCGGTGGAGCCCGGCGATGCCCGCGTAGTGGGCGAGCAGGTGCCGCAGGTGCGGCAGCCGGTGGTGGTCCGGGCGGACCCGGGCCAGCGCGGCCGCGACCTTGCGCACCGGGTCCCTGCCCAGTTCGCCGGCCAGCGTGGTGCCGAGGGCGCCGCGCAGCTCCAGCTCGTACAGCGCCTGCAGGTAGAGGCCGGGCAGCGGGTTGCCGGCCGGGGCCTTCCTGAGCGCCCGCTTGGCGAAGGCCAGCATCCTCTTGTCCGAGCCGGACCACTTGGCGCACCAGTACTGCATGGCCTGCCAGTGGCCCTCGTAGTGGAACGGCGCCCGCTCGACCAGGCCGCGCCACAGCTCCTCGAACTGCTTGGGCGGGTACTGCGCGCCGCGGGCGGCGGTCACCATGACGACCCAGGGGCCCGGGTCGGCGGGGGCCAGGAGGGCGGCCCGCTTCGCGGCCTCGACGGCGGCGGGCAGCATGGCCCGGAAGGTCAGCATGGCCTCCTCGGGCACCTTGTGGGTGTCCCGGGAGCCGCGGACCGTCCAGGCCGCCTGCACCATCCGGCCGGCCTCCAGGGTGGCCGCGTCGCAGTTGCCCGGCTCGGCCGCGCGCCAGGTCTTCAGCCAGCCGTCGTTCCGGTCGGCGATGGAGTCCAGCAGGTCGAGCCGGTACCAGCGCTCGTCCCAGTCCTGCCCGGCGGCCTCGACGTACGCGGCGGCGGGCCTCCAGTCCCCGGCCCAGGCCGCCTCGGCGATCGCCAGGGACTCCTGCCGGAGGTGCGGGGGCGGTGGCGGCCCGGCTCGGCCCGGGTCGAGCCGGTCGCGGGGGGCCATGCCGTACGTGGGCGCGTCGAACTCGGTCAGCGCCCAGCTCCGGGCCCTGTTCCTGCGGAACCTGAGGACGATGGCGAGGGCGATCATGCCCAGCACGCCGAGGATGAGGTACGTCACGGCGGAGCATCATCCTTGATCGCGGCTCGTGCGGGCAACGCGACGGCCGGGCAACGCGACGGTCGGTCAACGCGACGGCCGGGCAACGCGATGGACGGGCGGTGTGCTCCGGTGACGGACCGGTGTGCTCCGGTGGCGGCGGGCGCGTGGACGGACGGGGGAAGAAGATCCAGGCTCTTGCCCCGGCCGAATTAGTCATCTTAACTATGCGTCCAGAGGCGTTGATCCACTGCACGTCGTCATCGCCGGCTTCACGGGCACCCTTGTGTGCCGCCCTGGACCGCCCGGGCTCCAACGGATGCCGACCGTCCGTCACCCCGGGGTTCCGCGCGCGTTCGAAGCGATCCGAGCGATTCGAGCGATCCGATCGGGGCCCCGGTCCAGGCGATCCGATCCGCACCACCGGGGTCACCGGCCGCTCCCCCCACGCACCGCCACCGCGCCGTCGACCCCCGCAACGACCCTCCCCCAGGAAAGGTCTGGCCTTGTCGGAGACGTACGAGCCCCACGGCACCACCACCGACCAGGCGGACACGCGTCCCGCGCGCGGGGCCGACACCCCGGCGGCGGCCGGGGTCCGGCTCCCGGAGCCCGCGCCGGGACAGCAGCGGCTCTGGGCGCTGTCCCAGCTGGACGGCGCCAACGCCGCGTACAACGAGACCCTGGCCTTCACCCTGCGCGGAACCCTCGACCGGGCGGTGCTCGCCCGCGCGCTCGACGAACTGGTCTCCCGTCACGAGGTGCTGCGCACCCGGCTGGTCGCCGGCGGAGACGGTCTCCACCAGCTGATCGGTCCCCCCGACTCCGGCTACACCCTCGCGGTGGACGACCTGACCGGGCTCCCGGACGCCGGGGCGCGCGTCACCGCCCTGCAGCGCGCGGAGTCCGACACGCCCTTCGACCTGAGCCGCGGCCCGCTGGCGCGCGGGCGCCTGATCGTCCTGGCCGAGCGGCACCACGTGCTGCTGCTGACCCTGCACCACGCGGTCTTCGACGGCTGGTCGATGACCGTGATGCTGCGCGAACTCGGCACGCTGTACACGGCCTTCCGTGCCGGCGCCGCGCACTCCCCGCTGCCGCCGCTGGCCCTGCAGTACGCCGACTACACCCGTTGGCAGCGGGAGTGGGCGTCCGGGGACGAACCGGCGGTGCAGGCCGCCCACTGGAGGGAAGCCCTCGCCGGCGCCCCGGCCCTGCTCGAACTGCCCACCGACCGCCCCCGACCGCCGGAGCAGGACCACCGCGGCGGCCGGGTGCCGCTCTCCATCGACGGGGAACTCGGCACCGCCCTCACGTCGCTCGCGCGCCGGCAGGGCGGAACCCTGTTCACGGCCGTGCTGGCCGGCTGGTCCGTGGTGCTGTCGCGGCTGACCGGCCAGAGCGACATCGTCGTCGGCGTCCCGACGGCGAACCGCCGCCGCGGCACCTTCTCCGACCTGATCGGATTCTTCGTCAACTCCCTGGCCGTGCGGGTCGATCTGGCGGACTCGCCGACCGGGTCGGCCGTGCTGAAACAGGTGCGCGGGTCGCTGCGGGCCGCCCTGAAGCACCAGGACCTGCCGTTCGAGCGGGTCGTGGAGCTGATCAACCCGCCGCGCAGCACCGCCCACACCCCGCTGTTCCAGACCATGGTCGCCTGGCAGCCCTCCCGGAAGGGCCTGCTGGACCTGCCCGGGATCGAGGTCGAGCCGCTCGGCATCCCGTACGCCGGGGCCAAGTTCGACCTGGCCCTGTCGCTGGCGGAGGAGGACGACGGCCGGGTGGTCGGCCATCTGGACTACGCCGTCGCGCTGTTCGACCACCCGACGGCCGAGCGCTACGCGGGCTATCTGCTCCGCGTGCTGGCCCAGCTGGTCGACCGGCCCGACCTGGGCGTGGACGAGCTGGAGCTGATGGACGAGGAGGAGCGCCGCCGGGTGCTGTCGGAGTGGAGTGGCGCCGACCGCGCCGCCCACCGGGACGACCGAGGCGAGGGCACCCACCGGGATCACCACGGCGAGGGCACCCACCGGGACGACCGCGACCACGGGCCGGCGACGCCCGCCGCTGCCGCCCCGGCCGGGTTGGTCGAGCGCTTCCAGGCCCAGGTCCGGACCCGCCCCACCGGTCCGGCCCTGGTCCGGGAGGGGGAGCGGCTCGACTACGCCGCGCTCGACCGCCGCGCCAACCGGCTGGCGCACGCGCTGATCGCCCGAGGCCTCGGCCCGGACCAGGTGGTCGGCCTGCACTCCGGGCGCTCGACCGAGCTGGTGGTGGGCGTCCTCGGCATCCTCAAGGCGGGCGCCGCCTACCTGCCGCTGGACCCGGGTCAGCCGGTCGAGCGGCTGGCCGCGATGGTCGAGGACGCGGCGCCGGCCCTGGTGCTCAGCGACGCCGACGTGCCGCCCGGGGACTGGCAGCCGGTGCGGGCGGTCGAGGCCGAGGCGGAGCGCGACGACGCGCCGGAGATCACCGTCCGGCCGTCGCAGCTCGCCTATGTCATCCACACCTCCGGCTCCACCGGCCGCCCCAAGGGCGTGGCGGTGACCCACGGCAGCGTCCTCAACCTCTTCGACACCTGGCTGGCGCGCTTCGGGGCCACCCCCGGCGAGGCGGCCTCCGCCTGGTCGAGCATCGGATTCGACGCCTCGGTGCACGAGTTGCTGATGCCGCTCACCACCGGCGCCGTGCTGCACCTGGTCCCCGACGAGCTGCGCGGCGACCCGGAGGAACTGCTGGGCTGGATGCGCGAGCACCGCGTCGTGCAGGCCTTCCTGCCGCCGTCCTACGTCACGTGGATCGACGAGGACCCCGAGGCGCGCCTGGACGGGCTGGTGCTCCGTCAACTGCTGACCGGGGTGGAGTCCCTCCCGGAGAAGGCGCTGCACCGCCTTCAGCAGGCGCTGCCCGGCCTGCGCGTCTGCTACGGCTACGGGCCCACCGAG
The DNA here is from genome assembly GCF_042885395.1 of Kitasatospora sp. NPDC058063. NCBI lineage: Bacteria > Bacillati > Actinomycetota > Actinomycetes > Kitasatosporales > Streptomycetaceae > Kitasatospora > Kitasatospora sp. NPDC058063. Next base: position 62,769 of record NZ_JBHVSD010000005.1, read on the forward strand.
GCCACCCTGTACAGCACCGCCTACACTGACCCGCGGCCGCTGGACCGGCCGTGCCCGATCGGCCGCCCCCTCGACAACACCCGCCTCTACCTGCTCGACCGGCGGCTCCGGCCGGTGCCGACCGGGGTGACCGGCGAGGTCTTCCTCGGCGGGGCGAGCCTGGCCCGGGGCTACCTGCACCGCCCGGACCTGACCGCCGAGCGCTTCGTCGACGACCCCTTCCTGCCCGGTGAACGCCTGTACCGCACCGGGGACCTCGCCCGCTGGCTTCCGGACGGCAACGCCCAGTACCTCGGCCGCGGCGACGACCAGGTCAAACTGCGCGGCTTCCGGATCGAGCCGGGGGAGATCGAGGCCGCACTGCTGGCCCTCCCCGGCGTGCGGGAGGCGGCGGTGCTGGCCGACCGCGACGCCGCGGGCGAGCTGCGCCTGGTGGCGGGCCTGGGCCGGGGCGACGCCGAGCCGCGCCGACCGCACGAGTGGCGTGCCGCCCTGGCGCGGCGGCTGCCGGACTACATGATCCCCGCGCTCTTCGTGGAACTGCCGCGGCTGCCGCTCAACCGCAGCGGCAAGCCGGACCGCGCCGCGCTGCTGGACGCGGCCCGCTCCGCGACCCGTGCCCGGGTCAACACGGCGAGCCCTCGGGACCACGTGGAGATGACGCTGCACACCATCTGGCGGCGGGTGCTGCTCCACCCCGGCATCGGGATATCCGACAACTTCTTCGATCTGGGCGGCACTTCGATATCCGCCATCAAGGTCGCCCTGGCCGTCCGTGAGGAGTTCGGCGAGACCCTGCCGATCCGCGATCTCGTGCAGAACCCGACCATCGAGGCCCTGGCCGAACGGCTCCGGGCGGGGGCGTCGGGCGCACCGGACGGCAACCTGGTCGAGTTCCGGCGGGGGGACGGACGACAGCGGGTGGTCTGCGTCCACCCGGCCGGCGGTACCGCCTTCTGCTACCTGCCGCTGGCCGCGGCGCTGCCCGACCGGGTCGGCGTCCTCGGGGTGCAGTCGCCCGGGATCAACCCCGGGGAGACGCCGCTGCCCACGGTCGAGGCCATGGCGGAGCAGTACCTGGCGCTGGTCGACCCCCGTCCGGACGAGGCGCTGGTGCTGTGCGGGCTCTCCTACGGCGGCCTGGTCGCCCACGAGATGGGGCGCCGACTGGCCCGGGCCGGGCACACCCGGTTCAGCGTGGTGCTGCTCGACACCCACGGAACCGAGGACACGGAGCAGCTCGCCTCGATCGAGCCCGTGCCGATGGCCGAGTTCCGCGACAAGCTCATCAGGTTCAACGGGATGTACCCGGGGATCGAGGACGAGCAGATCGACCGGTACTTCCGCATCTACAACCACAACCGGATGACCGCCCGCGACTACCGGACGCCGCCCTCACCGGCCCGGCTGGTGCTGGTCGAGGCCGCCGGGGACGCGTCGGCCGCCGGGAACGCGGACCGGGAGCAGGAGGAGCAACTGGCGCGTGCCGTACGCGCGTTCTGGCAGCGGCGGGCCGGCGGCGGCCTGCTGGTCGAGCCGGTCGCCGGCGGGCACTGGGACCTGCTGGAGAGTGCGGCGGTGCCCCGGATCGCCGAGCTGATCGCGGCCGAACTGGACCGCCACCCGGCGCTCCCGCCGCCGCCCGCCCCGGCTGCGCCCGTACCCGGACAGCCGTCCGCCGTGTCCGCCGCGTCCGCCGGGGAGGCCTGATGCCCGCCGAGAGCGCCGCGGGCGCAGCCCCCGTCACGCCCACGGCCACCGGCCTCGCCCTGGCGGTGCACGAGCAGGCCCTGCGCACCCCCCGGGCCGTCGCGCTGGTCGACGGCGACGTCCGGCTGGACTACACGGGCCTGGAGGCCGCCGCCGCGGCGGTGGCCCACGGGCTGCGCCGTGCCGGCGTCCGCCCCGGTGAGGCGGTGGCGGTCTGCCTGCCGCGCTCCTGGCAGCTGGTCTGCGTCATGCTGGGCGTCCTTCGGCTCGGTGCCCTGGTCGTCCCGCTGGACGCGCAGAGCCCGGCGGAACGCCGACGCCACATCCTGACGGACTCGTCCAGCGTGGCCGTGGTCCACGGCGGGACGGCACCCGACGACCTGCCGGGCCGGGTGCGCCCGCTGGCGGCGGCGGCGCTGCTGGCGGCCGGACCGGGCGACCGGGAGGCGGTCTTCACCGGGGCGCCGGTCTCCTTCCTCTTCTACACCTCGGGCACGACCGGCCGCCCCAAGGGCGTCGAGGTGCGGGACGCCGGCATCCTGCGGCTGGCGAGCCCGGGGTACATCCGCATCGAGCGGGGAGCCCGCTACTCCTGCCTGTCCAATCCGGCGTTCGACGCCTTGAGTTTCGAGGTCTGGGTGCCGCTGCTGACCGGCGGCTGCTGCGTCGTCCTCGGTGACGAGGCCGTCCAGACGCCGCACCGGCTGGCCGCCGCCCTGTTGCGGGAGCGCATCGACACGGCCTTCGTCACGGTGGCGCTGTTCAACGCGGTGGTGGACACGGAGCCGTCCTGCTTCGCCGGGGTCGGACAGCTGCTGGTCGGCGGCGAGCAGCTCAACGCCCGGCTGATCCGCCGCTGGTACCGGCACAACGCGGCGGCCCCCACCTGGCTGCACAACGTCTACGGCCCCACCGAGACCACCACCTTCGCGCTGTGCCACCCGATCCCGCGCGACTTCGACGGGGACCTGGTGCCGATCGGACGGGTGCTGCCGGGGACGGGGGCCGTGCTGGTGGCCCCGGACGGCGACCGGCTCGCGGCGCCCGGGGAGGTGGCCGAACTCCATCTGTCCGGCGCCGGTCTCGCGGCCGGCTACCGCGAGCTGCCCGAGGAGACGGAGCGCCGGTTCGTCCGGCTGCCCTGGTACGACGACGGCCGCACCACGTACTACCGCACCGGCGACCTCGTGCGCGCCGACGCCGACGGCCTGATCGAGTACGTCGGGCGCGCCGACCGCCAGGTGAAGGTCCGCGGCTTCCGGATCGAGCCCGGCGAGCTGGAGCGGCAGATCGTCACGCATCCGGCGGTGCGGCAGGCGTACGTGTGCACCCGCAGGCTCGGGGAGGACGGCCCGAACGAGCTGCTGGCGTACGTCGTGCTCGGGGAGGAGGTCCCGTTCGAGGAGTTCGACCGCCATCTGGCGGCCGGGCTGCCGGGATACATGAGGCCCCATCACATCCACCGGGTGGACGCGCTCCCGCTGAACGCCAACGGCAAGGTCGACCGGGCCGCCCTGCTGCGCCGGAACGACCGGCCCTGGCGCGGCCCGGAGGGCGACCGGCCGGGCGGCGCGGTCGTCACCGCGCGGCAGCGCGAGGTGCTGGCCCTGGCGGCCGAGGTGCTCGGGGTGCCGGACCTGCGGCTGGACGACCGCTGGATCGCCTCCGGCGGCGACTCGCTCAAGGCGCTGCGGCTGCGCTTCGAGGTGCGCCGGCGCTGGGGCTGCGAACTGCCCCAGGCCTGCGTGCTGACCGGGGACGTGGCGGGGATCGCCCGGGCGGTGGCGGTGGCGGTGGCGGAGGCCGGAGCCGCCGACTCGCCGTACCCGGTGCCGCCCGCGCCCACCCGGGCACGCTCGGCGTCCGCCACCAGCGAGCAGCAGCGCCTGTGGCTGCTGCAGCAGCGGGCGCCGAGCTCCCGGGCCTACGCGGTGGAACTGGCCTTCCGCCTGGACGGCCCGGTCGACTCCGACGCGTTGCGCGGCTCGCTGCGGGAACTGGTGCGGCTCCACGCGGCCCTGCGCACCGCCTTCGAGGCCGCGCCCGAGGGCCTGCGCCAGCTGGTCGGGGACCCGTACGACCCGTGGACCGAACCCGACTCGTGGACCGAACCCGGACTGCGGGCCGAACCCGGCCCGGGGGTGGTCGGCATCGGCGGCGAGGACGGTGCGCGCGCCGTGGCGGAACGTTTCTTCGCCGTGCCGTTCGACCTGGCCCGCCCCCGGATGCTGCGCGCCTGCTGGCTGCCGCAGGACGGGGGAGGGGTGCTGCTGCTCCACCTGCACCACATCGCGGTCGACGGCTGGTCGCTCAACGTCCTGCTGAACGACCTGTCGTCCGGCTACCGGCACGCCCTCGGCGGCGCCGCCGAGGCCCCGCGGCGGACGGACACCGCCCCGGTGCCCACCCCGCTGGACTACGCCGCCTGGCAGGCCGACTGGTTCGCCGGCCCCGCCTACCTGGCCCAGCGCGCCGAACTGCGGGCCCACTACGCCCGGTCGGAGGAGGCGGTGGACCACGACCCCGGTGACCCGGCCGGAGCTCCGCCCTTCTCCCGGGCCGGCCTGCTGCACACCTCGCTGGACGTCGTGCGGCGCGCCGCCGTGGACCGGATCTGCGCCGAACTGGGCATGACCCGCTTCGAGTTGCTGCTCGGCGTCTTCGCCTGGAGCCTGTACGGGGTGACCGGCGCGACCAGGCCGCGGATCGCCGCACCGGTGGCCAACCGGCCGGTCCAGGAGTTCGAGGGCAGCGTCGGCATGTTCGCCAACACCGTGCTGCTGCCGCAGGCCGTCGCACCCCGCGAGGAGCTGCGCGGCCAACTGCTGCGCCAGGGCGCCGAAGCCCGCCGGGTGCTGGACCGCCAGGACGTGGCGCTGGCCGACGTCCTGGCCGACCGGGCGCCGGCCGGGGGCGACTCCCCGTTCGACTACCTGTTCGTCCTGGAGAACACCGACTTCGGTGCGCTGGCCCTGCCCGGCTGCGCCGCCCGCCCGCTGTGGTGGGCCCCGGCCGAGGCCAAGTGCCCGATGACGCTGTCCGTGGTCGAGCACGAGGGCGGTCTCGACTGCCTGTGGGAGTACGCCGACGACCGCTTCGACGCCGCCGAGGCGGCGGCGATGGCGGGCCTGTTCCGGCGGGGTCTGGACCTGCTCGCCGACGGCGGGACGGCGACCCCGGCCGAGCTGGCGGCACCCTACCGCCGCGGACTGCCGCAACCCGGTCGTGGCGCCCCGGCGGTTCCGGCCTGGACGACGGTGGCCGAGGGCTTCGCCCGGCAGGTCGCCCGCACACCCGACGCACCGGCCCTGATGTCCGACGGCCGACCGGTGAGCTACGCCGAACTGGACGCCCACGCGGCGGCGCTCGCCGCCGAACTGCGGGCCGACCACCCGCTGCCGGACGGGGACGACCGTCCGTGCTGCGTCGCACTGCACCTGGGGCCGTCGGTCGAGCACGTGGTGGCGCTGCTGGCGCTGGCCAGGCTCAACGTGACCATCGTGCCGCTCGACCCGTCCTATCCACCGGCCCTGCGCCGCCAGGTGCTGGACCAGGTGGCGCCGCTGTGCGTGCTGCTGCCCCCGGGCGGTGACCCGGAGTTCGACGCGGTCGACCCGGGCCGCGTCGCGCGCCACCCGGTGGTGCTGTCACCCGCCGGGCCTGCCGTACCCGCCGCGCCCGACACCGCACCCGCCGCACCCGCCGCACCCGCCGTACCCGCCGTACCCGCCGGCCCGGCGCACCGCGGGGCCCGACCGCTCTACACCCTGTTCACCTCGGGCTCCACCGGTGTCCCCAAGGGCGTGCAGGTGTCCGACCGCACCCTGTGCAACCTGCTGCAGTGGCAGGCGGAGTCGGGAGGACTGGCGGCCCCGGCGGCCACCCAGCAGTTCTCCATGCTCTCCTTCGACGTGTCCTTCCAGGAGGTCTTCGGGACGCTGTGCGCCGGCGGCTGCCTGCACCTGGTCCGGCCCGGCTGGCGGCAGGACGCCCCCGCGCTGCTGGAGCAGCTGGAGACGGCCGGTGCGGAGCGCGTCTTCATGCCCTACGTGGCACTCCAGCTCCTCGCCGAGCACGGCGTTCACCTGGGCCGCTACCCCTCGCGGCTGCGGGAGGTGGTCACCGCCGGCGAGCAGCTGGTGTGCACCGAGGCGATCCGCCGCTGGTTCGCGGGCCTGCCGGGCGCCCGGCTGTTCAACCACTACGGCCCGACCGAGACGCACGTGGTGAGCAGCCACTGCCTGGACGGCGATCCGGCCCTGTGGCCGGAGCGTCCCGCCATCGGCCGACCGGTGGCCAACGCGCTGCTCACGGTGGTCGACGAGGCCGACGAGCCCGTTCCCCCCGGCCGCGCCGGCACCCTGCTGATCGGCGGCACCATGGCGGCGCGCTGCTACCTGGGAGACCCGGCGCTCAACGACGCGCGCTTCGTCGAGCTGCCCGGCCTCGGCCTGTGCTACCGCAGCGGCGACCGGGCCCGCTTCGACCGGCAGGGCCGGCTGCACTTCCTGGGCCGGGACGACGACCAGATCAAGCTGAGCGGACACCGGCTGGAGCCGGGACAGGTCGAGGCGGCCCTGCTGCGGCACCCGGCCGTCGTCAACGCCGTGGTGGTCCGCGACGGCGAGGAACTGGTGGCCTGCCTGCAATGCCGCGGGGAGGCGCCCACGGTCGAGGAGCTCACCGCGCACCTGGCGCCGATGCTGCCCGGTCACGTCCGGATCGCCCGCTTCCGGGTGGTGAGGGAGCTGCCCAGGACCCCCAGCGGCAAGCTGGACCGTCGGGGCGCGCTGCGCTCCGCCGGGCGGGACCTGCGCCGTCCGACGGGCCGCGCCGCCGGTCTGTCGGCGCGCGAGGCCCTGCTGACCGAGGCGTTCGAGGCCGTCACCGGCCTGGCGATCGACCCGGGGCAGACCTTCTTCGACGCCGGGGCCTCCAGCCTGGGCCTGATGCGCTTCCAGCTGCGCTGCACCACCGAAGCGGGCCTGCGCTTCACCGTCGCCGATCTGTTCGAGCACGTCACCGTACGGGCGCTGGCCGACTTCCTGGACCGGTCGGCAACGGCCGCGGACGGCGGATCCCCACGTGCCGCCACCGCTGCCGGGGCACCGGCCGAAGCCGCCGGGCGGATCGCCGCCGCCGGCCCGATCGCCCTGGACGAGCCGATCGCGGTCGTCGGCATGGCGGTACGGCTTCCGGGCGCGTCCGATCTCGCCGCGTTCTGGCGGATGGTCACCACGGGCGGCACCGGCATCGAGCACTTCGACGCCGCCGACGGCCTGGTCGGCGCGCGCAGCCAGTTGGACGGCCCCCTGGACTTCGACCCGGACCACTTCGGCATCGGCCGGCAGGAGGCCCGGCTGATGGACCCCCAGCAACGGCACCTGCTGATGAGCTGTGTCGAGGCCCTGGCACATGCCGGGATCGCCGACCCGTCGGGTGCGCGCGTCGGCCTGGTCGCCGGAGCCGGTGAGAGCACCTACTTCCAGTCCATGCTCCGCGAGGCCGACCCCGAACGCCTGCCCGACGGCTTCCAGTTGGCCCTGCACCACGACAAGGACTTCCTCGCCACCAAGGCGGCCTACCACCTGGGGCTGACGGGGCCCGCCTTCACCACCCAGGCGGCCTGCGCCAGTTCGCTGGTGGCCGTCCACGTCGCCGCCGGGATGCTGCGCCAGGGCGACGCCGAGGTGATGCTGGCGGGCGGAGTCCTGGTCGACCCGACCCTGACCGGCGGATACCGCTACCGGCCGCAGCACATCTTCTCCGTGGACGGTCGCTGCCGGCCCTTCAGCGACGACGCGAGCGGCACCATCGGCGCGAGCGGCGTCGGCACGGTGGTGCTCAAGCCGCTCCGGCTGGCCCGACGCGACGGCGACACCGTCTACGCCCTGATCACCGGTACGGCGTTGAACAACGACGGCTCCGACAAGCTGAGCTACAGCGCCCCCTCGCTCGCCGGGCAACGCGAGGTGATCCGCGCGGCCCTGCGCCGCAGCGGCCGCGGCGCCGCCGACCTCGGCTATGTCGAGGCCCACGGCACCGCCACCCGGCTCGGCGACCCGGTCGAGGTCGGCGCCCTGCGCCAGGCCTTCGACCTGGACCGGTCCGGCCACTGCGCGCTGACCTCGGTCAAGAGCCAGATAGGACACCTGGGCGCGGCGGCCGGCGTGGTCGGGCTGGTACGGGCCGCACTCGCGGTCCACCACGGCGTGATCCCGCCCAACGTCGGCTTCCACGCCCTCAATCCGCAGCTCGGCGCCGACCCCACGCCGTTCTACGTCCCCACCGAGGCCCGGCCCTGGCCCGCGGACCGGGACAGGATCGCGGCGGTGAGCAGCTTCGGGATCGGCGGCACCAACGCCCACGCGGTCCTGGAGGCCGACCGGCCGGCCCCCGGGACGACCGGCACAGCGGGCCCGACGGTGGGCGACGCGGCACCGGGCACCCCCGCGCCTCCCTGCCTGCTGCTCTCCAGCAGCAGCGAAGCGGGCCTGCGCGCCGACGCCGCCCGGATCGCCGACTACCTGGAGGCCCGGCCCTCCGCCTATCCGCAGGTGCTGCGCCACCTCCAGGCGGGCCGTCCCGCACGCCGCCGACGCCTGGCAGCGGTCTGCCCCGACGCCTCGGCCGCCGTGGCCTGGCTGCGCGGCGCGGGCCGGATCACGGACGCGGGAGCGGGAGCGGGGGAGGCCGGTACTGGGGCACCGGTTCCGAGCGAAGGCCTCACCGCCGAGGCGACGGCCGCGGCCTGGCTGTCCGGCGAGCGGATCGACTGGCCCGCCGGCCCCGCGCAGGCACCGTGGGACTTCCCGCCGCCGGCCTTCGAGCTGGCGGAGTTCGATTTCCCCCGCGCCACGGCGGCCCCGGTCCCGGCGGCCCCGGACCCGGCCGGCCCGGCCGCCGCCGACGTTCCGCGGCGCCTTCCGGAGGACGCCTGGCTGCACCAGCCGCACTGGGCGCGGCTGCGCCGAGCGGGCTCGGCGATCGGCTCGCGCACCTCCCGGCTGCTGGTGCTGCTCACGGACGGACCGGCACCCCCGGAGGCGGTCCGCGCCTTCGAGGCCGGCTACGCCCGGGTGGTGCGGGTCCGGACCGCCGAGGCGTTCGCCCGGCGGGGCGACGGCGACTACGAGGTCGACCCGGCCGACCCCGCCTCGCTCGGCCGGCTTCTCGACGCACTGGCGGGTACGGGAACGGGTTCGGGCACGGGTTCGGGTGCGGGTTCAAGCACTGCTTCGGGTGCGGGTTCGGGTGCGGGCGAGGACGGCATCGACTGGGTGCACGCGCTGCCGCTGGGGATCGGCGGCCCGGTCGGCCGGGACAGCCTGGCCCGGGCCCGCTGGGCCTGTCTGGACACGCCGGCCGCACTGCTGCGGGCCGTGGCCGACGCCGCCGGGCCACTGCGGCTGAGGCCGTGGTGGCTGTCGTACCGGGCGAGGCCGGTGGACGGCCCGGTGGAGCGGCCGGAGGGGGGCCTGCTGGCCGGTGCCGCCGAGGTGGCGCCCCAGGAGGAGGCCGGGGCGGGCCACTGGGTCGACGTCCCCGGTGCGGACCCCGCCCACTGGGCCGTACCGCTGGCGGCACTGCTGACCGAGGCCGCGACCCCGGCGGCCGCGGCCGCCCTTCCGCGCCGGCTGGCGCTGCGCCAGGGCCACTGGTGGGAACAGGTCACGCTGCCGGTGTCCACGGCCGGCCCGGGCCCCGTCGGGCTGCCCTCCGGAGGCGTGCACCTGGTGCTGGGCGGCACCGGCGGGATCGGCCGCAGCATCGCCGCCTGGCTGCTGGAGAACGGCGGCGCCCGGGTCCTGCTGCTGGCCAGGAGTCCTCGGCTGCCGGAGGAGCTGATGCCCTGGGCCGACCGGGTCGAGCTGGTCGAAGCCGATCTCGCGGAGTCGGCGCCCGAGGAGGTGATGGCCCGTATCGGTCGTCGCACCGACCGTCTCGACAGCGTGATCCACGCCGTCGGGGCGGCGAGCGGCGGCATGATCGCCCGGCGCGACGCCGCGGCGATGGGGCGGGCGTCCGCCGCCAAGCTGCAGGGTGCCCTGCTGGTCGAGCAGGTGATCGAGCGCTACCGGCCGTCGGTGGCGGTGTACTGCTCGTCGATGTCCGCGGAGCTCGGCGGCGTCGGCCAGTTCGACTACGCGGCCGCCAACAGCCTGCTCGACGGCTTCGCCCAGTACCGGTCGTCCGGTGACGCCGGGACCACGGTCCGGCTCGGCGTGAACTGGGACGTGTGGAGCGAGGCCGGCATGGCGCTGCGCGCGCCGCGGGCCGACGCACGCCACCGGGCGCACCTGTCGGTCGGGCTGACGGTGGCCGAGGGCAAGCGGGTGTTCGCGCGGACCATGGGACTGCAGCTGCCGCAGGTGCTGGTCTCCACCACCGACCTCCACGCGTCCCGCGCGTTCTACTCGGCGCCCGGCGCCGGGGCCCTCGTGCCGCCCGCTCCTGCCCTGCCCACCGGGACCGCGCCGGTGTCCGCCGGAGGCACCATGGGGGCCGCTACGGCCGCAACGGCTGACGCGGCCCATGCGGCCGACGACAGCGCGGCCGCCCTGCTCCACGACCGGCTGTGCGACTGGCTGGATCTCGACCGCATCGATCCCGACGCCTCGCTCTACGACCTGGGCGTCGACTCGCTGACCCTGCTCGACCTGATCGGCCTGGTGAAACGTCACTTCGATGTCGAGCTGGAACTGTCACGGTTCAGCCACCGGGTCTCCCTCACCGAAATCCTCACCCGGTTGTCCGAGGCGACACCGGCCAGGGCCGTCGGCACGGAGAGCGTGGTTCCGGAGATCTGGCAGCAGGGCACCGGAACCGACGTGCTGTGCCTGGTGCACCCGGTCGGCGGCGACATCCAGGCCTACCGGTCCCTGGTGTCGGCACTGGGCCCCCGGCCGACCGTCTGCCTGATCGCCGACCCCGCGCTGGAACGGCCCGGGACCGCGGACTGGACACTGTCCGAGCGGGCCCGCCGCTACGCCGCCGCCCTGCGGGCACGCTTCGCGGACGGCACCCGGAGGCTGCACCTGGCCGGTTGGTCCTTCGGTGCCTGGGCGGTGATGGGGATGGCCGCGGAGGCGGAGGCGATCGGCCGGCCGGTCCACGGCGTCCACCTGATCGACCCGCCGCCGCCCGGTTCAGGCGGGCTCTTCCAGGAGTACGACGACGCGCAGCTCCAGGCGGTGTTCACGCACGAGCTCGGCCAGGGCGGGTCGGTGCCGGCCGGTCCCGAGGCCCACGGCTACGCCGAACGTCTGGTCCGGTGCTGCCGGGCCAACCTGCGGAGCATGGCCGACTACCGGATGCCGATGCTGAGCGCCACGCCCAGCCGGCTGTGGCTGGCCGGGCGGCCGGTGGAGGGGCTGCCGTGGGCGGGGTCGCCGGAACGGCAGCGGGAGCTGTGGCGCCCGTACCTCCCGGAACCCAGCACCTGGCACCGGCTCGACACGACGCACTACGGCATCGTCCGCCCGCCCCATGTGCACGCGGTGGCGGCGGCGATCGCCGAGGCGTCGGACGACCCGCCCGGGGACGGCGTCGACCGCCCCCGGGCGTGATCCGGCGCGCTCCCCGCACCCGCGCCTCCTTCGACCGCCGCCGTTCGACCATCGGAGACCATCCCCCGTGAACCCCTACCAGGCGCTACCGGCGCGCTCGTTCTGGCGCTCCGCCGTGGCCGAGCCGGACCCGCTCGCCATCGACGACCTCTGGACGCCCGCGTTCGCGATCGGGCAGGACGAGCCGATCCTCACCGCGGGGTCCTGCTTCGCCGCGCACATCGGCCGTGCCCTGCTGGAGCGGGGCATGAACTGGTGCGACGCGGAGCCGGCCCCGCCGGGGCTGACCGAGCAGGAGCGCAGGGCCCGCCACTACGGGGTGTTCTCGTTCCGCACCGGGAACATCTACACCGCCGCCGTGCTCCGGCAGTGGCTCTCCTGGGCCTTCGGCCGCACGACCCCGCCCACCGGGGCGTGGCTGGACGACGGCAGGTACCACGACCCCTGCCGTCCGTCCGTCGAACCCGGCGGCCACGCCTCGGCCGAGGAGATGCTGGCGGCCCGGGGGACGACCCTCGCCGCCATCCGCGAGGCCGTCACGGAGGCCGGCTGCCTGGTCTTCACCCTGGGCCTGACCGAGGCGTGGCGGGACCGCGCCGACGGCACCGTCCTGCCGTCCTGCCCCGGTACCGTGCGCGGCACCTTCGACCCGGACCGCCACGTCCTCCACCGGTTCACCTTCGACGAGGTCCGCCGCGACCTGACGGACGCCGTGGCACTGGCCCGGGAGGCCAATCCGCGGCTGCGGGTCCTGCTGACCGTCTCACCGGTTCCGCTGACCGCGACCGCGACCGGCGGCCACGCGCTCACCGCCAACACCCACTCCAAGTCGCTGCTGCGGACGGTGGCCGGGCAGCTGACCGAGGACCTCGACGACGTCGACTACTTCCCGTCGTACGAACTCATCACCGGCCTCCCGTTCCGGAGCAGGTTCTACGCGCCGAACCTGCGTGAAGTGACCTCCGAGGGCGTCGACTTCGTCATGCGCCACTTCATGGCCGGGCTGTCGCGGCCCTCGGCGGATCCGCGACCGGTCCGGACCGGTACGCCGGCCGCGGGACCGAAGGGGGTGGACACCTGTGACGACGCCGTCCTCGACTACTACCGCCCCCGCTAGGTTCCTGCTGCTCGGAGACTCGCACGCCGGCCCGATCGGACGAGCCGCGAAGGCCGCCCGGATCCCCTTCCAGGGCGGCCCGATCGGTGCCGGGCGCGAGTTCACCGACGACTTCTTCGCGCCGCGCGAGCACGACGTGGTGTTCCACAAGGCCGAGGCCGACGCCCACTACCGCAGCTTCCTGGCCGGCATGGACGCGGACGGCCTCGGGCACCTCACGGTCCCCCTGGTGTCCACCTTCGGCCTCAGCGCGCACTTCGTCGCCACCCGCGAGAACTGGCACCTCCACCGTGACCGCGACGGCGGCTTCGCCTCGGGCTTCCTCTCCGGTCCGCTGTTCGACGCCGTCGTCCGCGCCACCGTCCGAGACGCGCTGGCCTTCTACCGCCACGCGCTCGGCCTCGGCCTGCGGGTGCTGGCCGTGCTGCCGCCGCAGCGCGTACCGGAGCAGTCCGACCCGGTGGTGTTCACGGCCGCGCAGGAAACGGTCCGGAGCGCGCTCGACGCGCTCGGCGTCGAGCTCGTCGACCTCCGGTCCCGCACCACCGGACCGGACGGCTTCCAGCGCCCCGAGCTGTGCGAGGCCGACGACTCCATCCACGGCAACCTGGCCTTCGGCCGGCTGGTCCTCGCGGACCTGCTGGCACGCGGGCTGTGACGACACCGAATCCCCCCACCACAGGAGCAGGTCATGGAGCAGTACGAGCTGGACGCGGTCAGGGCCGTCACCACCAGGCCCGCCAGGGAGTACCGGACCGTCACGGTCGCCCCGGTCACTCCGGTGATCGGCGCCGAGGTCTCCGGCGTCGACCTCTCGAAGGAGCTGGCGGACGATCAACTGGCGGAGCTGAAGCAGGCGTTCCTCGACCACCACGTCCTCGTGTTCCGCGACCAGGAGCTGACGGACGAGGACCACAAGCGCTTCGCCGGGCACTTCGGCGAGCTGCGCCCGGTCAACCCGCCCCCGGTCGACGCGGATCCGTACATCCTGGAGATCAGCACCGGCGCCGAGGCGGACAACGTCGCCGGCAACGGCTGGCACGCCGACGGCACCGCCGACGCCGAACCCTCGCTCGGGTCGATGCTCCACATCACCCGCGTGCCGGAACCGGGCAGCGGCGGCGACACCCTGTTCGCCAACATGCACCTGGCGTACGAGATGCTGTCCCCGACGATGCGCGAGCTGCTCGACGGCCTGACCGCGATCCACGACGGCCTCGTCGCCTTCCAGGGCTACACCCCGCCCGAGGGGTACGTGATTCCCAAGAGCGAACACCCCCTGGTGGTGCGGCACCCCGACACGGACCGCAGGGTCCTCTACGTCAACAAGGCGTACACCGCGCGCATCCCCCAGCTGTCGCCCGACGAGAGCCGGGCCCTGCTCGACCTGCTCTGCGCGCTGCCCGCCCAGCGGCCCCTGCTGAGCTGCCGCATCCGCTGGAGCCCCAACACGCTGGTGTTCTGGGACAACCGCTGCGTCCAGCACCACGCCACGTACGACTACCACCCGCACACCCGCTACGGTCGCCGGGTCGCGATCAACGGCGGGCCGCTCAAGGGCTGAGCCGGTCCGCACCCGGACCTGAGCCCGGACCCCGGGTGCTCTGGTCCGGGTCAGGCGGCTTCCGCGCGGGCCAGGCAGGCGGCGAGGCCGTCGGCCAGCCGCGCCCAGGTGGCGCGCTCGCCGCGCTCGTCCCGCCGGTCGGCGTGCACCAGCACCACCGCGCGGACCCGGGCGGACGGCCAGGTCGCGGCGTAGGCGGCCGGGTCCGCCGCCGCGTACGCGGCCGCCACGGCGGCCGCGTTGGCCAGGGCGTTCGCGTCGGCATGGGCCCGCACGTTGGCCGTCGTGTTGAGCTCCGCGTAGGTCTCGCCGTACTGGGCGGCCTCGGCCGCGTCGTAGCCGTTCGCCAGCGCGTAGGAGCCGGCGGCGGCCGCGGCCGCGGCGTGGGCCTCGGCGTACGGGTATGCGTGGTGGAAGAGTTCCCGTAGCTCCGGTTCGAGCGCCGTGCGCCAGGTGCCCTCGTCGACCCGACCGCCGCCCAGGGCGTCCGCGTGCAAGGCCAGTACGCCCTGCTGCGGCGCGACGGACCCGCCGCGCCGTGCGCTCGCCTCGGCCAGCATCGGGCCGACGGCGGAGCAGTACCAGTCGTGGACCACACTGAAGGGCACCCTGCCGTTCAGCCGCTCCAGCTCCCGGTGCACACGGCGTGCCCAGGCCCGCGCGGCGTCGGCGTCCATGCCCTCGAACAGCGCCTCCGACACCTGCGCCAGCCAGGGCGGCACGGCCGGCCCCCCACCCGGCGCCGCCGCCCCGACCGGGGCCGGCGCGAGCGTGCCGAGGGAGGACCAGAAGGCCGCGAAGGTCTCGGGAGTGGTCATCCGCTCTGCTCCTCAGGGGCTCGTCCCCGACCCGGGCGAGAACGCCGAACCGGTGAAGTCCGCTGGAGCGGTGGAGAAGTGGAGCTTCACCGGCCGCTCCGGTGAGAAGATCGTACAGGCGCGCACACGGCGGGGAGGGGTTCCCGGGCGCCCGAACCTCGGCCCGACCGCGATCCACGACGGCCTCGTCGTATACCCCCTGGTCGCAGGAGGGTCGGCGCGGCCTTCTAGCATCGTGTCGCATTCTTCGACGGAGCTGCTGCCCGGTTGGCCGTGTCCCCGCCGTCCCGCACCCCGTACGACACGACGGCTCCACCGCCCGGCGGTGGAGCCGTACATCGAGGAGGAACGTCCATGCAAGCCCGGAAGATCGGCGCGGCCGCCGCCACAGCGGTGGCCCTCCTGGCAGCCCGCGACCTCGTGCAGAAGCGGCACGCGCTGCTCCGGAACTTCCCGGTGGTCGGGCACGCCCGGTACCTGCTGGAGACGATCGGGCCGGAGCTGCGGCAGTACATCGTGACCTCCAACGAGGAGGAGCGCCCGTTCAGCCGTGACCAGCGCACGTGGATCTACGCGTCGGCGAAGGAGGAGAACAACTACTTCGGGTTCGGCACCGAGGTCGACGTCGAGCACGTCCAGGGGCACGCCTACCTGAAGCAGCGCACCTTCGCCGGCACGCTGCCCGACGCGCACGACCCGCAGGCCCCGCTGCCCTCGGCCAAGGTGCTGGGCGGGCCGCGCGGGCGCGCCAAGGCCTTCCGGCCGGCGAGCGTGGTGAACATCTCGGCGATGAGCTTCGGATCGCTCTCCGGCGCGGCCGTCACCGCGCTCAACAAGGGGGCGGCGCTCGCGGGCACGATGCACAACACGGGGGAGGGCGGCCTCTCGCCGTACCACCGCAACGGCGGTGACCTCGTCCTCCAGCTCGGCACGGCGTACTTCGGCTGCCGCAACGAGGACGGCACCTTCAACCTCGACAAGCTCAAGGAGGTGGTCGCCGGCGCGCCCGTCAAGGCGATAGAGATCAAGCTCTCCCAGGGCGCCAAGCCGGGGCTGGGCGGGATGCTGCCGGGCGCGAAGGTGACGGCCGAGATCGCCGGGATCCGCGGCATCCCGGAGGGCCAGGACTGCGCCTCGCCGTCGCGGCACTCCGCGTTCGGCGACGTCGACTCGATGCTCGACTTCGTCGAACTGCTCGCCACCGAGACCGGTCTGCCGGTCGGGGTCAAGAGCGCGGTGGGGGAGATGGGCTTCTGGCAGGAGCTGGCCTCGCTGATGGCGCGCGGCGACCGCGGGGTCGACTTCGTGACGATCGACGGCGGCGAGGGCGGTACCGGGGCGGCGCCGCGGATGTTCGCCGACTCGGTGTCGCTGCCGTTCCGGATGGGCTTCTCCCGGGTCTACGGCACCTTCGCCGAGCTGGGGCTGACCGACGAGCTGACCTTCATCGGTTCCGGCAAGCTCGGCCTGCCCGAGAACGCCGCCGTCGCCTTCGCCCTGGGCGTCGACATGATCAACGTGGCCCGTGAGGCGATGCTGTCGATCGGCTGCATCCAGGCACAGAAGTGCCACACCGACAAGTGCCCCACCGGCATCGCCACCCAGAACCCGTGGCTGGCCCGCGGCATCGACCCGGTCTCGAAGGCCGACCGGGCCGCCTCCTACCTGCGCACCCTGCGCAGGGAGCTGATGAAGGTCTCGGCGGCCGTCGGCGTCGCCCACCCGGCACTCATCACGGCCGACGACTTCGAGATCATGAACGGCGACTACGAGGCCCGCACCCTCGCCGGTGTCTACGGCTACAAGGAGGGCTGGGGCGAGCTCGGCCCGCACCTCGCCGAGGAGATCACGGCGCTCCTCACCGGTGAGTCGGCCGCCGTCCGGAAGCCGGCGGTCTGAGGCACCGCCCGAAGCGGCTCCACGGGACCCGCCTCCGGGCCCTCGCGTGACGGCGACCGGTCGTCACGCGAGAGGCCGGGAGGCCGGTGGGACGTGAGGGGTGGCGGGAGGCGGACGGGACCGGAGGGGGTGCCGGGAAGCTGCCGGTCGATCTGCCGCAGCCTCCCGGGACGGCCGCCATAGCCTGGGCGCCCGGCGCGCAGGACCAGGCTGACGCGCCGTCAGAACGGCGGCCCCCGTGGCCCGCCGTCCCGTTCGGAAGGATCCCAAGCCCGCCATGACCATTCTCCGCACCCGGGCCGCCGCCCTGGCGGCCGTCGCCGCCGTCGGGTTCGCCACCCTCACCGCCGGGACCGCCCACGCCGCCGTGGCGGCGCCGTCCCCGGCCGCCCCGTCGGTCGCCCAGGCGCCCGCCGCCGCGCCCGCCGCGGTCGCGGCGCTGTCCACGCCCACCCGCATCCCGGGCAACACCGCGATCTCCCGCAACCAGGCGTGGTACTCGCCGGACGGCCGGGTCATGTTCGCGATGCAGGGCGATGGCAACGTCGTGCTCTACCGGGACAACAAGCCGGTCTGGGTGGCTCCCGGCGCCATGCCCGACGGCAACGTGCTGGTCATGCAGGGCGACGGCAACCTCGTCGTGTACTCCGCCGCCAACACGCCGCTGTGGAACAGCCAGACGGGCGGCCGCCCGGGCGCCGAGCTGGCCATCTACAACGAGGGCGCGATCGCGGTCGTCCTGAACGGCAAGGTCCTGTGGACCTCCGCCCCGTCCACCCCGGCGCCCCTCCCGTCCTGCCCGCCGTGGGGCCCGCCGCTCCCCGGTCAGATCGTCTGGCCGTGGTGCCCGACCTGGCCCTTCCCCGTGTAATCCTCCTGACCGGCTCTGCGGCCCCAGGTCCTCGCCCGCCCGGCGGAGGACCTGGGGCCGTGGGCGTGGGTGCGGACGTGGATCCGGGCTTGTGTGTGGGCCCGATTCCCGTTCCGCGCAGGGGATTAAACGCCCAAGCCGTCGTTCCGTGAGATTCGGCCGTACATCTTGTGCGATGTCATGATCCGGCTCACACTTCCGATTTGCGAACACGTGTGCACAGCCACGTGGGCGCCCTTCACCCTTGCGCCTGCCGGGATCCCCGGCGGTCGGAGGGACGTTCCGTGTCACGCTCCCCCCTGGGAAGAGGACTGATCGCCGCGCTCGCGCGGTCCGCCGACTCCCGCGCCGCCGGCCATCACGACACCCCACTCGCCGAGGGGCCCGGCGGCCGCCGCCGACATCGCGCCCGAGCCCGCGCACCGGGGCAAGGGCAAGGACCACGAGGTGCGGTATGCCGCGCCCGCCGGGTCGTCCGAACCACCCCTCACGCGAAGGAGCTTCGGATGAAGCACCCGCGCACCCCCACCCCCTGGCGCAGGCCGTTCGCCGCCGTCGCGGCGGCCGCCCTCGTCCTGGCCGGCGCGGCCTGGAACGCGAGCCCGGCCGGCGCGTCCGCGGCGCCGGCCCGCGCCGCCGGCGCCGCCACGTCCGGCGCCGACCCGATCGCCCCGACCGTCGACGGCGGCGGACCGAGCCTGGTCCGGGTGAGCAGCGACCCGTTCACCAGCGCCGGCAGCCAGTACGCCACCGAGGTGGAGCCCGACACCTTCGCCTACGGCGGCACGATCGTCTCCGCCGCCCAGGTGGGGCGGTTCACCGACGGCGGGGCGGCCGGCCTCGGCTGGAACACCTCGCCGGACGGCGGGCGCAGCTGGCGGAGCGGCATGCTGCCCGGCCTCACCACCCACTGGGGAGGCGGCAGTTGGGCCCGCGCCTCCGACCCCGCGGTCGCCTACGACGCCAGGCACGGCACCTGGATGGTGGCCGGCCTGGTCATCGACTCGGGACGTAATCCGGTGGGTGTGACCGTCAGCCGCTCCGCCGACGGCCTGCACTGGCAGGACCCGGTGCGGGCGGTCGGCCACGACGGCCAGGCCTACGACAAGGAGTGGATCGTCTGCGACAACACTCCGACCAGCCCGTACTTCGGCACCTGCTACGTCGAGGTCGACATCCCCTCCTCCGACAACCTGATGGTCATGTCCGCCTCCCGGGACGGCGGCGCCACCTGGTCCGCCCCGACCGGCCCGTCCGGCGTCAACCTGGGCCTCGGCGGCCAGCCGCTGGTGCGGCCCGACGGGACGGTCGTGGTCCCCTTCTCGACCGACACCACCTCGATCCGCTCCTTCACCTCCACCGACGGCGGCAGGTCCTGGAGCTCCACGGTCCTGGTCGCCGACGTCGTCGCGCACGAGGTCGCGGGCGGGCTGCGCGACGGCGAGGGCCTGCCCTCGGCGGAGATCGACGCCGACGGCAGGGTCTACGTCGCCTGGCAGGACTGCCGCTTCCGGGCCGGCTGCGCGGCCAACGACATCGTCTACGCGAGCTCGGCCGACGGCACCACCTGGTCCGCCGTGACCCGGGTGCCGATCGACCCCACCACCAGCGGTGTCGACCACTTCATCCCCGGCCTCGGCGTCGACCGCACCACCGCCGGTCGCACCGCCAGGCTCGGGCTGTACTACTACTTCTACCCGAACGCCGACTGCACCGCCGACACCTGCGAGCTGGAGGTCGGCTTCGTCTCCTCCACCAACGGGGGCGCCACCTGGAGCGCGCCGCGGACCGTCGCCGGCCCGATGTCGGTGTCCCGGATCGCCGCCACGAGCGGGGGCGGCATGGTCGGTGACTACCTCTCCACGTCCGTCCTCCACGGCAGGGCCGTGGCCGTCTTCGCGGTCGGCAGGACGCCGACCGGCGGCCAGGCCTTCGACGAGGCGATGTACGCCGTCGCGGGCGGCCTCGCCGTCCGGCCCGGCACCGTTCCTTCCAGTACCGGGCCGGTCGTCGTCACCGCACCCGGCCAGGCCCGGCACCGTTCGCCGGTGACCAGCTGGTGACCCCACCGCTGACCCGCCGCTGACCGGTCGGGCCCGTCCTCCCACCCGACGGGAGGACGGGCCCGCCCTACAGCGGCAGTTCGACCACCAGGGGCCGGTGGTCCGAGATCGGCGTCCTGGGCGCCCGCACCGAAGCCGCCCGGTGCGGTTCGAGCCCGGCTGCGAGGACGTGGTCGAGCTGCACCAGGGGGCGGTGCGACGGAAAGGTCCGGACCCGGGCCGGTTGACGCCAGCCGGAGCGGGACGGCGGGCCGATCGGCCGGGGCTTCGAGGACCCCGAAGGGGAGAGGAGCTCGGCCGCGCCGAGCGCGAGGGCGGGAATCGTGCCGACGATGTTGAAGTCGCCCAGCAGGACGTGCGGCCGGGGAAGGTCGGCGATCCAGCGGTGCACGGCGAGCAGTTGGCCGACGTTCCACCCCGGGACGAACGACAGGTGCAGTGCCACCGCGGTGAACGGGCCGCGCCGCCCCTGCAGGACGGCGGCCAGGGCCACGCGCGGATGGTCGCGGATCACCGTGAGGCCCGCCCGCCCGGGAAGGCGCAGCGGGACGGCGAGGGGCGGCGCGCCGAACCGACGGGCCCGCCAGCCTAGGACCGGCAGCCTGGACAGCAGCGCGATGCCGTGCGAGGGAACCTCGCCGTCGTGGCCCGCGCCCGGCGGACCGTACACCCGCAGCCCCGGTTCGGACCGGTCGCGGACCCAGGTCCGGCCCGGCAGGGCCCGGGCGTGGAAGGCCGAGGCGTAGCGCCAGTCCGCGGCACCGGTCGCCTCGGCGACCGCCCGCGCCTGGTCCACCCGGCCCGACCGCTGCTGGAAGCGGTCGAGCTCCTGCAGCGCCACCACCTCGGCGTCCAGCGACGCGACGGCGTCGACGAGCGGGCGCGCGGTGGCGTCGCCGGAGGCCGTCGTCGGCGGGTGGCCGTCGGCCGGGAACCGCTGCCCGTGCAGGACGTTGAAGGTCGCCAGGCGCACCAGCGCGGAGCCGATCATGGATGGACGGTACAGCAACGGGCCGGGCCGCATCGGCGCCCTCGCTCAGCCGCTCTTCCCCGGCTTCTCGCTCTCCTCGGGCTTCTCGGTGGTGCGGGCCCAGGCGGTGCGGCGCTGGGATTCGTGTTCCTGGGCGAGGCGGCGCAGGACGGCGAGGACCGGTTCGAGGAGGAGGACGACGATGGCGGCGTGCTCGGCGAGCCGCAGGGGGTCCTTGATGCCTTCGAGCTGGTCGAGGTCGAGGCGTGCGGCGGTGGCGGCGACCTCGGCGTAGGGGAGGAGGTCCTCGGTGCGGTAGCTGACGCCGAGGCGGTCGAGGTCCATCAGGCTCGCGGCGAGGGCCCGGCGGTGCGGCGAGTCCCCGGAGACGGCCCAGCCCATGGCGGCGAGCAGTTCGTCGACCCGGTGCGCCTGCTGGTCCACCGCCTCCGTCTCGGCGGCGTCCACGGGGGTGGGCAGGGCGTAGTGGACGACTCCGAGCCTGGCGAGCGGGTCGAGGGGCTCGTCGAGTGCGGCGAGGACGTCGCGGGTGGCGGCGATGGACAGGCCGCCGCGGGCGGTCAGGGCGCGGATCAGCCGCAGTCGCTGGACGTGTTCGTCGCCGTAGAGCGTGAGCGTGGCGCCGAGCGGCCGTCCGGGCGGCAGCAGGCCCTCGCGTACGTAGTACTTGATGGTGGCGACCGGTGTCCCGGACTGCCGGCTCAGGTCGGAGATCTTCATGCGCGCTCTCGCTCGGACTCGGTGTCTGTGATCAGTCTCGCAGGCCGTCGAATGGACTCCGTTCACTGATAGTGCCACTATCGGGCTGGATAGTGAAGGTTCCAGTTGGGCTTTTGAACAGCCACAACGCCGGGAACCGGCTGTTCGTCCCTACCTGGAGCGCCGTCACGGCGCGATACCGCAACCGGAGCACCATGCCAGCCCCAAGCCCCACCGGAACCGGGCGCCACGCCACGACCCCTGCCCCGCCCCGGAACTCCGGGAGGAGTGATGTCTGAGCCGAGCCGTGCCGTGAACGTGAGTGCCCGCGGACTGCTGCGCAGGAAGAGCCTGTGGCTGCCGTCGGCGGTGATCCTCGGCTTGCTGTCGTTCGTCCTGTCCCTGCTCTACCTGGGGGCCAACAACGACCCGGTCGGCTCGACGAAGGACATGCCGATCGCGCTGGTCAACGCGGACCGCGGCACCCAGGTGGCCGGCCAGCGGATCGACCTGGGCGCGCAGATCGTCGCGCAGGTCACCGGGGCCGACGACCTGAAGGGCAAGGTCTCCTGGAAGCAGGTCGACCGCGCCACCGCCGACGACCTCCTGGGCAAGGACAAGGTGTTCGGGGCGCTCGTCATCCCGGACGACTTCTCCGCCACGGTCGCCGCACTCGCCGGACCGGCCCAGCACGACCCGCACCCCCCGACCATCACGGTGCTGACCAACCCCGCGGCCGGAAGCTTCGGCTCCTCCATGGCCACGGAGATCAACCGCAACGTCGTCCAGGCCACGTCCGTCCAGCTCGGCCACCAGCTCACCGAGCAACTCGCGAAGCAGCAGGCCGCGCACCAGGCGGGCGCGCCCGCGGCGGACGGTTCCGCGGCGCACCAGGCCGCGCCGGGCGCCGCCGCCCAGCTGATGGTCACCGACCCGGTCAAGGCCGTGATCCAGGAGGGCCACCCGCTCGGCCACCACAGCGGACTCGGCCTGAGCGCCTTCTTCTACACCCTCGTCCTGGTCCTGGGCGGCATGCTCGGCGCCAACGTGATCCACACCCAGGTGGACACGGCGCTCGGCTACATCTCCAGCGAGAAGGGCCCGTTCCGCAGCACGGCACCCGCCCAGCACATCAGCCGGACCCGCCACTTCGCGGTCGCCTCGGTGCTCATGGTCGTCCTCTCCGCGCTGACCTCGGCCCTCGCGATGGCCGCCGCCGTCGGCGTCATCGGCATCGACGCCTCCCACCTGCCCCTGCTGTGGCTCTTCGGGACCTGCGCCACGGCCGCGATGGGCATCACCGGGCTGGCCCTGCTCGCCGCCTTCGGCACCCCGGGCCCGATCGTGTCCATGCTGGTGCTGGTCGGCCTGGCGATCCCGTCCGCCGGCGCCACCATCCCGCTGCAGGCGCTGCCGGACTTCTACCGGTTCCTGGCCGACTTCGAGCCCTTCCGCCAGGTGGTCGACGGAGTCCGCTCCATCCTCTACTTCGGCGCGCAGGCCGACGCCGGACTCGGCCGGGCCTGGGCCATGGTCGGCATCGGCTTCGCGATCTCCGTCGCCCTCGGCCTCGCCGTCACCCGCCTCTACGACCGCAAGGGGCTGCACCGCAGCCCCGCCCGCGCGCCGCAGCCGGCCCCGGCGGCCGGGTGACCCGCCCGTGACGGGTCCGGCGCCGGCCCTCCCCGGGTCGGCACCGGACCCGCGCCATGACCGCCGGTCCGCCGGGCGCCGCCTCGGAGACAGCCGCCGGCGGCGACCCCACGACCCCGCGAACCGATGAACCGGCGAACCGGCGAACCGACGAACCAGCACCACCGGGAGAACCGCCATGTCCCAGGACGCGCCCGCACCCCCGCCCCCGTCGGCCCCGCCCGTACGGCCACTCGACCGCATGTACCGCATCATCGCGCTCTGGAAAGGGCACCTGGCGCCCGCCCTCAAGGAGAACGGGCTCACCGTCGCCCACTTCCACGTCCTCGCGGTCCTGCGCCGGGCCGGGCCCTCCCACCGCCTGACCACCGGACAACTGGCCGCCGGCGAGATGGTCACCGGCTCCGGCATGACGGCCCGCGCGGACCAGCTGGAACGCAAGGGCCTGATCGCCCGCGAGCGCGACGAACGCGACCGCCGGATCATCCACCTCAGGCTCACCGACCGCGGCCTGTGCCTCGTCGACCAGGTCATCGCCCGGCACCGCCTGATGGAACAGCGGCTGATGGCCGGGCTCGACGACGGGGAACGCCGGGCCCTCGCCGGCCTGCTCACCCGGCTGGAACACCTCCTCGAAGGCGACAGCGGCATGCCCTGGCCCGGTCGGCAGCCCTGACCGGACTCGCGCCCTCGTGCCCTCGCGTCGTCGTGCCCGTTGCTGCGCGACTCCCGTGGCCGTTTCGCTCCCGCCGTCACCTTCGCGACGGCGGGAGCGTCCGCGTTCCGGTGCGTGCCGCCCGGCCGGTCCTGGGGGAGAGGGGGCGAAACGGCCGGACCGGTGGGGGCGAACGGGCGTCGTCGAGCACGGGAGGAGGGCGGTGCCGGGGCGGGCACCGGCGAGTTGCAGCGGGTGTGGGACCATGAAGGCCCGGGCCGGCGACATCGGCCGGGGCGGCCTGGGGCCGCTGCTGGCCACCCTGCACGGCCGCTCGCCCGGCCTGCGGGTGCACCTCCTCGGCCACAGCTTCGGTGCCCGGCTGGTCTCCTTCACCCTGGCCGGCGTCGGCGCCCCCGCCGACAGCCCGGTCACCTCGCTCCTGCTCATCCAGGGGGCGTTCTCGCACTGGTGCTTCGCCCACGCCCAGGACAACCCCTTCGGCAGTGCGGGTGCGCTGAACGCCTTCGCGGACCGGGTGCACGGCCCGCTCGTCTCCACCTACAGCGTCCACGACTGGGCCGTCGGCGTGTGGTACCCGAAGGCGTCCTTCCTCGCCCGCCAGGACTCCGAGGCCGATGTCGCCGGACGCTGGGACGGCATGGGCGCGGACGGGTACCAGGCCGTGGCGCCGACCGGGGACCGGGTGATGCCGGCCGAGGGCGGCATCGACTACGCCTTCGTGCCCGGGACCTTCTACCGGGTGAACGCCGCCGCCGTCATCAACAACGTGGAGGGCGAGCCGTTCTCCGGTGCGCACTCCGACATCCGCAAGCCCCAGGTCGCCACGCTCGCGGTGGCCGCCGCCGCGGCGCACGGGTAGCGGGGGCGGCGGTGGCCTGACCACGGCCGTCGCACCACGCCGCCGCCCGGCCCGCTCGTACGGAGCGGACCGGGCGGCGGCGTGCGGTCGGGTTCGGCGGAGCGGAGCAGGTCAGCCGTCCGTCTCGTCGTAGCGGCCGTGGCCCAGGCGGCGCAGGTCGAAGGACCGGATGCCACGGCCGAAGGTGGCGGCGTAGAGCCTGCCGTCGGGGCCGGTCTTCAGCTGCTGCACCGCGGTGGTGGGCAGGTTGCGACCGAGGACGCGCCAGTCGGTGGTGCCGGGGGCGCGGTAGAAAGCGGCGAGGTCGGTGCCGAGGGCGAGGCCGCCGTTGGGCAGGATCTTCACCGAGGTCGCGGGGACGTCGGGCAGGTTGGCCGAGACGTCGGTCCAGGTGGCCCCGCCGTCGCGGGTCTCGAAGAGGTGGCCGACCCCGGCGCCGGGGCCCTCGGTCCAGGTCCGGGAGAAGCCGTTGAAGGCGACGAAGACGTGCTGGGCGTCGCTCTCGTCGACCGCGAAGGAGGAGATGTAGCGGTTGGGCAGGGTGCCGTCCACCGGCAGGTCGAGTTGGTGCCAGCCGGTGCCGTCGGTCTTGCCGACCGCGATGCCGCGGCTGAAACCGACGTTGTTGCAGGGGCCGCACCAGCCCGCGTACACCGTGCCGTCGACCGTCGCCACCGCCGTGGCGACGTGGCCGGCGCCCAGGTCGTAGGCGTTGGCCCACTCGCTGCCGCTGCGGATCGCGTAGCCCTTGTGCTGAACCCAGACGTGCCGGCCGCCGGCGATCCAGGTGTTGACGTCCTTGGGGTCCGAGGTGATCGGCGCGATGAAGCGGGCGGAGCTGGTGTCCTTGTCCGGCGGGGCGACCTCGTAGGAGGTGGACTTGGCCGGGTCGGTCTTCCAGACGCCGCTGTTGACGGCGCAGTTCTGGGTGACCCAGACGTCGAGGTAGACGTACTCCTCGGCGATGTTGCAGCCGTTGTCCGGGTCGACGAGGGTGTCGGCGCCGTCGCCGCCGAAGTTGGAGCCCATCACCTTGTCGTGGGCGCGCAGGATGGACTCGCCGTTGTCCTGGAGACCGCCGCTGACGATCACGCCCCGGCCCGAGCGGTCCGCCGGGTCCTTGCCGACGCCGACCGAGTAGTACTGCAGGGTGTCCATGGTGCCGTCGGCCAGGGACTTCCAGTCCGTGGCGTGGCCGGAGGCGTCGGCCGCGCCGGCGACCGGACGGCTGTAGACGCCGCCGTCGTTGCCCACGTAGACGCTGGTCCTGCCCTGGTACGTGCCGAAGGCGACGGCGTGCTGGTCGGAGTGCGTGGTCTGCGAGCAGTCGCCGGTCTGCTTGGCCGGGTCGATGCTCCAGCAGGGGAAGCCGAAGTTCCAGTACGGGCCCGGGACGGTCCAGGTGGAGCCGCCGTCCTTCGTCTCCAGGACCTCCTCCAGGCCCGCGTAGACGTGGTCCGGGTCGGCCGGGTCGACCTGGAGGAACTGGTTGTACCAGGCCTGGATGCCGGGCTGGTAACCCTCGTCCTGGAGCGCGGAGCCGGAGTTCTTGAGCTTGTCCTTGTCCGCGATCCGGGTCCACGGCCCGAACGGGGAGCCGGACCTGGAGACGTAGATGCCCTTGAGTCCGGTGTCGGGGTCGGTCGCCGTGACCTCCGGGGACTGGTCGATGGCGTAGTAGCGCGAGCCGTCGGCCGAGGCGGCGAAGGTCACGTTGCCGACGTTCGCGGCGTCGGTCGGCAGGTCGCCGAGCGAGCCGACGCGCTGCCAGGTGCCGTCCGCGGCCTTGCCGTAGAAGCCGTTGTAGCTGTCGCCGCCGCGCCAGCCGACGGCGAGGACCACCTTGCCCGGGTCCTTGGGGTCGATCGCGATGTCGTTGGCGATGTTCTTGTACGGCGCGGCCGGGTCACCGGCCTTCGAACCACCGGGCAGGTACTCCGGGTTGGGCGCGAACTCCAGAGTCCACGGACCGGACAGGTCCGTCGTGGAGTGGCTCCACACGCCGCGGCTGGTGGCCGCCCACACCTTGCCGCCGCCGAAGCGCAACGCGTGGATGATGGTCGACTCCAGTTCGGCTCCGCCGACCCGGTTGCCGGGTTGGAACTCGCCGCGCTTCGGGTCCGGGAGCACGTACACGCCGGTGCCGACGTACGAGGTCGCGCCGGTGTTGGACTCGCCGGTGGCGTACCAGAGCCGGCCGCCGCCATCGAGGTCGAGGGTGCCCGTCGAGAGGGACGGGAGGTTGTCCGAGATGGACTGCCACCGGCCGCCGCCGGTGCGGGAGCGGAAGACGCCGCCGTTGGCACCGCCCGCGTACACGTAGCCGTCCTGGTCGGCCGCGAGCCCGGTGATCCGGCCGGTCACGTAGCCGGAGCCGCCGCTGGAGTTGGAGTTGACGTCCCGGTAGCGCGGGTCGTCGGAGTCGTAGGGCTTGTCGGTGACGTGGTCCCAGCTGCCGGCGGTGTGCGGCATCGACTGCAGCTGGGCCCAGGCCGCGCCGTAGGCGCCGGGCGCGATCAGGCCGGGGGCGGTGCGGGCCTCGGTGTACTGCGCGGTGCCCTCGGCGGAGTTCTCCGCTTCGTCGCCCTCGTCCTCCCCGGGGGCCTCGGACTTGGCGGTGAACGCCGGGCCGGCGGCTGCCCGGGTCTTGACCTTCTTGGCGTGCTTCTGGCCGATCTCGGCCTGGTGCTGGGCCTGGTGCGGGCGCGGACCGGGAGTGTCGGAGGGCGCGGCGAGCGCCTGGGTGGTGGCCAGGCCCAGCGCGGTCAGTGTGACGGTGCTCAGCAGAAGCTTGTTGTGTCGCCCCTTGGGCACGTGGGACCTCCCCCGTGAAGTGCCGGCGGCGCGGGTCGCGCGTTCCGGCGGAGACAGGCGAAGCCTTGCGGGTGGGCCCTGACTGAGGAAGGGCAACGCGCATAACGACTTATTAAAAGTACTACTGTTAAAGGTTGTTGCATTCACCGAATGGCGGGGTCGGCGATCCCCGCCCCTGCAATTGGTCCAGACCTAATTGGTCCAGACCTATTGACTCCCCTTGCCGCCCCTCCTACGATCCGGTCCGGCACAGCCCCACATGTTTCCCCCACCTCACCCAGAGCCGGGCGTCACGCCCCCACGCGTCGGTCATGTCCATGACGCTCGGCGGAAAGGGAGCACAGCATGTTTCGTCGGAGGTCGCGCACCCCACGCCCGTCGGGCGGATTCCGCCCGGAGCGGGCGACCGTGGAACGCGCAGTACAGGTCCACCGGACCGGCCGCCCCGAGCACGGGCCGACCGTCCTGAAGCGCTTCCTCGCCGGGGTGAGCGCCGCGGCCGTCATCGGCGCCGGCATCGCCGTGGCCGGCACCGTCACGGCCGGGGCCGCCACTCCCAACCTGGTCGCC
This sequence comes from Kitasatospora sp. NPDC058063, assembly GCF_042885395.1. Taxonomy (NCBI): domain Bacteria; kingdom Bacillati; phylum Actinomycetota; class Actinomycetes; order Kitasatosporales; family Streptomycetaceae; genus Kitasatospora; species Kitasatospora sp. NPDC058063. The sequence continues at coordinate 90,645 of NZ_JBHVSD010000005.1, forward strand.
AACCCCGGCTTCGAGAACGGGCTTTCCGACTGGACCTGTTCCGGCGGCGCGGGCGCGGCGGTGAGCAGCCCGGTCCACTCCGGCGCCTCCGCGCTCAAGGCCACGCCGACCGGCCAGGACACCGCCCAGTGCACCCAGACCATCAGCGTGCAGCCCAACTCCCAGTACACGCTGAGCGCCTACGTCCAGGGCAGCTACATCTACCTGGGCGCCACCGGCACCGGTGTCACCAACGCCTCCACCTGGACGGCGAACAGCGCCTCGTACAGCCAGCTCAGCGTGGGCTTCACCACCGGGGCGAACACCACCTCGGTGACCGTCTTCCTGCACGGCTGGTACGGGCAGCCCGCGTTCTACGCGGACGACGTGTCGCTCACCGGCCCCGGCGGCAGCAGCCCCTCGCCGACCGCCACCACCCCGACCACCGCGCCTCCGACATCGTCGACGCCGACCACCGCGCCGCCCACCAGCACGCCGCCGACGACGCCCACCACCACGCCGCCCACCACCACACCGCCGAGCGACACCTGCCCCACGAAGCCCAAGCCGTCCGGCAAGGTCCTCCAGGGGTACTGGGAGAACTGGGACGGCGCCCTGAACGGAGTCCACCCCGGCATGGGCTGGACGCCCATCACGGACAGCCGGATCGCCGCGCACGGCTACAACGTCATCAACGCCGCCTTCCCGGTGATCCTCTCGGACGGCACCGTCCTGTGGCAGGACGGCATGGACACCAACGTCAAGGTCTCGACCCCCGCCGAGATGTGCCAGGCCAAGGCGGCCGGGGCGACGATCCTGATGTCGATCGGCGGCGCCGCCGCCGGCATCGACCTGAGCTCCAGCACCGTCGCCGACAAGTTCGTCGCGACCGTCGTCCCGATCCTGAAGAAGTACAACTTCGACGGAATCGACATCGACATCGAGACCGGCCTGTCCGGGAGCGGCAACATCAACACGCTGTCCGCCTCCCAGGCCAACCTGATCCGCATCATCGACGGCGTGCTGTCCCAGATGCCCGCGGGCTTCGGCCTGACGATGGCCCCCGAGACCGCGTACGTCACCGGCGGAAGCGTCAACTACGGGTCGATCTGGGGCGCCTACCTGCCGATCGTCAAGAAGTACGCCGACAACGGGCAGCTGTGGTGGCTGAACATGCAGTACTACAACGGCAGCATGTACGGCTGCTCCGGCGACTCCTACCAGGCCGGTACCGTCCAGGGCTTCACCGCGCAGACCACCTGCCTGAACAACGGCCTGACCATCCAGGGCACCACCATCCGGGTGCCCTACGACAAGCAGGTGCCCGGCCTGCCGGCCCAGCCCGGTGCGGGCGGCGGCTACATGGACACGGGCCTGGTCGGCCAGTCGTGGAACGCCTTCAGCGGTTCGCTGAAGGGGCTCATGACGTGGTCGCTCAACTGGGACGGCTCGAAGGGCTGGTCCTTCGGCGACAACGTCAAGCGCCTCCAGGGGCGTTGATACCCCGGATGACGCCCCCGCGCCCCGGTGCACCGCTCCGGGGCGCGGGTCGTCGACGTACCGGACGGGCCGGCCGCGGGCGCGGCCCGGCCGGTCGTCAGATGGTGGCGGTGTCGATGACGAAGCGGTAGCGGACGTCGCTGGCGAGGACGCGCTCGTAGGCGTCGTTGATCCGGTCGGCGCCGATCAGCTCGATCTCGGCCGCCACGCCGTGCTCGGCGCAGAAGTCCAGCATCTCCTGGGTCTCGGCGATCCCGCCGATGCCTGAGGAGCTCATGCTGCGGCGCTTGCCGGCCAGCCGCCGGAGGTCGACCTCCACGGGCTCCTCCGGGAGGCCGACGTTGACCATGGCCCCGTCGGTGCGCAGCAGGGAGAAGTAGGCGGCGAAGTCGAGCGGGGCGGAGACGGTGTTGAGGACGAGGTCGAAGGTGCCCGCGAGCTTCTGGAAGGTCGCCGGGTCGCTGGTGGCGTAGTAGTGGTCGGCGCCCAGCCGCAGGCCGTCGTCCTTCTTGCGCAGGGACTGGGACAGCACGGTGACCTCGGCCCCGAGCGCATGGGCGAGCTGCACGCCCATGTGGCCGAGCCCGCCGAGGCCGACGACGGCGACCCGCGTGCCGGGCCCGACGTTCCAGTGCCGCAGCGGGGAGTAGGTGGTGATGCCCGCGCACAGCAGCGGGGCGGCCTTGTCCAGCGGCAGCGCGTCCGGGATGCGCACCACGTAGTTCTCGTCGACGACCACGTTCTTCGCGTAGCCGCCGTAGGTGGGCCGGCCGTCCTTGCCGACGGAGTTGTACGTCCACACCGGGCCGTCGTCGCAGTACTGCTCCAGGCCGGCCCGGCAGTTGTCGCAGGTGCGGCAGGAGTCGACCATGCAGCCGACGCCGACCCGGTCGCCGACCCGGAACCTCGTGACGCCGGGGCCGGCCCCGGTGACGACGCCCGCGATCTCGTGCCCGGGCACCATGGGGAAGATCGCCTCGCCCCAGCCCTCGCGGGCCTGGTGGATGTCGGAGTGGCAGATGCCGACGAAGGCGATGTCGATCAGCAGGTCGTGCTCGCCGACCGCACGGCGCTCGATGGTGGTGCGTTCCAGCGGGGCCTTGGGGCCCGGTGCGGCGTAGGCCGCGACGGTGGTGGTCATGGGAGTTCGTTCCCCCTTCTGCGGACGGAACCGCGATGGTCGGATCGGGCCGGGTCGGCCGGGCCGGACGGGTCGGATGAGCCGGACGGGTCGGTGGACCAGCACATCCACGGTACCCACGAGGACGGTGCGCCGCTCTGCCGGCCCCGGGACGCACGGTCGGGCGGGCCAGGAGGCGCCTGGCGCGACCGCATCCGAGTGGGCGATCATGATGTGACGTCCTGTCATGTTCCTTGACGAGAAGGTGTTCTCCATGTTGGTCGACTGGCCCGCCGAAATGTTCGCGCTCCGTCTGCACCGCATTCCCGGCCTGGTGGCCGGTGCTCCGGCGGGTAGCCCGGAGGGCACTCCCGTGGTGCTCGCGCCCGAGACCGGTGGCGAGGGCGAGCAGTGGGTGGCCGAGCGGTTCCGGGTGCTCAACCACCGGATCCGGCACGTCGCCACCGGCCTGTACCTGACCGCCGAGGAATCGAGCCGGGGCGCCGCCGTCACCCTGCGGCCCAAGTTCTCCGACACCGGCAGCGATTCCTCGTACTGGCGGCAGGCGTGGCGGGCCTATGTCCAGCGTGACACCGGTCGGCTGATGGCCCTCCACGACTCCTCCAACTGCCTCCTCGGCCTGGCCGAACCGGCTGCCGAGCGGCCGGGCGGACCGCTGGTGCTGGAGAAGGGCGCCGGGGCCCAGGACCTGTCCTGCACCGCCTGGGCGCCCGCGCCCTTCCCGGCGCCGGAGCCCGCGCCCGCTCCGGCGCCGAAGGTCACCGACCTCCCGGTGGGAACGGGACGGGTCCGGGTGCCGGCCCGCCGCTTCGAGAAGCACGTGCGAACCATCGAGCAGATCTTCGACGAGACCAGCTTCCGGGAGGTCCCCGGTGATCTCCTCACCCCGGGCACGCGCATCGAGACCTTCGACTTCGACCAGCACTCCCAGGGTGACTGGTACAAGGAGGGGCGGGAGGGAAGTCTCGTGACCTTCACGGACAGCTACGACACGGCGGGCGCCGCGCGCAGGGCCTTCCACCGGTTGAAGGGGGAACCCGCCCGCTACGTGGACTCCGCGGAGGTGGACGTCCACTACGTCCCGCCGAAGCTCGTCGCCCGCACCAACTTCCCCGCCGCGCTCTTCGACGACTACAGCGGCTCCCTCGTGCGGACGCCGTACCGGCTGCCCAACGGGCACGGCTTCTACAACCAGCCCGAACGCCGTGAGGGCCTCTACTACCCCAAGCGCGACGGTGCCGGCACCGTCGTCCAGTGGAACAAGAACTGGATCGCGGACCGGGACACCACGTCCAAGGTCTTCCTCTGCTTCGACGGCCGGTACTTCATTGACCAGATGGACATCACCTGGGCCGACGGCGAGAAGGGCTGACGCGGGATCCCGCCACGCCGCATCGGGCACGGAACGTCCCCGGTGAACGGCCCGTGCCCCGGCGCGTGGATCGCCCCGGGGAGCCGGCACGTCAAGGGTCGGCTCCCCGGGGGCGGACGGGAGGGGGAGTCGCCCGGGTCTTGTACGTCAGGAGGGCCTCCCGGCCGGCCCGGAGGCAGTGCCGATCACTCGTTCGAGTGATTGGTGGGAGATCTTCCCCAGGGATGATCGCGACGAGGCGAGCATGTCTCTGACACCTCGTCAGCATCACTGCCACGGAAGGCGGGCACAGCCATGTCCATCGACGGAACCCCGGAGACCCCGTTCGCGCTCAGCGCCGAGGATCTCGCCAAGCTGGACGCGATCCGCGAAGGAATGCTGGACCCGTCGCCGCGCCGGATAGGCCGCCTCGACCAGTGGGGTCTGGCCGACGAGTACGAAACGTACGCGGAGATCGCCGAGTACCGGGAGCTCTCGATCGCCATGGCGGACGGGACGGTGATCGACGCGGCGCTGAGCATCCCGCGCCACCTCGCGCCCGGGCAGACCTGTCCGGCGGTCGTCATGCCCGCGCCGCTGATCGGGATCGGCCGCAACGCCTACCTCGGCATGTTCCCGCGCTGGGCCCTCGGCGGCTACGCCGTCCTGGCCTACAGCCAGCGCGGACTGGCCGAGTCCGGCGGCGAGATCCACGTGGCCGGGCCCCAGGACGTGGCCGACGGGATCGAGATCATCAACGCGCTGGTCCGGATCGACGGTGTCGACCCGGACCGGATCGGGTTCTTCGGATCCTCCTACGGCGCCGGAACCAGCCTGCTGGTGGCCGCGAAGGACCCGCGGGTCAAGGCTGTGGCCGGCACCAGCGCCTGGGGCGACCTGTTCGCCTCGCTGTACGAGAACGGCACCCGCCACCTGAAGGCCTTCGAGGCGCTGGTGCGGCTGTTCGGCGAGGAGCGGTGCTCGAAGGAGTTCCGCGGGATCATCGAGAAGATCCGCAACAACACCATCGACGACGAGGTCAGGGAGTTCGCCCGGGTGCGGTCGCCCAGGCACCACCTGAAGGCCTTCAACGACGCCCGGACGCCGATCCTGCTGACCACCGCCTGGCACGAGACGATCTTCTCGGTGCCCGCCGTCGTCGACCTCTTCACCGGCCTGCAGGGCCCCAAGTCGCTGCTCGTCCAGGTCGGCGACCACGGCAACGGCGAACTCCCCGGCCTGACCGGCCTCATCTCCAAGCCCACCGAGATGGCCTACCGCTGGATGGACCACCACCTCGGCGGCACCGTCGGCGACGGGGCGGCGCCCCAGTTCGGCATCCGCTCCGAGTACATGCACAACCTCCTGTCCGAACTCCGCCACGACAGCTGGGCGGACTACGCCCTGCCCCGCAAGCGGTTCCACCTCGCCGGTGCGGCCGCGGGCCAGAGCGACGCGCGACTGGCCGAGGGACAGCCGCAGCCGGGCTGGTCCCGCTCCGTCCGGGCCACCGGCTGGGACACCGCGGTCGTCGTCGCCCCGAAGCTGGTCCAGACCGGGCTGGTCGAGCGCCTCGGCATGCCGCACGTCTACAGGACCGCCGGGGTCGACCGCGAGCTCGCCGCGATCTGGACCACCGCGCCGCTGCAGCAGCCCATGCGCGTCCAGGGTGACCTGGAGCTTCGGGTGACGGTGACGCCGCGGGCGATGGACGCCACGATCGTGGCCTACCTGCTGGACTGCGACCCGGCCACCGGCACGGCCCGCATCATCACCCACGCCCCGTACACCCTCACCAACAAGCAGGCCGGGCAGGCCACCACCGTGACCTTCCCGCTGCAGCCCGCCCACTACGTCCTGGCCAGGGGCCGGGTGCTCCAGCTGGTCATCGGCACCCACGACCAGTTCTTCGCCGACGCCAACTCCACCCCGACCAGCATCGAGTTCACCTCGCCCCAGGGCACCGAGTCCTACCTCGACATCCCGCTCGGCACCCTGGACTGACGCCCGCGCCCCGCAGGGCGCCACCGCCGGTACGGCCGGTCCGCCCAGCGGCGGACCGGCCGCCGGTTGTTCGGCGTTTTGTTCAATGACCGAGGGCCGAACCAGAACAACCCCGGTGCGCTACACCAGTAGCGCACGCCACACCCGTGTCGTGCGCGGGACCAGGACCGTGGGCCGCGACAGCGCCGGACACCGGGAGAGTTCACCAGATGACGACGCTCTGCATCGCGAACAACCGCACCGAGGAGATGGTCGGGGACCTCACCGGGGCGACGCCGCTGGAGCAGCTGTTCGCCGGGTGCGGGGCGCAGCGGATGCTCTGGTGGGCCGAGGACGGCGACGTCCTGGTGCTGCCCTGGGGCCCCGACCCGGAGTACCTGGCGTACGTCGCCGGGCTGACCGGGGTGCGGGCCGACAGCCTGACCTTCGTGGTGCCGCCGCCGGGCGCCCACGGCGACCAGGCGCTCACCACCGACCGCCTGGTCGACCCGGGCTTCCTCGCGGAGCTGCGCCGCGTCCTGGACGGGCGCACCGTCGACGAGGTGCTGGCCGTCTCGCCGAACGGCGCGGTGGCCGGGCTGGCGGCCGCGCTCGGCCTGGCGCACGCGATGCCCGGCCTGCCCTTCGCCGCGCAGGGCGGCAACGCCCTGGTCAACAGCAAGGCGGGGTTCCGGGCGCTGGCGGCAGGCGTCGGGGTGCCGATCCCGCCCGGGACGGTGGCCGGCTCGCCGGCCGAGGTCGAGGCCGCCGTCGAGCAGCTGCTGGGGCAGGGGCACAGCGTGATGCTGAAGGTCGAGTACCAGGTGGGCGGCCTGGGCAACGAGATCCTCGCCCGGGACGAGAAGGTGGAGGCGGTCGGCGCCGAGCGGGTGGTGTCGCTGCCGGACCGGGCGGCGGTGGCCGCGTACGTGGCCGAGCGGTGGACCTGGCTGACCGGCGGGCGCGGCCAACGGGTGGTGGTGGAGCGCTACTTCCCCGACTGCGCGCCGCTGTACGCCCAGTTCCTCGTCGACGACGCGGCCGTGGTGCTCGCCGGCTGCGGCGAGATGGTCATGCGGCCGGTGGTGGTCGGCGAGATCACCCCGCCGGTCACCCCGGACGCGGGTGTCCTGGCGGAACTCGTCGAGCAGGGCGCCCGGTTGTGCGAGTCGCTGCGGGTGATCGGCTACCGGGGCACGGTCAGCGCGGACGCCGTGCTGACGCCCGGGGGCGAGATCTACTTCCACGAGACCAACGGGCGGCTCACCGGCTCCAGCCACCTGCACGACATCTTCGCCGCCCGCCTGCTGCGCGAGGAGCACCGCGGCTCGCGCCACCTGCTGGAGCTCGCCGGCCTCAAGGTGCCGTCCTTCGCCGAGGCCGTGGCGGCGCTCGGCGCGGCCGGGCTGGCCTTCGACCCGCGGACCGGCACCGGCGTGCTGTTCAGCAACGACTTCGGGCCGGCCGACGGCTCGGTGATGTACTGCGTGGTCGCCGAGAGCCCGGAGGCCGTCCGCGCCCTGGAGAGCGCGCTGCTCGCGCTGTTCGCCGGATGAGGCCCGGGGCGGGCGTGGACGACGAGACCGTGAACGAGACGACGGTGAACGAGACGACCGAGATCGGGATGACCGTGGAGGAGACGACCGTGGGCCAGGCGGAAGCGGAACGGGACGGGAAGGGGATGCGCGCGGCGTTGATCCACCGCTACGGCGGGCCGGAGGAGCTGTGCATCGAGACGGTGCCGGAACCGGTGGCCGGGCCGGGCCAGGTGCTGGTGGACGTCACCCTGGCCGGGCTCAACTACGCCGACCTGGAGATCCGCGCCGGCGAGTACCTGCAGCTCCCGCTGCCGGTGGTGCTCGGCGTCGACGCGGTCGGGCGGCGCCGCGAGGACGGCCGGAGGGTCGTCGCGCTGCTGCGCACCGGCGGCGGCTACGCCGAGGTGGCCGTCCCCGAGGCGGCGCACACGGTGGAGGTGCCGGACGGCGTGGACGACGAGCAGGCGCTCGCGCTGCTGGAGCAGGGGGCGACGGCGTACGGCGCGCTGGTCCTGGCGGGGCGGCTGCGGCCGGGCGACGCCGTCGGGGTGTCCGCGGCCGCGGGCGGGGTCGGCCACCTGGCGGTGCAGCTGGCCAGGGAGCTGGGGGCGGGCCGGGTGGTCGCCCTGGCCTCCACCCCGGAGAAGCGGGAGTTCCTGCGCTCGCTGGGCGCCGACGCCGTGCTGGACTCCGAGGACCCCGACCTGGGCGAGCGGCTCGCGGAGTCGGGCGGGCTGGACCTGTTCGTGGACTCGGTCGGCGGCCGGGTGCTGCGCGCCGGGCTGGCCGGACTGGCACCCTTCGGGCGGCTGGTGTCGGTCGGGGCGCGGGAGGGCGTGGAGGACGGCTTCACGATGGGCGAGCTGACCGAGCGCTCGTCGGGGGTGCAGGGCTTCTGGCTCAGGCATGTGCTCACGGACCGGGCGCTGTTCGAGAGCATCGCCGACCACCTGTTCCGGCTCGCCGCCGAGCGGCGGCTGGTGGCGAGGATCGACCGGACCGTGCCGCTGTCCGGGGTGGCCGCGGCGCACCGGGCGATGGCCGCGCGGCAGACCATGGGCAAGGTGCTGGTGGACGTCCGCCGCGAGGCGTGAACGAAGCGCGCGAGGGGAGGGCGGCCGGCCGGCCGCCCTCCCCTCCCGCGTGCCGGGCCCGACGGTGGAGACCGTCGGGCCCGGCGCCGGGTCAGTACCCGGCGACCTCGTCCAGGCCGTGGCCGCGCAGCGGGACGAGGAAGCTGCGCTCGAACACCACCACGACCTCGCCGGTGGACTTCGTCCCGGTGGTGCGGCAGCGCACGATCCCCTGCCCGGCGCGGCTCTCGGAGAGCCGCTTGGCGAGGGTCTCCGTCTCCGCGTAGAGGGTGTCGCCGGCGAACACCGGGTGGGTCATCCGGATGTTCTCCCAGCCCAGGTTGGCGATGGTGCGCCCGCTCGTCGAGCGGGCGGTCATCCCGCCGACGATGCTGAGCGTCACCAGGCTGGAGACGATCGGCTTCCCCCAGGGGGTGTGCGCGCTGTAGGCGGCGTCGATGTGCAGCGGGGCGTCGTTCATGCTCAGCATGCTCATCAGCACGTTGTCGAGCTCGGTGACGGTCCGCCCGGGGCGGTGCTCGACCACCTCGCCGACCTCGAACTCCTCGTAGTAGCGCCCGACCACCTCGCGGTAGCGGCGCTCGCCGATCAGCCGGTAGCCGGCCGGTTCGGTGGTGTCCATCGCGGCTGCTCCCGGGTCCTAGAGGTCGGAGGTGAGTTCCTTGACATGGCCGGCGAACTCGCGGATCAGCCGCTCGTCCATGTCGGCGCGCAGCATCAGCCGCAGCCCGGCCTCGCCCTTGGGGACGATCGGGAAGAACACCGCGGAGCTGTAGAAGCCGCGCTCGAAGAGCTGGGCGGACAGCTTGACCGCCCGCTCGGCCTCCCCGACGTCGACCCGGCGCACCGGCAGGCCGTTGCCCGCGAAGGTGGTCGGCAGCAGCTCGTCGAAGAGCTCGATGTTGCGGGCCAGCGCTCCCTGGAGGTCGGCCAGTTCGGGGGAGCGGTGGATGGCGGCGCTGGCCAGCGAGGCGCCGACCATCGGCAGCGGGATGTTCTGCGACCAGCCGATCGGGCCGGCGTGCCGGTGCAGGAACTCGAACTGCTCCCGGTTGCCGAGCATCGCGACGCCGCCGCTGGTGCCGAAGGCCTTGCCGAGGCTCGCGGTGATCACCGTCAGCGGGTTCATCTCCAGCCGGGAGCGGACGTAGCCCTCGCCGCGCTCGCCCGCGATGGACAGCGAGTGGGAGTCGTCGATGTAGAGGAACAGCCCGTAGCGGTCCTGGAGTTCGAGCAGCCCGTCGAGGGCCGCGGTGCCGCCCATCGAGTAGGCGCCGTCGGCGACGTAGGCGACCCGCGGGTACTTGCGGCAGATGTCCTCCAGGTAGTTCAGGTCGTTGTGCGGGCAGGTCAGCACCAGCGACTCGTCCGCGCAGACCGGCTTCATGTACGCCATGCAGAAGTGGCAGAAGCGGTCGAAGACCATCACCCGGGGGCCGCCGCCGCCCTGACAGGTGCCGTCCAGGTGGCCGGAGGCGATCAGCGGCAGGATGCCCGCGGTGAGCGTGGTACAGGACGCCCCCGGCAGGATGTTCGCGCCGAACAGCTCGCCGAGCTCCTCCTCCAGCCGCACCAGCAGGTTGTGCCGGATCCGGGTGGTGGAGAGGACCAGCGAGGTGCTGCGGGACTCGGTCAGCGCGTCCACCGCGCCGGCCAGGACCGCGGGGTGGTTGTTCAGGCCCAGGTACGAGCAGGAGACCATGTTGGCGAACTCGTGGCCGGTCTCGCGGACGATCAGCCGGTTGTTGGACTCCGAGTCCGCGGTGATGCCGATCAGGCCGTTGGCGCCGGCCGCCTGCCAGACCGGGTCGGCGCTGGCCAGCATGGCCTCGGCATTGCGGTACCGGCGCGGGCCGAGGATGGATTCTTCGGTCATCGTCACTTCTCCGTCGCGTGGTTCGGGGGGTCGGTGGGCTCGTGGCCCTGCGGTTGGTGCTGCGCGTGCTGCGCGTGTTGCGCGCGGTGGGGGTGCTGCGGGTGGTGCGAACCGTCGGGCCGGGGCGGGTCGAACTGCTCGATCAGACGCTGCGAGGCCTCGAAGAACGGCATGCCGACCATCACCCCGTCCACCACGGTGACCGAGCGGCCGTTCTCCAGACCGGCCGCGACCACCCGGCGGGCGCGCTCAAGCAGTTCCTCGCCCGGGCTGAACAGCTCGTTGATCAGCGCGAGTTGGCGCGGGTGGACGGCGATCTTGCCGCTGAACCCGAAGTCCCGGGCGAGCCCGGCCTCCCGGCGCAGTCCGACGAGGTCGGAGACCTCGAAGAACGGTGCGTCCATCGCCTCCACCCCCGCGGCGCGGGCGCTGTTGACCACCCGGCCGCGGGCGTGGGCCAGGGCCTCCCAGGAGAGCCGGGCGCCGACCGCGAAGGCGTAGTCCGCCGAGCCGAAGACCAGCCCGCGCAGCCGGTGTCCGGCGGCCGCGATGGCGGGCGCGTGCTCGATGCCCAGCGGGGTCTCCACGACCGCCAGGAACTCCGTCTCCGGGCAGTCCGCGGCGAGCGCGCCGGCGGCGATCTCGATGTCCCGGGGGGACTCCGCCATCGGGATCAGCACCAGGTCCGGTTTGACGCGGTACCGGGCGATGGCGATCAGGTCGCGCAGCCCGTCCGGTCCGGACAGGGTGTTGATGCGCACCGCGCTGCGCGCGAGCTTGGCGGACGGGAGCGCGAAGAACTCCTCGGCCAGTCGACGGGCCTCCTCCTTTCGGGCGGGTGGGACCGAATCCTCCAGATCGACCATGGCGATGTCGGCCCCGGACTGATGGCTCTTGGTGTACCGCTCCACTGCCATCGCGGGTGTGGACAGGAGGGAACGGCAGTACCGCGTGAACTTCATGGATGTCTCCGAAGTCGCCGAAGGCTGCGGGGTCCGGTTCTATCCCACCGGCTTTGTTCGGCGCCGTACGGCTGGACATTGAACATCAACTCGGAACAACCGACCCGCGCGCACCATTGTTTGACGCCAACGGGTGCTGTGCATGATGAATAACCGGGGGATGGACACGAGGCGCACGCGGCGTGTGTGGCGCGTGGGCAGTCGAGGTTTCAGGACACCGCATCAACGGAGAAGGGGGCCGTAGTGCCGCGTCGGGAAAGTCCGTTGGACCCCGGGGACGGGCCGCTGCTGCGCTTCGCGGGCGATCTTCGGGCCCTGCGGGAACGCGCCGGAAGTCCGCCGTACCGTCAACTCGCCCTGCGGGCCCATTGTTCGGCGGCCAGCCTGTCGGTGGCCGCGGGCGGCCGGCGGCTGCCCAGCCTCGCCGTCACCGTCGCCTATGTGCAGGCCTGCGGTGGGGACGTGCGGGAGTGGCGGCACCGCTGGCAGCTGCTCGCCGCCGAACTGGCCGCCGACAGCGCGGCCCGGCGGCGCTCCCAGGACGCCGGAAGCGCCCCCTACCCGGGTGCGGCCGCGTTCGAGGCGGCCGACGCCGAGCGCTTCTTCGGCCGCGAGGCGCTGCTGGACCGGCTGGCCGCCCTGCTGGCCGAACGGCGGCTGGTGATCCTCTCCGGGCCGTCCGGGGCGGGCAAGTCCTCGTTGGTCAGAGCCGGTCTGCTGGCCCGGCTCGGCGGGGCTCCGGGCGCCGGCGCGGCGGCCGGGCGGAGAACCGGGGCCGGGGGCGGAGCGGGCCGGCCCTCGGCCGACGGCGGTGTCCCGGTGGCGCTGCTGACTCCCGGCGAACGACCGATGGAGGCGTACGCGCTCGCGCTCGCCCGGCTCGGGCAGCGAGTCGGGGAGAGCGCGCGGGGCGCCTCGGGGCCGACGGCCGGCGACCCGGTGCTGGTGGTGGACCAGGGCGAGCAACTGCGCACCCGCTGCCGGGACGCCGCCGAGCGGGCGCGCTTCCTGGACGCGCTGGTGGCGACCGCCGCGGGCGCCGCGAGGCAGGCGCCGGACGGGCTGCCGGTGGCGGCGCCGGCCCGGTGCCGGGTGGTGCTGGTGCTCCGCTCGGACCAGTGCGGGCCGCTGTTCGCCGAGCACCCGGGGCTGGCCGAGGCCGGCCGGAACGCGGTGCTGTCGGTGGGGCGTCCGGCGCCGGACGAGCTGCGGCGGGCGATCACCGAGCCGGCCCTGCGGTCCGGCTGCACCGTCGAGGGCGCCCTGCTGGCCGTCCTGATATCGACCGCCGCGCAGCAGCCGGGCGCGCTGCCGCTGGTGTCGACGGCACTGCTGGAGACCTGGCGGCGGCGCAGCGGCAACGCCCTCACCCTGGCCGGCTTCCAGGCGACCGGAGGTTTCGAGGGCGCGCTGGCCCGGACGGCGGAGTCGCTGTACAACGGGCTGGACCCGGCCGGCCAGGCCCGGGCGCGGGCGGTGTTCCTGCGGCTCGGCGGGGAGTTGCTCGGTGCCGGCGAGGAGGCGGCCGGCGGCGCGACGGCCCTGGGCGACGCACTGACGCCGGGCGGCGGGCTCTTATCGGGGGGAGACCTGGTGCCGGGGGGTGACGAGGGCGCCCGCAAGCCGGTCCGGCGGGCCGAGTTCGACGATCCCGGCGTGCCCGAGGTGATGGAACGGCTGGTCCGGGCCCGGCTCGTGGTGGTGGACCGGGACACCGTCGAGCTGTCCCACCACGCGCTGCCGCAGGCCTGGCCCCGGCTGCGCGGGTGGCTGGCGGAGGGCCGCGAGGCACTGGGCGAGCAGCGCAGGCTCTCGGCGGCCGCCCGGGGCTGGGAGGCCGCCGACCAGGACCCCGAACTGCTCTGCCGGGGTGTCCGGTTGGAGCAGCTCAAGCGGCGGGTGGCGGCCGGCGAGCTGGCCGCGGCCGGGATCGAGCGGGCCTTCCTGGCGGCCTCCGCCCGGGCGGAGGCCGCCGGCCGGCGCCGGGCGCAGCGCCAGAACCTGGCGGTGGCCGGGGTCGCCGCGGCGGGCGGGGCGCTGCTGGCCCTGGCGGGCGGGAGCCGGATCCGCCGGGCCTGGCGGTGGTGAGACCCGGAGCGCGGGGCCCGGTGGCGACGGCCGGTCCCACGGGCACCGCGTCCGGGCCGGCTGCCGGCCCTCGCCCGGGTCGGCTCCCGGGGGCGGCTCCCGGGGTCGGCTTTCGGGCCGTGGCCCGGGTGTTGATCAGCCTCGGCGCGGGGGAGTTGAACAACGGACGGGCCGACCGGAGGCCCGGTGAGGCGGCGCGTCCGGTGCCGATCACGGTCCTTGCGCCGCCGTCGGTTGTCCGGGTAGCTTGACAGGCGATCCCGGCCCTCCGAAATGCGAATTCGGCTGCCCGGCCGGTGATTTCCCGTAACGCCGTGGTCGGCCGGAGCCGCTCCGGCGATCAATCCGTCCCGATTTCCGTCGCTGTTTTCCGCATGTCCGGGGGACCCCGCTCCGCCGACGGCCCGCGGTCCTTCGGAGCCCACCGGGCGCTGCCGTCCTGTGGCGCGGTTCGAAGCCGCGCGGGTCCGAGCCGTCGCGTCCGCCGTCCTTTCCGCGTTTCCCCAAACCCGTGTCAAGGGAGAGTCATGTCCGATTCGGCCCGTCCGGTCCACAGCTGGGACGAATTCACCACACTGCGGGAGATCGTGGTCGGGACCGCCGCCGGCGCCCGGCTGCCCGAGCAGACCGAGCCGTCCTCCTGGCTGTCCTGCTTCCCGAAGACCAGTGCCGCCGACCTCGCCTCGATCGAGGCGGGCCCCTACCCCCGGCAGGTCGTCGAGGAGACCGAGGAGGACCTGGAGGCGCTGGTGGCCACCCTGCGCGGCCTCGGCGTCACCGTCCACCGGCCCGAGGCGGTCGACCACGCGGCCGGGTTCGCCTCCCCGCTCTGGGAGGCCGACGGCGGCTTCCACTCCTACTGCCCGCGGGACCTCACCCTGGTGGCCGGCGAGACGCTGATCGAGGTGGCGAGCCCGATGCGGCAGCGCTACTTCGAGGTGTTCGGCCTGCGCGGGCTCTTCCAGGACTACCTGCGCCGCGGCGCGCGCTGGGTGGCCGCCCCCCGGCCGCGGCTGGGCGACGAGCTCTTCGAGTTCGACGCGGACGGGCTGCCGCTGCTGGGCGAGGCCGAGCCGGTCTTCGACGCCGCGAACGTGCTGCGGCTCGGCCGGGACGTGTTCTACCAGGTCTCCCGCAGCGGCAACGAACTCGGCCTGCGGTGGCTGGAGTCCACCCTCGGCCTGCTCGGTGACGGGGGCCTGCGGCTGCACCCGCTGCGCGACATCTACGGGTACACCCACATCGACAGCACCATCGCGCTGCTGCGGCCGGGGCTGGTGCTGCTCAACCCCGAGCGGATCAGCCCGGAGACCGTCCCGGCGCCGCTGAAGGGCTGGGACATCCTGTGGTGCCCGCCGGCCGAGCCCACCGGGGACACGCCCGAGCACGCGCTCAGCGAGAGCTGGATCAGCATGAACCTGCTGATGGTCTCCCCGGACACCGCGATCGTCGAGTCCGGCCAGGAGAGCCTGATCAAGCAGCTGGAGCACGCCGGGATCACCGTCCTGCCGCACCGGCTGCGGCACTCCCGGGCGCTCGGCGGCGGCTTCCACTGCGTCACCCTGGACACCCGGCGCGACGGCGGGCTGGAGGACTACCTGTCCTGACCGGCACGTGCGGGGAGCCCGGCCGGCGGCGGCCGGCCGGGCCCTCGCGGACGGGGCCCGCGACGATCAGGACGTGCGGGCCAGTCCGCAGGAGATCAGCCGCTCCCACACCGACAGGTCGCCCTCGGCCGCGGCGCCACCGTTGCCCGGCGCGGGTTCAGGACGCCACAGCGGGCAGGGCACCAGCCCCGGTTCGAGCACGTCGAGGTCGCCGAACAGGGCGAGGATCTCCTCGTCGGTGCGCCAGCGGCCGCGGCCGAAGCTCTCCTGGAGCTTGCGCTCCATGCGCCTGGTCTCCTCGTTCCCGCCGGAGCGGAAGTGGGAGATGTAGACCAGGCTGCCCGGGGGCACCCGCTCCGCCCACCAGCGCACGAGAGCGGCCGGCCGCTCGGAATCCTCCAGGTGGTGCAGGACGGCGCTGAAGACGACTCCCACCGGTTCGCCGAAGTCGATCAGGCGCCGGACGTCGGGGTCGCCGAGGATCCCCTCCGGCTGCAGCAGGTCCGCCCGGACCAGCGTGGTGCGGGGGTCGGCGGCCAGCAGCGCCCGGCCGTGGGCGAGCACGGTCGGATCGTTGTCGACGTAGACGACGCGGGCGTCGGCGCGGTGCCGCCGGGCCACCTGGTGCACGTTCTCGGCCGTGGGCAGGCCGCTGCCCAGGTCGACGAACTGGCGGACGCCGTCGCCGGCCATGGCGCCCACCGCGCGGACCAGGGCCCGGCGGTTGGCGAACGGAATGGCCACCGAACCGGGCAGCTCGTGGAGGAAGAAGTCGCCGACCTCGCGGTCGACGGCGTAGTTGTCCGTGCCGCCGAGCAGGTAGTCGTACACGCGGGCGATGCTGGGCTTCGACCGGTCGATCCCGGTGGTGCCGTCGGTCATGGGGCCAACCCGTCCCTGGGATCCGCTGTCGCCCCGATGGTAGGAGAGCCGTCCCGGCCCGGCCCGGCACCACGCGCGGACCCGCCGGGCCACTGACCCGCCTGGCCACTGACCCGCCGGGCTACCGCCGCGGACCGGGATCGTCGCGCGTGCGCTGCGCTTCGGCCAGCAGGCCCGCCACCACGACGGAGACGGGGTGGTCCGTCCCGACCGCCTCGGTCAGCCCGGCGAGGGCGGCCCGGTACCCCTCGACGGCCGCGGTGAGGTCGCCCGCCGCCTCGTGCACCCGGGCCAGGGCGGCGCGGCTGCCGAGGGTGTCCGGGTGGTCCGGGCCCAGCAGCCGGGTGCGCTGCTCCAGCACGGTGGTGAGCAGCGACCGTGCCCGTTCCAGGTCGCCCGCGCCCCGGCAGGCCACCCCGAGGTTGTTGCGGGTGAGCACGGTGTCGCGGCTCTCCGGGCCGAGCACCCGCTCCTGTTCGGCGAGCACGGCCTCGAACAGCGGGACGGCCCGGGCGGACTCGCCCCGCCCGTGGTAGGCGACCGCGAGGTTCCCGGCGCTGCGCAGCGTGTCCGGGTGGTCCGGGCCGAGGACCTCGCGGCGCAGGCGGAGGGCCTCCTCGAACAGGGGGAGCGCCCGTCCCGGCTCGCCCGCCGCGTCATGGGCGGAGGCCAGCATGGAGAGGCTGGCCAGGGTGTCGGGGTGTTCCGGGCCGAGCACACCGGTGCGCTGGGCCAGCGTCGTGCGGCAGAGGTCGAACCCGGTCGCGATGTCACCGCTCGTCAGGCAGAGGTGGGCGAGGTTGCTCCGGCTGAGCAGGGTGTCGGGGTGCTCCTCGCCCAGGGCGTCGGCACGCCGGGTCAGGACGTCCTGGTAGATCTCCCCGGCCCGTTCCAGGTCGCCGGCCGCGTGGTGGGCGTACCCGAGGTTGCTCAGACAGCTGAGGGTGTCGGGGTGTTCGGAGCCGACGAGTTCCTCGAAGTCGGCCAGCACCTCCTGGTAGAGGGCGATCGACTGCCGGTAGCGGCCGACGGTCTCGTACGCCCCGGCGAGGTTGTTGCGCAGCCGCAGGCCGTTGAGCCCGGCCATGGGCCCTGGCAGGTCGTCGGGTCCGGTGTCGGCGGGGTCCCTGCCGAGCAGGTCCTCGTAGATCCCGATGGCCCGGTCGAACCGGCCGAGGGCCGCGTGGGCGCCCGCCAGGTCGCTCAGCAGGGTGAGGGTCCTGAGGTGGCCCGGGCCGAGGGCGACCCGGCTGTCGTCGGCGGCCCTCTCGTACTCCTCGACCGCCTGCTGGACGCTGCCGCGGGCCTGGTGGGTGGAGGCGAGGCTGCCGCGGATGTTGAGGGTGGTGAGGTGCCCGGGGCCGTGGACCCGCAGGCTCTGTTCCAGGAGCGGGCCGAGGATCCCGAGGCTCCGGTCGGGCCGGCCGGTCGCGAGGTGGACCCGGGCGAGTGCGGAGCGGGCCACCAGGGTGAACGGGTGCTCGGGCCCGAAGCCGTGCCGGATCTGGGCGTCGTACCCCTCGTACAGCGGCAGCGCCCAAGCGGTCTGCCCCCGGGCCTCCAGGTGCAGGGCGGCGCCGGCGTAGAGGTTGAACACCGCCGAGTCGCAGCTGTCCCGCGGGTCGGTCACGGCCAGGGCACGGATCTGGCCGACCAGGCGGGCCAGCTCGGCGGCGTCGGGGTCCTGGTCGGGCCCGGCCGGACGCACGGTCCGCAGCAGGGCCTGCTCGGCCTCGTGCCGGCCCCGGGGAGCGGCCCCCGCCGGCCGCCGGGCGAGGGCGTCGGCGCGCAGCACGCCCTGGACCAGCCGGTGCACCCGGACGTCGCGCCAGGCGTAGCCGATCATGCTGTAGGCGTACAGGACGCCGAGCGCGTCGTCGGCCGCGATCTCGTCCGGGGCCAGCCGGTACACCAGGTCGCGCGGGCAGCCGTCGGCGTCCAGCCAGGCCAGGGCGTGCAGGAGGTCGACCGCGACCGGGTCGTCCTCGGCGACCGCCGCCAGGGTGACCTGCCAGACCCTGGCGACGGTGCGCTGCGGGTCCCGGCCGGCCGGGGTCCTGGACAGCTGGAGCCCGAGCCGGCCGCGGTAGGCGGCGACGGTGGTGCGGGTCCGGCGCAGGTAGGCGCCCGCCTGGTCGAGGGCGAGCGGGAGGCCGCCGAGTTCCCGGGCCAGCTGTCCGACCTCCCAGCGGGACTCGTCGGACCCGTCCCACTCGCAGACCCAGGACCACAGCAGCTCGGCCGCATGCTCCTGGGGGAGGACGTCGAGTGCGAGCAGCGCGTCGCCGGAGTCGACGCCGACCGCGTCCCAGTCGTCGGCGAGCCGGGTGGTGACCAGGTGGTGCCCGCCGGTGAGGCTGCCCAGGAACGGCGCGAGGAGCGCCGGGTCCTCGACGTTGTCGTACACCAGCAGCCAGTTCGTGTGGTGCTGGAACCAGGCCAGCGCCCAGGCGGTCAGCTCCGGCCGCTGCGCGGTTCCGGCCCACACGGGGTTCAGCCGCCGGGCGACCTCGGCCAGGGCCTCCTCGACGGCCCCCGGGGAGGACGCCTCGATCCACCAGACCAGGTCGTACGCCGCGTGGAAGCTCTGGGCGTACTGCCGCGCCAGGGTGCTCTTGCCGACCCCGCCCAGCCCGTGGAGCACCGCGGTCGCCGCGCCGGGCCCGGTGCGTTCGGCGCTCAACACCTCCCGCAGCGCGGCCAGTTCCCGCTGCCGGCCGGTGAAGCGGCCGTTCGGCCGGAGCAGGTGGACGACGTCGACGGCCGGGGTGTCGGCCGCGGAGCGCAGCGCCTCGGCGGGCAGCACGATCGTCGTGACCTGGGTGACCATCAGGCCGTCGTTGGAGCTGTTGAAGTTGGCGATCTGTCCGGCGCCGCTGAAGTGGTGGGTGGGCGACGTCACCGGGTGTCGTCCCGGTGGACGACGGTCCTGCTGCTCATCGTCCCGCTGTTGCTGCCGGTGTTGACGACGGCCCCCTGGCCGCTCACCACGATGCTGACCGGCGCTGGCTGCGCCCGCGCCAGCAGCGCGGCCAGCTCCGCGAGCAGCTCAGGGTCCTGGTGGAGCGTGCGCCGCACGGCCTGCCGCAGCGCGCCCTGGGCATCCGCACCCGCGCCCTCCTCCGCGGCCTCCAGGACGTTCGTCTCCAGGTCCTCGCGCTGCCGCTGGTCGCGCCGGTTCCAGACGCGCTGGAGGATGCGCGTGCCCAGGCCCACGGTGGCGGTCGCGGCCGCGTCCTGCGCCTGCGTCAGCACCGAGTCGCCGTAGGCGGCGATCGCGGCGCCGATCGGCGGGCCGGCCAGTTCCATGAACGCGTCGAGCTCCATGGGCTCCCCCTCGAAATCCCGGACCGAACGCGGCCGGCCGGAGCGGGCCGGCCGCAGTGGATCGGCCACAGCGTAGGGAATCCGGGGGAGCGGCGGGTCCGGGACGGGCGAAACGATCGGTCTCGATCCGGTTGCGATCGGCTGACAGTGCCGCATGGCAGAGTCTGCCCCATGAACATCACTACCACGCTGCACAGTTGGGACGAGTCCGTCGCCCTGTTCGAGCGCCGCGGCCTGCCCGTCTCCACGTACGAGAACCTCTACGAGGAGTCGTACGACGTCCACACCGGCGCCCTGGCGATCGACGGGCACCTCGACCTCGACGCCGCGGAGCTGGACGGCACCGGCCTGGTCGTCGACGGCGACCTCGACGTCGGCGGCGCCGTCCTCACCGTCGACGACGGCTGCTCCGCGCTGATCGTGCTGGGCGACCTCCGGGCGGCCGCCGTGTACCTGGAGGGTGACGCCAAGCTGCTGGTCCGCGGCAGCGTCCACGTGGAGGCCTTCGTCGGCAACATGACGGACAAGCTGGTCATGGTCCACGGGGACCTGCGCGCCCGGGTCACGGTGCTGTCCGCCGGATTCGAGCCCGATTTGGTCGAAGGGACCCTGCACGGCCCCGTCCTGGCGCCCGCGTACCTCGCCGCCGCCTACTCGGCGCCCACCGGCGCCGAGGCGCCCGCCGCCGCGGCGGCGGTGCTGGTGCCCGAGGTCCTGAGCGCGGGCGCCGACGACGACCCCGACGGCCAGGGCGTCTTCGACACCCCCGGCGTCCACGGCGGACGGCTGCTGGGCCGCATAGAGGCCGGCCTGCCGGTCACCCTGGCCGCCGGACGTGGATAGCGGCCGTCTCGCGGATTGCCGGGTGCGCGACGCAGAACGGAACAACCCCGGCGACCACCCCGCCCGGTGGCGCAGACTGGGGCGAGTACTTTTCACATCGGAGGATGGATTTTCATGGTTGACCGGCCCTTGACGCTGATGGCGGTGCACGCCCACCCCGACGACGAGGCCACCGGGACCGGGGGTGTCCTCGCCCGGTACGCGGCGGAGGGCGTCCGCACGGTCCTCGTGACGTGCACGGACGGCCGGTGCGGTGACGGACCGGGCGGGGTCAAGCCGGGCGAGCCCGGCCACGACCCGGAGGCCGTCGCCGCGATGCGCCGGCAGGAACTGGAGGCCAGCTGCGAGGTGTTGAAGGTCAGCCACCTGGAGCTGCTGGAGTACGCCGACTCCGGGATGATGGGCTGGGCGAGCAACGACGAGCCCGGGTCGTTCTGGCGCACGCCGGTGGAGGAGGGCGCCGCCCGCCTCGCCGAACTGATCCGGCACTACCGGCCCGACGTGGTCGTCACCTACGACGAGAACGGGTTCTACGGCCACCCCGACCACATCCAGGCCAACCGCATCACCATGGCGGCGCTGGAGCTGACCGATCCGACGCCGAAGGTCTACTGGACGACGGCGCCGCGCTCGGCCATGCAGCGGTTCGGCGAGGTCATGCGCGAGTTCGGCGCGGACTGGGAGGAGCCGGAGGCGGCGCGGGAGCCCGGGGCGGCGGAGGAGCCGGAGGCGTCCGAGATGCCGGACATGTCGGAGATCGGCCTGCCGGACGAGGAGATCACCACCTGGGTGGACACCACCGCCTTCGGCGGCCGGAAGTTCGACGCCCTGGCCGCGCACGCCAGCCAGGGCGAGAACATCTTCTTCCTGAAGATGGGCAAGGAGCGGTTCACCGAGCTGATGGGCGTGGAGACCTTCGTGCGGGTCAAGGACACCACCGGCGCGGCCCTTCCCGAGAACGACCTCTTCGCCGGCCTGCGCTGATCCCCGTTCCCGTTCCCCTGTCCGTACGGACCCGGCCGTCGCCGGCCGGGTCCGTGCCGGGCGCTACCGGCCGCCCTCCCGCAGGGCCTGCTCCACGGTCCGCAGGGCGGTGGCCGACTGCTCCCAGCCGTGCCACCAGAACAGCCCGCCGTCGTGGCTCGCCCCGGCGGCGAGCGCCGTCAGGTGGGCCCAGGGACCGGCCGGGATGCCGAAGCGCGGCCGGGCGGCGAGCCGTCGGGCGGCCTCGTCGTCGACCGGGACCATGCCGAGCAGCGGGAACGGTTCGCCGTCCGCCGTCCGGCCGGTGCCGTGCAGCATCGGGTGCAGGGTGATCGGGTCGAGCAGCAGGGTGAGGTCGGCGGAGGGCAGGAGCTCCGGGCCGTCCCGCCAGCCGAGCCGCCGTCCGTTCGGCCCGGCCCCGGGGACGGGCCGGCCGTCGAGCACGACGCCGTCCGCGGCGACCTCCAGGAGGGCGCCGCCCGGGCGGTCGGGCAGCCGCAGCCGGTAGTCCCCGAACAGGCCCGGGGCGGCCTCCGCCACGGCGGCGGAGAAGGGGACGGTGACGCCGTCCACCTCGAAGCCCGCCGGTCCGATCACCACCGCGGCGGTGACGGGCTCGCCGTCGACGGTGACACGCAGACGCGGAGCCGAGCCGGGGGCGCCGGGTACGACGTCCACGCGCACGCCCTCGCCGCGGTACCCGCCGACGAGGTCGGCGAGCGGCGGCACCTCCGGCAGCGGGTACTCGGTCAGGCGCACCGCCGCGCCCGCGACGGTCCCGGTCAGCCGGCGCCGCCCGTCGCGGCCGAACTCCGTCCGCAGCTCGCCGCCGGCGCCGCCGTCCGCCGCGCGCCAGCGCAGCACGCCGTGGGCGTAGCGCGGGTCGGTCACCCGGCGGCCGTCGACGTGGACCCGGTGCCGGGGCGGGTCGGTCGCGCGGCCCAGGACGTAGACCGAGAGGCCGCCGTCCGCGGTGCCGTACAGGCCCGTCCACGGGTACAGGGCCCCGGCGAGGACGGAGTCCAGGTCCCGCCGGATCGACGGCCGGTCCGCCGCGCCGTCCCGCGCCAGCCGGCGGGCCTGCGACTTGCGGGTGAGCAGGGTGCGCACCCGGCGCGCCGCCTCCGGCCCGGGCCGCCGGGGGACGCCCCGGGCGGCGGCCTGCAGGGCCAGGTCCTCGCGCCGGGCCAGCAGGGCGCGTTCGTCGGCTCCGAGGTCCGGCGGGGCCCAGTCCGCGACGGCGGCCGCGGGATCCCGGACGTAGCGCTCGCGCAGGGTGCGGTCCTCGCCGAGGGCCAGGGCGAAGCGGGCGCCCGGGGTGTCCTCCTGCCAGTGGTAGCCGGCCGGGACGCGGAAGTCGGCGAAGCCGCGCAGGGCGGCGAGTTCGCGGGGGCCGTACGCGTCGACGACCCGCAGCGGGCCGTCGGGCGGGCGGACGGTCCGGCCGGGTTCGAGCAGGCCGAGGCGTTCGAGCACCCCCGGGTCGGCCGGGGCGGCGACGGCGGGCGGCAGGTACCAGGTGGAGGCGCTGGTGACGGTGCGCTGCACGGCCGGGTCGCGCAGGGCGGCGACGGTGTACCGGGCGGTGACGGGGTCGAGGCCCCGGTAGCGGGCGCCGATGTAGTTGACCACGGTGTGGTCCGGCCCGTAGACCTCCTCCAGCCGGTCCAGCAGAACGGGCAGGTGGCGGTTGGTGAACCCGGCGCGCCGGTAGTCGAGTTCGCCGACGATGCCGACCTGCCAGAGCACCAGGTGCAGGCCGGGGTCGAGGCGCCGGTCGCGGATCAGCAGGTCGGAGGCCTCGAAGGTCTGCATGCCGGGGGTGCTCGGGTCCACGCCGAGGTCGGCGCAGAGCACGTCCAGGGCGCTGATGCCCGGGCGCATCACGGCGGTGTGGCCCTCGCGGCGGGCGATCCGCACCGCGCGGTGGCTGGACAGCACGAAGATGCCCGGGTGGCCGTAGAAGACCGCCGCCACCCGGCGTCCGGCCCGCACGAAGTGCAGGACCGCCTCCGACATCTGGACGTACGTCAGATAGCGGTCCTTCGCGTCGTCGTAGAGGACGCCGAGGTCGTAGGCGTCCGGGCGCCAGGCGTTGATGCGCACGATCGTCGCGGGGTCGGCCACGCAGTGGAAGACGTGGTCGGCCTCGCGGAGCAGGCGCTCGTCGGCGCGGGTGAAGCCGGCGGCCTCGATGCCGGAGCCGAGGACGGTCAACTCGCCCTTCCGCGCGGACGGTTCACCGCCCGGCGGGCCGGCCGCGGCGATCGCGCGGGACAGTTCGGCCCACCGGTCCTGGTGCTCGCGGCGGGAGGGGAAGCGGTCGAAGGGGCGCGTGTAGCGGTGCGCGGCGGGGAGGTCGGGGTCCATGCGGCGGCGCGGGCCTTCAGCGGTCGTCAGCGGTCGGCGAGGCCGGGGAGGTCGACCACGACCGCCTGGGTGACCTGCGGCGGCAGCGCGTCCACCAGGAGCGGCGGGTCGAGCTGGACCGGCGGGTCGAACTCGAAGACGGCCTGGGTGCTCTGCGGCGGGGTCATCAGCACCGGCGCTCCGGACAGGAGGGCTCCCGGAGCCGGGGCGGCGTCCGCGACGGCGTCGCCGTCGTCGTCCAGGAGCAGGTCGATGTCCACGTCGATGTCCAGGACGTCGATGTCCACGACGTCGACGGGCGGGGCGCTGGCGGTCAGGGTGGTCATGGCGGTCACTCGTCCCCTCGGGGCCGCGGGCGGAGGCGGGTTCATGCTACTGAACGGACGTTCGGCCGGACAGGGGGTCGGGCAGCTGCGGAGCAGCGGAGTGCCGGCCGGGCGGCGGATGGGCCGCGCGGTCGGCACGGTAGGGACGAGGTGTCCGTGGGGGGATCCCGTCAGAGCAGCACGCTGGCGGCGATCGGGGCCACCGTCTTGATGATGTCCCAGAAGCTGTCGGCCTCGACGCCAGGGGTGGTGCCCAGGGCGCCGCCGCTGCGGTGGGTGCGGTCGATCGGAGGGGCCAGTCTGGGGAGCTGCGGGGTGGGGGACCACGCCCGGCGTTCCTCGCGGACGTTTTCCGTGGTCATGATCGTTCTTCCCTTCATGTGTACGGGGACGGCCGGCAGGGTTCAGTAGAGGCCTCCGATGGCGGGGGGTGGGGGCGGCAGGCAGCCGGGGGTGGGGGCGCCGCCGCAGGCCCAGGGGGCCGGGTCCGCGAAGCTGGGGCCGTAGATCCCTCCGGGGCCGTCCATGATCAGTGTGGTCGCGTGCTCGGTGGGATCGGCGTCCTCCTCCAAGGCGGGGGCCACCACGCTGGTCGGCCGAGGGCCGCCGGTGAATCCGACGGGCGCCCGGACGGGCCGCGCGGCCGCGTTCCGGTCGTCGCCGACGTCGACGGTCTCCTTGTACACCTTCAGGTACGCGTCGTAGCCGACCGTGCGGTCGATCGGCGGCACCTGGGGCGGCGGCTGCTCGTACATGGTCCTGTCTCTCCTGTTCGGTGCTCCGGCGACAGGCCGTACGAGGCGGTGTCACCGGGCGGGTGGCCGGCGACGGACCCTCCGGGGCCCGTCGCCGGCGCGGGGTGCCTCATCAGAAGATGCTGGAGGCCACGTTCGCCAGGGTGCCTGCGAGCTTGCCCCAGTCGAAGTCGGCCTCGACGCCGGGGGTGTTGCCCAGGGCGCCGCCGGTGCGGCGGGTGCGGTCCACCGGCTCCGCCAGCTTCGGGAGCTGCGGCGTGGGGGTCCACGTCCGGCGCTCCTCACGGAATTCTTCGTTGGTCATTTCCGCTCATCCCTTCTCGTCGTGCTGGTTGCACTCCGTCCTCGGCGGGGCCCGTCGGGGCGGGGCGTCAGAGGGCCGCGTAGCACATGCTCCGGGCGGGGCCGGTGAGGCCGGCGCAGGCCGACCGGGCCGGTACGACGCCCGGGCTGCCGGGCAGCGTTCCGGCCTCGTCCCGGCCGTCCCGGCGGACCGGTGGGGCGAGGACCGGCAGTCTCGGAGTGGGCTTGGGGAGCCCTGCGGGGGTTTTCATGATCCGTCTCCTCCTGGCGGGTGGCGTGGGGGCGTCCGGTCGGCGTGGACACCGACGGTGCCGGGTGCTCAGGACTCCAGGAACTGGTGGGCCGGCGCCAGGGTGACGGGGAACTCGTCGCTGACGTCGATCGTGAACAGCATGGAGACCCGCGCGCGCCGGTCGTCCTCGGGGTCGAAGAAGGTCACCTTCACGTCCTGGCAGTCCGATCCCATGCGGCAGTACGGGCTCTTCGCGACGGAGATGGTGTCGATGCAGTACAGGGAGATCGGCTTGCCGGCCTCCGTCACGGTGCTGGGGATGCTCTGGCCCAGCAGCATGGCCTTGCTGATCGGGCCGGCGATCGAGAACGCGTTCGTCCCGGCGGAGTTCAGCGCCCGGTCGGCGGAGGTCTGCCCGAGGTTGCGGAACTGGTAGTAGACCTTGTCGAGGAACGCGTCCATGGTCTTGCGGACGTAGGTCTCGTCGACCGTCAGCGACTCGTGGTGCGCCTGGCCCATGACGGCCTTCACCACGGCGTCCACCAGCTGCTTCTGGTACCAGATGTAGACGCCGCGGCTCTTGACCTCGACGACCGGCACGACCTGTCCGGAGAACAGCCGCACGGTCCGGTCGGTCAACCGGCCGGGTATCGAGATCCGGGAGATGTAGCCGTCCTCGTCCTGGGTGTACTTGTGCTGGCCGAGGTAGGCGTCCCGGAAGGACCGGTAGATCGTGGACACCGGGGCGGCGGGCGCGGCGAGTGCCAGCAGGGTGTCCGCGAGCTTGCTGCGGTCGTTGACGATCGCCTCCACCTCCTCCTTCGTCCCGAGCTGCACCAGGGGGTTGCTGGTCCAGTCCATGCCGGCCGCGGGTTCGGCCTCCATCGCGTAGACGGGTGTGCTCTCCAGGTTCAGCGTCCAGGTGACCTTGTCGGAGGCCCACGGGTTGGCGGTCAGGTACCTGTGCAGCTGGTCGGCGTCGTAGGGATTGGCGGGCAGTTCCTTCGTCACACCGGGCTTGCCTTCGACCGGCACCTCGACGGGGTCCATCAACTGGCGGAAGCTGTCCCGGCGGGCCTCGGTCAGGAAGTCCACGCCGACCTGGCCGATCGCGAACACCAGCGGGCGGTTGTTGGTGGAGGCGCAGGAGGGCCGGACGCCGCCGCCCGACGGTGCGCCGCCCGACGGGACGGCCCCTGGCAGCCCGGCCCCCGAGGGCCCGCCGCCCTGGCACGCGCAGGGGGCCGCCGGGGCCTGGCCGGACACCGTCGCGCCGGTGGACGGCGCGGGCGCGGCCACGGCGGGCGCGGTCAGTGGCATGGGCGGCGGGACGGCGGTGGCGCCCGCGGGCTGGGCGCCCGCGGCGGTGGCGCCCGCCACCCCGGTGACGGCTCCGGCCGGGGGGAGGGCTTCGTACGGTGCGCTCTGCGCGGCGGGTGCGGCCTGGAAGGCCTGGACGGCCTCCGGGCCCGGGACGGCCTGCGCGGCCGCTGCGACCTGGGGGGCTTGAACGGCCTCGGCGGTGGCGACGGGAACGCTCTGGGTGTCCATGGTGCTGGCTCCCTCGTGCGAGTC
The DNA here is from genome assembly GCF_042885395.1 of Kitasatospora sp. NPDC058063. Taxonomy (NCBI): domain Bacteria; kingdom Bacillati; phylum Actinomycetota; class Actinomycetes; order Kitasatosporales; family Streptomycetaceae; genus Kitasatospora; species Kitasatospora sp. NPDC058063. The sequence goes on from NZ_JBHVSD010000005.1 coordinate 117,361, forward strand.
GTAAGGGGAGGCCCCGAGCAGCGAGGGTGCGCCGGCCGCGGCGGCCCCGACCTCGGGGGAGGGGATGGTGCGGCGGGCGGCGTCCGCCGTGGTCCCGGCACTGGCCGGCCGGTCCGTCAGGTCTCCTCGGGTGATCAGCTCGTAGGCCCGGGCCGCGTCCAGGTGGCCGACCAGCCGGCGCCGGCACTCCGGTGCGTCGACGGGTGCGCAGGGCACGGACCGCGCGCCCTGCAGCAGCGCCCGGCGGGCCGCCCGCGGGTCGGGCGGGCGCCCCGCGCGCACCTGTGCGGCGACCAGCAGGGCGGCGACCCCGGCCACCAGCGGTGTGGCGAAGCTGCTGCCGGTGAGGGCGCCGCCGCCCCCGCCCGGGGCGGCGCCCTCGATGTCGCTCCCGGGGGCGAGCACGCCGTGGGTGGCGTACGCGGAGCCCCAGTTGCTGATGTCCAGCGGCTCGCCGTCGGGTCCGGCCGCGCCGACGGCGAGCACCGTCGGGACGGAGGCCGGCACCTGGGCGCAGTCGCAGCCGTCGTTGCCGACGGCCGCGACCACCAGGACCCCGTTCTCGTCGCACACCCGCAGCGCCCGCTCCAGCACGGGGTCCGGCTGGGCGTCCGTGCCGGCTTCGCCGCCGCTGATGTTGATGATGTGCGCCCCCTCCTGCACGGCGCGTTCGACGGCCCGGGCCAGGTCGAGCTGCGGCACCCGGCCTTCGCCCGCGTCCGTGAAGACCGGCAGGACCAGTCCGCGGCAGCGCGGGGCGATCCCGGCGTACGGACCGTCGGGCCGGCCGAAGAGCAGGCTCGCGACGTGGGTGCCGTGCAGCGACATCGGGCCGTTGCCGGCCGGTTCGGCGACGAGCGTGTCCAGCCGGGTGACGTCCGCGCCCGCGAAACAGGGGTGCGACAGGTCGACGGGACCGTCCAGGACGGCGATGCACACGGCCGGGTCGCCGAGGAGTTCGTCCTCGGGGGCGCGGACGTCGTGCAGCACCGATCTGGCTTCCATGGGGAATCGCCTTCCGGTGTCGGGCGGGGCGTCGGGTGCGCTCCACCGGGCAACAGGTGGTGCCAGTCAACGGCGCGGCCGTCGCGGGAGTGTGCCGGGGAGCGTCACAGCCGGCGCGCGGGTGTCGTCGCCGGCGCGTCGTGTCCTCGTGACGGATCCGCCGCGGCCGTTCGCCGCGTCACGGCCCGGTCGATGCACGCGCCGTGACCGTCGGCGGTCCCGCGGGCCGGGCCGGATGTCCACGACGGACCGACGAATCCTCCAACACCCGTTCGGGGGCGGCCCATTAGGGTGTCGGCCGGTCGACTGCGGGGCGTTGCCGTCACGGTCGGCGACGACGGCCGTGACGCCCGGGCGGCGTCACCGTGACGCCGTCACAACGTGCGTGCGACGCACGCGCGACGGTGCTCCGGGGCCGGACGGACATGGCCGTGACGGGCCCCGGCCGCAACCGGGGCACGTCCGAACGGGTGCGGGCGACGGACTGTCGGGACAGAGTGGGGGTGTGTTGTGGGACGGACCGGGCATCGAGCTGCTGCGGGGCTTCGAGGCCACCGACGCGGGACGCTGTGTCTCCCTTCCGGTGAGTGCTCAGCACCTGCTGGCGTTCCTCGCCCTGCACGACGGCGGCGTCCAGCGCGGGGCGGTCGCCGAACGGCTCTGGCCGGACTGCACCCAGCACCGCGCGGCCGCGAACCTGCGCACCGCCCTCTATCACGTGCGGCGCGGCCGGGCCATACCGGTCGAGAGCCCGGGGCAGTGGCTGCGCCTTGCCCCGGCGGTCCGGGTGGACCTGCGGTCGGCGCGCTGCTCCGCACGGCAGGTCGTGTCCGGGCTCGACCGGTTGCCGGTCAGCTGCGACGACATCGTGGACGACCTCGCCGCCGAGCTGCTGCCGGGCTGGGAGGAGGAGTGGCTGACCCTGGAGCGGGAGCGGTGGGACCAGCTGCGGCTGTACGCCCTGGAGGGGCTGGCGCACCAACTGTGCGACGCGGAGCGCTATCTGTCGGCGCTGCAGACCGCGCTGGCGGCGATCGCCATCGACCCGGTCCGTGAGACGGCCCACCGGATCGTGGTCGAGGTGCACCTCGCCGAGGGCAACCTCGCCAGCGCGTTGCGCTCGTACCAGCACTACCGCTCGTTCCTGCAGCGGGAGCTCAACGTCGCCCCCTCGCCGAAGATGACCGGACTGGTGCGGAACCTCCAGCGGATGTGACGGCCCGCCGGCGGCGCCGGGCTCCGCGCCGGCGGAGCGGCCCGGGCGCGGAAGGCCGTGCCCGGGCCGGGCCGCCGCTACCGCAGCCCGCGCAGCACGGAGAGCAGCCGGTCGATCTCCTCCGGGCCGTTGTAGACGTGCAGGCTCACCCGCACCGAGCTCTCGCGCTCCCCGGCCCTTGCCTGGCAGTGGCCGTCGGCGCGCACCATCAGGCCGTGGCTGTCGAGGACGAAGCCCAGGTCGTTGGAGCCGATCCCGCGGTGCCGGAAGGTGACGATGCCCTCGCGCTGCTGGACCGCGGAGTCGGCGGCCAGGCTCGACCGGCAGCCGAGGACCTCGTACGGGGCCAGGCTGCGCAGCCCGTCGGTGAGCCGGGCGGCCAGGGCGGTGTTCCACCGTCGGACGCGGTCCGGCCCGGCGGCGTCGAGCCAGTCCAGGGCGGCCTCCAGAGCGGCGATCCCGCAGGTGTTGGGCGTGCCGCTCCAGCCGCCGGGGGTGAAGACCGGGCCCCGGGTGTTGCGGGCCCACACCGCGCCGGTGCCGGGCAGGGCCATGGCCTTGTGCCCGGAGAAGACCACGAAGTCGACGTCCAGCGTGCCGACGTCCACCGGCAGGTGGCCGACGCTCTGCGCGGCGTCCAGGCAGATCGGCACGTCCGGGCCGACCGCGGCCCGGATGCGGTGGACGTTCATGTCGCCGCCGTACACGTGGTGCACATGGGTGGCGGCGACGAACGCCGTGCGGTCGGTGACGAGTCCGGCCAGCGCGCGGTGGTCGTAGTCGTGCGAGGCCGGGTCGTAGGGCAGCTCGCGCACCGTGACGCGCACGCCCTGGCCGGCCAGCAGCCGCTGGGCCTCCAGCCAGGGCAGCGCGTTCGCCTGGTGGTCGGCGAACGGCACGATGATCTCGTCGCCGTCCCGCAGGTGGTGGGGGAGCCAGTCCCGGGCCACCGTGCGCAGCCCCTCGGTCGTGCCGCTGACGAAGTGGACGCCGGAGTGCTGCTGCGGTGCCGGGTCGCCGAGGAAGCGGGCGACCCGGGTGCGGGTGCGGTCGACCAGCGCGGTGGTGGCGTTGGCCCAGGTGTAGGTGCCGCGGCCGGCGTTGGCGTTGGCGGTGGTCAGGTAGTGGTGGACGGCGTCGAGCACCGCCCGGGGCTTCTGCGAGGTGGCCGCGCTGTCCAGGTACGCCCGGTCCGGGTTGCCGGTGATGATGGGGAACTGTGCCCGCAGGTCGCGGTGCCAGTCGTGGAGCTCGGTGAGGGTGGTCATGGCCGGCTCCGCTCAGTCCCGGACCAGTGGGGCGCCCGCGTCGCGCCAGGCGATGATGCCGCCGGTCAGGCTGCGCGCGTCCCGGTGTCCCATCCGGGCGAGCAGCGCGGCGTACCGGGCGGACTTCTCGCCGACCGGGCAGGCCAGCAGCACCGGCTGGTGGGTGCCGAACGGCAGTCCGCTGTGCAGGAGTTCGTCGAACAGCTCGTCGACGATGTTGATCGAGCCCTCGATGTGGAGGGCCGCGTAGGCGAACGGACCGCGCAGGTCGACCACGAGCGGCCGGTCCTCGGCGATCCACTTCCGGGCGGCGTCGACCTCGACGGTCCGGGCGGCGGCCAGCTCGGCCGGGGTCACGGCCTCCACCGAGTTCGGCCGGGCGGGCTGGTTGAACAGCTCGGGCCGGCGGCGGCGGACGTAGCTGAGGTAGCTCTCCACCCGGTCGCAGACGATGAAGACGGCGGTGTGCCGTTCGCCGCCTCCCCGTCGCGTCAACTCGGCGTCCACGGTGTGCAGGTGGCGCAGTGCGCCGAAGAGGGCGCCGCCGCCGGTCGGGCCGGCCGGCAGGCCGCAGCGGCGCAGCAGGGTGAGCATGCCCTCGATGGCCTCGTCGGAGGTGACCGACGCGATGGCGTCGTAGGTGGCGGGGTCGAACAGCCCGACCTCGTGCACCTCGTCGATGGTGCGGATGCCGGGGATGAAGTCGGACTTGTGGGCGACCAGTCCGAGCACCTCGACGGCCGGGTTGTGGGCGCGCAGCACGGCCGCGACGCCGGTGGACGAGCCGGCGGTGCCGACGCAGGCGATGAAGTGGTCGGGGGCGCGGCCGTCGAGGTCCCGGACGATCTCCGGCCCGGTGCCGGTGAGGTGGGCGTCGAGGTTGAGCGGGCTGTAGTACTGGTCGGTGTGCAGGTAGCCGGAGTCCGTCTCGGAGAGCATCCGGTGGATGCGGGTGAGCGGGTCGTCGGTGTCGGTCGGGTCGAGGCACTCGGTGCGGCCGGGCAGTTCCTCGATCTCCGCGCCCAGCAGCAGGAGCAGGTCCTTGACCTCGGGGACCTTCATCCGGTTGGTGACGCTCTTGAAGGGCAGTCCGTGCAGGCCGGCGATCAGTGCGAGGGCCTTGGCGGTGTTGCCGCTCGACAGTTCCACGACGGTGTCGCCGCGTTCGACGGCGCCGGGCAGGGCCTCGCGGGTCATGTTCCAGGCGGCGCGGTCCTTGACGGATCCGAACGGGTTGAGCATCTCCAGCTTGGCGTACAGGTCGATGTGCCGCAGGCCGGTGACCGCCGGGTCGATCCGGACCAGCGGGGTGTTGCCGATCGCGTCGGTGATGCTGTCGTACCTCATGCCTGTCCGTCCCCCCGGTGTCCTGCGGCGGCCGTCACGTCGACGGGCCAGTACTGCTCGTCCAGGCGCCAGCGCCAGGCGCCGTCCTGCCGGTACGCGGCGACCTTGCGCGCGACGGGCTGGCGCAGGGCGCGGCCGGCGCTGAAGTCCATGAGGTAGCCCGCGGTGTTGGCGAAGGCGAGCAGGTCGCCGGGGGCGGGGAGGCGGGGCAGGAAGACCGTCCGGCGGGTGATCAGGTCGGTCTCCAGGCAGAGGTTGCCGATCAGGTAGACCCCGACCGGGTCCCCCGGCGGGCCGTCCGGTGAGCCCTCCGGCGGGCCGTCCGACGTACGGGGAGTGGCCGGCGCACCGGGCCGGGGGATGAGCAGAGGGTCCATCAGTACCCCGTGCTCCTCCAGGCCGACGTCCCGCGCGTTCATCTCCAGCCGCACCAGGTGTTCGCCGGCCGCCGTGCGCCGGACCTCCAGGACGCGGGCGAGGGTGGCCCCGCACTGGTCGGCCAGCGCCCGGCCGGGCTCCACCGCCAGGTCGTACAGGTTCTCCAGCAGCAGGGTGCCGAGCGGCCGTCCGAGCGTGGGCGCCGGGTAGGAGAGCAGTTCGTCCAGGTACGCCTCGGCGGCCACCGGGCGGTGCGCCGGGTACAGGCCGAGGGTGCCGCGCAGTCGGCCGGACTCGTTGCGCAGCCCGTAGCCGTGGCCCTGCCAGGTCAGGGCGGGCCGCTTGCCCAGGACGGCGTGGGTCAGTTCGGTGGTGTACCGCTCCCACTGGCCGGCGTCGGCGAGGTAGTCGACCCCGAACCCGCCGCCGATGTCGACGGTGCGGGGCCGCAGCCCCCGGCGCCGGCACTCGTTCAGCACCGTGACGCAGGTTTCCAGGGCGACGGCCTTCTCCGGTACGCCGGTGGTGTCCAGGTGGTAGGCGACGCCGGTCGTCTCCACGGCGTCCCGGTGGCGTTCGAGCGCGTCGAGCAGCTCCGTCAGCTCGCCGACGTCGGTGCCGAACCGGCTGGGCCGGGTGAGGACGGTGGTCCCCGGTGCCCGGAAGCCCGACAGCCGGGGCATGACGCGCACCGGGGGCAGGGCCTGCTTGCGCACCAGGTCGGCCAGGTCGTCGAGTTCGGCGCGGGAGTCCAGGTGGACGGTGACGCCGGTGCGGGCCGCCAGCCAGAGGTACTCGCGGTTCTTCGGCCCGGTCGCCATGATCCGTTCGGGCGGGCAGCCGGCTCCGAGCACGTGCTGGAGCTCGGCGAGCGAGGCGACGTCCAGTCCGGCCTCGGTGGCGGCGAGCCGGCGGACCAGGGCGCTGGAGCGGTTCGCCTTGTGGGCGAAGTGGATCCGGCCGGTGAGGTGGTGCTTGCGGTAGACGGCCTGGAAGCGTGCCAGGTTCTCGGCGATCTGCTCGGGCAGGAGCAGGTTGAGGGGCGATCCCAGGGCGTCGGTGAGGGTGTGGAGGAGGTCGCGTTCCTCCAGGAGGGATCGGAGCGGGGGCTCCAGCCGTGGTTCGAGATACAGCGGTAAGGGCCGCATGCGAAACCAGCTCTCCGTGAGAAGTCGGCGGAGGGGGTCGCAGCCGCCGACAGGCTGCCCCGTGTCGGCCCGCGTCCCCCGGCGGTCCGCGCGTCGGCGTGGCGCGCGCGGTCGGACGCCGCGTGCGGCTCCCACCGCGGCGGGCGTCGGCGACCGAGGGAAACGCTAACCGTTTCCCTGGGTGATCAACAGGGCGCGTGTGCCACGCCCTCGCAAAGACTGTGCCGGTACGGAAGTTGCTGCTCCGGATCGCTGTCCGGACGGGTCGCTCCGGATCGCTTTCCGGGCCGGGGTCAGCGCAGGGCGACGAGGACGGAGCTGGTGCCGTACTGCCACACCGGTCCGGCCTGCCGGAAGCCGGCCTCCCGCAGCAGTTCGCCGTGCCGGGCGGCCGACAGGCCGTTGCCGGCGCCGTCGGAAGGGGGCAGCTGCCGCTCGCGGGCCGTCAGCAGGTCGGCGAACTCGGGGACCCGCCCGGCCGCGGCCCACCACTGGGACCAGTCCTCGGCGGCGTCGGCGCCCCGGCGCTGGGCGCGGCGCCGGCCGATCGCGAGGGCGAGCTCGGCGAGCGGCCGGTCCTCGGGGATCAGGTGGTCGCCGTTGACCAGGACGCCACCGGGCCGCAGCACGCCCGCGAGGTCGCGGTAGATCCCGAGCAGCGCGTCCGGCGGTGGGTAGTGCAGCGCGGTGGTGGACACCACGGCGTCCAGCGGGCGGTCGAGCCCGAGGTCCCCGACCCAGCCCGGGCGGCCGATCAGGGTCTCGATCCAGCGGGCGACCTCGGGGTGCCGGGCGCGGCCGAGGGCGAGCAGCAGCGGGTCGATGTCGACGGCGAGGATCTCGGCGTGCGGCAGGCGCGCGGCGACGCGTGCCGACAGCGAGCCGGGGCCGCTGCCGAGATCGGCGACGAGCGGCCGCCCGCGGTGTCCGACGGTCTGTTCCAGCACGTCGGCGATGACGGTGAAGCGCTCCTCGCGCTCCACCGCGTACCGCTCCTGCTGGCGTTCCCAGCGGTCCACCCAGGTCCCGGCCAGCGCGGCGTCCACTCGCATCCCGACTCCCGCCGTGTCCGTGCGCATTCGAGGCTTCGCCTTCTGCCAGTGTTTGTCATGTTCATCCGACCTCGCAACCGGTCCGGCGCGGGGGATCCGGCGAAACGATATCCGTTTTCATGTGCAGGTTTCCAGTCGGTGCGCCCGCGCCGTCGACCCGGGGCCCGCCCGTCCTCGGCCGCGGCCCACCCACTCGCCCGGACCAGCCGCACTGCGCGCCCGGCGCGGTCGGTACCAGGCTGGACACCGAGCCCGGTGACGGCGGACCACCGACCGGTGCGATCCTCCGCCGCCGTCGAGTCGAGGAGGAGCCATGGCCGACCGGCCTGAGGACAAGGGCCGCATCGTGGTCGGGGTGGACGGCTCGGAGCCGTCCCGGCGGGCGCTGCGCTGGGCCGTGCGCCAGGCGGAGCTCACCGGCGGTGCGGTGGTGGCGGTGATCGCCTGGGAGTACCCGACGTACCACGGCGCGCGCGGCTGGTTCCCCCCGGGGATCACCGACGAGGCGGCGCTGGAGGGCCGGGCGCGGCAGGAGGCCGACCGGGCCGTCCGGCAGACCGTGGGGGAGCGGCCGCCGGTCGAGGTGCGCACCGAGGCGCGCCACGGCACCCCGGCGGGGGCGCTGATCGAGGCGGCCCGAGGGGCGGACCTGCTGGTGGTGGGCAGCCGCGGCCTCGGGGGCTTCACCGGGATGCTGCTGGGCTCGGTGGCGCAGCACTGCACCCGGCACGCCACCGTCCCGGTCGTGGTGGTCCGCGCCGAGCAGGAGTGAGCGGCCGGGCGCCCGGAGGCGGGCCGGGCGCCGCGGTCAGCCGAAGAGCACGGTGGACGCCGACGGGACGGCCAGCGAGCCCGCCCGGCGGGGGACGCCCGTCGCGCCGTCCACCTCGAACCAGGTGACGTCGCCGGAATGCTCGTTCGCCGCGTACAGGCGGGTGCCCGTGGGGCCCAGCACCAGGTCCCGCGGCCAGCGGCCGCCGCAGGGCACCGAGGTGACCACCCGGGCCCGCTCGCCCGTCCCGTCGAGGGCGAGCACCACGATGGTGTCGGTGCCGCGCTCCGCCGCCCACAGGAACCGGCCGTCGGGGGAGACCACCGGGGCCGACGGGGAGACCGGCCCCTCGACGCCCTCGGGGAACAGCGGGACCTCCGCGACCGGTTCGAGGGCCCCGGCCGCCGCGTCCCAGCGGCAGACCGTCACCACGGGGCGCAGCTCGCCGAGCACGTACGCGTGGCGGCCGGAGGGGTGGAAGGCCAGGTGCCGGGGACCGGTGCCGGGCGGCAGCGCGGTCTCCGCGTGCGGGGCAAGCCCTCCCGTCGCCGGGTCCAGGGCGCAGATCCGCACCGAGTCGGTGCCGAGGTCGACCGCGAGCACCCAGCGCCCCGACGGGTCGGGGAGCACCTGGTGGGCGTGCGGGGCCCGTTGGCGGTCCGGGTGCGGCCCGCTGCCCCGGTGGCGCAGCACGGTGCTCGGGGGCCGCGGGGTGCCGTCGGCGGCGAGCGGCAGCACGCTGACGCTGCCGGAGCCGTAGTTGGCGGTCAGCAGATGGCCCTGGACGAGGCTCAGGTGGGTGGGGTGGTCCCCGTCCACCGGGACCGCGGTGCCGAGCGGGCGGGGAACCGGGCCGGCGATGTCGTAGGCGGTGACGGCGCCCGGCGCCGTCTCGGACACGGCGTAGAGCACGGGGCCGCCCGTCGCGAGCCCGAGGGCGAGGTAGGACGGGTCGACGGCGTCGACGGCCCCGGTGGCGGTCAGCGCCCCGGTGTCCGGGTCCAGCGCGGCCAGGACGATCCCGCGCCCGCCCGTCGAGGTGAACGACCCGATGAAGGCCCGCCCCGCGCCCCTGTCCACCACAGCAACCTCCGTCGTCCGTCGTCCGGGCTCAGACGCTAGCAGCTGCCCCACCGTGCCCGGCAGGGCCGCGCGGGCGGCGGCGGGCCACGGGGGCCGTGTCCTTTTCACCGGAATGCACCGCAGCCGGCAGCGGCCGGATCGCGGTCCGGCCCGATCCCCGGGAAGGTGGGAGCCGTCGGCCGCGCGGCCGGTCACCGGCCGCCGGCGGAGCGGGAGCCGCACCGGGACCACCTCCCCTTCGACCGACTCCCCGGCACTGCGGAAGCGAGGCGGTATGCACGACCCCGACCCACCGTTCCGGCCCGTCCACCGGCGCCGGGGCTACCTGCCGCTGGAGGACCTCGGCCTGATCGGGAACGGCGCGACCGCCGCCCTGGTCGGCCTGGACGGTGCCATCCCGTGGCTGTGCCTGCCCCGGTTCGACTCCGAACCGCTGTTCTGCGGCCTGCTGGACCACGCGCGCGGCGGGCACTTCACCCTCGCCCCGGAGGACCTCGTCGAGGCCAGGCAGCGCTACGAACCGGACACCGGCGTCCTGATCACCGAACTGCGCGGCCCCACCGGCCTGGTGCGCGTCACCGACGCGCTGACCCTGCGCTCCGGCGCCGACCTCACCGACGACGTACCGGCCGACCGGGGCGAACTCGTGCGCTCCGCCGTGGTGGTGGACGGGACCGTCCGGCTGCGCGCGGAACTGGAGCCGCGCGGCGGCGCGCAGGCCCGGGCCCTGTTCAGCGGACTGGAGGTGCGGCCGCACCGGCGTCCGGACCTGCGCCTGCACCTGCGCTCCAATCGTCCGCTGGCCGGCCTGCACAGCACCCACGAGCTGCGGCAGGGCGAGCGCCTGGACCTCGTGCTGTCCTGGGGCCGCTTCCACCGCCACCACCGCTTCGACACCGACGCGACCCTGAAGGGCACCGCCGAGGCCTGGCGCCGCTGGATGGGGCACTTCTCGTACGACGGCCCCCGGGAGCCCCTGGTCCGGCGGGCCGCGATCACCCTGAAGCTCTGCGACGACTGGGCCAACGGCTCGCTGGTCGCGGCGCCCACCTCCTCGCTGCCCGCGCCGATCGGCGGGATCCGCAACTGGGACTACCGCTACAGCTGGATCCGCGACGCGGCGTTCGCCGTGTTCGCGCTGCGCCGGATCGGTTTCCGGGGCGAGGCCGACGCCTTCCTCGGCTGGGTCCTGGACGCCTTCGAGGCCAGCCGGGGGCCCCGGATCATGTACGACCTGCGGGGCGGCCCGGTGCCGGACGAGATCGAGGACGGCGAACTGGAGGGCTACCAGCGCTCCGCCCCGGTGCGCTGGGGCAACGGCGCGACCGACCAGCGCCAGCACGACGTGTACGGCGAGATCCTGGACTGCGCCGAGCAGTGGCTGCGCGCCGGCGGCGAGATCCAGCCCGCGCTCTGGGCCGGCCTGGCCAAGCTGGCCGACACCGCCGGGCAGGCCTGGCGGCAGCCGGACCAGGGCATCTGGGAGGTGCGCAGCGAGGGCCGGGTGTTCACCTACTCGGCGGGCCTGTGCCAGGTGGCCCTGGACCGGGCCGCGCGGATCGGCGAGCGGCTCGGCCGGCCCGCCGGGACGGACCGCTGGCGCGCCTCGGCCGAGGAACTGCGCCGGCTCATCCTGGAGCAGTCCTGGGACGAGGACGCCGGGACCCTCAGCGCCCACCTGGACGGCGGCGGCGCGCTGGACGCGAGCCTGCTCGCGCTCCCGCTGCGCCAAGTGGTGCCGGCCGACCACCCGCGGATGGTGGCGACCGCCGCGGCCGTCGCCGAGCGCCTGTCGGCGGGCGGCGGGCTGCTCTACCGCTACCTCCACGAGGAGTCCCCGGACGGCCTGCCGGGCGACGAGGGCGCCTTCGTCCTGTGCAGCTTCTGGCTGGTCGAGAACCTGGTCGGCCAGGGCCGGATCGAGGAGGCGGAGGAGCTGTACGACTCGCTGTGCTCCCGGGCGAGCCCGCTGGGGCTGATGTCCGAGCAGATCAACCCGTCCACAGGAGAGTTCATGGGCAACTTCCCCCAGGCGTTCAGCCACATCGGGATCATCGCCGGCGGCGTGGGCCTCGGCCGGGCGAGGACGGGCGGGCGGGGATGATCGACCGGCTCGCGATCCTCGGCGCGACCGGGGACCTCAGCGCCCGCTTCCTGCTGCCGGCGCTGGCCGCGCTGCGGGCGGCGGGACACGTTGGCGACTCGCTGCGGGTGACCGGGGCGAGCAGGGAGGACTGGGACACCGAGCGGTACCGCGGCTGGGCCGCGGCCCGGCTCGACCGGCACGCCGGCGACCTCCCGGCCGGGGCCAGGGAGGCGGTGGCGGCCGCCGTCCGCTACCGGCGGGCCGACGTCACCGACCCCGCGGACGTGGCCGCGGTCGTCGCCGGCGAGGGACCGGTGGCCGTCTACCTCGCCCTCCCGCCGGCCCTCTTCCCCGCCGTGATCACCGCCCTGCACGCGGCGGGCCTGCCGGCCGGCAGCCGGATCGTGCTGGAGAAGCCGTTCGGCGAGGACCTGGCCGGCGCCCAGGAGCTGAACCGGCTGCTCGCCGACCTGCTGCCGGAGCGGGCGGTGTTCCGGGTCGACCACTTCCTGGCCATGACGACCGTCCAGAACGTCCTCGGCAGCCGGCTGGCCAACCGGGTGCTGGAGCCGATCTGGAACAGCACCCACATCTCCGAGGTGGACATCGTCTGGGACGAGACGCTGGCGCTGGAGGGCCGGGCCGGGTACTACGACCAGGTCGGGGCGCTCAAGGACATGATCCAGAACCATCTGCTGCAGCTGCTCTGCCTGGTGGCCATGGAGCCGCCGATCACGCTCGGCGAACGGGACCTGCGCAACCGCAAGGTGGACGTGCTGCGCTCCGTACGGCCGCTGACCGAGCACGACGTGGTGCACCGCACCCGCCGGGCCCGCTACCTGCCCGGCCGGATCGGGGAGCGCGACGTCCCCGCCTACGCCGAGGAGGAGGGCGTCGACCCGGAGCGCCGCACCGAGACCTTCGCCGAGGTGGAACTGGAGCTGACCAGCTGGCGGTGGGCCGGGACGAGGTTCCGGCTGCGCAGCGGCAAGGCCCTGGGCGAGGACCGCAAGGAGGTCGCGGTGCACTTCCGCCCGGTGCCCCACCTGCCGTTCGGCCAGGGCGAGGAGGCCCGGCCCAATGTGCTGCGCTTCGAGCTGGAGCCGGAGGGGCTGACCCTGGACCTGACCGGCATCGGCGCCCACGCCCACGGGCTGGCCCCGTTCTCGATGACCGCGCGGATGGACCCGCAGGAGCTGCCCGCCTACGGCCGGCTGCTGCTGGACGTCCTGAACGGGGATCCGGCGCTGTCCATCCGCGGGGACGAGGCCGAGGAGGCCTGGCGGGTGCTCGAACCGGTGCTGACCGGCTGGGAGCGGGGCCTGGTGCCGCTGGAGGAGTACCCGGCCGGCTCGCAGGGGCCGCCCCCGCAGTTCTGGGGGTAGGGGCGCCGATGGCCCCGGGCAACGAGCGCCGCGCCCCGTGCGTCGTGGTCATGGGGGTGGCCGGCACCGGCAAGTCGACGGTGGGCCGGCTGCTCGCGGAGCGCCTGGAGGTGCCCTTCGCGGACGGGGACGACTTCCACCGGCCGGACTCCATCGCCCGGATGGCGGCCGGCATTCCGCTCGACGACGGGCGGCGCCGGCCCTGGCTGGAGGCCGTCGGGCGGTGGCTGCGCGAGCGGGACGAGGCGGGCACCGGCGGTGTGGTCACCTGCTCCGCGCTGAAGCGGCGTTACCGGGACGTCCTGCGGGAGGCAGGCCCGGACGCCTTCTTCCTGCATCTGGCGGGGAGCCGCGAGCTGCTGGCGGAGCGGATCGGCGGGCGCACCGGCCACTTCATGCCGGGGTCGCTGCTCGGTTCGCAGCTCGCCGCGCTCGAACCCCTTCAGCCGGACGAGCGGGGTGCGGCGCTGGACGTCGGCCCGGCCCCCGGGGTGATCGTCGATGCCGCGCTGGACCTGTTGTCGCGTCCGGGCGGTTTCACTCACGGCTCACCCGATTGATTCCGTCGCATTCCGGCACTTCCGTCACAGTCGCCCGGGAAATCACTCGAATATTGCTGCGAATAGCTGTTCGAGTGGCTGGTGAGATCTGAACCTCATATTTTCGGCCAAAGAATTAGAGCCCGTTCTCGGGTGATCCGGGCGCGGCCGGGAGTCGCACCAGGGATTTTGGCGTTCCGATTACCGACCGAGTCGCTTTCCGTTCAATCGGAAGGGGTTGCGAGCGGCTGACCCGCCGTGAAGACTGTTGCGCGTTCGTCGTCCGGACGTTCGGGACGGCAGGGATTCTGCGGCTCCCCGGCCGCGTCGGCGCGTTCCGCGCGACGGGTGCGGGGACGGATCGCAAACAGGGGGGATGGACATGCCGGGTACGGCCATTGCGCAGGTGGGGGCCGGGAGAGCGGCTGGTCGCCGGGGGGCGGGATTCTGTCCGACCGTTCCGGCGGGGTAAGGGTATTCGGCCGTTCGCGGTTCACCCCGCGCCGGCCCGCCGTTCATCGTGCGGCGGGGAATTCGGGTCGCATTCGCACCGTCCGCCCCGGGCACGTCGATGCGCCCCGGAACGGCTCCGCGAGGGCGGGTGCGGCGCCCGTGCGCGGGTGCCCCGGGGAATCCCGATGCCGGGCCGGCCGGTCGTGGGCGACGGGGCTTCCCGTGATTCCCCCCGTTCCCGCGCGTCCTGAAGCGGGCGGCGCCGACGGCCGGAAATTCCCCGCTGTGCCGCACTCCGATCCGCAATTCCATCGCGGGCGCCCGGCGCGCCCGCACCCGAGAACCAGTCAACGGGAGTTTCCGCCATGCCCTACGCCAGTCCGGCGCCTGTACGAGAACGGGTGCCGCAGGTCCTGCGCAGCGAACTGCAGCACCGGCTCGACACGCTCGCGCGCGCCCACCGGGTGCCCGGTGCCCAGCTGGTGCTGGACACCGGCGCGGAGACCGTCGCCCTGCACACCGGGGTGGCCGACACCGCCACCGCGGAGCCCTTCACCGAGGACACCGCCGTTCCGGTGGGATCGCTCACCAAGCCCTACACGGCCGCCCTGGTGATGCTGCTCGCCGACGACGGCGACCTCGACCTCGACGAGCCGGCCGCCGAGCACCTTCCGGAGCTCCGGCAGCTGCCTGAAGTAACGATTCGTCACCTCCTCGGCCACACCGGCGGACTGCCCACCGGGCCGGACTCCGACGCCGCCGCCCGCACCACCGCCACCCGCTACCTGTCCGCCGTGTGCACCGCCCCGGACGCGCTGTTCCGGCCCGGGACGGACTTCTCCTACTCCAACGCCGGCTACGTCGCCGCCGGGCGCCTGGTCGAGACGGTGACCGGGATGCCCTGGCAGGAGGCGGTGCGCGCCCTGCTGCTCGAACCCTTCGGCACCGGGCCGGTGTTCGTCGACACGGCCGCGCCCGGGCGACCGGTCGCCGCCGGCCACGCGCTCAACGCCGCGACCGGCCGGCCCCGGGCGGTCCGGCAGAACCTGGCCCCGCTGGAAGCCCCGGCCGGCGCCCTGCTGGCCGGCGCCGCGGACCTCGCCGCCCTCGGCGCCGCCCTGGTCGGCCGGTCCAAGACGCTGCCGCCGGACGTCGCCGAGCTGATGCGCCGCCCGCAGCCCGCCGCCCGGCCGGGAGCGCTCGCGGACGGCTGGGGCGCCGGCGTGGCGCTCTACCGGCAGGACGGGCGCTTCTGGTGCGGCCACGACGGCAACGCCATGGGCACCTCCTGCCACCTGCGGGCCGACCCGGACAGCGGAGTGGTGGTCGCCTTCACCGGCAACGCCGGCGCCGCCACCGCGCTCTGGCGCGAACTCGCGGCCGAACTGGAGGAGTCGGCCGGGCTGCGGGTGCCCGCGGCGATCGAACCGGTGGACGCGCGCGGGGCCGTGCCGCTCGCCGAACCCGGGACCCTGGCCGGATGCGCGGGCGACTACCGCAACGGCTCGGTCCGCTACCGGATCGAGGCGGCCGGCGACGGAACGGCCACCCTCTCGGTCGACGGCGACCCGCCGATCCCGCTGCGCTGCTACACCGACCTCTCCTACGACCTGCTCGCCCCCGACACCGGTCGCCCCGAGCCCGGCGGACGCTTCCACCGGGACCTGGCCACCGGCCGCGTCGACCGGGTGCAGGTCTCCGGGCGCACGGCCCGCCGGGCCGCCTCCGGCTGAGCCGGTCGGCCCCGCCGCCGTACGCCCGACCCCCGCAGTGCTTGCCACCGCAGCGCCTGACTGCCGCACTGCCGCACCACCGTTCCGCCGCGCTCCCGTTCCCCCGTTCCCCTGTTCCTCCGGGCCCGAGGGCGGGCTACCGCCTGCCCCGGTGCCCTCGTCGTCGCCCCCATCGGAAGGACCTTCCGCCATGGCCGACCGGCCTGCCCAGCCCGTGCACCCGTCCGCTCCGCCGCAGGCCGGCGGCGGCACCGGAGCCCCCGGAGGCACCTCCCCGACGCCCCGGACCCTGGACGCGCTGTTCGCCGCCCAGGCGGCCCGCACCCCGCTCGCGCCCGCGGTGACCGACGGCCGGCGCAGCTGGACCTACCGGGACCTGGCGGAGCGCGTCGAGCGGCTGGCCCGCGATCTGCGCCGGCGCGGCGCCGGCCCGGAGCGGACGGTGGCGCTGGTCCTGCCGCGCTCCATGGAGCTGGTCGCCGCCGAACTGGCCGTCGCCCGGGCGGGCGCCGCCTTCCTGCCCGTGGACCCGGGCTACCCCGCCGAGCGGCGGGCGCTGATGCTCGCCGACGCGGCCCCCGCGATCGTCCTGGACGACCCGGCCGCCGTCCGCGAGGTCCTGGAGACGGCCGCGCCCGCAGGCCCGGACGTGCCGGGCAGCCCGGCCGGCACCGACCACCCGGCGTACGTGATCTACACCTCGGGCTCCACCGGCACCCCCAAGGGCGTCGTCGTCACCCACCGGGGGATCGCCGGCTTCACCGCCGCGGCCGTCGAGAACTACGCGCTGCGGCCCGGCGACCGGGTGCTCCAGTTCTCCTCGCCCAGCTTCGACGCCTCCGTCCTGGAACTGTTCGTCTCCGTCCTCACCGGCGCCACCCTGGTGATCCCCCCGGACGGCCCCTGGCTGGGAGAGGAGCTCGCGGCCGTCCTGGACGAGCACCGGATCACCCACACCCTGATCCCGCCCGCCGCCCTGGCCACCGTCCCCGCCGGCGCGGGCCGCCACCTGCGCACCCTGATCGTCGGGGCCGAGGCCTGCTCCGCCGAGCTGGTCGACCGCTGGGCGCCCGGCCGACGGATGATCAACTCCTACGGTCCGACCGAGGCCACCATCGTCGCCACCTGGACCGGCCCGCTCACCGCCGGCACCGGGTCACCCACCATCGGCGGCGCCCTGCCGCACGCCCGGGTGCACGTGCTCGACGAGGCCATGCGGCCCCAGCCGCCCGGCACCGACGGCGAGCTGTACCTCGGCGGCGAGGGCGTCGCCCGCGGCTACCTCGGCCGACCCGGCCTGACCGCCGCGCGCTTCGTCGCCGACCCCTTCGGCGCGCCCGGCGCCCGGCTCTACCGCACCGGCGACCGGGCCCGCTGGAGGGCCGACGGGGAACTGGAGTTCCTCGGCCGGCTCGACCGGCAGGTCAAGGTCCGCGGCTTCCGGATCGAACCGGGCGAGATCGAGGCCGCGCTGCGCGCCCACCCCGCCGTCGACCAGGCCGTCGTGACGGTCCGCGAGGACGAGCCCGGCCACACCCGGCTGGTCGGCTACGCCACGCCCGCCGACCCGCGGCACGCCCCCGACCCGGCCGAGCTGCGCGCCGCCCTGGCCGCCGCGCTGCCCGCCCACCTGGTGCCCGCCGCCGTCGTCGTGCTGGCCGAGTTCCCGCTCACCCCGCAGCTCAAGATCGACCAGCGGGCGCTGCCCGCACCCGCCCGGCAGGCCGCCGCCGGACGCGCCGCCCCGCGCACCGAGCGGGAGCGGGCCCTGGCCGCCGTCTGGGCCGAGGTGCTCGGCCACGACGCCGTGGGGGTGGAGGACGACTTCTTCGACCTCGGCGGCGACTCCGTCCTCGCCGCCCGCACCCTGACCCGGATCACCGAACGCCTCGGCGTCCGGCTCACCCTGCGCGACGTCTTCACCGCCCGCACCGTCGCCGCCCTCGCCCCGCTGCTCGACGCGGTGCCCGCCGCCGCACCGACCGGGCCGATCCCGCCCGCCCCGCGCGGGGAGCCGCTGCCGCTCTCCAGCGCCCAGCGCCGGCTCTGGTTCCTGGACGACCTCGCCCCCGGCGGCACCGGCAACCACACCGGCGTGGCCCTGCGGCTGCACGGCGCCCTCGACCGGGACGCCCTCGACCGGGCCCTGCGGCGGCTCACCGCCCGGCACGCCTCGCTGCGCACCACCGTCGCCACCCTCGACGGGCGACTGGTGCAGCGCGTCGCCGAGCGGGCGGAACTGCCGCTGCGCACCGAGGACCTCGGCGCCCTGCCCGAGGGGGAGCGCGCCCCGGCGGCCGAACGCCTGCTGACCGAGGAACTGCAACGGCCCTACGACCTCGCCCGGGGCCCGCTCGCCCGGGCGCTGCTGGTCCGGCTCGCCGCCGAGGAGCACCTGCTGCTGCTGGCCCAGCACCACATCGTCACCGACGGCTGGTCGGTGGGCGTCCTCACCCGCGAACTGGCCGCCCTCTACCGGGCGGAGGCCACCGGCGAACCCGACGCCCTGCCCGCCCCCGCCCTCCAGTACCCCGACTTCGCCCACTGGGAGCAGCACCGCCGAACCGACCACGCCCCCGACCTCGCCTACTGGAAGCACACCCTCGCCGACCTGCCGACCCTGCGCCTGCCCACCGACCGCCCCCGGCCCGAGCAGCGCACCACCAACGGCGCGGCGCACCGCCACCGGCTGCCGGCCGACCTGGTCGACCGGCTGCGCCACCTCGCCGCCGGCCGCGGCACCACGGTGTTCACCCTGTTCGCCGGGGCGTGCGCGCTGCTGCTCTCGCGCCACTCCGGCCAGCGGGACGTGGCCTTCGGCACCGTCACCAACGGGCGGGACCGGCGGGAACTGGAGGAGGTGACCGGCTTCTTCGTCAACACCGTGGTGCTGCGCGGCGACGTGGACGAGCGGGCCACCGTCGACGACTTCGTGGCGGGCATGCGCACCACCCTGCTGGACGCCTTCGCCCACGCCGAGGTGCCCTTCGACCGGGTGGTCGAGGAACTGGCCCCGCCCCGCGACCCCGGCCGCACCCCGCTGGTCCAGGTCGTCGTCGTCCAGCAGACCCCCGTCACCCCGGCGCCCGCCGGGGGCCTGCGCTTCGCCGAGCACCCGCTGCCCCGCCCGGCCGCCCGCTTCGACCTGGTGCTGGAGTTCACCCCCGACGACGACGGCGACTGCACGCTGACGGCCGAGTACAACACCGACCTGTTCGACCGGCGGACCGTGACCGCGCTGGCGGACCACCTGCACCGCCTGCTCGCCGGGATGGCGGACGGCCCGCAGCGCACCCTCGCCGAGCTGCCGCTGATCCCCGAGGAGGAGCAGCGGGCGCTGCTCGACGCCTGGAAGCCGGACACCGCGCTGCCCGGGGCGCTCACCGCGTCCGGCGTGCCCGGCCGGACCCGCGGCTACGTCCTCGACCGCGCGCTGCGCCCCCAACCCATAGGCATACCCGGTGAGTTGTACCTCGCGGGCGACTTCCCCGAGCAGCCGGAAGGCGCCGCCGGGCAGTTCGTCGCCGACCCGTACGGCGCGCCGGGGGAACTGCTCCACCGCACCGGGGAGCTGGTGCGGTGGACCGCCGACGGCGCGCTGGAGCACCTCGGGCGGGTCGAGCAGTGGGCGAAGCCCCGCGGGCTGCGGACCGACCCGGACGAGGTGGCGCGGGCGCTGCGGCGCTGCGCCGGCGTGGCCGAGGCGGCCGCCGTCCTCACCGGCGACCCCCGGCGGCTGGTCGGCTACGCGGTGCCCGTCCCCGGCGGCCGGATCGAGCCCGAGGCGGTGCGCCGCACCCTCGCCCTGACCCTGCCCGACCACCTGGTCCCCGCCGTCGTGGTGCCGCTGCCCGCCCTGCCGCTGGGCCCCGACGGCACCCTCGACCGCGGCCGGCTGCCCGACCCCGGGCCGGCCGCCACCGCCGTCCGCCACGTCGCCCCCCGCACCCCCGCCGAACGCGTGCTCGCCGGCATCTGGGCCGAGGTGCTGCGGCTGGAGCGGGTCGGTGCCGACGACAACTTCTTCGACCTCGGCGGCGACTCCATCCTCGGCATCCAGGTGGTGGCCCGCTCCCGGCAGGCCGGGCTGGCGCTCACCTCCCGGGACCTCTACCGCCACCAGACGGTCGCCGCGCTCGCCCTGGCCGCGCAGGACGCCGAGGCACCGCCCGCGCCCGCCCCGGCGGCCGCCACCGGGGAGGCCGTGCCGACCCCGATCCAGCGCTGGTGGCTCGGCCGGGCCGCCGACCGGGCCGGCCACTTCGGCCAGGCGCTCTCCCTGCTGCTGCCCGGCGACCTGGACCGGGCGGCCCTGGAGGAGGCCCTGAACGACCTGGTCGCCCACCACGACGCGCTGCGCTCGGCCTTCACCGCCCCGGACGGCGCCGGCGCCGCGCGCTGGCACATCCGGGAGCCGGCCGCCCGGCTCACCCTGGCCCGGCACACCGGCCCGGACCGGGACACCCCGCACTTCGGCCCCCACGACCTGGGCGGCGGTGGGCCGCTGCTGCGCGCCGTGCTGCACGAGCGCGCCGGGGACCGGCCCCCGGTCCTGCACCTGGCCGTCCACCACCTGGTGGTCGACGGGGTCTCCTGGCGGGTGCTGCTGGAGGACCTCGACACCGCCTACCGCGCCCGCCGCGAGGGCCGGGACGGGGCGGCCGCCCTGCCGGGCAAGTCCTCGCCGCTGCGGCAGTGGGCCGAGCGGCTGAGCGCCTTCGCCGCCGAGGGCGGCTTCGAGGACGAGACGGAGTACTGGGCGCGGGCCGTGCCCGGGCAGCCCGGCGACCCGTTCCCCGCCGAGCTCGACGGCCCCGACACCTACGCCACCGAACGCTCCGTCACCGTGCGGCTGAGCCCCGCCGACACCGCCGCCCTGCTGCGCACCCTGCCCGACACCTACCGCACCCAGGCCAACGACGTGCTGCTGAGCGCCCTCGGCCGGGCGCTGTGCGGGGCGAGCGGGCTGGAGCGGGTCGTGGTGGACGTCGAGGGCCACGGGCGCGAGGAACTGTTCGCCGAGCTCGACCTCGGCCGTACGGTCGGCTGGTTCACCACCCGCCACCCCGTCGCCCTGGCCGTGCCCGCCGGAGCCGACTGGGACACCGTCCTCAAGCAGGTCAAGGAACAGTTGCGCGCCGTCCCCCGGCGCGGCCTCGGCTTCGAGGCGTTGCGGTACCTCGGGCGCCCCGGCACGGCGCCGGACGTCCCGGCCGCCCGGATCGGCTTCAACTACCTGGGCCGCATCGCCCTGCCGGACGACCCGGACGGACTGTTCCGCGGCACCTTCCGGCCACTGGAGCTGGACGCCGACCCCGGCGTGGCGCGCCCCCACCCGCTGGAGGTGGTCGGCCGCCTCGACGGCGACGCGCTGGAGTTCACCTGGTTCCACTCCGCCGCCGTCCACCGGAGCGGGACCGTCGAGGCGCTGGCCCGGCGCTTCGCCGAGGAACTGGCCGACCTCGCCCGCCACGCGGCCCGCCCCGGCGCCGCCGGGCGCACCCCGTCCGACTTCCCGCTGGTCCGGCTCGACCAGGCGGCCGTGGACCGGATCACCGGCGCCGACCCGGGCGCGGTGGAGGACGTGCTGCCGCTCACCCCGACCCAGTCCGGCATGCTCTTCCACGGCCTCGCCGAGGAGGACAGCGGCGCCTACTTCCAGCAGCTGGACTTCGTCCTGGACGGCGTGCCCGACCCGGCCCGCCTCGCCGCCGCCTGGCAGTGGGTCACCGACCGCACCGCGGTGCTGCGCGCCCACGTCCGCTGGCAGGAGGTGCCCGAGCCGCTGCTGGTGGTGCACCGCCGGGCGGCCGTCCCGGTCACCCACCTGGACTGGCGGGAACTGCCCGAGCAGAAGCGCCGCGACCGGCTCGCCGAACTACTGGACCGCGACCGGGCCCGCGGCCTCGACCTGGCGCGGGCCCCGCTCCAGCGGCTGCTGCTGATCCGGCTCCCGGACGACCGGGTGCGGGTGCTCTGGTCCTTCCACCACCTGGTCCTGGACGGCTGGAGCCTGTTCCAGGTGCTCTCGGACGTCTTCGCGGTGCACGCCGCCCTGGCCGGACCGGGCGGGGACGGCGAGGTCCCGTACGGCACCGTGCCGGAGCGCCGGCCCTACCGCGACTACCTGGCCTGGCTGGGCGGGCGCGACCACGCCGAGGCCGAACGGCACTGGCGCACCCGCCTCGCCGGGCTCGCCGAGGCGACACCGCTGCCCTACGACCGCGAGCCGGTGCAGAGCCACCGCGCCGAGTCCACCCGGGCCGTGCCGTTCACCCTGCCCGCCGCCGCGACCAGGGCACTGGAGGACCTCGCCCGCGGCTCCGGGCTGACCTTCAACACCCTGGTCCAGGGTGCCTGGGCGGTGCTGCTGGGCCGCCGGGCCGGCCGGGCCGAGGTAGTGTTCGGCACCACCTCCTCCGGGCGGCCGCCCGAGCTGCCCGGCGTCGAGACCATGACCGGCCTGTTCATCACCACCCTGCCGGCCCGCACCGCGGTGCCCGCGGACGGCACCCTGGTCGACTGGCTCCGGACCCTGCAGCGGGAGCAGAGCGAGGACCGGCGGCACGGCAACGTCGCGCTCACCAGAATGCGGGCCGGCACCGAACTGCCCGAGCAGACCGGCCTGTTCGACAGCCTGGTGGTCTTCGAGAACTACCCCGTCGACGAGGACGCGGCCGACGCCCACGGCCTGCGGCTGCGCGACCTGGACGGGATCGAGACCACCAACTACCCGCTCACCCTGCTGGCCTACCCGGGCCCGGAGCTGTCCCTGCGGCTCTGCTACGACCCGCGGCTGTTCGACGAGTCCACGGTGCGACGGCTGGCCGGACAGCTCACCACCGTCCTGACCGCCCTGCCCGGGGGCGCCCACCGCCCGCCGGCCCGGCTGCCGCTGCTGACCGGCGAGGAACGCCGGCGCGTCCTGGCCGACTGGAACGCCACCGCCGTCGAGGAGCCCGCCGCCGACATCGCCGAACTGTTCGCCGCGCAGGTGCTCCGCACCCCCGCGGCCGTCGCCCTGGAGGCCGGCGACCTGCACCTGACCTACCGCGAACTCGACGCCCGCGCCGCCGAGCTGGCCGGACGGCTGACCGCGCACGGGGTCCGGGTGGAGCAGCCGGTCGGGGTGCTGATGGAACGCTCCGTCGACCTGGTCGTCGCCCAGCTGGCACTGGTGCGCACCGGCGCGGTCTACGTGCCGCTGGACGGCCGGGCGCCGCGCGAGCGGCTGCACCGGATGCTGGCCGGGGCCGGTGCCGACCTGCTGCTCACCGACGCCCACCGGGCCGGCACCGCCGCCGGCCTGCGCCCCGCCGGGCAGGTGCTGCGGGTGGACCTCCCCGGGGACCGGCCGCCGGCGGCGGCCCCGGCGGCCGTCCACCCCGACAACGTCCAGTACCTGATGTTCACCTCGGGCTCCACCGGCACCCCCAAGGGCGTCGCGGTGCGCCGCCGGGACGTCGCCGCGCTCGCCCTGGACCGCGCCTTCGCCGGCCACGACCGGGTGCTGGTGCACTCCCCGCACGCCTTCGACGCCTCCACCTACGAACTGTGGGTGCCGCTGCTGCGCGGCGGCACCGCCGTGCTCGCCCCGCCGCAGGACCTGGACGCCGCCGCCGTCCGGCACGCCGTCACCGAGCGGGGCGTGCGCTGCCTGTGGCTGACCGCCGGCCTGTTCCGGCTGCTCGCCCAGGAGGACCCGGGCTGCCTGCGCGGCGCCCACGAGGTGTGGACCGGCGGCGAGGCGGTGCCCGGCGCCGTCGTCCGCAAGGTCCTGGCGGCCTGCCCCGGCCTCACCGTGGTCGACGGCTACGGGCCCACCGAGACCACCACCTTCGCCACCCGCCGGGCCTTCCGGGCCGGCGACGAACTGCCCGCCGTCCTGCCCATCGGCCGCCCGCTGGACAACACCCGGGTGTACGTCCTGGACGGCGCGCTCCAGCCGCAGCCGCCCGGCGTCACCGGCGAGCTGTACATCGCCGGGGCCGGCCTCGCCCGCGGCTACGCGGGCCGCCCCGGCGAGACTGCCGCCCGCTACCTCGCCGACCCCTTCGGCCCGCCCGGCGAGCGGATGTACCGCACCGGCGACACCGCCCGGTGGAGCGAGGACGGCGAACTGCACTTCGTCGGCCGCGCCGACGACCAGATCAAGATCCGCGGCTTCCGGATCGAACCCGCCGAGATCGAGGCCCGGCTCACCGCCCACCCGGCCGTCGCCGAGGCCGTCGTCTCGCTGTACCAGGACGCCGGGCGCAAGAGCCTCGCCGCCCACCTGGTGCCGGCCGAGGGCGCCGAGCCGCCCGGCGCCGCCGAACTGCGCGCCCACCTGGCCGCCGACCTGCCCGACTACATGCTGCCCGCGGCCTTCGTCACCCTGCCCGAACTCCCGCTCACCGCCAACGGCAAGGTGGACCGCCGGCGGCTGCCCGCCCCCGACCGGTCGACGGGCGGCGACCGCCCCCACCGCGCCCCCGGCACCGACCGCGAGCGGCTGCTCGCCGCGATCTGGGCCGAGCTGCTCGGGGTCGAACGGGTCGGGCTGGACGACGACTTCTTCCTGCTCGGCGGCGACTCCATCCTGAGCATCCAGGTCGTCTCCCGGGCCCGCGCCGCCGGACTCGCGCTCTCCCCGCGCGACCTGTTCCGCCACCCCACCGTCGCCGCGCTGGCCGCGGCCGCCGGCAGCGCCGTCACCGTCGCCGGGACCGAGCCGGTCAGCGGCGAGGTCGGCCTGACGCCGATCCAGCACTGGTTCCTCGACCCGAACCCGCCGCACGCCGAGCACTTCGACCAGTGCGTCGTAGTGGAGGCCCCCGGGGCCGTCGACCCGCGGGCCCTGCGCCGCGCGCTCGCCGCCCTGTGGGCCCACCACGACGCGCTGCGCTCCCGTTTCACCCGCGCCGGGGACGGCACCTGGCGGCAGCACTGCGCCCCCGCCGAGGAGAGCGCCCCCGAGCTGCTGGAGGTCCACGACCACGGCACCGAAGCGGCGGTGACCGAGGCCGCCCACGCCTCCTTCCGGCTGGACGGCGGCCCGCTGCTCACCGCCCGCCTGTTCACCGCCCCGACGGCCACCCCGCAGGCCGACGCGGCCGGCGCCCGGCCCGACCGGCTGCTGCTGGCCGTCCACCACCTGGCGGTCGACGGCGTCTCCTGGCGGGTGCTGCTGGAGGACCTGGAGACCGCCTACCGGCAGGCCGTCGAGGGCCGCCCGCTGCGGCTGCCCGCCCGCACCAGCTCCGTCCGGGAGTGGGCCCGCCGACTGGCCGGGCACACCGCGGCCGGCGGCTTCGCCGACCAGCGCGCCCACTGGGCGGCCGCCGCCCGGGCCTGCGCCACCCCGCTGCCGGTGGACGGCGACGGCGGCAACACCGCCGCCGACCTGCGCGAGGTGACCGTCCGGCTGGACCGCGCACGCACCGAAGCCCTGCTGCGCGAGGTCCCCGGGGTCTACCGCACCCGGATCGACGACGTGCTGCTCACCGCGCTCGGCCGGGTGCTCGCCGAGTGGACCGGGCACGGCACCGTCGCCGTCGGCCTGGAGGGCCACGGCCGCGAGGACCGGCTCTTCGACGGCCTCGACCTGTCCCGGACGGTCGGCTGGTTCACCTCGCTCTTCCCGGTCGCCCTCGACGTCCCGGCGGGGGACTGGGGCACCGCCCTGAAGGCCGTCAAGGAACAGCTGCGGGCCGTGCCGGACCGCGGCCTCGGGTACGGCGCGCTGCGCCACCTGGCCCGGGACGAGGCGCTCGCCGACGTCCCCGCCCCCGGCGTGAGCTTCAACTACCTGGGCCGCTTCGACTGGTCCACCGACGGCGCCGCCCTGGTCCGCGCCGTCCCCGGCGGCCTCGGCGGCGCGGAGGCGCC
Source organism: Kitasatospora sp. NPDC058063 (assembly GCF_042885395.1). Lineage (NCBI taxonomy): Bacteria > Bacillati > Actinomycetota > Actinomycetes > Kitasatosporales > Streptomycetaceae > Kitasatospora > Kitasatospora sp. NPDC058063. Next base: position 142,696 of record NZ_JBHVSD010000005.1, read on the forward strand.
CGGCACCGAACGCCCCCACCTGCTGGACGTGGTCGCCCGGGTCGAGGACGGCGAGCTGGAGATCGGCTGGTACTACAGCGCCGGCCGGCACCGCGCCGACACCGTCACCGCACTGGCCGAGGCCATGCTCGACGCGCTGGAGCGGATCGTCGCCCACTGCGCCGAACCCGGCGCCGGCGGCCGCACCCCCGCCGACTTCCCGCTCGCCCGCCTCGACCAGGCGGCGGTGGACCGGATCGCCGGGGACGGCCGCACCGTCGCCGACGTCTACCCGCTGACGCCGATGCAGGCCGGGATGCTCTTCCACAGCCTGCTCGACCCGGACGGCGACACCTACGTCAACCAGGTCCAGCTGGTGCTGACCGGGGTCACCGACCCGCACGCGCTGGCCGAGGCCTGGCAGCGGACCGCCGACGCCAACGCCGTCCTGCGCACCCGGCTCAGCTGGCAGGACGGCGCCGAACCGCTCCAGGTCGTCCAGCACCGGGCCACCGTCCCGGTCACCCACCACGACTGGACCGGCCGCCCCGCCGAGCAGGTCGAGCGGGACACCGCCCGGCTGCTCGCCGAGGACCGGGCGGCCGGGATCGACCTGGGCGGCGCGCCGCTGCTGCGGCTGGCCCTGATCCGGCTGACCCCGACCCGGGTGCGGGTGGTGTGGACCTTCCACCACGTGCTGCTCGACGGCTGGAGCGCCGCCCAGGTCTTCGACGAGGTCTGCGAGCGCTACGCCGCTCTGACCGCCGGACGCCGCCCCGCCCCGGTCGAGCGCGCGCCCTACGCCGACTACCTGCGCTGGCTGGCCGGCCAGGACCGGGCGGCGGTCGAACGGTACTGGCGCGACACCCTGGCCGGCTTCCCCGCCCCCACCGAACTGCCCCGGGACCGCCGCCCGGCCGACGCCCACCGCGCCTCCTCCTCGGCCTCGGTGAAGGTCGCCCTCGGCCCCGAGCTGTCCGAGCGGCTGCGGGCCACCGCCCGACAGGCCGGGCTGACCGTCAACACCGTGCTCCAGGGCGCCTGGGCGCTGCTGCTCTCCCGCTACGGCGGCGGCGAGGACGTGGTGTTCGGCACCATCGTCTCCGGCCGGCCCGCCGAACTCCCCGGCGTCACCTCGATGGTGGGGCTGTTCATCAACGCCCTGCCCACCCGGGTGCGGATCGACGACCGGCGCCCGCTGCTGGACTGGCTGCGGGAGGTCCAGGACCAGCAGTCCGAGGCCCGCCGGCACGACGCCGTCTCGCTGGCCCAGCTCCAGGGCTGGAGCGAACTGCCCGGCGGCACCGCCCTGTTCGACAGCATCGTGGTCTTCGAGAACTACCCCTTCGACGCCCGGTCGCTGACCCGGTACGGCCTGGGCGTGGAGACCGAGCACGTGCTGGAGCCGACCAGCTACCCGCTCGGGGTGGTGGTGGCGCCCGGCGAGTCCATCGAGGTCGGCCTCGACCACGACCCGGCCGTCTTCGACGCCGCCACCGTCGAGCGGCTCGGGGCGAGCCTGCGCACCCTGCTCGCCGGGATGGCGGCCGGCCTCGACCGGCCGGCCGGCGAACTGCCGCTGCTGGACCCGGCCGAGGGACGCGAGCTGCTGGAACGCCTCGGCGGCCCGGTGCGCCGGGCGCCCCGGAGCACCCTGCCCGAGGCCTTCGCCCGGCAGGCCGCCCGCACCCCCGACGCACCGGCCGTGCGCTCCGGCGACGACCTGCTGACCTACCGGGAGCTGGACGAACGCTCCAACCGGCTGGCCCGGCTGCTGATCGGCGCCGGGGCCGGACCCGAGCGCTTCGTCGCGCTCGCGCTGCCCCGCACCGCCGAACTGGCCGTGGCGCTGCTCGCGGTGCTCAAGAGCGGCGCCGCGTACCTGCCGGTCGACCCCGGCTACCCGGCCGAGCGGATCGCCTACCTCTTCGAGGACGTCCGGCCCGACGCCGTGATCACCGACGCCGCGACCGAAGGACGGCTCCCCGACGGCCCGTACACCCGGATCGTGCCGGACGACCCGGCCTGCCGGGAACGGCTGGCCGCCGCCCGCACCGACGCCGTCGGCGACCCGGAACGGCACGGCGCCCTGCTGCCGGAGCACCCCGCGTACGTCATCCACACCTCCGGCTCCACCGGCCGGCCCAAGGGCGTGGTGGTCGCCCACGCCTCGGTGCTCGCCCTGACCGACTGGGCCGCCGCCGAGTTCGCCGGCCGGGGACTGGAGCACGTGCTCGCCGCCACCTCGCTCAACTTCGACGTGTCGGTGTTCGAGATCTTCGCGCCGCTGCTCTCCGGCGGCTGCGTGGAACTCCTGCGCGACCTGCTGGCCCTGGCCGAGACCCCCGGCCCCCGGAGGGCCGGCCTGCTCAGTGCCGTGCCCTCGGCCCTCGGCGGACTGCTCGCCGACGGCGCCCTGCGACTCGGCGCGGACACCGTGGTGCTGGCCGGCGAAGGACTGCCCGCCCGCACCGTGCGCACCGTGCGCGAGGCCGTCCCCGGCTGCCGGGTGCTGAACATCTACGGCCCCACCGAGGCCACCGTCTACGCCACCGCCCACACCTGCGACCCCGCCGACCCCGACCGCGACCCGCCGATCGGCCGACCGGTCGGCGGCGCCCGCGCCTACGTCCTGGACGAGCGGCTGCGCCCGGTGCCCGTCGGCGCGCCCGGGGAGCTGTACCTGGCCGGCACCGGCGTGGCGCGCGGCTACCTGCGCCGCCCCGGCCTGACCGCCGGGCGCTTCCTGCCCGACCCCTACGGCCCGCCCGGCAGCCGGATGTACCGCACCGGCGACCGGGTGCGCTGGAGCGCCGACGGCGAACTGGACTACCTCGGCCGCGCCGACGACCAGGTCAAGGTGCGCGGCTTCCGGATCGAACTCGGCGAGGTCGAGGCCGCGCTGGCCCGCCACCCGCAGGTGGCGGCGGCCGCCGCCCGGGTGGTCGACCAGGACGGCCACAAGCGGCTGGTGGGCTACGCGGTGCCCCGCGACGGCGCCCTGCCCGACCCGGCCGAGTGGCGGGCCTTCCTCGGCCGCACCCTCCCCGACCACCTGGTGCCCGCCCTGGTGGTGCCGCTGGAGCGGCTGCCGCTCGGCGCCACCGGCAAGCTGGACCGGCGCGCCCTGCCCGAACCGGTCCCGGCCGCCCGGGCCACCGGCGGCGACCGGCCGCCGCGCACCGGAACCGAGCAGGCCCTCGCCGCGATCTGGCGCGAGGTGCTGGGCGTGCCCGAGGTGAACGCGGACGACAACTACTTCGCCCTCGGCGGGGACTCCATCCTCGGCATCCAGATCGTCTCGGCGGCCCGCCGGGCCGGCCTCGCGCTGACCCCCCGGCACCTGTTCGCCCACCAGACCCTGGCCGAACTCGCCGCTGCCGCCGAACGCGCCCCGAGCCCCGGCACGGACGCCGACCAGGGCGCCGTCACCGGCGAGACCCCGCTCACCCCCGTCCAGCACTGGCTGCTGGACACCCTCGACGGCGACTCCGCCCGGCTCACCCAGTCCGTCTCCTTCACCCTCGCCCCCGGCACCGAGGAGCCCGCCCTGCGGGCCGCCCTGGCCGCCGTCCTGGACCACCACGACGCCCTGCGGCTGCGCTGCGAGCCGCTCCCCGACGGCCGGTGGCGCCAGTACGGCACCGAGCCCGGCCAGGCCCCCGACCTGCGGGTCCACGAGCTGCCCGCCGCCGAGGGCGAGGAACGCGAGAGCACCCTGCGCGACCTCGGCGAACGCCTCGCCGAGGGCTTCGACCTGGCCGCCGGACCGCTGCTGCGCGCCGCGCTCTGCCGCTTCGCCGGCGACCCCCGCCCGGTGCTGCTGCTGGCCGCGCACCACCTGGTGGTCGACGCGGTGTCCTGGCGGATCCTGCTGGAGGACCTGGAGCGCGCCCACCGCGCGGCGGCCGCGGGCGAGCGGCCCGACCTCGGCGCCAAGAGCACCTCCTTCCGGGCCTGGGCCGAACGCCTCGCCGCGCACACCGCGGCCGGCGGCTTCGACGCGGAACTCCCGTACTGGCAGCGCCTGGCCGACGGTGCGGCCACCGCGCTGCCCACCGACCTCGACGGCGCCAACACGGCCGGGACCGAGGAGTCGCTGACCTTCGCCCTCGGCGTCGAGGACACCCGCCGGCTGCTCCAGGACGTCCCGGAGGCCTACCGCACCCGGGTCAACGACGTCCTGCTCTGCGCCCTCGGCCGGGTGCTGGCCCGCTGGACCGGACGGAACCGGGTCCTGGTCACCCTGGAGGGCCACGGCCGCGAGGAACTCCTCGACGGCGTCGACCTGTCCCGCACCGTCGGCTGGTTCACCGCGATGTACCCCGTCGCCCTGGACGTGCCCCCGGACGCGGACACCGGCACCGCCCTGAAGGCCGTCAAGGAGAGCCTGCGCGCCGTCCCGAACGGCGGCCTCGGCCACGGCGCCCTGCGCCACCTCAAGCCGGAGCCCGGCCTCGCACTGCCGCGGATCGGCTTCAACTACCTGGGCCGGCAGGACTGGAACGCCACCCCCGGCGGCCTGCTGCACACCCCGGCCGGCCCGCTCACCGGCGGCATGGACCGCACCGCCCGCCGCCCCCACCTGCTGGACGTGCTCGGCCTGGTCGCCGAGGGCCGGCTCTCCTTCACCTGGTCCTACTCCCGCGAGGTGCACCACAGCGGGACGGTCGCCCGGCTGGCCGCCGAACTGCTGGACGAGCTGCGGGAGATCGTCCGCCACTGCGCCGAACCCGGCGCCGGCGGCCGCACCCCCTCCGACTTCCCGCTGGCCGGCCTCGACCAGGCCGGCGTCGACCGGCTGGCCGGCACCGGCCGGGACGTGACGGAGATCCAGCCCCTCACCCCCACCCAGACCGGCATGGTGGTGCACGGCCTCGACGAGGCCGAACACGGCCTGTACGTCGAGCAGATCACCTTCGTCCTGGACGGCGCCCGCGACCCCGGCCTGCTGGCCGCCGCCTGGCAGCACGTCATCGACCGCACCCCGGTGCTGCGCACCTCGGTGGTGCTGCGGGACGTTCCCGTGCCGCTCCAGACGGTCCACCGGCAGGCGACGCTCCCGGTCACCGAGCACGACTGGAGCGACCTGGGCGCGGCCGAGCGCGAAGCCCGGCTGGAGGACCTGCTCGCCGAACGGCGGGCCCACCCCCTGGCCCTGGACCGGGCCCCGCTGCTGCGGCTCGACCTGATCCGGCTCGGCCCGGACCGGATCCGGGTGGTCTGGGCCTTCCACCACGTGCTGCTGGACGGCTGGAGCGTCTTCCACGTCCTCGCGGACGTGCTGGCCGCCCACGCCGCCCTCGCCCGCGGCGAGCGGCCCGAACTGCCCGAGCGCCGGCCCTTCGCGGACTACGTCGGCTGGCTCGCGGAGCGCGGCACCGGCGCCGCCGTCGAGCACTGGCGCGGCGTGCTGGCCGACCTCACCGCCCCCACCGCGCTGCCCTACGACCGCCGCCCCGCCCCGGGCGACACGGCCCGCTCCGGGGACTGGCTCTCGCACCGGCTGGACGAGGCGGACACCGAGCGGCTCCAGGAGTTCGCCCGCCGCCACCGGCTCACCCTCAACACCGTGGTGCAGGGCGCCTGGGCGCTGCTGCTGTCGCGCTGGAGCGGGGAGCAGCGGGTCTGCTTCGGCACCACCGTCTCCGGCCGGCCCGCCGAGCTGGCCGGCTCCGACGGCATCGTCGGCCTGTTCATCACCACCCTGCCCGCCCGGGTCGCCGTCGACGGCCGCCGGCCCTGCGCCGACTGGCTGCGCACCCTCCAGGAGGAGCAGGCCGAGGACCGCCGCTTCGACCACCTGCCGCTGGCCCGGATGCACGGGCTCAGCCGGGTCCCGCCGGGCACCGAGCTGTTCGACAGCCTGGTGGTCTTCGAGAACTACCCGGTCGGCGACGCCACGGCCGGCGCGCACGGCCTGCTGGTGCGCGAACTCGACGCCCGGGAGGCCACCAACTACCCGCTCACCGTGGTGGTCTCGCCCGGCGAGCGGCTCGCCGTGGAACTCGGTCACGACCCGCGCTTCCTCGACCGGGAGACCGCCCGGCGCCTCACCGACCAGCTGCTGCACACCCTGTCCGCGCTGGCCGACTCGGACGGCACCACCCCGCTGGACGGGCTCGACCTGCTGCCGCCCGGCGAACGCGAGCGGCTGCTGCGCGGCCCGTCCCGCCCGGAGACCGACCCGGTGCCCCCGGCGACCCTGCCCGCCCTCGTCGAGGCCGCCGCGGACCGGTGGCCGCAGGCCGTCGCGCTGAGCGCGGCCGGCCTGGAGCTGACCTTCGCCGAGGCCGAGGCCCTCGCCAACCGGCTGGCGCACCGGCTGATCGCCCGCGGCGCCGGCCCCGGGCGGCTCGTCGCCCTGCTGCTGCCCCGCTCGGCCGACACCGTGCTCGCCGAACTCGCGGTGACCAAGACCGGCGCCGCCTTCCTGCCCGTCGACCCGCACTACCCCGAGGAACGGATCGAGGCGATGCTGCGCGACGCGGCCCCCGCCCTGACCCTGGACGCCAAGGAGGTCGCCGAACTCCTCGCCGCCGAGCCGGCCGGCGCCCCCGGCCACCGGCCCACCGACGCCGACCGGACCCGCCCGCTCGACCCGGACGACCCCGCCTACGTCATCTTCACCTCCGGCTCCACCGGCACCCCCAAGGGCGTCGTCGTCACCCACCGCGGGCTCGCCGCCTTCGCCGCCGCCGAGGCCGCGCACTACCGGGCCGCCCCGGGGGACCGGGTGCTGGCCTTCGCCACCCCCAGCTTCGACGCCTCGGTGCTCGAACTGTGCCTGGCCCTGCCGCACGGCGCCCGGCTGGTGGTGCCCGAGCCCGGGCCCCTGCTCGGCGCCCAACTGGCCGGGCTGCTGCGGGCGGAGCGGATCACCCACACCCTGCTGCCGCCCGCCGCCCTGGCCACCCTGCCGGCCGACACCCCCGGCAGCCTGCCCGACCTCAGGACGCTGATCGTCGGGGCCGAGGCCTGCGGCGCCGACCTGGTCGCCCGCTGGGCCCCGCACCACCGGATGATCAACTCCTACGGCCCCACCGAGGCCACCGTGGTCGCCACCTGGTCCGCGCCGCTGACCGCGGACGGCGCCGCCCCGCCGATCGGCCGCCCGCTGCCCGCCACCGGCGCGTACGTCCTGGACGACCGGCTGCGGCCGGTGCCCGACGGCGTCCCCGGCGAACTGTGGCTCAGCGGACCGGCTCTCGCCCGCGGCTACCTCGGCCGCCCCGGCCTGACCGCCGCCCGCTTCACCGCCGACCCGTACGGGCCGCCCGGCGGCCGGATGTACCGCACCGGGGACCTGGTGCGCCGCGACCGCCACGGCGAACTGCACTACCTGGGCCGCACCGACCACCAGCTCAAACTGCGCGGCCACCGGATCGAGGCGGGCGAGGTGGAGGCCGTGCTGACGCGTCACCCGGCCGTGCTGGACGCCGTGGTGAGCATCCGGGAGGACGAGCCCGGGCTGCCCCGGCTGGTCGCCCACCTGCTGGCCGCCCCCGGCGCCGAACCGCCCACCGGCGCCGAACTGCGCGCCCTCGCCGCCCGCTCGCTGCCCGGCCCCATGGTGCCCACCGCCTTCGCGGTGCTGGAGCGCTTCCCGCTCACCGCGAGCGGCAAGACCGACCGCGCCGCCCTGCCCGCCCCCGGGCCGGAGGAGGCCGGGCCGGCCGAGCGGGTCGCGCCCCGCACCCCCACCGAGGAGGCGGTGGCGGAGATCTGGGCCGAGACCCTGCACACCGACGTCGGCGCCACCGACGACTTCTTCCAGCTCGGCGGCGACTCCGTGCGCGCCCTGCTGATCGCCTCCCGGGCCAACGACGCCTTCGGCGTCACGCTCACCCCCCGCGACGTGCTGGTCTCCCGCACCGTGGCCGCCCTGGCGGACCTGGTCGAGGACCTGGTGCTGAGCGAACTCGAAGCCGCCGCCCTGGGCGGACCCGACGAAGCCGCCACCCCCGGCCGCCCCGACGACGACGAACGGTGAGGAGCCGACCATGACGACTTCGAAGCGAGACCGCGCCGCCGCCCTGCCCGCCGACCTGCGCGAGGCCCTGCGCCGGCGGCTGGCCGGCCGGGCCGGCACCGCGCAGGCCGCCGCCGACCGGGCCATCCCGCGCGCCGACCGCAGCCGGCCGCTGCCGCCCTCCTTCGTCCAGCAGCGGCTCTGGTTCCTGGACCGGCTGCGCCCCGGCGACCCGCGCTACAACAGCGCCGTCGCCCTGCGCTTCACCGGCGCGCTGGACCGCGCGGCCCTCGCCGCGGCGCTGACCGCCGTGGTGGCGCGCCACGAGGCGCTGCGCACCACCTTCGCGGAGAGCGACGGCCGGCCGGTGCAGACCGTCCTTCCGGCCGGGCCGGTGGAGCTGCCGGTGCGCACACCGGCCGACGGCGAGAGCCTGGACGCGATCCTGCTCCAGGAGTACTCCCGGCCCTTCGACCTCGCCCGCGGGCCGCTGCTGCGCGCCCTGCTGGTGGCCGAGTCGCCGCACGCCCACGTGCTGCAGCTGACCGCCCACCACATCGTCACCGACGGCTGGTCCATGGGCGTCGTCCTGGACGAACTCCGCACCGCCTACGACGCCCTGGCCCGCGGCGCCGAACCCGGGCTGCCCGAGGTCGCCACCCAGTACCCCGACTTCGCGGTGTGGCAGCGCGAGCAGCTCTCCGGCGACCGGCTGGAGAAGCACCTCGCCCACTGGAAGGAGAAGCTGGCCGGCGCGGTGCCGCCGGAACTGCCGCTGGACCACCCGCGGCGCGGCGAGGAGGCCGGCCCCGGCGCCCTGCACACCTTCACCGTCCCCGCGCCGCTCACCGCCCGGCTGCGCGAACTCGCCGCCGAACGGCAGGGCACCCTCAACACCGCGCTGGTGGCCGGCACCCAGGCGCTGCTGGCCCGCTGGTCCGGCCAGGAGGACGTCACCGTCGGCTCCCTGATGGCCGGCCGCACCCGCACCGAGCTGGAACGGGCCGTCGGCTGCTTCGTCAACACGGTGGTCCTGCGCACCCGGGTGGCGCCCGACGCCTCCTTCCGCGAGCTGCTCGCGGCCGCCACCGGGACCGGCAACGACGCCCTCGCCCACGGCGACACGCCGTTCGAGCGGATCGTCGAGGCGGTCGGCGCGCCCCGCGAGGCCGGCCGCAACCCGCTGTTCGACGTGCTGGTGCTGCTGCACCCCGCCCCGGCCGCGGCCGGCGACCCGCACGGACTCGCCACCGCCCCGGTCACCGTGCCCCGGCAGGCCGCCACCTTCGACCTCAGCGTGGAGTTCGTCCCCGACGGCGAGGCGCTCACCGGCGTCCTGGAGTACCGGGCCGACCTCTTCGACGCCCCCACCGCCCGCCGGACGGCCGACCAGCTGCTGCGGCTCCTGGAGGGCGCCGCCGCCGAACCGGACCGCCCGCTCGCCACCCTGCCGCTGCTCTCCGCGCGGGAGACCGAGCGGGTCACCCGGGACTGGAACGCCACCGCGCTGCCCGTCGAAGCCGTCGGCCTGCCCGAGCTGTTCCGGCGCCGGGCCGAACGGACCCCGCACGCCCTGGCGCTGGTCGCGGGGGAGGAGCGGCTGGACTACGCCACGCTGGACGCCCGCGCCGACCGGCTCGCCCGCCGGCTGGCCGCCCGCGGCGCCGGCCCCGAACGGCTGGTCGCGCTGCGGCTGCCGCGCACCGCCGACCTGGTGGTGGCCGTCCTCGCGGTCTGGAAGGCCGGCGCCGGCTACCTGCCGCTCGACCCGGCGCTGCCCGAGGAGCGGGTCCGCTACCTGCTGGAGGACGCCGAGCCGGCCCTGCTGCTGGACGAGGAGACCCTGCGCGACCTGATGGACGGCGACACGGGCGACGCCGTCCTCCCCCCGCCGGACCTCTCGACCACCGCGTACGTGCTCTACACCTCCGGCTCCACCGGCCGCCCCAAGGGCGTCACCGTCCCGCACCGCGCCCTGGCCCACCTGCTCGCCGCCCACCGGGCCGGCTTCGTCGCCGACGCCGGCGGCGGGCCGCTGAACGTCGCGCTGACCGCCTCCCTCTCCTTCGACACCTCGCTGGAGGGCCTGCTGCTGCTGGCCGACGGCCACCCGCTGCACCTGGTCGACGAGACCACCCGGATGGACCCGGCCGCCCTCGTCGAGTACGTCGTGCGCCACCGGATCGACTTCCTCGACCTCACCCCCTCCTACCTGCGCCAACTGCTGCCCGCCGGACTGCTCGACGACCCCCGCCACCGCCCCCGGGTGCTGATGCTCGGCGGCGAGGCGGTCGCCCCCCGGCTCTGGCGCGACCTCGCCGCCCGCCCCGAGGTGGCCGCCTACAACTACTACGGCCCCACCGAGTGCACCGTCGACGCGCTCGCCTGCCGGATCGACGGCGGGGACCGGCCGCTGGTGGGCCGCCCGCTGCCCAACGTCCGCGCCTACGTCCTGGACGGGCGGCTCCGGCCGGTGCCGCCCGGGGTGAGCGGCGAACTCCACCTGGCCGGCGAGCAGGTCGCCCGCGGCTACGCCGGCCGCCCCGGCCTGACCGCCGCCCGCTTCACCGCCGACCCGTACGGGCCGCCCGGCAGCCGGATGTACCGCACCGGCGACCTCGCCCGGTGGACCGCCGACGGGCGCCTGGAGTACCTCGGGCGCGCCGACGACCAGGTCAAGGTACGCGGCCACCGGATCGAACCCGGCGAGATCGAGGCCGCCCTGCTCGACCTGCCGGAGGTCGCCGCGGCCGCCGTGGTCGCCGTCCCCGACGCCCACGGACAGAACCGGCTGGCCGCCTACCTGGTGTTCGCCGACGGCACCGCCCGCCCCTTCGCCGAACTGCGCGCCGCCCTGCGCCGGGTGCTGCCCGACCACCTGGTGCCGTCCTCCTTCACCGTGCTCGACGCGCTGCCGCTCGGCACCAGCGGCAAGCTCGACCGCCGCGCCCTGCCCGCCCCCGAGACCGAGGCCCGGGAAGGGGAGTTCGTCGCCCCGCGGACCCCGGAGGAGGAGACCCTCGCCGCCATCTGGGCCGAGGTGCTCGGCGTGCCCAGGGTCGGCGTCACCGACAACTTCTTCGAACTCGGCGGCGACTCGATCCTGAGCATCCAGGCCGTCTCCCGGGCCCGCGCCGAAGGCCTGCGGATCGGCTCCCAGGACGTCTTCCGCCACCAGACCGTCGCCGACCTGGCCGCCGCCGCCCGCACCGCCGGCGCCGGGGCCGCCGTCGAGCGGCACCGGGAGGAGGGGCCCGCCCCGCTCACCCCCGTCCAGGAATGGTTCTTCGCCGCCCACGGCCCGCTGCGCCACTTCACCATGTCGATGCTGCTCGACCTGCCGCACGACCTGGACGAACCGGCCCTGGAACGGGCGCTGACCGCCCTGGTGGCCGCCCACCCCGCGCTGCGCACCCGCTTCACCCGCACCGGGACCGACTGGCGGCAGGAGCCGGTCGCCGGCGCCGCAGGGCCGCTGACCGCCCTCGACCCGGGCGCGGACCGGACCGCGGCCGCCGAGGCCGCCCGCGCCGAACTGGACCCGGCCACCGGCACCCTGCTGCGCGCCGTCCTGTTCCGCCCCGCCGACGGGGAGCGGCCCCAGCTCTTCCTGACCGCCCACCACCTCGCCGTGGACAGCGTCTCCTGGCGGGTGCTGCTCGCCGAGCTGCCCGAGGCCTACCGGCGGGCCGCCGCGGGCGCCACCCCCGAACCCGCGCCCGAGCCCACCGCGTTCACCGACTGGGCCCACCGGCTCGCCGCACTCGTCCGGGCCGGAGGCCTGGACGCCGACCTGCCGTACTGGAGCGCCGAGACCGCCGCCCCCGCCGAGCCGCTGCCCGTCGACCTGCCCGGCACCCCCACGGCCGGCACGGTGCGCACCCTGCGCAGCCGGCTCGACCGGGCCACCACCGGGGCACTGCTGCGCAAGGTCCCCGAGGTCTACCGCACCCAGGTCAACGACGTGCTGCTCAGCGCCCTGGGCCGGGCACTCGCCGACTGGACCGGCACCGGGCGGGTCACCGTCGCCCTGGAGGGCCACGGCCGCGAGGACCTCTTCGACGACCTCGACCTGTCCCGCACCGTCGGCTGGTTCACCACCCAGTACCCCGTCACCCTCGCCCCGGCCGGCCCCGCCGACGCCCCCGACTGGGCGGCCACCCTCAAGCAGGTCAAGGAGCGGCTGCGCGCCGTGCCCCGCCGCGGCCTGGGCTACGAGGCCCTCGCCCGGCTCGGCTCGCCCGCCGAGGGCGCCGGGGCCCTGCGGGACGTCCCGCTGCCGCAGGTCTGCTTCAACTACCACGGCCAGTGGACCGCCCCCGAGGCCGGCGACTTCGCCCCCGCCGGGCCGGCCCCCGGCCCGGACCTCGCCCCGGACGAGCCGCCGGCCCACCTGCTCGACGTCTCCGCCGTGGTCGCCGACGGCGAACTCGAACTCACCTGGCACTACAGCGACGTGGTCCACGAGGCCGACACCGTCCGGCGGCTGGCCGAGGCCGTGACCACCGCCCTGGGCGCCATCGTCGAGCACTGCGCGAGCCCCGGCGCCGGCGGCCGCACCCCCTCCGACTTCCCGCTCGCCGGGCTCGACCAGGAGACGCTGGACCGGCTGGTCGGCGACGGCCGGGACGTGACGGACCTGCTGCCGCTCACCCCGCTCCAGGAGGGCATGCTCTTCCACCGCCTGGTCGGCGGCGAGGACGACGTCTACCTGGACCAGGCCGCCCTGCTGCTGGAGGGCGTCGCCGACCCGCACGCCCTCGCCCTGGCCTGGCAGCGGGTCGCCGACCGCGCGCCCGCGCTGCGCACCTCGGTGGTCTGGGAGGGCGTCCCCGCGCCGCTCCAGATGGTGCGCCGGGGCGTCCGGCTGCCGGTGACCCACCTGGACCTGCGGGCCGCCGACCCGGCCGAGCGCGCCGAACGGCTGGCCCGGCTGCGCGCCGAGGACCTCGCCCTCGGCCTGGACATCGCCACCGCCCCGCTCACCCGGCTCACCCTGGTCCGGCTGCCCGAGGCCCGGGTCCAGCTGCTGTGGACCTCCCACCACCTGATCCTGGACGGCTGGAGCCTCGCCCAGGTGCTCACCGACGTGTTCGCCGAGTACGCGGCGCTCACCACCGGCGCGGCGCCCGCCCCGGCGGTGCGCCGGCCCTTCGCCGACTACGTCCACTGGCTCGCCGGGCAGGACGCCGGGGCCGCCCGGGCCCACTGGCGGTCCGTCCTGGACGGCTTCGCCACCGCCACCCCGCTGCCCGCCGACCGGGTGCGGCACGAGGCCCACCGGGCCCGCTCGGCCGGCAGCCACAGCGCCGCCCTGTCCGAGGAGGTCTCCGAGCGGCTCGCCCGCACCGCCCGCCACGCCGGGCTGACCCTGGGCACCGTGGTGCAGGGCGCCTGGGCGCTGCTGCTCTCCCGCTACAGCGGCGAACCGGACGTGCTGTTCGGCACCACCGTCTCCGGCCGGCCCGAGGAACTGCCCGGCGTCGAGTCGATGATCGGCATGTTCATCAACACCCTGCCCACCCGGGTCCGGGTGGACGGCGCCCGCACCGCCGCCCACTGGCTGCGGGAACTCCAGGACGACCAGGCCGAGGCCCGCCGGCACTCGGCGGTCTCGCTCGCCGAACTCACCGGCTGCAGCGACGTCCCGTCCGGCAGCGCGCTGTTCGACAGCATCGTCGCCTTCGAGAACTACCCCTTCGACGACGCCCGGGCCGCCGGCACCGGGGTGCGCCTGGCCGAGGTCTCCTCCCGGGACGCCACCAGCTTCCCGCTGGTGCTGCGCGCCTACCAGGGCGGGCAGGTCGGCTTCGATCTCGGCTACGACCCCGGCCTGTTCGACGCCGCGACCGTGCGCGCCCTCGCCGAGCGGCTCTGCCTGCTGCTCACCGAGCTGGCCGCCGGACTGGACCGCCCGCTGCGCGCGCTGGCCTGGACCACCGCCGAGGAGCGGCACCGGCTGCTGGTCGACTGGAACGGCACCGCGCAGGGCCGGCCCGGGCGCAGCCTGGTCGAGCTCTTCGAGGAGCAGGCCGCCCGCACCCCGGACGCCGAGGCCGTCACCTGCGGCGGGGAGCACCTCGACTACGCCGAACTGGACGCCCGGGCCGACCGGCTCGCCCACCGGCTGGCCGGGTTCGGCGCCGGCCCCGAGCGGTACGTCGCCCTCGCGCTGCCCCGCACCGCCGAGCTGGTGGTGGCCGTCCTCGCCGTCCTCAAGACCGGCGCGGCCTACCTGCCGCTGGACCCGGGCCTGCCCGCCGAACGCAGAGCCGAACTGCTGCGCGACGCCGCCCCGGTGGCCCTGGTGACCCTGGAGGCCCCGGAGACGCTGGAGACCCCGGACGGGCCGACCGGCGTCGATGTCCCCGTCCTCGCCCTGGCCGACCCCGGGGTGCGCGCCGACCTGGCCCGGCGCCCGGCCGGCCCGCTCGGCGCCGGCCACCGCCCGCTGCCCGACAGCCCCGCCTACGCCATCTACACCTCCGGCTCCACCGGCCGCCCCAAGGGCGTCGTGGTGCCGCACGCCAACGTGGTGCGGCTCTTCGAGCGGACCCGGGAGCTGTTCGGCTTCGGCGCCGACGACGTCTGGACGCTCTTCCACTCCTACACCTTCGACTTCTCGGTCTGGGAGCTGTGGGGCCCGCTGCTGCACGGCGGCCGGCTCGTGGTGGTACCCGAGGACACCGCCCGCTCCCCGGAGGACTTCCTGCGGTTGCTCGCCGACGAGCGGGTCACCGTCCTCAACCAGACCCCGTCCGCCTTCCACCAGCTGGCCCGCGCCGACGCCCGGCTCCCGGACGTCTCCGCCCGGCTGGCACTGCGCACGGTGGTCTTCGGCGGCGAGGCGCTGGACGTCACCCGGCTCGCCGACTGGTACCGGCGCCACCCCGAGGACGCGCCGCGCCTGGTGAACATGTACGGCATCACCGAGACCACCGTGCACGTCACCCACACCGCGCTGGACCTCGCCACCGCCACCGCCGGCGGCCCCGGCCCGATCGGCACCGGCATCGCCGACCTGCGGCTGTACGTGCTCGACGACGACCTGGCCCCGCTGCCCCCGGGCGCGGTCGGCGAACTGTACGTGGCGGGCGAGGGCCTGGCCCGCGGCTACCTCAACCGGCCCGGCCTGACCGCCACCCGCTTCCTCGCCGACCCGTTCGGCGCCCCCGGCACGCGGATGTACCGCACCGGCGACCGGGTCCGCCGGCAGGCCGACGGCACCCTGCGCTACCTGGGCCGCGCCGACCAGCAGGTCAAGATCCGCGGCTACCGGATCGAACCCGGCGAGATCGAGGCCGCCCTCCAGACCCACCCCGGCGTGGGCCTGGCCACCGTCGGCGTCCACGAGGACACCGCCGGCACCCGCCGGCTGGTCGCCCACGTCGTCGGCGCGGACCCCCGGCGGCCCCCGGGCGCCGCCGAGCTGCGCGCCCACCTGGAACGGCTGCTGCCCGCCTACCTGGTGCCCGCCGCCTATGTGCCGCTGGCCGCCCTGCCGCTCACCCCCAACGGCAAGCTCGACCGGCGCGCCCTGCCGGCGCCCGGACCGGACGGCTACGCCGCCGGCCGCGAGCGCACCGCGCCGCGCACCTCCGCCGAGCGGCTGGTCGCCCAGGCCTGGACGGAGGTCCTGGACGCTGGCCCGGTCGGCGCCGAGGACGACTTCTTCGCCCTCGGCGGCGACTCCATCCTCGCCGTGCGGGTCACCGCCCGGCTGCGCGCCGCCTTCGGCTCCGCCGACCTCTCGCCCCGGCTGCTGTTCACCCACCCCGTGCTCGCCGACCTCGCCGGGGCGCTCGGCGAGCCGGGCCCGGGCGCCGCACGGACCGCCGTCCCGGCCGTCGTCCCCGCCGCCGACCCGGGCAGCGAACCGCCGCTCTCCTACGCCCAGCAGCGGCTCTGGTTCCTCGACCGCTTCGAGCCCGGCAGCACCGAGTACACCTCGCTGTCCGTGCTGCGGCTGCGCGGCACCCTCGACCGGGCCGCGCTCGGCGGCGCCCTGGACGCCCTGGTCGAGCGGCACGAGGCACTGCGGACCACCTACGCCGAACGCGACGGCCGGGCCCGGCAGGTGGTGCGCCCGCCCCACCCCGTCGAACTGCCCCGCGAGGACGTCCCGCCGGCCGACCTGGACGCCCGCCTGGAGCGGATCGCCGCCACCCCCTTCGACCTCGAAGCCGGCCCGGTGCTGCGCGCCCGCCTGCTGCGCACCGCCCCCGACGAGCACGTCCTCGCCCTGGCGGTGCACCACATCGCCACCGACGGCTGGTCGATGGGCGTGCTCGGCCGCGACCTCGGTGAGCTGTACGCCGCCGCCCTCGAAGGCCGCCGCCCGCGGCTGCCCGAGCCGCCCGTCCGGTACACCGACTACGCGGCCTGGCAGCGCACCCGCACCGCCGCCGCCGAGGCCGACCTCGACCACTGGCGCCGGACCCTGGACGGCCTGGCCCCGCTGGAGCTGCCCACCGACCGGCCGCGCCCGGCGGAGCGCACCCGGGAGGGCGCGCTGGTCACCTTCACCCTGCCCGCCGAACTGACCGCCCGGCTGCGCGAGCGCGGCCGGGAGGCCGACGGCACCCTCTACACCGTCCTGCTGGCCGCCTGCCAGGTGCTGCTGGCCCGCTGGACCGGGCAGACGGACATCGCCGTCGGCACCGTCACCTCCGGCCGCGAACAGGGCGAACTCCACGACGTGGTCGGCATGTTCGTCAACACCCTGGTGCTGCGCGGCGACATCCGCCCCGAGCAGTCCTTCCACGAGCTGCTGACCGCCGCGCAGGCCACCGTCCTGGACGCCATGGCCCACCAGGAGGTGCCCTTCGAACGGCTGGTGGACGTCCTCCAGCCGGAGCGCGACACCAGCCGCACCCCGCTGTTCCAGGTGATGGTGGCGCTGCACAACCTCGGCGCCGAGGCGCCCCGGCTGCCCGGACTGACGGTGGAACCCCTCACCCCGCCCGTCCGCAACGCCACCTTCGACCTCTCCTTCGACTTCGCCGAGCACGACGGAGGCCTGACCGGCTACCTGGAGTACAGCACCGGGCTCTTCGACGCCCGCACCGCCCGGCAGCTCGCCGACCGGCTGACCACCCTGCTGGCGGCCGCCGCCGACGCGCCCGACACGGCCGTCGGGGCGCTGCCGCTGATGACCGGGCAGGAGCGGGAGCAGGTGCTGCGGCAGGGGCGCGGCGAGCCGCTGCCCGGGCCCGACACCACCTTCACCGCCCTGTTCGAGGAGCAGGCCGCCCGCACCCCGGACGCCACCGCGCTGGTCGCCCGCGACGCCACCCTGGACTTCGCCGCGCTCAACACCCGGGCCAACCGCCTCGCCCGCCACCTGGCCGCCCTCGGCGCCGGCCCGGAGCAGGTGGTCGCCGTCCGGCTGCCGCGCACCTCCGACCTGCTGGTGGCGCTGTTCGCGGTGCTCAAGGCCGGCGCCGTCCTCCAGTTCGTCGACCCGGACCTGCCCGAGGAGCGGGCCGCCCTGCTGCTCGACGACACCCGGCCGCGCACGGTGCTGACCGAGCACACCCTGCGCGAGGTGCCGTGGGAGGCCCTGCCCGGCCACGACCTCACCGACGCCGAACGGACCGCCCCGCTGCTGCCCGGGAACGCCGCCTACCTGATCCACACCTCCGGCTCCACCGGCCGCCCCAAGGGCGTGGTCGTCGAGCACCGCCAGCTGGTCAACCTCTGCCGCGACCACCGGGAGGGGATGCTCGCCCCGCACACCGCCGACGGCGGCCGGCTGAAGGTCGCCCTCAGCGCCTCCCTCTCCTTCGACACCAGCTGGGAGGGCCCGCTGCTGCTGGTCTCCGGTCAGGAACTCCACCTGATCGACGAGGACGTCCGGCTGGACCCGCAGGCCTTCCTCGCCCGGATCGTCGACCAGCGGCTCGACGTCGTCAACGTCACCCCCTCCCTGCTGCGCGAACTCACCGCCGCCGGACTGTTCGCCCCCGCCCCCCACCACCCCCGGCTGCTGCAGCTCGGCGGCGAGGCGATCCCCGCCGCCACCTGGCGGGACCTGTGCGCGGCCCAGGCCGAGTACGGCATCAGCACCTACAACCTGTACGGGCCCACCGAGTGCACCGTCGACGCCGCCTACGCCCGCTGCGCGGACCACCCCGGACGCCCGGTGATCGGCCGGCCGGGCCGCGGCGTCACCGCTCACGTGCTCGACGGCGCGCTGCGCCCGGTGCCGCCCGGCATGCCCGGGGAGCTATACCTGGCCGGGGAACAGGTCGCCCGCGGCTACCTGAACCGGCCCGGGCTGACCGCCGGCCGCTTCCTCGCCGACCCGTACGGGCCGCCCGGCACCCGGATGTACCGCACCGGCGACCTGGCCCGCTGGGACGCCGACGGACAGCTGGAGTTCCTCGGCCGGGCCGACGAGCAGGTCAAGATCCGCGGCTTCCGGATCGAACCCGGCGAGGTGGAGGCCGCCCTGCTGACCCACCCCGACCTCGCGGACTGCGCCGTCGCCGCCCGCGAACAGGGCGGCCGGACCCTGCTGGTCGGCTACCCGGTGCCGGCCGGCGACCGGGTGCCGCCCGCCGAGGAACTGCGGGCCTGGCTGCGGCGCACCCTGCCCGACCATCTGGTGCCCACCGCGTTCGTCCCACTGGCCCGCGTCCCGCGCACCGTCAGCGGCAAGACCGACCGGCGGGCCCTGCCCGCCCCGCCCGCCCAGCCGGACCGCACCACCCCGTACGTCGCCCCGCGGCCCGGCACCGAGCAGCGGCTCGCCGCGATCTGGGCCGAGGTGCTGGGCGTGGAGCGGGTCGGCGCCCGGGACAACTTCTTCGCCCTCGGCGGCGACTCCATCCTCAGCATCCAGATCGTCTCCCGGGCCCGCGCCGCCGGCCTCGCCCTCACCACCAAGGACGTCTTCCGCTACCAGAACGTCGCCGAACTCGCCCTGTGCGCCGGTGAGTCGTCGGAACGGACGGAGGCGGACGAGGCCGAGCCCGCCGAGGCGCCGCTCACCCCGATCCAGCACTGGTACCTCGACGGCCGCCGGGCGGGCGAGGCGCTGCGCTTCACCATGACCCAGCGGCTGGCCCTGGCCCCGGGCACCGACCCGGCCGCCCTGCGGACCGCGGTGCTCGCCCTGGCGGAGCACCACCCGGCGCTGCGCACCCGCTTCCGCCGGGGCGGATCCGGCTGGCGCCAGGAGGTCCTGGCGCAGGCACCGGACGGCGTCTTCACCCACCACCCGGCCGGTACGGAAGCGCAGGTGCAGCGCGCCGCCGACGAGGCGCAGCGCTCCCTCGACCCGGTCGAGGGCCGGATGCTG
This sequence comes from Kitasatospora sp. NPDC058063, assembly GCF_042885395.1. NCBI lineage: Bacteria > Bacillati > Actinomycetota > Actinomycetes > Kitasatosporales > Streptomycetaceae > Kitasatospora > Kitasatospora sp. NPDC058063. The sequence goes on from NZ_JBHVSD010000005.1 coordinate 161,952, forward strand.
CGCGCCCTGTTCTTCGACGGCGGCCCGCACCGTGACGAGGGCCGGCAGCCCGACCAGCTCGTCCTGACCATCCACCACCTGGCCGTCGACGGCGTCTCCTGGCGCATTCTGCTCGCCGACCTCGAAGCGGCCTACCGCGCCGCCCGCACCGGCGCACCCGTTCGGCTGCCGGAGCCGGGCACCTCCTACACCCGCTGGGCCGCCCGGCTGGAGCGGCACACCCGCTCCGGCGCCCTGGACGGCGACAGCGCGTACTGGACCCGCACCGGCGAGGCCCCGGCCGGGCTGCCCGAGGGGCGACCCGGCCCCAACACCCACGGCACCGCCGCCACCGTCACCGTCACCCTGGACGAGCGGACCACCGAGGCGCTGCTGCGCAACGTTCCGGAGGTCTACCGCACCCAGGTCAACGACGTCCTGCTCAGCGCGCTGGGCCGCACCCTGGCCCGCTGGTGCGGCCGCGACTGCGTACTGATCGGGGTGGAGGGCCACGGCCGCGAGGACCTCTTCGCCGACCAGGACCTCTCCCGGACGGTCGGCTGGTTCACCGCCGAGTTCCCGCTCGCCCTGCACGTCGACCCCGGGGCCGGCTGGCACGACACCCTGCGCTCGGTCAAGGAGCAGCTGCGCGCCGTCCCGCTGCGCGGACTCAGCCACGGCGCCCTGCGCCACCTGCACCCGTCCGCCCTGCCGGCCGGCGCGGCCGCGCCGCTGATCGGCTTCAACTACCACGGCCAGTGGGACAGCCGCAGCGCCGCCGCCGACGGGCTGCTGCGCGGCTCGCTGCCCCCGGCCGGACGGGACACCGACCCCGACGAGCCCCGCCCCTACCTGCTGGACGTCATCGGGGCGGTCCAGGACGGCCGGCTCGAACTGGGCTGGACCTACCCCGCGGCCCGCTACGACGAGGCCACCGTCCGCGCCCTCGCCGAGCAGACCCTCCAGGCGCTGCGCGAGCTGGCCGAGCACTGCGCGAGCCCCGGCGCCGGCGGCCGCACCCCGTCCGACTTCCCGCTGGCCGGCCTCGACCAGGAGCGGCTGGACGCCCTGGTCGGCGACGGCCGCGACACCGAGGACGTGCTGCCGCTCACCCCCCTGCAGTCCGGCATGCTCTTCCACGGCCTGGTCGACGAGGACGGCGCCTACGTGGACCGGATCGCCGTACGGCTGGCCGGCGTCGCCGACCCGGCGGCCTTCGCCGCGGCCTGGCAGCAGGTCGCCGACCGCACCCCGGCGCTGCGCACCTCCGTGCACTGGCGCGGCCTGCCGCACCCCGTCCAGCTGGTCGCGCGCCGCGCCGCCCTGCCCGTCCGCCACCTGGACTGGCGCGCGCTGACGGCCGAACAGCGCGCCGAGGGGGCCGAACGGCTGCTCGCCGAGGAGCGGGCCGCCGGGCTGGACCTGGGCACCGCGCCGCTCGGCCGGCTGGCCCTGGCCGCGCTGCCCGGCGAGGAGGTGCTGCTGCTCTGGTCCACCCACCACGTGATCCTGGACGGCTGGAGCACCGGACAGCTGCTCACCGAGGTGTGCGAGGAGTACGCCGCGCTCACCGGCGGACCGCAGGCGCCCCGCCCGGTCCGGCGCCCGTTCGCCGACTTCCTGGCCTGGCTGCGCGAGCAGGACGGGCAGGCCGCCGAGGACCACTGGAGCGGCGCCCTCGCCGGGTTCACCGAACGGACCGCGCTGCCCTACGACCGCCGGCCCGCCGGAGCGCACCGGGCCCGGGCCACCGCCGCCGTCCACCGCGCCCTCGACGAGGCGCTCTCCGCCCGGCTGCGGGAGAACGCCGCCGCCGCCGGACTGACCGTCAACACCCTGGTCGAGGGAGCCTGGGCGCTGCTGCTGGCCCGCTACGGCGGCACCGCGGACGTCGTCTTCGGCACCACCGTCTCCGGCCGGCCGGCCGAACTGCCCGGCGTCGAGACGATGATCGGCCTGTTCATCAACACCGTGCCGGCCCGGGTCCGGCCGCCCGCCACCGGCGGCGTGCTGCCCTGGCTGCGGGACCTCCAGGACCGGCAGAGCGACGGCCGCCGCCACGACCACCTGGCGCTGCCCCGGATCCAGGCCCTGAGCGAACTGCCCGCCGGGGAGCCGCTGTTCGACAGCATGCTGGTGTTCGAGAACTACCCCGTCGACGAGTCGGCCGCGGACCGCACCGGCGTGCGGGTGGTCGAGGTGCGCGCCGACGACGCCACCACCTTCCCCTGGTGCCTGCGCGCCCACCTCAGCGGGCAGCTCGCCTTCGACCTGGCCTACGACCCCGCCCTGTTCGACGAGGGCACCGTCCGGGACGCCGCCGACCGCCTCGCCCTGCTGCTGACCGGCCTCGCCGACGGCCTGGACGGCGACCTCGCCGCGCTGGACCCGCTCACCGCGGCCGACCGCGAACTGCTGGCCTCCTGGCACACCACCGCCCGCCCGCCGGTGCCGCGCAGCCCACTGGGAATCTTCGCCGAGCAGGCCCGCCGCACCCCCGACGCCCCCGCCGTGCGCGACGGCGAGCGCGAACTGACGTACCGCGGGCTCGCCGACTGGTCCGACCGGCTGGCCGCCCGGCTGCTCGCCGACGGCCTGGCCCCCGAGGACCGGGTGGCACTGGCGATGGACCGCGGCACCGAACTCGTCGTCGCCCAACTGGCCGTCCTCAAGGCGGGCGGCGCCTACCTGCCCGTCGACCCGCGCGCCCCCGAGGAGCGCCGCCGCGCCCTGCTCGACCGGGCCGGCGCCGCCCACCGGCTGACCGCCGAGCAGGTCGCCGCCGCACAAACCGGTGCGGCCGCCCCGCACCTGCCGCCCGCCGACCCCGACCGGCTGGCGTACGTGATGTACACCTCCGGCTCCACCGGCGAACCCAAGGCCGTCGCCGTCCGGCACCGCGACGTGGCCTCGCTCGCCACCGACAGCCGCTTCACCGACGGCAGCTGCGCCCGGGTGCTGCTGCACTCGCCGGTCGCCTTCGACGCCGCCACCTTCGAGGTGTGGGCGCCGCTGCTGAACGGCGGCTGCGTGCTCGTCGCCCCCGCCGGCCCGGTGGACGCCGCACTGCTGCGCCGCCTCGCCGGACCGGACGGACCGACGGCACTGTGGCTCACCGCCGGACTGTTCCGGCTGCTCGCCCAGGACGCGCCGGACTGCTTCACCGGCCTGCGGTCCCTGTGGACCGGCGGCGACGTGGTGCCCGCCGCCGCCGTGCGCCGCGTCCTGGCGGCCTGCCCCGGACTGACCGTCACGGACGGCTACGGCCCCACCGAGACCACCACCTTCGCCACCGCCCACACCCTCCCGGACGCCGCCGCCGTGCCCGACACCCTTCCCATCGGCCGCCCGCTGGACGACCGGCGGGCGCACGTCCTGGACGGCCGGCTGCGGCCCGTCCCGCCGGGCTGCGCGGGCGAGCTCTACCTGGCCGGCGAGGGCCTGGCCCGCGGCTACCTCGGCCGCCCCGGCGCCACCGCCGCCCGCTTCCTCGCCGACCCCTCCGGCCCGCCCGGCGCCCGGATGTACCGCACCGGGGACCTCGCCCGGCGCCGCCCCGACGGCACCGTCGAATTCCTCGGCCGCGCCGACGACCAGGTGAAGATCCGCGGCTTCCGGGTCGAGCCCGCCGAGGTGGAGGCCGCCCTCGCCGCCCACCCGCGGGTCACCGACGTCGCCGTGGTCGTCCGGGAGGACCGGCCCGGCGCCCGCCGACTGGTCGTCTACCCGGTCGGCGCCGTCGACCCCGAGGAACTGCGGGCCTTCGCCGCCCGCACCCTGCCCGACTACCTCGTCCCGGCCGCCGTCGTCCCGCTCCCCGCCCTCCCGCTGAGCCGCAACGGCAAGGTCGACCGCGCCGCCCTCCCGGCGCCCGAGGAACGCCCCGGCCACGGGCGCCGCGCCCGCGTCGAACCGCGCACCGCCGCCGAACACCGCACCACCGAGGTCTTCGCCGAGGTCCTCGGCATCCGCCCGCCCGGCACGGACGAGGACTTCTTCGCACTGGGCGGCGACTCCATCCTCAGCATCCGGCTCGCCGCCCGCCTCACCGAGGCCTTCGGCGCCGACCTCGGCCCCCGCGCGGTCTTCGACCACCCCACCCCGGCCGGCCTGGCCCGGCTGCTCACCGAGGCGTCCGGCACCCCGGCCCGCCCGCCCGTCGTCCCGGTGCCCCGCACGGGCGCGGCCCCGATGTCCCACGCCCAGCAACGCCTGTGGTTCCTGGAGGAGTTCACCCCCGGCGTCGCCGAGAACGTCGCGCTCGCGCTGCGGCTGCGCGGCACCCTCGACCCCGGCGCCCTCGGCGCGGCCCTGGACGCCCTGACGGCCCGGCACGAGTCGCTGCGCACCACCTTCGACAGCGTCGACGGCCACGGCGTCCAACTGGTCAACCCGCCGCACGTCGTACCGCTGCCGCTGCACGACCTCTCCGGCCGGCCCGCGGGCGAACGGCCGCAGGCCCTGCGCGACCTGCTCGCCGCCGAACGCGCCCGCCCCTTCGACCTGCGCCGCGGACCCCTGCTGCGCGCCACCCTGGCCCGGCTGGCCGACCACGACCACGTGCTGGCGCTGACCCTGCACCACATGGTCACCGACGGCTGGTCCAGCGGCGTACTGCTCACCGACCTCGCCCACCTCTACCGCGCCGAACTCGACTCCGCGGAAACCGAGTTGGCGCCACTGTCGGTGCAGTACGCCGACTACGCCCACTGGCAGCGCACCGAAGGCGCCCCCACCGGGGAACAGCTCGCCTACTGGAAGCGCCAACTGACCGGCGTGGTACCGCCGCGGCTGCCCACCGACCGGCCCCGGCCCGCGGTGCGCGCCGCCAACGCGGCCAACGCCGCCACCGTCCGCCTGGAGCTGCCCGCCGACACCGCCCGCCGGCTGGCCGAGGTCGGCCGGGAACGCGGCGCCACCCTGTTCACCACCCTGGTCGCCGCGGCCCAGGCCTACCTGGCCCGGCTCAGCGGGGACACCGACATCACCGTCGGCACCATCACCTCCGGCCGGCACCGGCCCGAGATCCAGCAGCTGGTCGGATTCTTCGTCAACACCCTGGTGCTGCGCTCCCGGGTGGAACCCGGCCAGTCCTTCGACGCCCTCCTCGGCGAGGTGCGGCAGACCGTCCTGGACGCCTTCGCCCACCAGGACGTGCCCTTCGAGAAGGTGGTCGACGAGGTCCAGCCGGTGCGCGACACCAGCCGCAGCCCGCTCTTCCAGGTCCACGTGGTGCTCCAGAACGCGCCGTCCGCCGAACTCGACCTGCCGGGCCTCGACGTGACCGGCATCGAGCCCGACGCCGTACGGACGGCCTTCGAGCTGGTGCTGGAGTTCGTCGAGACCGGGAGCGGCGCGTTGCACGGCCTGCTCACCTACAACACCGACCTGTTCGACCCGGCCACAGTCGAGCGGATGGCCGGCCAGCTCGCCACCCTGCTGACCGCCGTCGCCCAGGACCCGGCCCGCGCCGTCGGCGCGCTGCCGCTGGCCGGACCGGACACGCCGCCCGCCGAGACCGGCGCCACCTTCCGCCCGGTGCCCGAAGCCACCCTGCCCGAGCTGTTCGAACGCCGGGCCGCCGCCACCCCCGACGCACCCGCCCTGCTCGACGGCGAGCGCGAACTCAGCTACGCCGAACTGGACCGGGCCGCCAACCGGCTGGCCCACCAGCTCATCGGGCGCGGCGTCGGACCCGAGCGGCTGGTCGCCCTCGCCCTGCCCCGCTCCGCGGCCATGGTGGTCGCCCAGCTCGCCGTCGCCAAGGCCGGCGGCGCCTTCCTCCCGGTCGACCCGGACTACCCGGAGCCCCGGCGCGCGTTCATGGTCCGCGACGCCGCCGCCCACCTGGTGCTCGACGACCCGGCCGGGGTCTGGGCCGCCGAAGGCCCGGACACCGCACCCACCGACGCCGACCGCACCACCGCCCTCACCCCCGCCCACCCGGCCTACGTCGTCTACACCTCCGGCTCCACCGGCACCCCCAAGGGCGTCCTGGTGACCCACGCCGGCCTCGCCGTCTTCGCGGCCGCCGCCGCCGAGCAGTACGCCGTCGGCCCCGGCGACCGGGTGCTCCAGTTCGCCTCTCCCAGCTTCGACGCCTCCGTGCTGGAACTGTGCATCTCCCTGCTCTCCGGGGCCGCCCTGGTCACCGGCGAGGAAGGACCGCTGGTCGGCGAACGGCTCGCCGAGGTCCTCGCCGCCCGCCGGATCAGCCACACCCTGATCCCCCCGGCGGCCCTGGCCACCGTGGAACCCGCAACCGCCGCCGCCCTGCCCGACCTGCGCACCCTGGTGGTCGGCGCCGAAGCCTGCCCGGCCGACCTGGTCGACACCTGGGCCCCCGGCCGACGGATGATCAATTCCTACGGCCCCACCGAGGCCACCGTCGTCGCCAGCTGGACCGGCCCGCTCACCCCCGGCACCGGCACCCCCGCGATCGGCCGGCCCAGCGGCGCCACCCGCGCGTACGTCCTGGACACCGCCCTGCGGCCGGTGCCGCCCGGCGTCACCGGGGAGCTCCACCTGGCCGGCCCCGGCCTCGCCCGCGGCTACCTCGGCCGCCCCGGCCTCACCGCCCAGCGCTTCCTGCCCGACCCGTACGGTGCCCCCGGCGACCGGATGTACCGCACCGGGGACCTCGCCCGCCGCGACGCCGACGGCCAACTCCGGTTCGCCGGCCGCGCCGACGAACAGATCAAGCTGCGCGGCTTCCGCATCGAACCCGGGGAGATCGAGAGCGCCCTGCGCCGCAGCCCCCTGGTGCGCGACGCCGCCGTCACCGTCCGCGCCGACGGCCCCGGCGGCGGACGGCTCGTCGGCTACGTCGTCCCGACCGACGCCACCACGGGAGCGCCCGCCCTCGAACTCCGCCTCCACCTGGCCGAAACCCTGCCGCCCCACCTGGTCCCCGCGGCCTTCGTCCCGCTGGCCGCCCTGCCGCTCACCCCCAACGGCAAACTCGACCGCCGGGCCCTGCCCGACCCCGGTCCCGCCCACGCCACCGCCGGCCCGGGCCGGGCACCGGAGACCGACCTCGAACGCCGGATCGCCCGGATCTGGGCCGACGTCCTCGGCCTCGACGAGGTCGGCGCCGACGACAACTTCTTCCTGCTCGGCGGCGACTCCATCCTCAGCATGCAGGTGGTGTCCCGGCTGCGCCGCGACGGCCTCCACCTGGCCACCCGGGACCTGTTCAGCCACCAGACCGTGGCCGAACTCGCCACCGTCGTGCGCACCGCCACCGAACGCGCGGACGACGGCCCGGTGACCGGCGGCCTGCCGCTCACCCCCATCCAGGAGTGGTTCCTGACCACCCCGCGCGCCGCCCACCACCACTTCAACCAGTCCACCCTGCTCGAACTCCGCGCCGACCCCGACCCGACGGCACTGCGCGCCGCCCTCGGCGCCCTGCTGGAACACCACGACGCGCTGCGCATGCGCTTCACCCGCGACGAGACCGGCTGGCACCAGTTCAACCCGCCGCCCGCCCCCGCCGAGGACCTCCTGATCCGCTACGACCTGACCGGGCAGAGCGCCGAGGCCGCCGACGCGGCCATGGCGAAGGCCGCCGACGAACTCCACGCCGGCTTCGACCTGGCCCGCGGCCCGCTGCTGCGCGCCGCCCTGTTCACCGGCCACCCGGAGCACCCCGCCCTGCTGCTCCTGGTCGCCCACCACCTGGTCGTCGACGCCGTCTCCTGGCGGGTGCTGCGCGACGACCTGGAGAGCGCCCACCGGCAGGCCGTCCGCGGCGGGGCGATCACCCTGGGGGAGCGCGGCACCTCCTTCCGGGACTGGGCGCACCGGCTCGCCGGCCATGTCGCCGAGGGCGGCCTGGACCACGAACTCCCCTACTGGGAGGAGGCGGTGAGTGCCCGGACGGCCCTGCCCGGTGGCACCGGCACCGGCACCGGCACCGGCACCGCCGAGAGCGCGGCCGTCACCGTCGAACTCGACGAGGCGGACACCGAGGCACTGCTGCGCGCCGCCCCCGCCGCCTACCGCACCCGGGTCAACGACGTGCTGCTCGCCGCGCTCGCCCTCGCCCTGGCCCGCTGGAGCGGACAGCGGCGGATCGCCCTGGACCTGGAGGGACACGGCCGGGAGGACCTGCTGGAGGGCGTCGACCTGTCCCGCACCGTCGGCTGGTTCACCACCGTCCACCCCGTCACCTTCCACGTCCCCGACGCCGACCGGCCCGATCCGGACCGCGACTGGCGCGCCCTGGTGAAGTCCGTGCGCCGACAGCTGCGCGCGGTGCCCGGCAACGGCCTGGGCTTCGGCGCCCTGCGCACCTTCGGTACCCCCGAGATCCGCGAGCGCCTCGCCGCCGGCGGGCACGGCCAGATCGTCTTCAACTACCTCGGCCAGTGGGACGCCCGGCCCGAGACCGCCGGCGACGGCCTGGTCCGCGCCGAACTCGGCTCCTTCGGCCAGGACCACGACCCCCGGGACGGCGGCTCCCACCCGCTGGAGGTGGTCGGCGCGGCCCAGCACGGACGCCTCGCCTTCACCTGGCACCACCGGCCCGCCGTGCACGACACCGGGGCCGTCCGCCGGGCGGCCGAGGACTTCGCCGCCGCCCTGCGGCAGATCGCCCGGCACGCCCGGGAAAGCCACTGACCGCACACCACCACCGACACCCGTTCGTCCGACGACAGAGGAGCCCGACATGGACGAGAACACCCGCTACCAGGTGCTGCGCAACGACGAGGAGCAGTACTCCCTCTGGCCCGCCGACCTCGACGTCCCGGCCGGCTGGCAGCCCGTCGGCACCGAGGGCACCGAGGCCGAGTGCACCGCCTACGTCGACGAGGTCTGGACCGACATGCGCCCGAAGAGCCTGCGCGAGCGCATGGAGAACGCCGGAGCCTGACCGCCGCGGGACGGGCAGCCGGTCGCGCCCACGCCGACCGGCCCCGTCCCGGCCGCCGCACCACCCCACCACCGCGCCACTTCACCGCTGCACGACCGCACCACCGAGCCGCCGCACCACCACGACCCGAGGAGAGCACCATGACCCCTCCGCTGCGCACCGAGCACCTGGACTTCATCCCCTACCGGACCGAGGACGAGGACGCCTTCGTCTCCCTGCTGCGCAACGCGGACGTGTGCCGCTGGATGGGCCAGGACCTCGTGCCCGAGCCGGACATCCGAACGCTCTTCCGCGCGATCCTGACCGACGTCTACCCGCAGAACCTCTTCGACGTCTGGGGCCTGTGGCTGGACGGGGCGTACGCGGGCCACGCCGAGGTCAAGCGTGCCGGGAACGTCGACGGCCACGAGCTGGTCACCGCGCTCGCCCCGGAATTCTGGGGCCGGGGCCTGGGCGCCGAGGCGGTGCGCGGCCTGATCCGCTACGCCGGTGACGAGCTGGGGCTCAAGGAGGTCTACGGCCTGGTCGGCGCCGAGAACACCCCGAGCCTGACGATGAGCCGGCGGATCGGCTTCCGGCACCTGCGCGACGTCGTCGGCGACGACGGCTCGGTGACGAAGCTGCTGGCCATCTCCACCACCGACGAGGCCTGACCCCGGCCGCCCCCGCCGGCTCGGTACCCGGGACCGCGGCAGGGACGGGATTCCTCCGCACGGGTGATGTTGCCGCCCCGCCTGTCCGGCCTTGCGGTGAAGTCCGTGCGCTGCTGGTTTGCTGTCGGGCGGGGTTCCGACGGTGCGGCTCTCGTTCCGGCGGCCCAGGCCGGGCCCGGTCGCCGTCGCTCCTCACCGCGGGAGGCCGGCGGGCCCGCCCGTTCACGGACGGTTCCGGAGCTGGAGGTGACGGGTGGTCGGGGCCCGACAGGGGGGCGGATCGCCCGGGGAGGACCCCGCGCGGGGCCGGGGCGGCACAAGGGTGCGGGATCTGCCCGGGCGCGGTGCCAGGAGGCTGCGCGGGGCGGCCCGAACCGCCGGCCGGTCCCTCGCCTCGGCAAGCGCGGCCCTCGCCGCCCGGGCCGGTCGGACGCCCCCTCCGCCCGGCCCGTTCCGCCGGGGGTTCTGGCGCAGCCCGATCCGCGGGCCGTGGCTCACCTCCGTGTTCGGGTTCGTCCTGCTCGCCGGGATCCCGGTGCTGTTCGTGACCGGGGCGCTGTCCTACGCCGCGTACAACCCCGGCCTGGGCCGGCTCAACGACCAGACCCCGGACAAGGGGCTGCTGGGTTTCTACCTCTTCGACTGGCCCACCGATCCGTCCTGGCTGTACCGGCTCACCCAGGGCGTGCACGTGACGCTCGGCGTTGTGCTGGTTCCGGTCCTGCTGGCCAAGCTGTGGTCGGTGATCCCGAAGCTCTTCACCTGGCCGCCCGTCCGCAGCGCCGCGAACGCGCTGGAGCGGCTGTCGCTGCTGATGCTCGTCGGCGGTGCCGTGTTCGAGTTCGTGACCGGGATCCTCAACATCCAGCTGCACTACGTCTTTCCGGGATCCTTCTACCCGCTGCACTTCTACGGTGCGTGGGTGTTCATCGCCGCATTCGCCGTCCACGTGGTCCTCAAGCTGGGCAGCGCGAGCCGTGCCCTGCGGTCGCGTCCACTGCTGGCGGAGCTGCGGACCGGGCTCGCGGCGACCAGGCCGGAACCCTCCGACGGCGGGGGCCTGGTGGCGGCCTCGCCGGCCGTGCCGACGACCTCCCGGCGCGGTGCGCTCGCCCTGGTGGGAGGCGGCTCGCTCGTCCTGTTCGCGGTGACGGCCGGGCAGAGCCTGGGCGGCAGCCTCCGCGAGACCGCGCTCCTGGCGCCGCACAACCGGGCCCCCGAGCAGGGCCCGAACGGCTTCCAGATCAACAAGACCGCCGCCGCCGTCGGGATCACCCCGCAGCTCGTCGGGCCCGACTGGCGCCTCGAACTGCACGGCGCCGCGGAGCCGTTGGTCCTCACCCGCGAGCAGCTGCTGGCCATGCCGCAGCGGTCGGCCCGGCTGCCGATCGCCTGCGTGGAGGGCTGGTCCACCGAGGACCAGCTGTGGAGCGGACTGCGGCTGGCCGACCTGGCGGCCCTGGCCGGCCTGTCCGGTGCGGCCGAGGTGCTGGTGGAGTCGGTCCAGCCACCCGGTCCCTTCACCTCGGTGCTGCTGCGGGGCAACCAGATCCGCGACCCCCGGTCCCTCCTGGCCCTGCACGTCAACGGAGTCGACCTGTCGCTCGACCACGGCTTCCCGGCCCGGATCATCGTCCCCGCCAACCCCGGTGTGAACAACACCAAGTGGGTCGGCCGACTCACCTTCAGGGCGTGACCGTGGCCCGACCCGCCCGCCTCACCCGCTGGTACGGCGCAGGGCCGATGCACCTGCTCGTGCTGCTCGCCTCGTTCGCGCTCGCCGGTTACGCCGCCGAGCGGCTGGTGTCCGACCGGGCCCTCGCGGTGGTGGTCTGGTTCGTCGGCGGGGCCCTCGCCCACGACCTGGTCCTGCTGCCGCTCTACTCGCTCGCCGACCTCTCCGCCCGGTCCGTCCTGCGCCACCGCCACGAGCGGACTCCGACCGTCGAGTGGATCAACTACCTGCGGGTGCCGGTCGTCCTGTCCGGCCTTCTGCTGCTCGTCTGGTTCCCCCTCGTCCTGAACCTGTCCGAGCCGTACCCGGGGGCCACCGGGCTGTCGGAGGAGGTCTACCTCGGCCGGTGGCTCGCCGTCAGCGGAGTCCTGTTCGGCGCGGCGGCCGGCGCCCTCGCGCTCAAGCTGCGCCGTGCCGGGCGATCCCGACGGTCCGCGCCCGGGTGAGCGGCGGGCCGGCCCGTACCGGCGGTGCGGGGTTCGTGAACCGTAGGACCGGATGTCGAGACCCGAGGCCCGCTGGTTCGAGCAGTGGCCGGAACGGTCTCGCCGAGAGAGAGGTGGAACACATGACGGTACGTGGGGACGCGCCGCGGGCCGAGGTCGGTGTGATCGGCGGCTCGGGCTTGTACGCGCTGCTGGACGAGGTGACCGAGGTGCGGGTCGACACGCCGTACGGGCCGCCGAGCGACGCGCTGTTCCTGGGGGAGGCGGCCGGTCGCCGGGTCGCCTTCCTGCCCCGGCACGGGCGCGGGCACAGGCTGCCGCCGCACCGGATCGACTACCGGGCCAACCTCTGGGCGCTGCACGCGCTGGGGGTGCGGCAGGTGTTCGGGCCGTGCGCGGTGGGCGGGCTGCGGCCGGAGTACGGACCCGGCACGCTGCTGGTGCCGGACCAGTTCGTGGACCGGACCTCGGGCCGGGTGCAGACCTTCTACGACGGGCAGCCGCTGCCGGACGGCTCCGTCCCCGAGGTGGTGCACGTGCCGATGGCCGACCCGTACTGCCCGGCGGGGCGGCGGGCGGCCCTGGACGCCGCCGCCGCGGCGGCCTGGGGGCCGGTGGACGGCGGCACCCTGGTGGTGATCGAGGGGCCGCGCTTCTCGACCCGCGCCGAGTCCCGCTGGTTCTCCGCGAACGGCTGGTCGGTGGTCGGCATGACCGGGCACCCGGAGGCCGCGCTGGCGCGTGAACTGGCGCTCTGCTACAGCACGTTGGCGCTCGTCACCGATCATGACGCGGGCGTCGAGGCAGGCGAGGGCGTCACCCAGGCCGAGGTGCTGAAGGTCTTCGCGGGCAATGTCGACCGGCTGCGGACGGTGCTGTTCAAGGCGATCGAGCTGCTGCCCGTCGACCGGGACTGCGTCTGCTCGCACGCCCTGGACGGTCTCACCACCGGTCTTCCGGGTGTCCCCGGAGCCTGACCGGGCCGCAGCGGCGGCGGCGCCGGTCCTCGGTGACGGGGCACCACGGTGGCAGGGTGGGCGCGTGCTCACCCGACACCTCCTGCTCTGTGTCCTCGCACTCGCCGCACTGACGGCTGCCCTGGCACTGACCGTGACCGGCGGTGGGACGCTCGCCGACCGGGCGCCGCTGTACGGCTGGTACGCCCTCGACGCGGCGCTGTTCACCCTCGCGCTCGTCCTGCTCCGCGGGGTGGGCGACCGTCATGTGATGCCGCTCGTCCTGGCCGGGAGCGTCGCCGTCGCCGCCGTCGGGCTGTTGGCGCCACCGCGCACCAGCGACGACGCCTACCGGTACGTGTGGGACGGCCGCGTCCAGGCGGCCGGCACCTCGCCCTACGCGCGCACCCCGGACGACCCGGCGCTGGCCCGATTGCGCGATCCGGGCCTGTTCCCGGTGGGTGACGGCTGTGCGGGGTGGGACGAGCGGCGGACCGCGGACGGCGACTGCACCCGGATCAACCGGCCCGCCGTGCACACCATCTACCCGCCGGTCGCGGAGGCGTGGTTCCTCGCCGTGCACCCGTTCGGTGGCGGCGTCCGCGGTGTGCAGGCCGCGGGGGCCGTGCTGGCCGTGGCCACCACCGGCGCACTGCTGGCGGCACGGCGGGGCAGCCGACGCGCCGCGCTGTGGGGCTGGTGCCCCGGAGTGACGGTGTGGGCGGTCAACGACGCGCACGTCGACACCCTCGGCGCACTCCTGATGGTGGCCGGACTGGGCTTCTCCGCCCGTCGCCGGGCCGGTGCCGGCGGCGCCCTGCTCGGCGCGGCGGTCGCGACCAAGCTGCTGCCGGCGCTCGCCCTGCCCGGAGCGCTCTCCGGGCTGCTGGCCCGGCGTCCGACCAGGTCCGACGTGCTGCTGCTCGCAGTGGCCCTCGGGACGTTCGTGGCGGTCTATCTGCCCTACCTCGTCGCCTCCGGGCCCGGTGTGCTGGGGTACCTGCCCGGATACCTGCGGGAGGAGGGGTACGAGCAGGGGCACCTCGACCGGTTCGGCCTCCTGCGGATCGTCGTCGCCGACCGGTGGGCCCCGTGGGCGGCCGCGCTGGTGCTGGCGGTGGTGGCGCTGTGGGTGCTGCTGCGCGGCGATCCCGGCCGACCGTGGCGCGGCGCCCTGCTGGTGACCGGAACGGCGCTGCTGGTCGTCGCGCCGAGCTACCCCTGGTACGGCCTGCTGGTGGTGGCCCTGGTCGCGCTCGACGGGCGGTGGGAGTGGCTGGCCGTTCCGGCGGCCGGACAGGCGCTCTACCTCGTCGGCGGGGCGGACGCCCAGCGGTCCTCGTACGCGGTCGCGCTGGCCTGTGTGCTCGCGGCGCCGACGGCCCGTGGGCTGTCCCGCGCCGTACCGCCGCGGCCGGCGCGCGGTCCGGCGCCGGGTACGACGAAGGCCTGACCGGCCGCCGACGTTCCGAGGCGCGTGGCGCACCGCCGACTCGGAGGAGGCGGGGCGACGCGCCCCGTCACACGAGTGTGCCGGCGGAGGACTTGCGGAGGGCGAGGAACCGCCGTCCGTGGGAAGTCCAGCGTTCGGTCTCGACGAGCCCGGCCCGGCGGGCCCGCCGGGTGACCGCCCCGGCGCCGCATCGTGCCCAGGCGAACGCCGGACCGAGCCGGCCGTCGGAACCCTCGACCCGTACGGTGATCCGTTCGTCGAGCTCCCACGGCTCGACCTCGACCAGCAGGACGCCGTCCGGTGCCAGGAGTTCGGCGCCGCGGCGCAGCAGCACGGCCGGGTCGCCGCCGATGCCGAGGTTGCCGTCCGCGAGCAGCGCACCGCCCCAGCGGCCCTCGGCGGGCAGCCGGTCGAACACGGACCGGCACAGGGCGGGGCCTCCGAGGTGGCGGGTCCGTTCCACCGCCGCCCCGGTGACGTCGACTCCCAGGGCCGGGACGCCGAGGGCCAGCAGGGCGGCCACGAGCCGGCCGGGTCCGCAGCCCAGGTCCACCACCGGGGCGGCCAGGCCCACGCAGCGCCGCAGCAGGCTGTGGTCGCCTCCGGCGGCGGGGGCGCACCACCGTTCGACGTCGAGCGCGATGCGCGAGCCGTCCTCCTGACGCAGCCACAGGGGGCCGCGTCCGGCGCGTACGGCCTCGGCGAACGGGTCGTCGATCCAGGCGGCGGCCGGGGCGGTCATCCGGCGAACTCCGGGGCGGTGTCGATCGTGCGCAGGTGCACGGCGAACCCGGTGTGCGGCGCTTCGGCCGCGACGCGGCGGGCGTCCTGGATGGTGTCCACGTCGGTCATCACCGGGAGATGGCGGACCGTCAGGCGCTCGGCCGCGAGGCGGTCGAGCAGGGCGGCGCCGGTGCGGGAGGTGGACATCGGCACCCCCCGGAGCAGGCGTCGGGCCAGCCGCTCGGTGGGGTGGGCCAGGCCGAGGGCCCAGAAGCCGCCGTCGGCCGCCGGGCCGTACCAGGCGTCCGCACCGGCGCGGTGGGCCGGGGAGAGCGACTCGGCGAGGACGGCCGGGTCCAGCTGCGGGGTGTCCATGCCGACCAGCAGGGCTGGTGATCCCGGAGCTCGCCGGGCAGCGTGGGCGAAGGCCGCCGCGAGCCGCTCGTCGAGACCGCCGCCGCACTGCGGGACGACGTCCCAACCGGGCGGCAGCCACGGACCGGCGTCCCCGTCGAGGACGAGCAGCCGCCGGCCGGCCGGCATCCGGTCGAGAGCGGCGAGGGTGTCGACGAGGGCGGCCCGGGCCAGCACCGCCGCCTGCCCCGGACTGCACGGCGGGGTGAGACGTGTCTTCACCCGGCCCGGAACCGGCGCCTTGGCGATGACCAGCAGGGTGGGCGGCGGTGCGGCCAGCACGGCCCGCATGTCGCGTACGGCCTGACGGGTGCCGCGCACGGTCCCGGTGACCTTGGAGCGGCCGGAGCGCGGCAGGTAGTCGACGTCGGTCTCGGTGATCCGCATCCCGGCCGCCGAGGCGGCGAGCACCATTTCGAGCGGATAGCCGGAGCGGCGGTCGCCCAGCCCGAGGGCGATCAGCCGCTCCCGCCGGGCGGCCCTCATCGGTCCGAGGTCGTGCAGCGGTGCCCCGGTGAGGGCGCGCAGCCGGCGGGCGAGGACGGTGTTGGCGAGCCGGGCGTGCACCGGCCAGGCGCCGGCGGTCGCGGGACGGCGGCGGCCGAGCACGAGGTCCGCCGTGCCGGCCGCCACGGGAGCGGCGACGCGGGGCAGTTGGGCCGGATCGAGCGAACCGTCGCAGTCCATGAAGCAGACCAGTCCGGCGGTCGCGGCGAGCAGGCCGGCGTGGCAGGCGGCGCCGAAACCGCGCCGGGGCTCCTCGACGACGGTGGCGCCCAGCGACCGGGCCAACTCCGCCGAGCCGTCGCGCGAACCGTTGTCGACGACGATCGCGCGCCAGCCGTCCGGGACACGGCCGAGCACCCACGGCAGGGCCGCGGACTCGTCCAGACAGGGAAGGACGACATCGGCGACGGGGACGGGAAGGAGGGGAGAAGTCACGCCGGTCACGCTAACCGCAGCCCGGCCCGCCGAGGCCGAACCGCGCCTTGCGGAGGTACGACGTCGGCGAGGCTCGACCCGTCCGGGGGATCGGACGGGATCCGGCGGCACCCGCGCACGGCTGACGTCGCGCGCCGTTCTCACGCCCGCTGCGGCGCGGCGGCGAACTCCAGCATCCCGTCGGCGAAGGAGACCCGGGCCCGCCACGTGAGTTCCGTCCGGATCCGGGCGGAGTCCGCGGTGATGTGGCGGACGTCGCCGAGCCGGTACTCGCCGGTCACCACCGGTGTCGGTCCACCGTGGGCGGCGGCCAGCGCCCGCGCCATCTCCCCGACCGTACGGACCTCGCCGCTGCCCACGTTGTAGGCCCGGGTACTGCCCGGCGGGCGGTCGCCGAGCGCCGCCAGCGCGGAAAGGTTCGCGGCGGCGACGTCCGCCACGTGGACGAAGTCCCGGCGCTGCCCGCCGTCCTCGAACACCCTGGGCGATTCGCCCCGGGCCAGGGCCGAGCGGAAGAGCGACGCCACTCCGGCGTACGGAGTGTCCCGCGGCATCCCGGGGCCGTAGACGTTGTGGTAACGCAGGGTCAGGGCACGGCCCGCACAGGCGCGGGTCCAGGCGGACACCAGGTGCTCCTGGGCGAGCTTCGTCGCCGCGTACACGCTGCGCGGGTCCGTCGGTGCGTCCTCCGTCACCAGGCAGGGCAGGAGTTCGGCACCGCAGCGCGGGCACGGCGGCTCGAACCGGCCGGCGTCCAGTTCGTCCGGGCGCCGTGGACCGGGTGCGACGTCCCCGTGCAGCCGGCAGCGGTAGCGGCCCTCGCCGTAGACGACCATGGACCCGGCGAGGACGAGGCCGCGCACGCCCGAGTGCGCCATCGCGGCGAGCAGCACCGCCGTTCCCAGATCGTTGCAGCCCGCGTAGGCGGGCGCGTCGTCGAGGTCCGTCCCCAGGCCGACCATGGCCGCCTGGTGGCAGACCGCCTCCACTCCGGCCAGCGCCCGTTCCACCGTCGCCCGGTCCCGCACGTCCCCGTGCCGGAAGTCCACCGCCGCGGGCAGCTCGGGTGGCATCCCCGAGGGATGGACGGCGGGAAGCAGCGCGTCCAGGACACGGACCTCGTGGCCCGCCGCCACCAGGCCCCGGACGACCGCCGAACCGATGAACCCGGCGCCGCCGGTGACCAGAATCCTCATGACCGGTGACGCTACCGGGCCCCGACCGCGGAACGGCCGAAGGCGGCGGTCGCGTCATGCCCCGGTCGGGGGTTCGGCCGCGCCGCCGCTGCGCGCTCGCCACCCGTCAGCCGTTCGGCGTCGCGGGCGGGTCGGCCGGGGACGGGCACCGCGCCCTGTTCACCGGCGACCCGGTCCCGTCCGCCTCCGCCGCCCGATCGGGCACCGGGACGGCCCCGGCCGGTCAGCCCTCCGCGGTGCCGACCAGCGGGCGGTGGCAGGCCACCGTACGGCCGGGCGCCACCTCCCGGGGCCGGGGCTCCTCGGTGGCGCAGCGGCTGTCCGCCAGCGGGCAGCGGGTGCGGAAGCGGCAGCCGCTGGGCGGGGCGAGCGGGGAGGGCGGGTCGGCGGGGAGCAGGCCGGTGTCGCGCAGCGGGCGGCCGGGTTCGGGGACGGCGGCGAGCAGGGCGGCGGTGTAGGGGTGGGCCGGGGCGGCGAGGACGGCCTCGGTGGGGCCGCGCTCGCAGATCCGGCCGAGCTGGAGCACGGCCACCTCGTCGCTCACCGCCCGGACCACGCCGAGGTCGTGGGAGATGAAGAGGCCGGCCAGTCCGCGCTCCTCGGTGAGGTCGCGCAGCAGGTTGAGCACAGTGGCCTGGGCCGAGACGTCGAGGGCGGAGACCGCCTCGTCGGCGATCAGGACGCGCGGCCCGGCGGCCAGCGCCCGGGCGATGGCGACCCGCTGGGCCTGTCCGCCGGAGAGCTGGTGGGGCCGGCGGTCGCCGAACAGGGCGGGCGGCAGGCCGACGGCCTCCAACTGCCGAGTGACGATCTCCTCCCGGTCGCGGTCGCGGGCCGGGTCGGGGTGGGCGTCGAGGGGTTCGGCGACGAGGTCGCGGACCCGGCGGCGCGGGTTGAGGGAGGAGAGCGGGTCCTGGAAGACCATCTGGAGGCGGGGCCGGACCGCCCGCAGGGCCCGCGGGGAGAGCGTGGCGAGGTCGGTGCCGTCGAGGGTGACGGTGCCGGTGGTGGGCGGGGGCAGCCGCAGCAGGGCCTTGGCGATGCTGCTCTTGCCGGAGCCGGACTCGCCGACCAGGGCGAGGGTGCGGCGCGGGTACAGGGCCAGGTCGACGCCGCTGACGGCGTGCAGTGGGCCGGAGCGGGTGCGGTGGACGACGCCGAGGCCGGTGGCCTCCAGGACGGCCGTACCGGCGTCGGCGGTGCCGGCGGCGGCAGTTCCGGCGCCGGCGGTGCCGGGTGCGGCGGTGTCGGGTGCGGTGGTCATGCCGCGGACTCCAGTTCCTCGGGAGCGGTGCTGTCGGCCGCGGTGAGCGGGAAGTGGCAGTCGGCGGTGTGTCCGTCCGCCGCCGTGCGGGTGGGTGGCGCGGTCGTGGTGCAGAGCTCGGTCGCCCGCTCGCAGCGCGGGGCGAAGGGGCAGCCGGGGATGGGCCGGGTGAGGTCGGGCGGTGAGCCGGGGATGGCGGGCAGGGTGCGGCGCAGCGGGCCGGTGACGCGCGGGACGGAGCGCAGCAGCGCCGCGGTGTAGGGGTGCCGGGGGTGCCGGGTGACGGCTTCGGTGGGGCCGGTCTCGACGATCCGGCCGCCGTACATGACGGCGATGCGGCGGGCCCGTCCGTACAGCAGGCCGATGTCGTGGGTGATCAGCAGGGTGGCCAGGCCCCGGTCGACCCGGTGCTGGTCGAGCAGGTCGAGGACGGTGCGCTGGACGGTGACGTCGAGGGCGGTGGTGGGTTCGTCGGCGAGCAGCAGGGCGGGTTCGCCGGCCAGGGCGGCGGCGATGCCGACGCGCTGGCGCAGGCCGCCGGAGAGCTCGTGCGGATGGGCGCGGGCCCGCCGGGCGGGGTCGGGGACGTCGACGGCGGCGAGCAACTCGGCGGCGGTGCGCAGCCGTTCGCGCCGGGACAGGCGGCGCCGGTTGGTGATCGACTCGGTGACCTGGTCGGCGATCCGGACGACCGGGTTGAGCGAGGTCATCGGGTCCTGGTGGACCATGGCGATACGGGTGCCGAGCAGTTCGGCGCGCCGGGCGGGGGTGGCGGCGAGCAGGTCCTCGCCGTTCAGCCGGATCTCGCCGGTGGCGACGGCCCTGGTGGTGCGCGACTCGACGCCGAGGACGGTGCGGGCGAGCACGGACTTGCCGGAGCCGGACTCGCCGACCACGCCGAGGCACTCGCCGGCCGCGATGGCGAGGCTGACGCCGTGCAGGACGTGCAGGGCCCGCCCGTCGGGGGTGTGCAGGACGGTGTCCAGCGAGCGGACGTCGAGGACGGGGGCGGAGGTCATCCGCGCGCTCCCTTCGTGGCGGTGGGCTTGGCTGCGGCGGGCTTCGTGACGGTGAGCTTCGTGGCGGCGGGCCTGGCTGCGGCGGGAGCGCCCGAACGCAGGTGCTCCCCGAGGTAGTTGAGGGCGAGGACGGTCAGGCAGAGCACCGCCGCGGGCGCCAGCGAGATCCACGGCGCGCTGCCGAGGGTGGTGCGGCCCTCGGCGATGATGCCGCCCCAGGAGGGCTCCGGCGGGCGCAGCCCGAAGCCGAGGAAACTGAGCGAGCCCTCGGCGACGATGGCGACGGTGGTGGCGGTGAAGGCGAAGGTGAGCGCGATCGGCAGGACGTGCGGGACGATCTCGCGGCGCAGGATGCGCAGCGGGGCGGTGCCGATCATGCGGGCGGCCTGGACGAAGCCGCGCTCGGCGAGCGAGAGCACGACGGCGCGCACCACCCGGGTGAAGTGCGGGACGGTGAACAGCCCGATCAGGCCGCCGATGACGGTGAGGCCGGGGCCGCGCATCGAGACCACGATCATCACCAGGATCAGGCTGGGCACGGACATCAGCAGGTCGGTCGCGAAGCCGATGGCCTTGTCGACCGGGCCGCGGAACCAGCCGGCGGCGAGGCCGAGCGTGCCGCCGCCGAGCAGCCCGACCAGGACGGTCAGGGCGGCGACGGTGAAGGAGGCGCGGGCGCCGGCGACGGTGCGCTGCAGGATGTCCCGCCCGGAGCCGTCGGTGCCCAGCCAGTGGCCGGGGCCGGGGGCGGCGGAGGGGTGGGCGAAGTCGCCGTGCAACGGGTCGAAGCCGGGCAGCAGGGGCAGCAGCAGGGCGGCGAGGGCGACCGCGGCCAGCCAGGCCGCGGCGGCGAGCACGCCGGCCGGCGGGCGGCGGCGGGCGGTGGGGGCCCCGGCGGTGTCGGTGCTCCCTGCGGTCCCGGCTTCGTTCCCAACGGTCTTGACGGACCCGGCGGCGCTCTCGGCGGTCGCGGTGGTGGTCTCAGCGGTGCTCATGGGCGATCCTCGGGTCGATCGTGCGGTACAGCAGGTCGACCGCGAAGGTGGCCGCAACCACGGCGACGGCGCTGACCACCACCACGGCCTGGACGACCGGGAAGTCCCGGCCGGCGATGGCCCCGGAGACCAGGCCGCCGACGCCGGGCACCGCGAACAGCGACTCGACCAGCACCGAGCCGCCCAGCGAGGTCCCGATGCCGATCCCGATCAGCGTCACCAGCGGCAGGCTGGACGGCCGCAGGGCGCGGCGCAGCAGCAGCCGGGTGGTGCCCATGCCGCGGCTGCGGGCGGCGGCGATGTATGGCTGGTCGAGGGTGTCGAGCAGCTGTCCGCGCAGGGTGCGGGTGAACACGGCGGCCTCGGTGAGGCCGAGGGTGAGGGCGGGCAGCACCAGGTGGCGCAGGTTCTCGGCCGGGTTCTCGGTGAACGGGGTCCAGCCGGTGGCGGGCAGGACGCGCAGCTGGACGGCGGCGATCCAGATGAGCAGCAGGCCGAGGGCGAAGCCGGGGACGGCGAGCCAGCCGAAGGTGGCGGTGGTGGCGAGCCTGTCGAAGGTGCCGCCGGGCCGCCAGGCGGAGAGCAGGGCGACGGGCACGGCCAGGCAGAGCGCCACCAGCTGGGCGGCGAGGAAGAGTTCGAGGGTGACGGGGACGCGGTCGGCGAGTTCGCCGGTGACGGCCGCTCCGGTGGACAGTGAGTGGCCGAGGTCGCCGTGCAGGGCGTCGCCGATCCACTGCCAGGTGGCGGCGAGCACGTTGCGGTCCAGTCCGAGCCCGGCCTCGTAGGCGGAGATCTGCTCGGGAGTGGCGGTGGGGCCGAGGGCGGCGACGGCGGGGGAGCCGGGCATCAGGTGGGGCAGGGCGAGCGCGCCGACGGTGACCAGCAGCAGGACGGCCGCGGCGCGGCCGAGCTGCCCGCCGTACCGCAGGGCGGTCCGGGTGCGGGGGGTCATCGCTTCACCCACAGGGTGGCGGGGGAGACGTTGAGGACGGTGCGCCTGGACAGGTCGGGCAGTCCGCCGACCCTGGCGGTGCCGAGGAAGCCGACGGTGTTCTCGGTGAGGAAGACCATCGGCGCCTCGCCGACGACCCGCGCGGCGGCCTGGCCGTAGGCGGCCGAGCGCTTGGCCGGGTCGGTCGAGGCGTGGCCCTCGGTGATCGCCTTCTGGGCCTCGGGGTCCGACCAACTCATGAAGTTGTACGGCGAGTTCGGCAGGTAGAGGCTGCTGAGCGCGGTGTCGGTGTCGCCGAACATGCTGGTGATGAAGTCCATCACCTGGAACTTGCGCTGGAGCATCGCGGTGCCCAGGCCCGCGTTGTCGAGCGGCTTGACGGTCATCCTGATCCCGGCCTCGCCGAGCATCTGCTGGAGCACGGTGGCGCGCTGCTGGGCCTCGGGGCGGCTGTCGACGAGGTACTCGAAGGCGAGGTCGGGGTGGCCGGCTTCGGCCAGCAGGGCACGGGACCTGGCCGGGTCGTGGGCCGGGTACCCGGCGGCGGTGCGGTACGGGGAGCGGGAGCCGATCGGGCCGTCCGCGACGGAGCCCTGACCGAGGAAGACGACCTTCTCCAGGGCCTCGCGGTCGATCGCGTACTGCACCGCCCGGCGGACCCGGACGTCGTCGAAGGGCGCGGCCTTGGTGTTGAACAGCACGGTGCTGGTGGAGCCGGGCCCGGTGGCGGTGCGCAGCCCGTCGGCGGCGGCCTGCTTGAGCTGGCTGGGCGTCTCGGTCCAGATCAGGTCGGTGTCGCCGGAGCGCAGCGACTGGTAGCGGCTGTCGGCGTCGGGCAGCACCCGGTAGACGAGCTTGTCGGCGTGGCCCTTGGCACCCCAGTACGCGGGATTGCGGGCCAGGGTGACGGAGACTCCGGGCTGCACGCTCTCCACCGTGTACGGGCCGGAGCCGACGGCGGGGGAGTCGCCGGACGGCGCCTCGGAGACGTAGCCGAGCGAGCGGGTGAACAGGTTCGGGAAGGCGGCGTCGGGCGCCTTGAGGGTGAAGGCGAGGGAGGTCGGGCCGGTGACGGCGGTGGAGCCGATGGCGGCCGCGTCGAGGGCGCAGGCGCACTTGCTCTCCGGCTTGGCGAGCCGGGTGACGTGGTCGGCGACGGCCTGGGCGTCGAGCGGCCTGCCGTCGCTGAACGTCACGCCCTCGCGCAGGTCGAGGGTCCAGACCGTGGCGTCCGCGTTGGGGGTGAAGGACTTGGCGAGGTACGGCTGGACGGTGCCGTTGTCGCCGTTGACCATCAGCGGGTCGTACAGGGCGTTGGCGAGGACCATCATCGGCATCTGGATCAGCGTTCCGTCGGCCGGGTCGAGCTTGGCGAACGGCCGGTCCAGGCCGATCTTGAGCGTGCCGCCGTCCACGGCCGGCCCGTCGGCCGCCGCGCCGGTGTTCCCGGCGGCGGTGCCGGTGCCGGTGCCGGACAGGGCGTCGTCGGAGGCGGAGCAGGCGGTGAGCGTGAGCGCGGCCGTGCAGGCCGCGGCTACCAGGAGGTGGGTGTGCCGCTTCATGGTTCCTCGGTTCGGGGGGTGCGGGGGCGGCCAGGGGGAGTGCGGCCGCCGACGTCCACACCATTTCGGAAGTGGCAGTACTGCCAAAAGGCAGTTGTGCAAACTTCGGATGACGAAACCCGGAAGAGTCGGCTCCCGCCTTGAGCGAGCACGGTCGGACGTGATTCGGTACTGACAGCCGCCCCCTCGGCGGCCCCACCGACACCCGGACCGGGCACTCGCCCGGGACCGGAACGGACCGACTCGGAACCGACTCGGACCGGCTCGGACACCCAACTCACCGAACAGGAGCGGAAGAACGATGCAGGGGACGGACACCGCGGCGGAGCCGGGCATGCGCGACCGCAAGAAGGCGCGCACCCGCGACAGCATCCGCTCCGCGGCGCTCGACCTCTTCGAGGAGCAGGGCTACGAACGCACCACCGTGGACCAGATCTGCCGCCGCGCCGACGTCGCCCACCGCACCTTCTTCCGCTACTACCCGGCCAAGGAAGCCCTGCTGTTCGGCTGGGACTTCGGCCACGTCGTCCTCGACGCCTTCGCCGCCGCCCCCGCCGAACTCCCGCTCTGGGCCGCGCTCGAGCACGCGCTGACCGTCACCGGCGGACGGCTGGAGGAGCCCGTCGAGCACACCGAGCGCCGCCGGCGGCTGCGCAGGGGCCTGCTCGACGTGCACTCCGTCCACAACTACGCCCTGGTCGTCATCGACGCCTTCATCGAACACGCCGTCACCATCGCCGCCGAGCGGCTCGGCACCGACCCGGGCACCGACCCGGACACCGATCTGCGCCCGACCGCGTTCGGCGCGATGTTCGGCGGCATGGTGCGGCGCCACATCCTGATCGGCCAGGAGAGCGGCACGCTGGCCGACTGGGTCAGGGCCTACCGGGACGTGCTCGCCGCGGCGGGCTGACCCGAGCCCCGTCACCGTTCCTGTTCCCGTCCCCGGGCGTGCCGTCGGCCGCCCGGACGGCACCGCACGCCCAACTCCCCCCTCCGCAAGCTCTCTTCACCCCTCGCGTGGCCCCGCCGCGCACCTTCGCCACACCCCTCGCAAGACCCTTCGCACATCCCGA
The DNA here is from genome assembly GCF_042885395.1 of Kitasatospora sp. NPDC058063. Classification (NCBI taxonomy): domain Bacteria; kingdom Bacillati; phylum Actinomycetota; class Actinomycetes; order Kitasatosporales; family Streptomycetaceae; genus Kitasatospora; species Kitasatospora sp. NPDC058063. Next base: position 186,198 of record NZ_JBHVSD010000005.1, read on the forward strand.
AAGGCCCCCGCATGTCCCTGGTCAACTTCCGCGACCCCGCCGTGCTCGCCGACCCCGCGAGCCGCTGGATCCGTCCCGGCGCCGTGTTCCGCTCCGCCCAGCCCTTCCCCGCCGCCGACGCGGACGTCGTCGCCCAGCTGCGCGAGCACGGCGTCACCACCGTCGTCGACCTCCGGGGCGAGGCCGAGAGCAGCCCCGAGGACTGGGCCGCCGCCGAGGCCGCCGGTGTCGCCGTCGTCGCCGCCCGGATCGAGCCCACCAACGACGAACTGGCCCAGGCCATGCGGACCATGACCACCGCCGAGGACCTCGGCGCCTTCTACCTGCTGATGGCCGAGTCCGCGCCGCAGGCCCTGGCCGCCGCCGTCGAGGCCACCGCCCGCCCCGGCGGGGTGCTGGTGCACTGCGCCGCCGGCAAGGACCGCACCGGGCTGCTCACCGCGCTGCTGCTGGAGCTGCTCGGGGTGCCCGCCGAGGAGATCGTCGCCGACTACGCCCGCACCAACGAGGCGATCCAGCAGATCTGGGCCGGCCTCGCCGACCGCAACCGTGCCGCCCTCAACGAGGTCGAGGCCGGCCGACTGGTCGTCCCCGCCCCGCTGCTGGAGGCGCCCGCCGGGGCGATGAGCGCCTTCCTCGACCTGGTCCGCACCAAGCACGGCGGCGCCGCCGCCTTCCTGACCGCCTGCGGGGTCACCGCGGAAACCCTGGACGCCTTCCACGCCAAGGCCGCCGCCCGTACCGAGGCCGCCGCCGGTACCGCGACCACCGCCGGTAGTGACGCCGCCGCCCGTACCGCCGTGTCGAACGCCGCCGGGGTGACGGCATGACGACGACCCTGCTGCACCACACCGACGGCACGCCCTTCCGCGACCTCAACCACAACGGCACCATGGAGCCCTACGAGGACCCGCGGCTGCCCGTCGAGGAGCGGGTCGAGGACCTCCTCGGCCGGATGACCGTGGAGGAGAAGGCCGCGCTGATGCTGCACGGCCGGATGCTCCCCGGCGAGCACCCGCCGTTCCCCTCCGGCGCCGACCTGATCACCGAACGCGGCCTCACCCACTTCGCCATGATGGCCGTCCCCGACCCGCGCGCGATGGCCGCGTGGAACAACCACGTCCAGGACCTCGCCGCGGCCGCCCGGCTGGGCATCCCCGTCACCCTCTCCTCCGACCCCCGGCACGGCTTCACCGCCAACCCGGCCACCGCCCACACCGGCGGCGGCTTCAGCACCGGCCCCGAGCCGATCGGCCTCGCCGCCACCGACGACCCCGAACTGGTGCGCCGCTACGCCGACCTGATCCGCCGCGAGCTGTGCGCCGTCGGCATCCGGGTCGCCATCCACCCGATGGCCGACCTCGCCACCGAGCCCCGCTGGGCCCGGATCAGCGGCACCTTCGGGGAGGACCCGGAGCGCGCCTCGCGCATGATCACCGCCTACATCGAGGGCCTCCAGGGCGAGCGGGTCGGCCCGGACAGCGTCGCCTGCATGACCAAGCACTTCCCCGGCGGCGGCCCGCAGGCCGGCGGCGAGGACTCGCACTTCGCCGCGGGGCGCCGACTGGTCTATCCCGGCGGCGAGCTGGAGACCCACCTGCGCCCCTTCGAGGCGGCCTTCGCCGCGGGCACCGCGCAGATCATGCCCGCCTACGCGATCCCCTCCGGCAGCGGGCTCGCCGAGGTCGGCGCCAACTTCAACCGGGACGTCATCACCGGACTGCTGCGCGGGCGCTACGGCTTCGACGGCGTGGTCTGCACCGACTTCAACGCCATCACCGGCATGAGCGTCCCCGGCGTGGTCACCCTGCCGCCGCGGCACTGGGGCGTCGAGGAGCTGTCCGTCGCCGAGCAGGTCGTGCTCACCCTCGACGCGGGCGCCGACCAGCTCGGCGGCGAGACCGACCCGGAGCTGATCCTGGCGGCCGTCCGCTCCGGCGCCGTCACCGAGGCCCGGCTCGACGAGTCGGCCCGCCGCATCCTGCGCGACAAGTTCCGCCTCGGCCTCTTCGACGACCCGTACGTCGACGTGGAGGCGGCAGCCGAACTGGTCGGCACGCCGGAGGGCCGGGCGCTCGGCCGCGAGCTCCAGCGCCGCTCCGTGGTCCACCTGGCCGGCGAGCCGCGTACCGCCACCGCCGCCACCCGGCTCTACGTCGAGGGCATCGACCCGCGGGTCGCCGCCGGGTACGGCACCCCGGTCGAGCACCCCGAGCAGGCCGACCTCGCCGTCGTCCGCCTCGCCACCCCGTACGAGCGGCGCGAGGGCATGCTCGAACAGCATTTCCACAGCGGTTCGCTGGAGTTCGAGCCGGCCGAGGTCGAGCGGCTCACCGCCCTGGCCGCCGCCGTCCCCACGGTCCTCGCCGCCCAGCTGGAACGGCCCGCCGTGCTCACCCCGCTCGCCCCGCACGCGGCCCTGCTGATCGGGGAGTTCGGCGCCGCCGACGAGGTCGTCCTGGACGCCGCCCTGGGCCGCGCCCCGATGACCGCGACCCTCCCGTTCGACCTGCCCGCCTCCGACGCCGCCGTCGCCGCCTCCCGCGAGGACGTCCCCTTCGACACCCGCGCCCCGCTCTTCCGCCACGGCCACCGCGCCCCGGCCGGAAGCTGACCCACCCCGCCCCGGGGAGCGCCCCCGGGGCGGGCCCTCGTGCGCCGGCGCGCGGTCAGCAGCGTCGAGCCCCTTCCGAACCCGGCCGGAGCCAAGGTTCACCTCGGCCGGATGCGAACATGGCACGGAGCCGGGGGAGCGACCGGCGACCATCATTCGGCCGGGCCTGCCCGGTCACGCTTGTACGGGGTGCGGTGTCATGGTGAAGGACTGGCGGGACGACAGGATCGGCAGTGCGCTGAAAGGCACGAACCCCACGGTGCTCCGGCGGCTCGACGCCGGCTTCGCGGTGATCGGCGACGTGCAGTTCCTGCCGGGGTACTCGGTCCTGCTGGTGGACGAGCCCGGTGTGCAGCGGCTGTCCGATCTCCCGCGCGGCAGACGAACGGCTTTCCTGGCGGACATGGACCGGCTGGGTGAGGCCGTGGAGCGGGTCTGCCGGCGGCTGGACCCGGAGTTCCGGCGGGTGAACCTGGAGATCCTCGGCAATACCGACAACTTCCTGCACGCGCACGTGTGGCCGCGGTTCGAGTGGGAGAGTCCGGACCGCGTCCGCCGCCCGGTGTGGCTGTATCCCACGGAGAACTGGCGCGATCCCGCGAGCGCGCTCGGACCGGAGCACGACGGCCTGCGAGAGGCGATCGGGCGCGAGCTCGACGGCTTGTCCGCGCCGGCCGTCCGTCCGCAGGGCCGGGAAGGAACGTGAGCAGGCGGTCCGGGGCCGGGACCCGCGCGTCGCACCCGCCGTCCAGCCCTCGCGCGACGCGCTTCACCGGTCGTTCCAGAACGAGCGGAGCAGGGCGGCCGTCTCCTCGGTGCGCTCGATCTGCGGCAGGTGACCGGTTCGCGGGAAGAGGTGGGTACGTGCCCGGGGCAGGGTGGACGCGGCGTTGATGAGATGGCGGACGGGAAGGATGCGGTCGTGGGTCCCCCAGGCGACCAGCGTCGGGGTGTCGAGCGCCGAGACCTCCGCGAGCAGCTCGGTGCGCCAGCCGGACCGTACGCCGCGCCAGGAACCGAGCTCGCGGGCCACCTGTCGCAGCGTCCGGGCGGCTCCTTCGCGGCGGGCGAGGGCGAGTGCCGCGGCTGTCCGTTCGGGGGTCGCGAAGTCCGGATCGTGGAAGAGGGAGCGTTCCGCGAGCTGTGCGTTCCCCTCGGTGGGGCGCAGAAGCAGCCGCCAGAGCAGCGGCAGGTCGAGGATGCGCAGCGCCCAGGTGACCTCGCGGCCGAATCCGGCGCTGTTGAGCAGTGTCAGCGAGGACACGCGCTCGGGGGCGTGAACGGTGAGCCGCATCGCGATGGCGCCGCCGAGGGAGTTGCCGACCACGTGTACGGGGGACGTGAGGCCGAGTCGGTCGAGTACCCGCTCGACGTGTCCGGCCAGTGCGGGGAGCCGGCAGTCCGGCAGGGGCTGCGACCGGCCGAACCCCGGGACGTCGATCGCGATGAGCCGGTGGTCGGGCAGGGCTGCTTGGAGCGGTGCCCAGTCCGCCAGGCTGCGGTCCAGACCGTGCAGCAGGAGCACCGGGGGGCCGCTGCCCGTCGCGGCGCAGTGGACGGTACGTCCCGCGACGTCGATGAAGTCGGTGGCGGGTGCGGTGGCTTTCTTCGATGGCACGTTGTGTCTCCTGCCGCGTTTCACCGGGTCGGGGTCACGTCGATGATCACGCCGTCGTGGGGGCCGTCGTGGCCGGGAAGGTCGGGTACGTGGCGGGCCAGGTCGAGGAAGAAGCGGTCGGCGTCGATGGCCGTCTCCGGCGGGTGGACGCCGAGGTGGCCACCGGTGCCGTCGAGCAGTTGCGCGAGCCCCAGCGCCAGGGGCAGTCCGGTTGCCTCCGCCATGTCGTTGAGCAGTGCCGAGGCGCCGGGTGTATCGGCGAGCCGGGCGAGGGCTGTGACGCGGCGGCCGTCGCGGGTGCCGGTGGCGGCGGCGAAGAACGGGGGCAGTGACCCGGGCCCCTTGCGGGTCATGGCACCGGCGGTGGCTCGCAGCGCGCGGGACACCGAGGGCTTGGCGAGTTCGGCTGCCGCGGTCTCGTTGGTGAGTTTTCCGGCGTCGATGTCGCGGCGCAGGACGTCGAGGTAGGCGATCGTGCCCGGGGTGACGACCATGAGGTTGGCGGCTTCGCCGGCCGGCCGGAAGCTGCGGTGCAGGGTGACCGGCTCGGGGTGGCCGACGGTGTAGGCCGTGCCGGTGTGTCCGGCGGATACGGAGAGGGCGACCGGCTGGAGCGGCCGCCGGTGAACGAGCCGTCCGCCGCTGACCATCGCGACTTTCCCGCTGATCTGCTCCATCCAGTGCACGGCGGCCGCGCTGGGACGCCCGTCGGGGTCGCTCAGCTGCTCGTCGTCCCCACCGCTGCCGGAGACGTCGACGGGCCAGGCGGTGTACAGATCCTGCACGTGGTCCAGTTGCCGGACGGCACGGGTGGCCAGCAGGTTGCTGACGCCGGGGCTGGCGCCCATTCCCACCACGGCACGGACCCCGGCGGCCCGGGCCTCCTCGTCCAGGCCGAGCATCTGCAGGGTCGGCTCCCAGTCGTCGCAGATGTCCAGGTAGTGGGTGCCGGTCGTGATCGCGGCTCGCAGCACGGTCAGGCCGAAGCGGTAGTACGGGCCGACGGTGTTGAGGACGACGTCCGCGTCCTCCAGCGCGGCGTGCAGGGCGCCGCTGTCGGTCACGTCCACCTTCAGCGCCCGCATCGGCGCTCCGCCCGTGCCGTCCTCGTCGAGTCGGCGCACCAGTGTCCGGGCCGCCTCCAGGTTCCGGTCGGCCACGACGATCTCGGTGACGCCGGGGAGTCCGGCCGCCACGCGTACCGCTACCGCACCCATTGCTCCGGGGCCTCCGAGAGCCAGAATCCTCATTCGCTGCTCCATCTATCGAGTGAATTACGATCGTAGTGCATACGATAGCATTCAGTTCGAACATTATTCTGGACGGAGGGGAACCATGACCGACCCGCACACCACGGGCCCGGCCCCGTACGAAGCAGCCGGCGCCTCACCCGGACACGTGTCCGTCGTCATCGTCGGCGCGGGATTCGCAGGCCTCGGCACAGCCATCCGGCTGCTGCAGGAGGGCCACCGCGACCTGCTGATACTGGAGCGGGCCGACGAGGTCGGCGGCACGTGGCGGGACAACGCCTATCCCGGATGCGCCTGCGACGTGCCCTCGCGCCTGTACTCGTTCTCGTTCGCGCCAAACCCCACCTGGAGCAGGCGCTTCGCACCCCAGGAGGAGATCGACCGGTACCTGAAGCGCTGCGTCGACCGGTACGACCTGGCGCCGCGCCTTCGGCTCGGCTGCGAACTGCGGCGCGCCACCTGGGACCCCGATCGGCTGCGCTGGGAGCTGGACACCAGCACCGGACCGCTCAGCGCCGGGCTGCTGGTGATGGCCCAAGGGCCCCTTTCGGAGCCGGCCGTCCCCTCGCTGCCCGGCCTGGACGGCTTCACCGGAGAAGCGTTCCACTCCGCCGGATGGAAACACGGCCTGGACCTGTCGGCCAAGCGGGTGGGCGTGATCGGCACCGGCGCGAGCGCCGTCCAGTTCATCCCCCACCTGCAGCGCACGGCCCGGCAGGTGACTGTCTTCCAGCGCACTCCGTCATGGATCGCCCCGCGCCAGGACCGGCCGGTACCGGCATGGCAGCACCGCCTGTTCCAGCTCGCCCCGACGGCGCAGCGACTGGCGCGGGGCTGGGAGTACATGGCACGGGAGGCGACGCTGCCGGCACTGCTCGGCAACCGCACCATGGCCGCGCTGGGGCGCCGGGAGGCACTGTCCCACCTGCACCGCCAGGTCAAGGACCCCGAGCTGCGCTCCAAGCTGACCCCGGACTACGCACTGGGCTGCAAGCGGGTCCTGCTGTCCGACGACTACTACCCGGCCCTGGTCCAACCCAACGTCCACGTGGTCACCGACCCGATCGCGAGCGTCGAACCGAACGCGGTCCTCACCGCCCCGCGCGGCGGCACCCGAGCCGAACCCGGTGGCACCGAACCCGCCGGCACCACGCATCCAGTGGACGTACTGATCTTCGGGACCGGGTTCCGTGTCACCGACGCCTCCTACGCGCAGCGCGTCATAGGCGGTGACGGACGGTCCTTGAACGAGGTCTGGCAAGGCAGCCCGCAGGCACACCTCGGCACCACCGTCGCGGGATTCCCCAACCTGTTCCTGATGGCAGGACCCAACACGGGCGTGGGGCACACCAGCCTCATCCACATGATCGAGTCGCAGATCAACTACCTCGTCAGCGCCCTGCAGCTGATGCGGAGCCGCGGTCTGGGCTCCGTTGACGTGCGCGCGGAGACACAGCACGCGTACAACGCCGAACTGCAGAACCGGATGGCCCCCACGGTCTGGGCCGCGGGCGGTTGTTCCGGCTGGTACCAGGACCGCACGGGCCGTGTCACCACCATCTGGCCCGCGTCGACCTGGCAGTTCCGCCGTCGCACGCGGGCCATCGACCCGGAGGAGTACATCCTGACGGTGCCGCGCGTCGCCCCGGACCGGTCCGTCTCCGAGGGGTCCGTCCGCGCGGGCGTCGGCGAAGCGCAGCCGGGGTCATGACGGATCCGCACCGCCCCCGAGCGATCGGTTGCGCCTGCGGCCACCGGAGACGGCTGTCCAAGGACACGCTGCTGTCCAAGGGGGCGCTGGTGTCCAAGGGGGCGCTGGTGTCCACGCCCCCTGCCCCCGCCACCCGGCTCTTCGCCTTCGAGGCGTTGAGCACCCTGCTGTTCGCGGTGCCCATGCTGACGGTCACCGTGTCAGACCGTCCCAGAGTGCCCGAATGGGCCCAGTTACTGGGGCTCGCCCTGCTCCTCACGATGATCGCGGCGCTCGTGCACACGTGTCGGCTGACCACCGCCGAAGGGCTGAGACTGATCACCAGTGGGGCCGCCGGGCAGGGCGAGAGGGCAGCCAGGCAGCTGCACCAACAGTCCAGGGCGGAACGGCGGTTGGGGTGGCTGCTGGTCCTGTATCCGGCCGTTCTGGCGATCCTGCTGCCTGTCCCCGACACCTGGGTGCGTTTCTGGTTCTGGTCCACGGTGCTGCTCGGCCTGTCCGCGATGCTCTCGCTCGGCCTGCTGCTGCGCGGCGCGGGCCACGCGGACTGCCGGCGAGGAGGACTGCTGAAGACCGCGGACCTGTAGCACCGGACGCCTGGGCCCGCGCGGGGCCGAATCCTTGACGAGGTCCCCGTTCTCGACCCGCGGCTGTCGCAGCGGGTCGAGCCCCGTACGCGCTTCGGGGTGTCCCCGCGCGGGCCGGAGACGGGCCGGAGCGGACGGCAGCCGCGCGGGCGGCGGTCACAGGCAGCGGAGCAGGGCCGGACGGTCCCTCGTGCGGACGGCGGGGAGCCAGGCGGTGGTGGGTCCGGGCAGGCGGACGCGGTACCAGAGGGTGGAGACGAGGTCCTCCTCGTTGATGACGGGGAGGCCGGTCGGGAGTTGGCAGTCGGCGTCGAGGGTGTCGTTGTGCCAGACCCGCACGGGGACGACGTTGTCGGCGGTGTAGGGGCGCAGAGGGTCGACGGCGAGGCCGAGGCTGCACTGAGGGTCGCGGTCGGTGCGGTCCTGACAGCCGCGTTCGGTGTTGAAGACCCGGATGTGGGCGGGTTGTCCGGACGGTCCCGGGTGCGGCCAGAGGGCAGTGCCGGTGACGGCGACCGTGGCGCAGGAAACCAGGGCCAGCAGAGCGGTGCGAGGGCGCGGGGTCGGGCGGCGCGCGCGCCGGCCGGGGCGGTGGGCGCGGATGCGGGCGAGCAGGCTCTCCGCGGTGTGCGGGGCGCGAGCGGCGTGGGTGGGGGCGAGACAGTCGGCGGCCAGGGCGCGCCAGAACGGGGGGACGGCGGCGGCCAGCCGCAGGGCGGCGCGGCCTTCCGCGTACTGCTGGGTGGTGGCGCAGCGGGCGGCGGAGGTGGCGCCGGGGAACGGCCGGCTGCCGGCGGCGAAGACCTCGTGGATCACGATGCCGAGCGCCCAGATGTCGGCGGTGGTGCGAATTCTGACGCCGTGTTCGCCGAGCGGTTCCTTCCAGCGCTCCGGCGGGAGGTAGTCGGGGGTGCCCATCGGGGAGCCGTGGCCGTGGGAGCCGGTGAGTTCGATGGCGAGGCCGAAGTCGGAGAGGCGGACCTCTCCGTCCGCGCCGATGAGGACGTTCTCCGGCTTGAGGTCGGTGTGGACCCAGCCGGAGCGGTGCAGGTGGGCCAGGCCCTCGCAGATGCCGGTGACGATCCTGGCGCCGTCGGCCTCGTCGATGCCGATGGCGAGCAGGTCGCGCAGGGTGCACCGGGCGCGTTCCATGACCAGGACGATCGCGCCGTCGAGCGAGGGCTGGTCGGGGGCGGCCAGGACGATGGCGTCGAGCAGCCGCACCAGCCGGGGGTGCGGGGCGGTACGGCCCAACTCGGCTTCGCGCCGGGCGGCTTCGGCGACCTGGCGGGCCTGGCGGGGCGCGAGTCCGGCGGTCAGCAGCACCTTGAGGGCGACCGTGTCATCCGCCCCGCCCCCGCCGTCGGCCCGGTGGGCGGCGTACACCGTTGCCCAGCCGCCCTCGCCGATCAGCCCGGTGACGGTCCACTCCCCGACCCGGTGGCCGGTCGGCAGGAGTTCCTCGCCGTCCCCGGGGAAGGCCGGGTTCTGCGGCACAGCCGGCCCCCCTACCGTCCGGACCGGCCGGGGCCGGGGTCCGGCAGGAGCACGAGGTGCTCCTCGCGGACGATGCCGAACTTCAGGGCGAGCCCCACCACGGCCTCGCGTTTGCCGCTGCGGCGGTCCGCGCGGTCGTCGTCGGGCAGGTCGACGCGGAGCTTCTCGGCGGCGAGGTAGTCGAGGTGGGAGCTGACCGCGCGGGCGGTGAGACGGGCACAGGAGGGGTGGCCCTGCAACCGCGCGACCACCTGCGGGGTGGTGGGCACGGTGGCGAGGGAGCGGTCGCGCAGCCATGGTTCGCAGAGTGCGACCAGGACCAGGAAGTAGGTGGCGGTCTCGTCCAGCGAGTACGCGGTCATGGTGCGGCTCTCCCAGGAGCCGCCGCGGGCGTCCAGGTCCAGGTAGACGTGGTCGGGCGCGAACACCTGGAAGGACAGCGGGGTTTCCCGCCGGGAGGGCAGCACCACCCGGGAGAACTCGAAGGGGATCGGCGCGCCGACCCGCCGTGGCGGCACCCGCAGGTACTCGCCGGCGCCCTCCGGGTTCTCCACCAGGTAGGCGTGGGAGTCGCTGAGGTTGCTCAACTGCCAGTGGTCGTCGGTCGCGTGGATCTCACCGGCCAGCCGCGAGACCGACTCGTCGCCGAGGCGTAGCTCTACCGGCCTGTGAGCGGATCCGCGCCCGAAGCGCGCCCGCTCTCCCGGACCGAGCCGTAAGGTCGCCGTGTCGCCGCCGTTCCCCGCCGGCAGGTGGACGATAATCCCGCGCACCGCTCCTCCGTTCCGCGCACCGCTCCCCGTCCCGTGCGCCGACTCTTGCCGGACGGACGGACGGTACCTCTTCGCGTACGACAATAAACCGGAGCGGCAGGGTACTTGACAAGGTGGCAGCGGAGTGTACGGGTGTTCGGTCAGAGCATCGGCGCCCCCGGACGCAGCGGTGCCACCGGGCGGTCGCCGAAGGCGGCCCACGGTCGCCAGCCGCCGCCGGGACGGTCCTGAACGCGGGTGCGCAGCCGGCCGTCCTCGGCCACCGCGAAGACGTGCAGCCGTCCGGTGGAGTCGGCCGCGGCCGAGGGCGGCGCGGCGAGCACCAGGCCCGGCTCGCCGAAGTCCTCGCCGAAGACGCCCGCGGGCTCCCAGGCTCCGGCGGGCGCCGACTGCCAGCGGTGGGCCAGCCGTTCGCCGCCGGGGGAGAGGGTGAAGGCCTCCAGCCGGCCGTCCGCGCCGGCGATCGTCAGTGGCGCCGCGGTGGACCAGCCGAGCAGCGGCTGCCAGGCGTCCCAGCCGCCGCTGGGCACCGACTGGCGGCGCTGGAAGGCGGCCGTGCCGGAGGGGGCGATCGCGGTGACGTTCAGCCGCCCGGTGCCGTCGCGGGCCACCCGCGGCGCGGCCCCGGCCGGCGTCCCGAAGCGTTCCCACGCGGACCAGGCGCCGCCGGCCGAGGTCTGCCAGCGGTGCAGCAGCGCCGCGCCGCCGGGCGCGAGCACGAACACCTCCAGCCGGCCGTCGGCGTTGGCGGTGACGACCGGCGGAGCGCCCACCGGGCCGCTGAAGCCCGCGTCCCAGTCGTCCCAGCCGGTCGAGCCGGGCGAGGCCTGGCGGCGGCGGGCGATCAGGGCGCCGCCGGGGGCGAGGGCGAAGACCTCCAGCCGGCCGTCGGCGTTCCGGGCGATGGCGGGGGCGGCGCCGGCCGGGCCGCCGAAGACCTCCCAGTCCGTCCAGCCGCCGTCCGTCCGCTGGACGCGGTGGTGCAGGTCGGCGCCGTCGGGGGCGAGCGAGAACACCTCCAGGCGGCCGTCGGCGTTGCGGCCCAGCACGGGCACCGCGCCGGCGGGCGTCCCGAACTCCTCCCAGTCCGACCAGATGTCGGAGTCCGGGTCGGTCTGGACACGGCGCAGCATCGACCGGTCGGCCGCGTCGAGGGCGAACACGTTCAGCCGGCCCCGGACGTCCGGGGCGGCGACCGGGTTGTCCGGGCTCTGCCAGGGTGGCGGGGTGGACCGCCAGTCCAGCGGGGCCAGGTACAGGCCGCGCCGGAACCAGCCGGCGGCGCTCGCCCACCACTGCCGCCCGTCGGTGACCACCTCCACGGCGTGGCCCGGCACATGGCCGGCGCGGCCGTCGAGGGAGAAGCGGAACGGGTCGCGGGAGGCGAGGACGTCGGTGCCCTCGTAGCCGTTGCGCGGTCCGAGGAACAGGTAGTACCAGCCGTCCCGGGCCACCACGAAGGGCGACTCGGTGATCGAGACGCCGTCCGCGGCGGTGGCCGCGTCGGCGAAGGCGACGCCGGGCTCGCTCCAGGTCAGCAGCTCGGTGGAGCGCCGGTAGCAGACCTGGTGCTGCCCGCCGGGGGCGGACAGTTCGGTGTAGTACATCACCCACTGGTCGCCGATCCGCAGCACCATCGGATCGCGGGCGGCGGTCCCGCGGAACAGCGGCCCGGACGGCAGCCTGGTCCAGGTGGACAGGTCGGTGGAGGTCGCGGCGTTGATCGCCGCCCCTGCGCGCCCGCCCGCCGCGTAGAACATCCAGTGGACGCCGCCCGACTCGACGACGTGCGGGGCCCACAGGTGCTCCTCGCCGAAGTAGGACGGGTCGACGGTCAGCGCGTCCGGGTGGCTGCTCCACGGCCCGGCGGGGGAGGACGCCGAGGCGTGCGCGAGCGAGACCTCGGCGGCGCTGTCGGGCGCCTGCCCGGGCGGTGCGCTGTCGCCGACGATGCTGAACAGGTGCCATCGGCCGCCGGCCCGGACCAGGGTGTGGTCGTTGAGGTAGCGGCGGTGCGTGGCGGAGGGGTCGTAGACCTGCTCGAACGGGCCGGCGCCGACCCACAGGTGGGGCGGTTCGGCAGCGCCGGCGGATGCCGCTGAGGCGGTACGGCCCGGGAGCGGGAGCACGAGTGCTCCCGCTCCGGCCGCCCGCAGCAGGCCGCGCCTGCTGATCGGGTGCATTGCTGTGCTCCAGGGGGTTACCGGCGTGGTCAGCCGACGGCGGGTCCGTGGGTGGTGTTCAGCCAGGCCCATTCGGACCAGGTGGAGAAGCCGGTCTGCCACTTGTGGTGGACCCCGTCGGTGTTGGAGCCGAACACCTCGATCCGGCCGTCGGCGTTGTTCGCCGCGCCGATCTCGGTGCCGCCGGTGCCGAAGGTGTCCCACTGGCCGTACGGGGCGTTCAGGCCGGTCTGCCAGATGTGCTGTGCGGTGCTGCCGTTGATGGCGAACACCTCCACCCGGCCGTCCGGCGAACGTCCACTGGTGAGCCGGGAGTCGGCGGGGCCGCCGGTGGCCTCCCAGCCGGACCAACTGGTGGGGTCGGTCTGGTACTTGTGGTAGACGCCGGCGGGTCCGGAGGCGAAGACCTCCAGGCGGCCGTCCTGGTTGTGGCTGACGGTGAGGTCGTGGCCTCCGGTGCCGAAGTCGTCCCAGGTGGACCAGGTGCCGTTGACGGCGGTCTGCCACTGGTGCTGGAAGGTGGTGCCGTTGAGGGCGAACACTTCCAGGCGGCCGTCGGGGGCCTTGCCGAGTTCGATCTCGCTGTTGGCGGGGCCTCCGCCGGTGGCCTCCCAGCCGGACCAGCCGCTGTTGGGCGCGGTCTGGTAGCGGTGGAAGACGCCGACCGGGCCGGAGGCGAAGACTTCGAGGCGGCCGTCCTGGTTCGTGCCGACGGCGATGTCGTGGCCTCCGGTGCCGAAGTCCTCCCAGCCGGACCAGGCCCCGGAGGGCTGGAGCTGGTAGCGGTGCTGGAGGGTGGAGCCGTTGATCGCGAACATCTCCAGGCGGCCGTCGGCGTTGGGGCCGATGGCGAGTTCCGCGCCGGCGGGGCCGCCGAGGTCCTCCCACTCCGACCAGCCGCCGTTGATCGCGGTCTGCCAGGCGTGCGAGACGCCGTTCGCGCCGGCCGCGAACACTTCGAGGCGTCCGTCCGCGGACCGGGCCGAGACCACCCGGCCGGACTCCGCCGGATACTCCAGCGGCGCGGGGCCGGGTTCGTGGTGGCCGAGCCGGTCCACGGCGGCCCGCGCCTCGTCCATGTGCCGCAGGTGCGCGCCCGCGCTGTAGGTCGACCACTGGTGCCAGTCGAGGCCGCCGTTGGAGATCTTGTAGGCCGCGTCGGCGTTGCACTGGGCGTCGTAGGCGCACGCATCGGAGACCTCGCTGTGCCAGTGGTCGTTGATCTCCCACAGGCCGCGGTCGGTGGAGGTGTCCGGGGTGTTGCCCTGGGTGTTGGAGGCCAGCGGGTTGCAGCTGGACTCGGCGAGGCCGACGGCGATCGCGGTCACCAGGGCTTCGCCCCGGAAGCCCGCCCGGTAGCCGACCTCGGCGCACAGGTCGCTGCCGGTGGCGGCCGGCGCGGACGGGGCGGCGACCACCAGGCCCGCCGTCACGGCCAGCGCGGCGAGCGCGGACAGCAGGGTGCGTTGCGCTCCGGTCACGTGAGGGCTCCTCGGCCGAGGGCGGGTCCGTGGGTGGTGTTCAGCCAGGCCCATTCGGACCAGGTGGAGAAGCCGGTCTGCCACTTGTGGTGGACCCCGTCGGTGTTGGAGCCGAAGACCTCGATCCGGCCGTCGGCATTGGTGGCGGCGCCGATCTCGGTGCCGCCGGTGCCGAAGGTGTCCCACTGGCCGTACGGGGCGTTGAGGCCGGTCTGCCAGACGTGCTGTGCGGTGCTGCCGTTGATGGCGAACACCTCGACCCGGCCGTCCGCGGTCTGCTGGCTGGTGAGCCGGGAGTCGGCGGGGCCGCCGGTGGCTTCCCAGCCGGACCAACTGGTGGGGTCGGTCTGGTACTTGTGGTAGACGCCGGCGGGTCCGGAGGCGAAGACCTCCAGGCGGCCGTCCTGGTTGTGGCTGACGGTGAGGTCGTGGCCTCCGGTGCCGAAGTCGTCCCAGGTGGACCAGGTGCCGTTGACGGCGGTCTGCCACTGGTGCTGGAAGGTGGTGCCGTTGAGGGCGAACACTTCCAGGCGGCCGTCGGGGGCCTTGCCGAGTTCGATCTCGCTGTTGGCGGGGCCTCCGCCGGTGGCCTCCCAGCCGGACCAGCCGCTGTTGGGCGCGGTCTGGTAGCGGTGGAAGACGCCGACCGGGCCGGAGGCGAAGACTTCGAGGCGGCCGTCCTGGTTCGTGCCGACGGCGATGTCGTGGCCTCCGGTGCCGAAGTCCTCCCAGCCGGACCAGGCGCCGGAGGGCTGGAGCTGGTAGCGGTGCTGGAGGGTGGAGCCGTTGATCGCGAACATCTCCAGGCGGCCGTCGGCGTTGGGGCCGATGGCGAGTTCCGCGCCGGCGGGGCCGCCGAGGTCCTCCCACTCGGACCAGGCGCCGTTGATCGCGGTCTGCCAGGCGTGCGAGACGCCGTTCGCGCCGGCCGCGAACACTTCGAGCCGTCCGTCCGCGGACCGGGCCGAGACCACCCGGCCGGACTCCGCCGGATACTCCAGCGGCGCGGGCCGGGGGCCGCTTCCGGGGACACAGGGCACGGTGACGCCGCGCTCCGCGAGATAGGGCTCCGGGTCCGTGCGCATGGACGCGTTCGGGTCGGCCCAGACCCGCAGGTGCAGGTGCGGGCCCGTGGAGTTGCCCTCGCTGCCCATCAGCGCGATCTGCTGGCCGGCCGTCACGTCGTCGCCCTCGAAGACGTCCCGCCGCTGCATGTGCCCGTACTCGGTGATGGTCCCGTCCGGGTGCAGGATGCGGATCCACTGGCCGTAGTCGGGCGTCGTGCCGGAGAGGACGACCCTGCCGTCGCCGGCCGCGTAGATCGGGGTGCCGTAGTCGTTGGCGATGTCGATGCCGTTGTGCTCCTGGGAGTAGTGCTGGGAGATGTGACCGCGGGCCGGGCAGGCCGCCGCGAAACCGGCGGCCGGGGTGGGAGCGGCCGCGGCGGGAACGGCCGGCACGGTGAGCGGCAGCAGCAGGGCGGCCGCGGCCAGGGCCGACCGCGAAGTGAGGGAGACCATCGGAGCGCCCCTCACGCCTTGCGGAGGCGGCCGATGATGCCGTCGATGTCACGCTGCATCATGTCCGGGCGGATGAAGTGGCCGCCCGACTCCTCGTGGGCCTCGTACGGGATGCCGGCGCCGTCGAGCAGGGCGCGGAACTCCCGCTGGCCGGCCAGCACTTCGGTCTCGTTGAAGGTGTCGAAGGGGTTGGTCGGGTCGGGGCTGGTACCGGCGACCAGGAAGATCCGCTTGTTGCGGTAGCTCTCCAGGCGCTCGACCGGGTTGTCGGCGGTCACCCTGGCCTGGTCCCACAGCGGCATGCCGTAGATGCTGCCGCCGGCCAGGTCCTGCACGGCGGAGGAGACGTTGGCCCAGTGCGCGAGCGCGCCGCTGTGGAGCCGCAGGCTGGCCGGGCCGGAGTGGGCGCTGACCGAGGCGAAGTGACCCCAGTACTTGGCGGCGTACTTCAGGGCGCCGAAACCGCCCATGGAGAAGCCGGAGACGGCGCGGCCCTCGGGCTCGGCGAAGGTGCGGAAGTTGGCGTCGACCCAGGGGATCAGCTGGTTGATGTGGAAGGACTCCCAGTTGCGGGGGCCGACGTTGGTGCTGACCGGGTTGGAGTACCAGCCGGCCTGCCCGCCGTCGGGCATCACGACGATCAGCGGCTTGCCGATGGTCCAGTCGCGGACGCCCCGGCGGTCGAACTCGATGAAGTCCTGGAGGCCGCCGTGCAGCAGGTAGAGGACCGGGTAGGTGCGGCCGCTGGTGTGGTAGTCGTCGGGAAGCAGCACGTTGACGGCCGGCTCCCAGCCGATCTCGGCGGTCCGGAAACGGTAGTACCACATCCGGGCGTCGCCCTCGTTGCGGTCGGAGATGTGCAGGCCGAAGCCGTCGTCGGCCGCGCGAGCGGCAGAGGCAGTCGCGAGGACGCCCGCGCCGCCGAGCGCCAGCGCGGCGCCGAGCCCGCCGGCGGACTTGAGGATGCTCCTGCGGGTGAGGTGGTTCGCGGTCACCGTGACCTCCTGAAGGCGCGTGACGGCGGCCCGTCCGGACCGCCGGATTTCCGACGGTTCGGACGGTAGCGACGCGCCGCGGGGCACGGAACCCGGAACCATACGGACTGACAGCGACGGCCCCGGGCATGGAGACTGAGGGGCTGTCGTCCGGACTCGAGGACCGTGTTCCTGCCCGGTCATATTGGTGAATCGACCCAGGTCATCCCACCCGAGTTGGTGGATGCGGCACTGGAGTGAGACCGGAGCGCGCGAGTGACGACTTCGGTGCTCCTCGGCCCGCGGTGGGGTCGAGGGCGGAGCAGAGCTCGGCCGGCCCGAACGGGTCCTGCTCCAGCAGGTCGGCGGCGGCGAGCTGGACGGGGAGCTGTGCGGCATGGGCGTGGTCGGCCACGGCGCCCACGCCCAGGGCGAGTTCATCTACCCGATGCCGTGCCCACCCAGACCGCCCTGGTCACCGGCATGCTGGGCCGCCTTGCCGACCCGGGGCGGACGGGTTCACACGGATGGGTGGCTGCACACGCTCGGTCGCACCGGAACGAACTTTTCTCAAGACCCCTTCTGTTGAGGAGATCTCGTGAAACGACTGCTCCAAGCCGCCGGCCTGGCCGCCACCGCGGTGGCGCTGTGCCTGACCACCGTCACCAACGCCAGTGCCGCCACCGGCACGCTCCGGATCGGCTTCGACACGTTTCAAGAACCCTTCGGCGGGTTGCGCAGCCGCTGGCTGCGTTTTGTCCTCATCGCCGGGGCGGAACCAGCAACCATCCGGTCACAGCACCAACGGCTCACGGCCCAGTAGAGTCAGGGTCGGCATGCAGGGACAGGACCGCGACGTCGCCGCCGAAGCCCACCACGAGCGAGCCTTCCGGGGTCACGGTCAGCGCATGGACTGGCGCGGGAAACACCAGCTCCCGGCCGATCTGCCGCCCGGCGGCCAGCTCCCACAGGCACACCGTTCCATCCGAACCACCGGTGACGACCCGGAGTTCTCCACCGATCACCGCGGTCACCACCGCGGACACGGTGCCTTCGTGGCCGACCAGCCTGCCGACTTCCCGTCCCATGACCAGGTCCCACACGCGCACGGTGGCGTCGTAACCTGCCGTGATCGCGTGGGCTCTGCCGCCGACGACCGCTGTCGCGACCGCCCACGCTTCGCCGTCGTGGCCCGGCAGGGGCTCCCCGACCGGTTGTCCGGTGGTCAGGTCCCACTGCCAGACCTTGCCACCGCTCGTACAGCCCACCGCATGGGGCCTGTCATCGATCACCAGCGTGTCGATGGCCATCAGGAAGTCGTCGTGTCCGGTGAGTTCGCCGACCTGTTCCCCACGGGCCAGATCCCAGACCCGCACGGACACGTCGTCGTCGCTGGCGAGCGCACACGGTCGCCCCTGGACGACAGCCGTGCCCAGACACCACACCTCACCGTTGATCCCCGGCAGCTCGCCCGTCTGCTGGCGGGTGGCCAGGTCCCACGCGAGTACCGCCCAGTCGCTGGCCGTGACGACGCACGGCCGACCGTCCACGACCTCCGTCGCCACCGCCCACACTCTGCCGTTGAGGTCGCTCATGGGCCCGCCGACCGGTTGGCCGGTCTCAAGGTCCCGCACCCGGACCGTCTGGTCCTTGCTGCCGGTGACCACGACGTGGCGGCCGTCCGAGAAGGTTGTCACCACCGCGTCAACACCGCCGGTGTGACCGGACGGGTTCATCTGGAAGTGCGGGTCACTCTGCGCGCCGGTGGACCACAGCACCTGCCATGGCTCGGTGTCGACATCCTCCACTGACACGGCGGCAATCCGTGCCGACAACTCCCGGTCCCCGTACCGAGCCGCGTCCAGGGCCAGCAGCTGCCGCCGCACCCACAGTGGCACGTCCCGGTGTACGTCCACCGACGCCCGGTAGACCGCAGCCATCAGTCGCGCATCGGAATCCGCATCGGAAGCCAGCAACCCCAGAACCCGCTCCGGATCAGCGTTCACCAGCCATGGCAGGTCCGTCCACCACCCTTCCGCCCCCGACGGATCCGAAGCCGAAGCGGTCATATGAACGTCGTCACTCATGGCCGAAACCCTAGTGATGCGGCCGGACAGGTCCGCCAGGTTGGATCAAGCTGCGCTCTTGAGAGGCCGTCCGCCCCAGCGGATGCCTTTCTCGCTTCGGATGCGGGCGCGTTCTTTGCGTTCGGCGGCGAGGACGTCGCGGTGGCCGGCGTTGGCGTTGCGCCAGCGCAGGTAGGCGTGCAGGGCCCGGGTCTGCACGGTGTGGTTGGGGTGGTTGGAGTTGGCGATGGTGAACTGCCTCAGCGGCCCGACGAGCTGCAGGCAAAGGCCGAAGCAACCGGTCGCGACACCCCGTGACCAGACCGCGCAGTGTCCCGCACACGACCGTACTTAACAGGCCACCCATGTCGCGGCGACGGTGACGGTGACGAGATCCTCGCGTTCCTCCGCGCGGCCCTGGCCGAGTGACGGAGGAACAACCACCGATACTCGCGGAACGCCCTCGCATCACTTCTGGTAGCAGCACCCGCCGTACTCGTCGCAGTCGTATGCGAAGCCGTCGTCGGCGCGGTGGGTGCGGCTCAGCTCTTGGTCGTCCACGGGGCAGATCGGGGTGAACGATGCATTGGCCTGGAGGAACGTCGAATCCTTCAGGGAGAACACAGAATTGACGACATCGAGGCCGTGCTCGCGAATCCCTTGCCGAATGAAGGCGAATGCGTCGTGGGCGTGGCCGCAGGCGCACGTGATCGGAGCACATCTGAAGTTCGCGACCCCGATGCCCAGCTCCACTCGAATCCCTTCGGTTTCCTCAGGGGATATCGGGCGGAGCCCCGTGCGGCGAATCCGCTCCGGAGTCCAGAACCGCTCCGTGATGACAGCGGCCTGGGCGCGGGTCAGGTAGAACGAGGCCGAGACGGCACCCGTGATCGTGGCGATGACGATGTCCGTGACGGCTTCGTCGTCCGCTGAAGTCACCACCTTCCGGCGGCGCGACTACCTTGTCGATTTCCGCTGGCAGCTGCATGGCGCCCACTTCTTGAATTTCTGCGATTCACCTGACCTGCGGAGGTGCCTCTTATCAGAGTGCGACGTTCCGTGACCGCTCGGCAACCGGACCGGAGAGCCACCGTGGTCGGCAGGACTTCCGGTTAATGGGTTGCAGATCTCCGGGACGGGGTGTCGGATCTCGGCTATGACGATAGTGCTGGAAACGCCGACCGCAGGCGGGGTGCGCGAGGCCATGGGCGCACTGCGGGAGTGGCAGGACGACGGAGCGCCGATGCAGCTGCACGCGGGGGACATCGGCTGGAACCATCGGCTCGGAACGGCTGAGACGGCCGCGGCGGTTCGGACCTGGAGCCGGGGCGGACGGATCCTCGCCGTCGGGATGCTGGACTCGCCGACGGTGTTGCGGATGACGGTCGCTCCCGACGCGTTCCAGGACGAGGACTTGGCACGGCGGCTCGTCGAGGACATTTCGCTGCCTGACCGCGACGTGCTGCCGGATGGAACGGTGTCCGTCGAGGCGCCGCCGGGCCTGCTGCTTCACGACCTGCTGACCGAGGACGGCTGGGGCGTCGACGAGCCGTGGACGCCGCTCTTCCGCGACCTCGCGGAAGCGGTGGAGGAGCCCGGCGCGCGGATCAGGGCGATCGGCCCGGAGCAGGCGCAGGACTTCGCCGACGTTCTGCGGTCGGCGTTCAACACCTCGCGGCCCACGCGCGAGTACTGGCACGCGATGTCGGCGGGGCCGTTCTTTGCCGACGCCCGCTGCCTGGGCGCCTACGACGACCACGGCAACCCGGCGGCGGTGGTGACGGTCTGGTCCGCCGGCCCGGGGAAGCCGGGACTGGTCGAGCCGATGGGCGTCCACGAGGACCACCGCGGTCGCGGGTACGGTCGGGCGATCACCGTCGCCGGGGCGGCCGCGCTGCGGGCGATGGGCTCGTCGAGCGTTCGGGTGTGCACCCCGAGCTCCAACGCCGGTGCCGTCGCCACCTACAGAGCGGCCGGGTTCGAGGCGAGGCCGGAGATCGGCGACCGGATCCGCAAAGCCTGACGCCGGTACAGCCCGGGCCGGAGTCGGTTCGGTGCGGCTGGTGACCGAGCGCCGCCCCGACCGGGCGCCGCCCGGCCGGGCCGGTACCGCCGATGGCTGGTACCGGCCCGGTCGAGGCGGTTGTGCACCTGCCGGCCGGCGCCGTCACGGAAGGCACGGGCCGGGGCCCAGGCCGTCCTGACGAGTGGTGTGTCGGTCGGCACTGCCTACCGTCCACCGGTCCGGCCCGTGGCTAGCGCAGGTGCCGGGCGAAGAATCCGGCCGCGTCCTCCCCGGCGAACTGCGGGACGCCCGTGTGCCCGCCCATGTTGGCGTGCAGCGTCTTCTCCTGGGAGCCGAAGGCGTCGAACAGGTCCAGGGACGCCTGCCGGTCGTTCCCCTCGTCGTCCCACTGCAGCAGGACGTGCAGCGGAACGGTGACCCGGCGGGCCTCCTCGAACATGGCGCGGGGCACGAAGCTCCCGGCGAAGAGGCCGGCGGCCACGATGCGCGGTTCGACCACCGCCAGCCGGATGCCGATGGAGATGATTCCCCCCGAGTACCCGACCGGGCCGCCGATCCCGGGCAGCGCGAGCAGGGCGTCCAGGGCGGCCCGCCATTCCGGGACGGCCCGGTCGACGAGCGGGAGGATGAGGGCGTCGATGATCTCGTCACTGACCGGCTCACCGGCGGCCATGGCCTGCCGCAGGTCGGCGCGGGCCTGTTCGGCCGCGTCCCAGCGGGGCCGGTCACCGCTCCCGGGCAGCTCGATGGTGGCGGCGGCGAAGCCGTCCGCCGCGCAGCGTCGGGCCCGGGCGACCAGCCGGGGGTACATCTTGTGCAGGCCGAGCGGCGGGTGGCCGAGCAGGACCAGCGGGACCGGCTCGGACGCGGAAGCGGATGCGGGCGTCCACAGGATGCCGGGGATCTCGCCGAGGGTGAACTCGCGCTCGAGGATGTCGTCGTCGAGGCGCTGTTCGGAAGTGAAGTTCATGGTCGTGCCTTTCGGGAATGCGCTGGAACGGCGCTCCCGGACGACGACCTATCGCCCGACCGTGACCCCGGAGGAGAGCACCCATGTCGATACGTTCACGGGTACCACCTCCTTGTTCTCTCGCACGGCCTCCGGCAGGTTAGCAGATCGGCGGAAGCAACGGTCGATACAGGCACTCGGCACCCGACCTGCACACGCCGGACGGGATCCGGCAGGCAGGCGAACCCGCCGATGGCATCGCCGTCCACGCCGAGTACCTGACCGTCCGTGCCACGACGAGCCGGGAGCGGGTGGAGTGCCCGGCGTGCGGGTCTCGCGCGTCGCTCAATCGACGTCCGCGTCATCGGTGTCCGCGTGCTCGCCCAAGCCGAGCGCGGCGAGGACGCGGTCGACGTCCTGGTCGTCGGCTCCCTCGATGTCGATGTCGCCGTCCACGTGCAGGTCGAGATGGGCGAATCGGGGGGCCAGTTCCGTCAGAACGGTCAGCGGGTCCCGGTCGTCGTCCGTGTCCTCGATCACCAGGTCCCTGATGCCCAGGTACGCGAGCTGGGGGAGCAGCGAGCTCTCCGCGAGGACGGCGAAGTCGCCGGCCCCGTCGGGGTCGAAGTGCGCCTCGCTCAGGTCGAGGCTCCGGAGCAGCGGATAACTGGCGGCCTGGAGTTCCTCCAGCTGGGCGTTCGTCCCCACGACGCCGTGGATGTCATGGCCGATCTCCACCTCCAGCGAGGTGAGACCGGGTGCCGAGAACGCGAACAGGGAACCGTCCGAGAAGACGGCCCCCCGGGTCCGCAGATGGGTCAGGGTTTCGTGCTCCACATCGTCGAACAGGAAAGCGCCTTCGAGTTCCAGGGTGCGCAGTGCGGGCAGGGACCTCCACAGGGCGCGCTCCACCTCCTTGGGCACCACCGCGTCGTGCAGGTACGTCTCGGGCTCGATCCGGTTGCCCGTCGATGTCTTGTGGTGCTCGTAGAGCGTGTCGAAGTCGTGGCCGAAGTACAGGGACTCCAGGCGGGGCCACCGCCGACGGGCCAGGGCGGCCGCGGCGCGTTCGGCGGAGTGGTGGTAGTCGGTGAGGTGCAGTTCCAGGCCGGCCAGCAGGCGGCTCGCCGGGTGGGACAGCAGGACGTCGATCAGCGCCGCTTCCCACTGCTCGGGATCGGTCGGATCGAAGGCCCCGGAGAGGGGCGGCTCCGGGAGGGGCAGGTCCGCCAGGAGCCGTTCCACCAGCGCCCGGCGCTGCGGCGCGGTCTCCGCCACCAGCCGGAAGACGGCCTTGTCGATGAAGCCGCGGGACCAGGTGAACTGCCAGGAGCCGTCACCGCGCAGAGGATCGAGGCCGAGCGCACGCTCCACCTGCCCGTACACCTTGGCAAGCTCGGCCGCATCCCCGCCGCCGTTCTCCTGGAGGTGCTCCAGCCGGATCGCCTCGCCTCGTGGATCACCTGCCGCGGTGAGCGCGTCCGCGTAGGCGAGCCATGCCTCCCACTCGCCTGACACCGGTACGGCCACGTCGTCGACAAAGCGCATGTCCTTCTCCTGGTCTCGGATACGAGGCACCCTAGGCGTCGCCACCGACACCGCCCCACCACCGATGTCCGACCTTGCGGGCCGACTCGGCGTTGCGAAGCGGCCTGCCGCGGCGCGCGGTGGGTGGGGGAGCCCCCGCGGTCGCCTTCTGCCACGAAGCGGTCCCGGATGATTCACGATTCGTCCACGGGCGCCGCACGGGCGAGTGAAGGTGCTGCCACTGGGGAAATACGGGCGCATCGGGGTGGTGGCTCGCGGGCCCGGGACGGGCCCGGCGTGGAAGGGGGCTGGGGATGTCGCGTGGATGGACTGTCTCGGTGATCGTGGTGGCGGTGGCGGGAATCGTCTCGACGCCGGTGTTCTGGTTGATGGACGGCCCCGACGCCGGGCAGCTGGTCGGTGCGTCGGTCCAGGGCGCTTCGGGCATCGCCGCCCTGGTCTGGGCCGTTCTCCAGCAGCGGTCCGCGGCAGCGGCGTCGGCTTCCGGCCGGGTCCGCACGGCCGTCCGCACCGGCGCGGCCGAGGCGAGCGAGGGCGGAGTGGCCAGCACCGGCGTGCGCGACCCCGGGGGCGCGGGCGGCGGGAGCTTCCGGGCGGATCGGACCGGGAACGCCAAGGCCACGGGCCAGGGGAGCAAGGCCGTCACCGGCGTCGACAACAGCTGAACCGCGCGACCACCGGACGGGGGGCCTGCCGTGAAGAAGGTCAGGGAGTGGTGGCGCGGCCGCTCGGCCGCGCCGGGGGAACCGGCGCTGCCGGAGCCCGGCGATCCGCGCCCGGGGACGGCGACACAGGTCACGGAATCCGGCGATGCGCGGGCCGAGGCCGGCGGGTTCGCCGTGACGGGTTTCCACGGGTCCGGCGGGGACGAGGTCCGCGCGTCGCTGCTCTCGCGCACCGGCAACGCGTTCGCGAACGGCGCCAACTCCGTTGCCGTCACCGGAGTCGCGTACATCACGCAGGAGCGGCGCGAGCCCGTGCCGCTGCCGCACCGGATCGATGTGCCGCCCTCCACGGCCGGCTGCTTCCAGGACCGCGGGAGGGACGACGCCGGACTCCGTGAGGCCCTCGCCAATCCGGGGACCGTCGTCCTGGTGGGGACCGGAGGGGCGGGCAAGACCCAGGTCGCGGCCGACCACGCGAACCGCCAGTGGCGGGACGGCCGGGTGGACCTGCAGGTCTGGGTGAACGCCTCGACCCGTCAGGGGGTCGTCGACGCCTACGCCTGGGCGGCGGCCGACCTGCTCGGCGCCGACCCGGGCAACAGCGAGCGGGCGGCGCAGGAGTTCCTGGCCTGGCTGCACCCCAGGCCGGACCGGTCGTGCCGGTGGCTGGTCGTGCTGGACGATCTCGCCGACCCCGAGGACCTCGTGGGTCTGTGGCCGCCGGCCGGCCCCGAATCCCAGACGCTGGTGACGACCCGGCGCCGCGACGCCGAGCTCGTCCGACGCGGGCGTCTCGTGCCCGTCGGCATGTTCACCGTCGAACAGGCCGCCGACTATCTCCACGCCACCCTGGCGCCCGCCGACCGCGGCGATGCGGCCGAGGACCTGCGGGGCCTGGCCTCCGACCTCGGTCACCTCCCGCTGGCCCTGTCCCAGGCCTCCGCCTACCTGGTCGAGGCCGCCGACATCGGCATCGCCGAGTACCGCACCCGGCTTGCCGACCGTGCCCGCACCCTGGCCGACCTCTTCCCCGAATCCGCGCGGGCGGACGACTACCGCATCTCGGTCGCCGCCGCCTGGTCGCTGTCCGTCGAACGCGCCGACCAGCTGCACCCTCGGGGGCTGGCGCGGCCCATGCTCCAACTCGCCGCCGTGCTCGCCCCCAGCGGGATTCCGAGCGGTGTGTTCACCGGCCCGCCCGCCCTGGCCCACCTGGGGCTCCGTGCGGACGACGGCGTAGAACCCGAACCCACGCACGACGGCGCAGAACCCGCGTACGACGGCGCCGGACCCGCGTATGACGGCGCCGGACCCGCCGATGCGACCGCAGAACCCGCCGAGGTGACCGCCGAGCAGGCCGTCGACGCCCTGCGCACCCTGCACCGCCTGAGCCTGATCGACTTCACGCCCAGGACGCCCCACCACGCGGTCCGCGTCCACCGGCTCGTCCAGCGCGCCACCCGCGAGTCGCTCACCCCCGGCCGGCGCGACGAACTCGCCCGGACCGCGGCCGACGCGCTGCTCGCCTCCTGGCCCGGCACCGACCACGACACCGTCCTCGTGAACACGCTGCGCACCAACGCCGCCGTGCTGATCGGCCACGCCGGCGAGGCCCTGTACCGACCCGACTCCGCCCACACGCTGATCCACCAGCACGGCCGCAGCCTGGAGCAGAGCGGCCGGGCGGCGGCCGCCCGGGACCACTACCGGCAGGTGGCCGAGGACTCCGCGCGCCACCTGGGCGCGGACCACCGCGACACGCTGACCGCCCGCAGCAACCTCGCCACCTGCGAGGGTGGTTGCGGCAACACCGCAGGCGCGGTCGCCGGCCACACCGACCTGCTCGTGGACATGCTGCGGGTCCACGGCCCCGACCACCGCCACACCCTGACCACCCGCAACAACCTCGCCCTGTGGCGGAGCCGGACCGGCGACCCCTCGGTCGCGGTCGCCGCCTACGAGGAGCTCCTCCGCGATCTGACCCGCGTGTTCGGTCCCGACCACGAGCAGGTCATGACCGTGCGCAACAACCTCGCCTACAGCCGCGGCGAGGCCGGCGACCCCACAGGCGCGGCCGCCGCGTACCAGGAACTCCTCCAGGACCTGCTGCACCTCCTGGGCCCGGACCACCCCACCGTCCTCACGGTCCGCCATAACCTGGCCCTCTGGCGCGGCCAGTCGGGTGACGAGGCCGGAGCGCTGGCCGCGTACGAGGACCTGCTCCCCGACCTGGTGCGGCTGTTGGGCCCCGACCACCCCAACACCCTGACCACGCGTGGCAACCTCGCCCGGTGTCGCGGCTCGCTCGGCGACGCCGCGCTGGCGGCGGCCGAGTTCGACGAGCTGCTCGCGGACCGGGTCCGGATCCTCGGCCCGGACCACCCCCACACCCTGGTCGCCCGGAACGGCCTGGCCGCCTGGCGCGGGGACGCGGGGGACACCTCCGGGGCGACCGCCGAGCTGGAGGCCCTCCTTCCCGACATGCTGCGGGTGCTCGGGCCGGACGATCCCCACACGCTCGACGTCCGCGGCGAGCTCGCCCGCCGGCGGGGCGACGCCGGTGACCCCGCAGCGGCGGTCAGCGGGTTCGAGGAACTGCTCCCGGACCAGGTGAGGGTCCTCGGCGCGGACCATCCCGACACGCTGATCACCCGGAACAACCTGGCCACGTGGCGCGGGAAGGCGGGGGAGCGGGCCGAGGCGATCGCCGCCTTCGAGGCGCTCCTCCGCGACATGCTGCGGGTCCTGGGAGCGGACCACCCCCAAACCCTCGTCGCGCGCAACAACCTCGCCGCGACGCGGCACGACGCGGGGGACGCCGCGGGTGCGGCCGCCGAGTTCGAGGAGATCCTCGCGGACCTGGTCCGGGTCAGCGGCCCCGACCACCCCGACACCCTCGCCGTCCGCAACCGGCTCGCCTGGTCGATCGGCGCCACCGGCGACGCCGCCGGGGCGGTCGCCGCCTTCGAGCGGATGGTCGACGTCCAGCTCCGGGCGCACGGTCCCGACCACCCGCACACCCTCGCCGCCCGGCACAACCTCGCCTCCTGGCGCGGGCAGGCGGGCGACGCCGCGGGCGCGGCCGCCGCCTTCGAGGAACTCCTCGCGGACCGGGCCCGGATCAGCGGCGCCGACCACCCCGGCACCCTCGCCGCCCTCCGCCACCTCGGCGCGTCCCTGGGCGCGGTCGGGGACCCCGAGGGGGCGACCGCGCGCTTCGAGGAGCTCCGCGTCAGGCTGCGGGACACCAGCGGCCCCGACCACCCGGACACCCTGACCGCCCGCAGCGACCTCGCCCACTGGCGCGGGAAGTCCGGGGACGCCGCCGGGGCGGCCGCCGCCCTGGAGGGCGTGCTGGCCGACCGGCTGCGGGTGCTGGGCCCCGACCACCCGGACACCCTCCACTCCCGTACCAACCTCGCCTACTGGCGGGTGGAGGCGGACGACCTCCGGGGTGCGGCCGCCGCCTTCGGGGAACTCCTCGACGCGAAGTCCCGCGTGCTCGGCCCGACCCATCGCGACACCCTGACCACTCAGGGCCACCTGGCCTCGTGCCTCGGGATCGCCGGTGACACGGCGGGCTCCGCCGCGGTCCACGAGGACCTCCACGCCAAGCTGCGGCAGCTCGACGGGCCCGACCACCCCGACACCCTCAAGGCCTGCGAGGACCTCGCCGAAGCGCGCGGGGAGGCGGGGGACGCGGCCGGGGCCGCCGAGGCGTACGGGGAGCTCCACGCGGG
The DNA here is from genome assembly GCF_042885395.1 of Kitasatospora sp. NPDC058063. Lineage (NCBI taxonomy): Bacteria > Bacillati > Actinomycetota > Actinomycetes > Kitasatosporales > Streptomycetaceae > Kitasatospora > Kitasatospora sp. NPDC058063. The sequence continues at coordinate 213,400 of NZ_JBHVSD010000005.1, forward strand.
CCGTGTCCGGGCACTGGGGCCGGACCACCCCGACACCAGGAGCGCCCTGGCCTCCGTCGCCGTCTGGCGGCGTGGGGCCGGGGACCCGGCCGGGGCGGCCGCCGTGCTCGGAGAAGTGCTCGCCACCGAGTCGCGGGTGCTCGGTCCGGAGCATCCGCAGACCATGACGGTCCGCCACAACCTCGCGTACTGCCGGGGCGAGGCGGGGGATCCCGCGGGTGCCGCCGCAGCCCTGGAGGCCGTGCTCGCCGACCAGGCGCGGGTGCTGGGCGCGGAGCACCCCCACACCCTGGCCACCCGTGGCAGCCTCGCCCGGTGGCGGGGGAGGGCGGGCGGCGCCGCGGGGTAGCGGCGGCGCGGCTGTTGATCCCGGTGTCGACCTGGGCCTGCATCGCCGCCGCCGGGCCCCGCCGGGTCCGCATCGGGGCCGCACCGGGTCCGCACCCGGTCCTCACCGGGTCCTCACCGGGACATGATCAGGACTCATGATCCTTGTCCCGAAGTGTCGTTGCCGTCCCCGCGTCGTTGTTCCCTACGGTGAGGCTGCGAGGACGTCCGGCGCGGACACCGGCACCGTGGCGCCGCACCTCGCCCCCGGGCCCGGGCCGGGTTCGCGAAAGGCACGTACCCATGCCGATGGACATCGTCGACGCTCAGATCCACCTCCACCTCACCATGAGCGCCGAGGAGACCCTCGCCGCCATGAACGCCCTGGGCATCCAGGGGGCGGTGATCGACGAGTTCTGGGGCTTCGAGGCCCGTACCGGCCACGGCGAGCCGGGCATCGCGCTGCCGGGGGCCCGCGCGTTCCGCGCCGTCGCGCCCGGGGCCGAGATGGCGTCGATCCGGTACCCCGAGCGCTTCTGCCACCTGCTGCGCATCCACCACCGGGACCCCGAACTCGCCTCCGGCATCAGGGCTGTGGCCGATGCGCCGCACGCCCGGGCGGTGCGGATCGTGGCACGCGAGGACGAGGACGTCAGGGAACTCGCCCGGGGCGACTACGGGCCGGTGTTCGACGCCTCCGCCGACCACGGCCTGCCCGTCTTCGCGATGACGGCGCGCAACGGGCACCTGCTGCGCCCCTACGCGAAAGCCCATCCCGACACCCCGATCGTCCTCGACCACGTCGGAATGCCGGTGAACGACGAGGAGTTCGAGGACGTCCTGCGGCTGTCCGACCAGTCGAACATCATGATCAAGTGGGGGCACGGCCCGGAGCTGTTCCACGCCGGCGACTACCCGTTCACGCCCGCGCTCGACAAACTACTGCGCGTGCTGGACGCCTTCGGCCGCGAGCGCGTCATGTGGGCCAGCGACCACACCATGATCAGCGGCGACCACTGCTGGGCCGACGAGCTCTTCGCCCTGCGGGAGACCGACCGGCTCGGCGCCGAGGACAAGGAGTGGCTCCTCGCCGGGACGGTGCGTGCCGTCCTGGGCTGGCCGCGCCCGGCGAAGCCGTGAGCCGGAGGCCGTGAGCGGGAGGCCGTGAGCGGGGCGGCCGTTCGGCGGAGGTGACGGCCGGTCGGTACGGCCGGAACCCTTCATGAACCCTTCCGGATCCGCTCCGTCGGCCCGTCTCGGCTCCGGTCGCCGAGTGCCGTGTGAACCAGGGGGGAAGGCCCCGCTCCAGGGCGGTGAAGTCTCGGTGATCGCGACCCGGGAATCGCCCGAACCAGTCAACAACGCTGTCGGTCAGTGCTATGTTACCCGGCGGTTCGAGAGTCGGTGCGACGGCTCCGGACTGTGCGTCCCGCCACAAGTCACCACTGCCTCAGCACCGTTGACCCCGAAGGGACCCTCCACGTGACCGTGCGCAAGCTGACGCTGTCAGCCGCGGCGACAACCACCGTGCTCCTCCTCTGCGGCGCCGTCCTGACCGGAGCGGCGGCCTCACCGGCCGCCGCGAACACCACCGCAACCACCGCAACCACCGCGACCACGGCGGCGGCTTCGTCCGACCCGTCCGCCGCTCCGAGCGCGTCGGCGACGCTGGCGCCCCCGACGTCCGGCACCGCCGCGGCCACGGTGGCGGCCCCGGCGCAGGGCAGCGCGCCGGCGGCCGCCACCACCGCCCCCGTCCTCGCGCTCTCCTCCTACGACCCGGCCACCGGCGCAGCCGTGCTCGCACCGGCCACCACCGGTCCGCAGGCACCGTCCGCCCTGGCCGCGAGCCCGGACGCCGCCGCGGCAGCTGTCCGGCCCGGGCAGCTGATCGACAGCCCGCCCACCCCGGCGGCCCCGCACGGCGCGCTGGTCGCCGTCACCGATGCGCAGTCGACCGCGGACGGGAAGGTGGTCGTCTCCACCCGCCCGGCCACCCTCCCCGAACTGCTCGGCGGCACCAGCGCCAGCCTGCGCAGCGCCGTCAGCCCGAGCACCTTCGACGTCCAGCCCCAGATCGGTGGCGTCCAGGTCGTCACCGACTTCGGAGCGACCTCCGGTCAGGGCTCGGTGTCCGGCAGCCTGGGACTGACCGCGAACGCCACCGTCCCGCTGCCCGACGGCAGTTCGGCGAAGCTGTCCGGCTCGGTCTCGCTCCGTCCGGCCATCGACTTCTCCTACCAGGGCGGCCTCGGCGTCATCGACCCCCAGCAGGCCCGGGTCGGCTTCACCCTGGGCGCGCACGCGGACTGGCACGTCAGCGCGAACCTCACCGCGAGCACCGGGCCGATCCGGATACCCCTGGCCAAGTACAGCGCCAGCCCCGTGGTGATGGTCGGCCCGCTGCCCGTCGTGATCAACCTGGCCTTCACCCTCTCGGCCGACATCAGCGCCGACGGCACCGTCAGCCTCGACGCCGAGCAGGCCTACGACGGCCAGTGGGGCGTCCACTCGGACTACGTCAAGGGCCCGGGCTGGACCACCACCACCGACCCCGGGAACTCCACCGTCTCCCCGCTGCGCCTCGACCTCAGGGGCACCGCCTCGGCGAAGGCCGGCCTGCTCGCCGAGGGCTCGATCGCCCTGTACGACACGGTCGGCGTGAAGGCGTCCATCGAGCCGTACCTGCGGGCCGTGGTCAACGGCTCGGTCGTCCTCGACGGCGCGAGCACCACGCCGGACGTCAACGGTTCGGCGGCCCTCTACGGCGGACTCGACATCAACGGGGCGCTGATGGCCCGGCTCGTCATCCTCGGCACCCCGATCCTGGAGTCGGACCTGCCCTTCCTGGCCTTCCACCGCGAATGGCCGATCGCCTCGGTCAGCGTCGGGCAGCCCCCGGTACGGCTGGTGGACTGGACCTCGCTCAACGCCAGCCTGTTCGACGACAACCACTCCGCCTACCTGGCGACCCGGCCGGACTGGGACCCGTACGCCCTCAAGGCCGCCTGCCCGGACGGCAGCCGGCTGATCGGGCTGAGCTACGGCGGCGACAACGGCCTCTGCACGGACGTCACGAAGGCCGGCCTGTGGGACGCCGGCCGCGCGTTCGTCGTCGACCACGGCGGCACTTACGTGACGACCGAATGGGCGTCGGGCTACGCCAAGGCCCAGTGCCCGGCCGGCTCGGTCATGACCGGGTACAGCCGCAACGGCCGGACGATGGGCGCGCTCTGCGCCAAGTCCGCCGCCCCGCTGGGTGCTTCGACCCGCACGCTCTGGTTCGAGAAGGGCGACAACCGTCCGGCCGCGGCCGGTGGCGGTGACTTCTCGTACGGCTTCGCCAAGGGCCAGTGCGCGGACGACGAGGTCGTCGCGGGCATGGCCTACAGCACGCCCTGGTGGCAGCTGTGGGCGGCGCGGCCGTCCGCGCTGCTCTGCCAGAAGCTCGCCCTCTGACAGTCGTAGGGGCAGCCATCGCCGAACCCGGCCGACCACGGCTGATCGCAGCTGATCGCGGCTGATCACCGAGCAGGCCGCGCGGCCGGGCGCCACCCTCCACCGGGTGGCGCCCGGCCGTGCTCAGTCCAGGCCCCGGGCCTCGCGGAAGCGGGCGGTGAGGGCGTCCGGGGCGATGAGCGGCGCCGGGTAGTCGGGGGCGGGGTCGAGCAGCCAGGGGCGGTGGACGGCGGGCCCCGGCAGGTGGGCGAGTTCGGGCACCCAGCGCCGCACGTACGCCCCGTCCGGGTCGTACCGGTCGGCCTGGCGCAGCGGGTTGAGCACCCGGTTGGGGCGGGTGTCGGTGCCGGTGCCCGCGACCCACTGCCAGTTGAGCTGGTTGTCGGCCACGTCGCCGTCGACCAGCAGCGACAGGAAGTGGGCGGCGCCGATCCGCCAGTCCAGGTACAGGCACTTGGCGAGGAAGGCCGCCGTCAGCAGGCGGGCCCGGTTGTGCATCCAGCCCTCTTCGGCGAGCTGGCGCATTCCGGCGTCGACGATCGGGTAGCCGGTGCGGCCCTGCCGCCAGGCCTCGGCCTCGCGCTCGTCCCGGTGCCAGCGGTCGTCCCTGGTGCGGTAGTCGCGGTGCGCGGCGTCGGGGCGGGCGGCGAGGACCTGGTGGTGGAAGTCGCGCCAGGCGAGCTGCCGGACGAAGGCCTGCGCCCCCTCGCCGTCGTGCCGCAGGGCGCGTTCGACGAGTTCGGTCGGGGACAGGCAGCCGAAGTGCAGGTACGGGGAGAGCCGGGAGGTGGCGTCGGCGGCGAGGTCGTCGTGCACCCGGGCGTAGGCGTCGACGTCCCAGCGCCGCCACCGCTCCCTGGCCGCGCTCTCGCCCCCGGGCGGCAGGGCGGGCGAGAGCGGCCCGGTGAGCAGCAGGTTCTCGCTGCCGATGCCGCCCGGGGTGTCGAGCGCCCGGGGCGCGCCGAGCACCGTGCGGCGGGGCGCCTGCTGCCAGGCGCGGTGGTACGGGGTGAAGACCGCGTAGTGGTCCCGGCCGGCCGGGGTGATCCGTCCCGCGGGGACGACCGTCACCGAGGCGTCGTGGACGTGCAGAAGCCCGCCGAACACCTCGCGCAGCCGGGCCTCCCGCCGGTGCGCGAAGGCGCTGACGCCCGCGGCGATGTGCACGGTGACGGGAGCGGGACCGCCACCGGCAGCACCCTCGGCCGCGTCTTCGGCCTCGACCTCGGCGGCGACCCGGGCCGTCTGCTCGGCGGGTTCGCCGCGGCGCACGATCAGCCGGGAGCCGATCCGGCGCAGCGAGGCGTCCAGGTCGGCGAGGCAGTCGGCCAGGAACGCCTGCCGGTTGGGCGCGGCGAATCCGGCGTCCTCGACGGCCGGGTCCAGGACGAACAGCGGGACGACCCGGTCGGCCGCGGACCGGGCGGCGTGCAGCACGGGGTTGTCGTGCAGCCGCAGGTCCTGGGTGAACAGGGCGATCGATACGGTCACGGGCGGGGCCTCACAGGTGGTGCCGTCGGGTGTTCTGATTGCTTCTACCGCTTCAGCTGCCTCTCCCCGGATGTTCGGAGCCGCCCGCGGCGCGGATTGGTCCCAACGGCCCCGCGTGAGAGGCTCGCTCCATGGAACAGCGCGTACTCGGCCGCACCGGCCGCCCCGTCTCGATCGTCGGACTCGGTACCTGGCAGCTCGGCGCGGACTGGGGGGACGTCCGGGAGGAGGACGCCCTGGCCGTGCTGGACGCCTCGGTGGAGGCCGGCGTCACCCTCTTCGACACCGCCGACGTCTACGGCGACGGCCGCAGCGAGCGGCTGATCGGCCGTTTCCTGAAGGAGCGCCCGGACGCCGAGGTGTTCGTCGCCACCAAGTTCGGCCGCCGGGTCGAGCAGCGGCCCGAGCACTACAACCTCGCCAACTTCCGTGCCTGGGCCGACCGTTCACGGGACAACCTGGGGGTGGAGCGGCTCGACCTGGTGCAGCTGCACTGCCCGCCGACGCCGGTCTACTCCTCGGACGAGGTCTTCGACGCCCTGGACACCCTGGTGGAGGAGGGCCGGATCGCCGCCTACGGGGTGAGCGTGGAGACCTGCGCCGAGGCGCTGACGGCCATCGCCCGCCCGAACGTCGCGAGCGTCCAGATCATCCTGAACGCGTTCCGGCTCAAGCCGCTGGAGCAGGTGCTGCCCGCCGCCGAGGCGGCCGGCGTGGGAATCCTCGCCCGGGTGCCGCTGGCCTCGGGCCTGCTGTCGGGCCGGTACGACGAACACACCGTCTTCGGCCCGGACGACCACCGCACCTACAACCGCCACGGCGAGTCCTTCGACCAGGGGGAGACCTTCTCCGGGGTGGACTTCGCGACGGGCGTCGAGGCGGCGGTGGAGTTCGCCGCGCTCGCACCCGAGGGCGCGAGCGCGGCGCAGACGGCGCTGCGGTGGGTCACCCAGCAGCCGGGCGTGACGACGGTGATCCCCGGCGCCCGCAACGTGGCGCAGGCCCGGGCCAACGCGGCCGCCGCCGGGCTGTCGCCGCTGCCGTCGGCCACTCTGGCCGCCGTGCGCGAGCTGTACGACCGGCGGATCCGGGCGCAGGTCCACGCCCGCTGGTGACGGCGGGCGGCCGGTAGCGGTCCCTGGCCCTCACGAAGACCGTCGGGGCGGGGCCGCGCGGTGGGCCCGCCGATGCGAGGGCCGGCCGGCCTCGCGGCCCGCGGGCTTCCGGTGGCCGGCGTGCGTGTCGTCCGGCCCGGGAGCGTGCCGAGCGTGCCGGGAGTCCGCACGGGCTGCGGGGGACGCGGGGGCGTCGCGGGCCGGCTTCGGCCGTCGGCGGTTCAGGTGGTGGCTGCCCCAGGCGAACGCGCCGATGAGCAGCACGGCGAGGGCCAGGGCGGGCACGGCGACGGCGTACAGGGCGGGGCCGTCGGGTGTGGCCGGGAACGGTGGGGTGGTCACGGTCTTCTCCTCTCCTCGCGTTCCGGCGGCGGGCCCGGACCCGAGGGGGAGGTGACCGGCGGGCCGGGGCCGTCGCGTGACGCCCTCCTACCCCGCGCGCCGGGAGGCATGCCCTTGGCCCGGCCCGGTGGCGGCCCCGGTCCCGGTGGCGGGGCGGGGCGGGGCGGAGTCAGGAGAGCAGGCGGGCGAGGGCGGCGTCGAGGTCCAGGTGCTCGGCCTCGGCGCCGGCCGGCACCAGGCGGAAGGAGTCCAGGAGGAACGCCGCCACGACGGCCGCCGGAACACTGATGACGGCCCGCGCGGCCGGAGAACGCAGGGTGATCAGCACGCGGTCCTCCGGCCCGGGCGCGACGGTCACGTCCCCGTGGCCGGCCGGGCCGTGCCGGCCCCGGTCCAGCAACTCGCGCGCGAAGGTCCACCGCGCCGCGTCGTCGTCGCCGAGCGGCGGGAACGCCAGGCACACCGCGTACGGCGACGCCGTGTCGAACCGCAGCTGCGCCTCCACGGCCACGTCGGGGAACGGGCCCTCGGGCAGGGTGACGGCGGTGGACCAGGAGGTGGCGACAGTCATGCGACGAACTCCCATTCTGGCGGTGGCACCCGGTTTTCCCCGACCGCGGCGGCCGGTGGTGGCAGCGCTCGGTTACCCGCGCGCCCGGGGTGCATTCCTCGTCTCTCAACGCAACCGCGTTGCCCGGCGTGATCCCCCACCCGGGTGGTTTCCCGGTCGGGGGAGCGGGTGGTCGCCCACCGCCCCGGGCCCGCACAGTGAAGCCCCGCCCCGGCGCACGGTCGCGGGGCGGGGCTGGGCTGGCGGGTGGGGTGGGGCTCGCGGGTCGCCGGGTGATCACCGCGTGATCGTGCGGAGCCTCACGGCGCCACGGTGTCCGCCGCGGGCGGCTCCGGCTCCTCGTCCTCGCCCGGCTTCGCCTTCCGCCGCACGTCGGCCGGGGTGGGCGCACTGATGGATCGCTCCTCGGCCGAGCGCTCCCGGGCTCCGACCCGGCCCTCGGCCTTCGCCCGGACGTCCGCCGGGGTCGGGGCCGTGATCGCGCGTTCCTCGGCGGACCGTTCCTGCGTCGCCTCGTCCGGCTGCGTTCCGTGGTCGTCGGGTGTGGTCATGGGCTCGTTCCCCTTTCCGGGTCCTGGGCTTCGACGGATGGGACACCGGGCGGCTGCCCGGATGTCCGGGTCCGAACCGGATTCCGGGCCGGATTCCGGACCGCGAGTACGGGTCGGGTGGTCCGGCCCGACCGGGCCCGGCGCCGGTTCCGTCAGCCCTCGGTCGTCGGCCCTCCGACCGTAACCCCGGGCCGGAGGCCGCGCTGCCGGACGCGGCGGGCGTCGCTCCCGGTGCGCGTTTGCCACGCGGTGCGGTCACGGGCCCGCCTTCGGTTCGGGGCGCCGTACGCCCCTGTGCCGATGGCACGGAGCACGCCCCTGAGGAAGAATCCGATGACAGCGAACCGCCATCGACATGTCGATATGCGCCGGGGAGGGAACATGCCTCCTCGCGCGCGGCCCGAGCGGGCCCGGCAGGTCGCTCCGTCGGTCGAACGCCTTGGCGACGACATGGTCACTTCTCTCCGGTCGACCGGCCCGACGGCTTGGTGCTGGTGGACGCCGGACTCCCCGGTCATCCGGGGCAACTGCGGCAGCGGCCGGCCCGCTCGGGCCGGTCGCTGCGCGATGTCCGGGCGGTGCTGCTCACGCACGGCCACCTGGACCGCATCGGGCTGGTCACCGCTGTGCGGCAGGCCGGCGCCGACATCCGGATCCACGAGGCCGATGCGGCGATCGGTGGTCCGCTGCACATCGCCCGGATGGGCGGTTTCAGCGGCAAACCGGTGCGCGGCGTGCGTGCTCCTGCCTGGTCACGGGCCCGCCTTCGCCGACGGCCCGCAAGCCGCCGCCGCGCGGGCCCGTGCCGTCGGGCGGTACCGAGATCCGCGTCGGGCTCCGGAGACCACGGGGAGGGTCCGATGGTGGCGGATCCGATGGTGGGGGCAGGACTACTCGTCCCGGTCGCCGCGGTCCGGGGCGCGGTCGCCGCGCCGGTGCCGGCGCAGGTACCAGACGGCGAGGGCGATGACGACGCCCGCGGCGATCGCGAGGGCGAGGACCCGGCCGACGGTGCTCTCGACCCGGGTGTAGGCGGCTCCGGCGAAGTAGCCGAGCAGGGTGAACCCGACGCCCCAGAGGACGCCGCCGAGGGCGTTGAACAGGAGGAAGCGACGGTAGGGCATGCGGGACATGCCGGCCAGGGTGGGCACCATGGCGCGGAAGAAGGCGACGAAGCGGCCGAAGAAGACGGCGGCCGGCCCGCGGCGGCGGATCAGGTCCTGGGCCCGGTCGACCCGGGTCGCATGGCGCCGCATCGGGCGGGTGTCGAGGATCCTGGGGCCGATGTGGCGGCCGATCTCGTAGCCGGCGGTGTCGCCGAGGACGGCGGCGCAGACCACGAACAGGACGAGCCAGCCGAGCGAGAGCCGGCCCTGGTGGGCCAGGAACCCGCCGAGGACGGCCGCGGTCTCGCCGGGGACGACGAAGCTGAAGAAGAGGGCGTCCTCGACGAGCACGAGGCCCGCGACCACCGCGTACCCGACCGGACCGGACAGTCCGCTCAGCCAGGCGGTGATCGAGTGCATCAGCCACCCCGTTCCGGACCGGCGCCCCTCTCCGCCTCAATGTAACGCTCGCCGTGCCCGGCGACCCGGCGGTCCGGGAGGCGGCGGACCCCGGGCCAGGCTCAGGTCAGGACCATCGAGCGCAGCAGGTCGAGCTCATCGAAGCCGAACCCGGCGAGGACGGCGGCGAGTTCGCAGGCGCCGGGGGCGAGCAGATCGACGATGGCCAGGACGTCCCGGCCGCCGGCGCGGTCGAGTTCCTCCAGCGCACGGGGCAGGTTGCGGCGCCAGAGGACGGCCGGTGCGGGCGGGCCGACGGTGCCGCGGTCGCGGTGGAGGGTGCCCTCCGGGGAAACCCACAGGGGCGGGGCGTCGGCCGTGCGCGGGCCGAGGGCGGCGCGGTCGATGGTGGACGTGGCGGGGCGGTGCAGCAGGAGGCGGTGGTCCATCGGGCGGAACCCGTGGGCGAGGAACGCCCGGGTGGTGACCGGTCGGCGGTGGAGCGGCAGTCCGGGCAGGTGGGGCGGCCAGGGCGAAGGGTCGGTGAAGGCGGTGACGGCCGTCAGGCCGCCGCTCCGCGCCAGGACGGTCCGGACGAGGGCCTCGGCCGCGTCCGCGGCCTCGCGGCAGTGCAGCCAGGCCACCCCGCCGGTGAGTTGGCCGGCCGTCGTCCGGCGGTGCACGGCCATCGCGCCCTGGAGCCGGCCGTCCCCGTCGTGGAGGACGAGGACCGTCCGGTCGGGCCGGCGGTCCCAGGCGACGGGTGCCGTCGCCGGGAAGGGCACGGCGGGCCGGTCGGCCATGATCAGCCGGACCACCTGGGCCTGGTCCTCGTGGGTCGCGGGCCGGACCCGCAGCGTCCGTGCCGTTCTGGGGGACACCTTCATCGCGCTCCTGTCCACGTCCACGTCCATGCCGATGTCCACGTACCCGTCCATGTCCTCGTCCCGGCCGACCGCCGGCACCGTGGCTTCGGTGCCGAACGGGCCCCGGATGGGCGAGCGCACTTGGAGTCACCCGAACGGGTGACATCCGGAGGCGGGTGCCATTCGGCGGCCGGGGGATATTCGGCGGTTGGAGGACGGCCGCGCGGATCACCCGGTGACGGTCCGCTCCAGGAGGTCGAGGGCGCTCGCCAGGCTCTGCGGGCCCGCGGTGCCGCCCGGGGCGCCGGAGCGGCCCCAGCCGGGGCCGGTGGCCAGCACCAGGGCCCGGCCGCGGGAGCCGCGCGCGCCCCACGTGGAGTCGGCCACTCGCCGGACCAGCTCGTGGTCGGCGGTGGGCGGGAGCTGCGACCAGAGCATCACGGCGCCCGGGCCGATCCGGTGCACCGCGTCCAGCAGCGCCCTGGGCGGGACGGCCGCGCCCAGCATCCGGAAGGGCAGCGCACGCTCGCCCAGGCCCGCCGCGGCCGCCTCCAGTGCCAGGCTGTGCTGCTCGTCGGGCATCGCGGCCAGCAGGACGGGCGGCGCGGGCCGCGGCCTGGCGGGCCGTACGGCCGCGGCGCGCAGGACGGTGGACACGTGCCAGGACAGCAGGTGCTCGACCTCGACGTACTGCTCGCCGGAGGAGGCCCACTTGCGTCCGGTCGCGCGCAGCGCGGGCATCATCACCTCGGTCCAGGCGTCGACGACCCCGAGCGAATCCACCACCTCCCGCAGGATCCGGGCGACCTCCGGGGAGTCCAGGCGGACGGCGGCCCGGGCCAGGCCCCGGCACTCGGCGCGGACCGCCCCCATCCGCAGCGAGCGGCCGCCGGCCGGGCCGCGACCGGCCTCCGGCCCCGGCTGCGCGGCCTGCCCGGGCACCGGTGCGACGGCCTCGTTCGCGGCACCGGCACCGGCACCGGCCCCGGCCTCGGCCCCGGCCGCGTGGTGGGAGGCCAGCACCGCCCGGGCCGCTTCGGCCGGGCGCACGCCGCGGGCCGCCAGGCGGCACATCGCTTCGAGCAGCGCGATGTCCTCGGGGCTCCAGCGGCGGTGGTGGCCGGGGTCGCGCAGCGAGGGGCCGATGCCGTAGCGGCGCTCCCAGGAGCGGATCGTGGTGGGGGACACCCCGAGGAGCCGGGCCACGCCGCCGGTCGGCAGGCCCGCCTGGTCGGCACCCATCGTTCTCCTCTCGCGGATCTTCCGGATGACCCGGGCGTCCCGGGCGTCTCGGATGCCCTGGACGTCCCGGGCGTCCTTCGCCACTGCCATGATCCCCTGTCGGGCCCGGGCGTCAGGAGCCGTCGAAGGCCGTCCGCAGCCGCAGCAGCCCGTCCCGCATGCGGGTCTTCACCGTGCCCAGCGGCACCCCCAGGGCCCGGGCGATCTCACTCTGCGAGTACCCGCCGTAGTACGCCAGGACGAGCGACTCGCGCTGGACGCCGCTCAGCCGGGCGAGCGCGGACCGCACCCGGCGCGCGTCGAGGACCCGCTCGACCTGCTCGGCGACCGGTTCGGCGCCAGGCTCGCGGACCGGCTGCTCGCGCAGGGCCGCCCGCAGTTCGCGGTCGGCGGCGGCCTGAGCTGCCCGGACCCGGTCCACGGCGCGGCGGTGGGCGATGGTGAGCACCCAGGCCAGCACCGTGCCGCGGGCCGGCCGGTAGCCGGCGGCGGCGCGCCAGACCTCCAGCAGCACCTCCTGCGCGACCTCCTCGGCCTGCGAGGGGCTGCGCAGCGTCCGCAGCGCCGTCCCGTACACCGGTGCGGCCACGGCCCGGTACAGCCGTGCGTACGCCGCCTGGTCGCCCCGGGCCACCGCGGCGACCAGGCGTTCCAGCTCCGCGGCCGGAGCCGCGACGACGGGGACGACGGGGGAGAGGGACGCGGACGGGCAGGCGTGCGTGGTCACCTCGGCACTGTGCAGCGTTTCGGCTTCCCGGCACCACCCGCAGCCTTTGTGCAGCGTTTCCCCGCCACTCGCTGCCACCGCCCGCCGTCAGGCCCGGGTGACTGGAAGTCGTAGCTGGCGAATGGAAGTCATAGTTGGCGACGCCCGCTGACCGACTACGGGTGGTAACCAGCTATCCCGCTACTCCAGGATGCCAACCCACCTCGGGAGCGAGGGTTCCTGACGATCCGTCATGGAATGATCCAGGCGCGTCGGCAGCAGGCCGGCCAGTGAGGAGGCAGCCATGTCCGAGACCACGCCCAACTCGAAGGGCCCGGCCAAGGTGCAGATGTCACCCGAGCAGATGGCAAGCCTCGGGCTGACTGCAACTCCCGAGGCGACGGCACCCGCGCAGCCGACTCCTGTTCCGGCGTCCGAGGTCAAGCCCGAGGACGTCGGCACTTTGACGCTGGAGTACAAGGACGGACAGCCCGTGCTGACCGTTCGCGGCGGGCGGTTCCTCCCCAGCGGGATCCCCGTGCTGGATGCGTCCGGGAGGCAGGTCGCTCGCTACTGCGACCTGCAGATCCTTGACCACAATGTGGGCATCATGGACATCACGTACTCAGCTGCGTGGCAACTGGGCAGGTGATGCCCGCGCGCTGACGGTTCTCGCCACTCTTGCGGGTGGTCGTCACCCGCAAGAGTGGTCTCGTTCGGGACGCCACCCACCTGGTCCGCGACCTCCAAGGCGGTCCGGCGCATTCCGGCGCCAACGAATCCTGACCCAGCAGATCGATACACTCCGTGACCTCTCGCGGACGTTCTTGCCAACTAGCGCTTCCCGTTCGCCGGCCACCTGTACAGGTCCAGCATCACGTCGCCAACTACGACTTCCAGTCACCGCCCGGGTGAGCCCGCCGGCGACGTCCCGACGATGGCCCGGCGATGCCCCGCCCGCCGGTAATTCGGTTGACCGGGCAGCCCGGTCGCGCTGCACTTCGGGGGGCGCCGCGCGCGGTGGCGCCGGCAGTACGGGGAGGCAGCAGCACCGCATGGAGATCCGTTCCACGACCGACCAGGACCTCGACGTCTTCGTCGACACGCTTCACGCCGCGTTCGGGCGGTTCCCGGAAACCCCGAACGCGGACGGCGGCGGGGTCTGGTGGGCGGCGACCGAGATGGACCGCAACCTGCTCGCGGTGACGGCGGACGGGCGGCCGGTCGGCACCGCGGGGGCGTGCTCCTTCGAGCTCACCCTGCCCGGGGAGGTGGTCGTCCCGACCTCCGGGGTGACGTCCGTCGGAGTCCTGCCCACCCACCGGCGCCAGGGCGTGCTCACCGCGCTGATGCAGCGTCAGCTCGGCGACGTGCGGGCGCGAGGGGAGTTCCTCTCCGTCCTGCTGGCCTCCGAGGCCGGGATCTACGGCAGGTTCGGCTACGGTCCGGCGACGTACACCCAGCGGCTGACGGTGCCGAGCCGGCAGGCCGCCTTCGCCGAACCCCGGGCGCGGCGGGCGGCCGAGGCCCCGGCGGCCGGTTCGGTCGAACTGCTGCGGCGGGCCGACTGCGGGCAGATCGTGGAGGAGGTCTACGACCGTTACCGCCGCCGTCAGCCCGGTGCGCTGTCCCGGCCGCGCCGCTGGTGGGAGCTGGGCGCGGGGCAGGTCCCGATCGCCCCGACGCCGCGCTACGTCGCGGTCCACCGGGACGCCGACGGCACCCCGGACGGGTACGCCAGCTACTCGCTCGGCGACGACACCCTGACGGTGGACGAGACCGTCGCCGTCGACGACGCCGCCTACACCGACCTGGCCCGGTTCGTGCTCGGCCACGACCTGGTCTCCCAGGTCGTGTTCCGGCACTGCCCGCCGGAGCACCCGCTGCGCTGGCAGCTCGCTGACTTCCGCGCCGTCCAGCCGGGCGGCGAGACCGACTGGCTCTGGGTGCGGCTGCTGGACGTCCCGCGCGCGCTGACCGCGCGCGGCTGGTTCACCGACGGCGAACTGGTCCTGGACGTCGACGACCCGTTCCTCGGCGAGCACCACCGATACCTGCTGACCGTCCGGGACGGGAAGGCCGAGTGCGTCCCGACGGACCGGGAGCCGGACCTCTCCCTGGACGTCCGCGACCTGGGGGCGGTCTACCTCGGCGGCACCGCCCCGAGCGCCCTCGTCCGGGCCGGTCACATCCGGGCCCATCGACCCGGCGCGGCCGTCCTCGCCGACGCCCTGTTCCGCGCCGAGCGCGCGCCGCACTGCCTGCACTGGTTCTGATCCGGCGGCCCGCCGCCCGCGACAGACACCGAACGCCGGTCCCCGCCCTGGTTGGGCGGGGACCGGCGTTCGGCTTTTCCGGGCCGGGGCACCCCGAACCGCCCGTAGGGGCGTACCGGTTGCCCTCAGGGGCCAGGCCGGTTGCCCTCAGGGGCAGATCACGGCTGGTTACCGGCGGGTCGGTTTGGTTCGGACGGGTGCACGATGCAACAGTGTCCGTCGGGTATTGACATGGTCACGGGATGTGAGGGGAGATGCGGGGGAGCGGGAATTCGGAGACGAATGGGCCGGAAACGTTCAGTTTCCTTGCCGGATGTCGCTCAGAGTCCCGCTGACGTTGAGGAGTTCGTGGCACGTGGGCGCCTGCTTGCCCGAGGCCGGGGTGCCCGGAACCTCGCAGGTCACGCTCGCGGTCACCGCCTGGTCCTCGGGGACCTGAAGGGGAGTCACCCAGTGGTAGTCCTGGTTGCGGAAGGTCTCCAAGGCGATGGTGGTGATGGTCTTGTTGCCGGCCGTGATGGTCACCAGTCCCTGGTCGCCCTGGAAGTTGGCGACCACGAGGTCGGTGATGTCGAAGACCTTGCCGTGCGGCACCTGGTAACTGCCGGTCGTGGCCGCGCCGTTCTCGGTCACGACGTCGATCGTGGCGGAGCTCTGCTGGCCGGTCCCCGGCACCGCCAGCCCGCCCGGACCAGGTCCGCCCTGGCTGCCGGGGCCGGTGGTCGGCTTCCCGGCGCCCGGCTTGGTCTGGCCGCCCGGGGTGCTCCCGTTGGCGGGGCTGCCCGGTGTGTCACCGGCCGGGACACCGGCCGGCGGGGCCGGAGTGGCGTTCTGCTGGGCGACGGCCTTCTCTGCCGCCTGCTTCGCGGAGCTGCGCACCGCCGGGCGGACCAGGGCGAACCAGGCCAGCAGCAGCGCGATCAGCGCCGCCAGGAGCGCGAGCAGCCACTTCGGGAAGATCGGCAGCTGAAGGAACTCGCCGTCCAGGAGCGGCTTCTGGACGGGCGTCGGCGCGGTATCCGGTGCGGCTTCCGGCGCCTTGACCCCGTCCTTGCCGTCCTTCGCGTCCTTCCCTCCCTTGTCGTCCTTGCCGTCCTTGCCGTCCGCCCGCTCCTCCGGGCCCACCGTCACCTCGAACGGCCAGGTCGCCGGCTTGCCGAACCAGATCAGCTTGCGGGTGCGCGCCTGCACCCGCACCTCCCCGGACTCGCCGGGCTCCAGCCGCAGCTTCTCCGGCGTGACCCGGAACCGCAGGTCCTCACCGGCCTGTCCCGGCGTGAACGTCACACCGGTGGGAGCGTTGCCGAGGTTGCGCACCGAGGCCCGGTAGCGTCCGCGCAGCCAGCCGCGGCGACGGCGCGGGGCCAGCGCGGCCTGCAGCTCCTCGAACGGCGTCACGGTGACCGTGGCCTCCGGCACCGTCACCAGGTCGGGGCGCTCGACCGGCAGCACCCGGATGCCGAGCGGGAACTCGCCGGCCCGGGTGGCGGGGGAGCGCGGCGGAGCCAGCCGGACCGTCACGGTCTCGGACGTCCCCGGGTACAGCGACACCCGGGCCGGCTCCACCTTCGTCCAGCCGGCGCAGTCGCCGACCACCTCGAACGTGTAAGCCTCAACGATGTCAAGATCGTTGCGTACCGTCAGGGTCGTGGTGGCCACGCCACCGGGGGCCACCGTCAATGCTGGCAGGCCGAGTTCGGCGGATGTGGTCATAGCGTGACGGTAGGGCCGTACCGCGCCGGAGAAGAGGGCCGTACGGGCAAGCTGGGGGCCACACCCCTTGCCCGTACGGACCGACCGGAGACCCCGCCCGGTCCCGTCGCGGGCCCGGCCCGGCTCCGCGTGACCCGCCCCCAAGCCCCCGGCCGGCGCCGCCCCGCGGCGCCCGACCGTCACCCTCGCAGGCACTTGCAGAATGGAGCAGTTCGATGACGTCGACCGATACAACCCGTGAGGAAGCCGTCACAGCCCGCCGGACCACGGTGGCACCGAAGCCCGCCGGCGCCACCGTCCCGCGCGTGCCCGCCCAACTGCGCGGCAGGCCGGCCCAGGTGCGGGTGGCGGTCTACGCCGAGGACCTCATCCTGCAGACCGGCGTGGTCCAACAGCTGCGCCAGCGGCCCGAGGTGGAGCTGCTGAGCGAGAACGAGGCCGGGCGGGCCGAGGTCTCCCTGCTGGTGGTCGACGCGCTGACGGAGACGGTGACCGAGCACCTGCGGAGGCTGCGACTCGCGACGTCGGGCCGGATAGGCCTGGTGGTGGGGCACTTCGAGGCCGGCGGGCTGCAGACCATCGTGGAGAACGGGGTCGCCGCCGTGCTGCGGAGGTCCGAGGCCGACCAGGACCGGCTGGTGCACCTCATCACGGCCCTCGCCAACGGTGAAGGCGTGATGCCCGGCGACCTGCTGGGCGAATTGCTCGACCGGATCGGAATCCTCCAGCGCACCATGCTGGACGGGCGCGGCCTGACCCTCTCGACGTTAACCGCGCGGGAGGCGGAGATGCTGAAGCTGGTGGCGGAGGGCTTCGACACCAGCGAGATCGCCGCCAAGACCTCGTACTCCGAGCGCACGGTGAAGAACGTGCTGCACGAGATCATCACCCGCCTCGGCCTGCGCAACCGGGCCCACGCCGTGGGGTACGCCATGCGGCGCGGCCTGATCTGATGGCCGCGGTGCCTCGCCCGGCCTACTGGGCGGGCGAGGCACCGAGTGGAGCGGGGCCCTACTGAGGGGACATGACCTCGTAGAGGTTCCCGGCCTCATCGGTGAAGTACAGGCCGCGAGGGCACAACGGGTGGTCGATCCGACCGTTGCCGGGCTCACGGGGATCATTGCCGTACGGCACGTCGGCGTCGCGGAGCCGGGCGAGGACCCCGTCGAAGGAGGACGGGTCCACGTCGAAGGCCAGGTGATGGCCGACCGGGTTCTCGACGGTCATGAAGTCCAGGGTGAGGGAGTCGTTGACCCGCACCGGCGCGAAGTGCCGGTCGGCGCCCTGGTAGTCGAGGCCCATGACGGAGGCGAAGAAGCGGGCTGCCGCCTCGTTGTCCACGGCCGGAACGATGGTGTGGTTCAGGGTTATGGGCATGTGAGCCTGCCTCTCTGTTGGGTGATCAGAGCAGTCCGAAGTCGAATTCCCCGGTGGCGAGGGCGGCGATGAAGGAGGAGTGGGCCGCGCGGTCGAAGGCCAGGGCGGGGCCGGAAGGGTCCTTCGAGTCGCGGATGTAGGAGACCGGCCCGCCGGGGATGGCAACCTCGACGCAGTTCTCGTCTCCGCCGCTGTAGCTGGACTTCTTGAAGGTCGGCTGGGTCACTTGATCCTGTCTCTCTGTGCGGTGATGAAGGCGAGCGAGGAGTCGACGGACATGGCTTCTGCTGTGATCTCCTGGAAGTTCGACCTGCAGAGCTCCACGTCGGTTGGGTCCTCGACCCACAAGGAGCTCATCATTCCTTCGACCA
This sequence comes from Kitasatospora sp. NPDC058063, assembly GCF_042885395.1. NCBI lineage: Bacteria > Bacillati > Actinomycetota > Actinomycetes > Kitasatosporales > Streptomycetaceae > Kitasatospora > Kitasatospora sp. NPDC058063. Next base: position 231,312 of record NZ_JBHVSD010000005.1, read on the forward strand.
GGACGACGTCGAGGTCCTTCCGCTGCGGGAACCCCATGAGCGTGAACGCTCCGTACATTCCCGGGTGGACTGCCCCGCCGATCGGCATGACCTGGATGTTGACGTTGGACAGACCGCTGAGGGTCAGCAGCCTGTCCAGCTGAGGGACCATGATCTCGGGGCGGTTCGCGTTCGAGCAGAGGGCCGCCTCATGGATGACGGCCCATACCTGCACGGGGTTCGGGCGCGTGAGGATGGACTGGCGCGCCATTCGAACCTGAACCAGGTCCTCGACGGTTCCACCGGACCGGTTGCGCAGGCGCTCGATGATGATGCGCGCGTATTCGGGGGTCTGGAACAGGCCGGGCACGAAGGCCGGTTCGTACGTCCGGTAGGTGGTGGCGTCGGCTTCCAGAAGGATCAGGTCGTTCGCCGTGGCGTTGATGACGTCGCGATAGCTCAGCCACCAGCCGCGCTTGCTCCCGTCCTTCGTGATCGCGATCAATCCGGCGCGGTAGTCCTCATCGTCGCAGCCGTAGTAGTCGAGGAGCTTGATGACGTCCTCGATCTTGGCTGCGGTGTGGGCGGTCTCGATCCGAGTGAGCTTGGGCTGGCTCATTCCGGTGGCTTCCGCGACCACCTCGGCGGTGAGCTTCCGTTCCTCACGGAGCTTCCGCAGTTCGCCACCGAGCCGTCGCCGGCGAACGGTCGAGACTGCCATGTTGTCCCCTCCTGAGCTGTCAGTTGACCAGTCTGCCCGGGCGAAGGGTGCCAGCGCTACCGACAACTGGCCGTCTGGATCGCCGAATTCAGGTTCGATTTGCATATATGCGATTTGTGGCGACGGAGTTGCGCCACGCATCGCATAGGCCCCATGCTGAGCGTAGCGGGTCGTGTGCGCTGCGTATGCAGCGGCCTGTGACCTGGCCGTTCCTCGGGCGTATCTGCCGGGGTCTGGCGACGAATGATCCACTTCACCCCCCCCACGGAGGTTCCTTCGTGTCTCCCCACGAAATCCCCCCTGACTGGTCGGCCGCGCGCGAGGAGTTGCGCGAGGCCACGGCGCGCGCCGGGTGGAAGCCCGACCTGGTCGCCGACGCCGAACTCGCGCTCCTCGAACTGTTCGTCAATGCTTGGCGCCACGGCGGTAGTTCGGCGCCGCTCGTCGTCATCGCGGTGCTCGACCACGTGCTGCGGGTCTCCGTCAGCGATGGGAGCCCCGTCGTCCCGATCCGGCACGACGGTTCCGACCTCCTCGCGGTCTCCGGCCGGGGCCTGCGCCTCGTCCGCTCCCTCACCGACCGGTTCGGTGCGGAGCCCCGGAAGTCCGGGAAGTCCTGCTGGTTCGAGCTGGACGCCGCCGCGTGACCGCCGACCACCGCCGCCCGACCGGGCCGGCCGACGCGATCATGCGCACCGATACCGATCCCGAGGTCGCCTCGTTGCTCGACGAACTCCACTCCCGCGGCCGCAAGTTCGGTCTGATCTGGCCCGCGCTGGCCACGGACCGGGTGGTCGACGGCCGCGTCCTGGTCCGCTTCGGCGCCGCTCCGGCCAGCACCGTCCTCAACCTCCTGGCGATCCTCCGCCACTACGACAAGGCCGAGGCCCCGTGCGACTCCTGATCGACCTCGTCCTTCCCGTCCTCCTGCTCCTCGCCATCGCCGTGGTCGGACTCGGCGCGGTCGCCGTCCTGCGGATGCCCCACCGCCCGGACCCCATCGCGACCCCCACCCCCACCCCCGACCGGGACTGCAACGAGGACCGTCAACCCGTGGCCTGAAGCCCCACCCCGCCCACGCCGCCCGGCCGGACCCGCCGGGCGGCGCAGGCATGCGCAGGAAGTCGACCCCGCCGACTTCCTGCGCAACCGACTTCTCAACTTGTCGTTTACGTCCGGCTTCGAACAGCCGGGTGGCATGCCCTTCCGCGCCCGGGCGGGCGCGGAAGGGCGCGAGCGGTCGTGTCGATGGTCAGCCGAGCCGCTCCAGCCACCAGAACAGGAGGCCGACGGTCCCAGCTCCCAGCGCGGACGCGGCTCCGCTGACCATCCGACTGACAAACTGCTTCTTGTAGCGTCGGACCGCGTTCTGGGCGACACGCGGACTGGGCCCCGCACCTGCCCCTTCCTTGGACATATCCTTCACAGTGGTGACCTCCTTGTTTGAAGCAACGGGTGATCGCCGAACGGGCCCCGACCCTTCTCGCCAAAGATCCGGTCGGGGCCCTTCTGCTCAATTCACACGCTAGGCGTGTATTTGCGGACCTTCAATTACCAGACGCGCGAATCACCCTAGTGTCGCAATGGATTTGCGCGTCCGTGACCTCAGCCGTGGGGCGGTCGCCCCTCGTCGAGGTCCTACACAAAGCGGCTCAACCACCGCACCGCCTCCGGGAGATCGCGCTTGGCGGTCTCGGTTGCGATCAACAGCTGCCGGATGGGGCACGGTCTTTGCTTCTGTCTGCTGGCTACGGCTGCAGACCAGGGCCACGGGCTGACGAAAGGAAAGCGAAGTCAGGCCATTCAAAAGAGCTGGATCTTGTATATCGACCTGCGACAAAATGGCACAAATTGGCCTGATGTCACATTGGGAATTCTCTGGGCGGGCGGCGGGTGGCGGTGATCTATTCCTATCTGCCCCGCCGGTGCATGCTCTGATTGTGCCACCTACTCGGAGTTGTGAAGCGTGGGCCCCGTCTTCCGGCAAATGGAGACGGCATCCGGGACGTACTCCCAGCCGGGTGTGAGGAGTGAACTCCCCCGCTACGACCGATGGCCCGCCCCCGGGAAGGGGGCGGGCCATCGGATTTGCGCTGGTCAGGCGACCGGTTGGGCGCGGGGCTTGAAGCTCGGCCGGGCCGCCTCGAAGGCCGTGATGTCATCAGCGTTCGCCAGCGTGATGCTGATGTCGTCCAGGCCGTTGAGCAGGCGCCAACGGACGTTCTCGTCCAGCTCGAATGCGGCGGTCACGCCCTCCGTGCCCTCCGCGCGCGCCTCCAGGGCCACGGTGATCTCGGTGTTCGGGCTGGTTCAGGATGAATGACTCGTCCTTGCGCCAGGCTTCGAACAGGCCGTCCTCGAAACCCGAGCGGGTGACCTTCTTGAGCCAATGGGCGGGGATGATCTGGTCGGTGTCCCCATTGCTGCGGCGCAGCGGGACGGCCCGGCCGGTGTGGGTGGTGAACTTCTCCATGGAACGTTGACGGTCGACAGGTCGGCGGGCGCGGCCAGGTGGCCCAGCACTGCGGTGGCGACGGCGACGAACGGGGTCGGCCGGCTGGCGTCGATCAGCACCTCGGCGTCGAAGACCGCGTCCTCGTCGGTGGCCAGGGTCTCCCAGTAGGCGACCGCGGCGTCCCAGTCCTCGCCCTGCGGGGCGTGCGGACGGCCCTGCATGTAGGGGAGGTGGTCCGGTCCGGGATGATCATGCCGGCCCGGGCGCCCGCCTCGATGGACATGTTGCAGATGGTCATCCGAGCCTCCATGGGTCAGGCCCTGCTGCGGTCCCACCAAGTGGACGACGCCCTGCTCGACGTTGCCCAGCGAGTGGATCCGGACGCCGAACTCGGCGGCGTTGCGGCGCAGGGTCTCCAGCTGCACCTTGGAGACCGGGTCCGCGATCGGCTTGTCGATGTCCAGGGTCGGGGTGTTGTGGTCCTCGGTCGCGATCGTGAGGTCGGTCCGGCGGACCTGGCGACCGGCCAGCCGGAGCCCGTCGAAGGCCTGCGGGCTGGTCACCTTGTGCAGCAGGTGCAGGTCGATGTAGAGCAGGTCGGGCTCGCCCTCGGCGTGCCGGACGACGTGGTCGTCCCAGATCTTCTCTGCCAGTGTCCGTCCCATCGCGTTCGATCCAGCCGGCCGCTCTGCCGGCCTGATCGTGGTCGTGGGGTGCCCGGTCCCCGGTGATTTGTCCGGGGTGCTCCATCCAGGGTGGCGGTTTTCTCGCGAGATTGAACTTGCGTCTCGCTCAATGAGACTGCAGTATCGGCATATGGACAACAGTAGCGGCGTTGGCGTTCTCGGCAAGGCCGCTTTGGTGCTCAGTGCACTGGAGGCGGGGTGTCGCGCGCCGTGCTCAGGTCGTGCCGGTTCAGGGCGTACTGCGCGGTAAGTCTCACCTTGTGATCTATCCAGCGGCCTCGAACAAGCGGCCCCAGTGATCACTCGTCCGGGTGTTCCCGGGACAGCAGAACGGCCTTCGCGTGATCCTGAACTCGACCAAGAAGTAGAGGACTTGACGCGAAGGCCGTAGTGATGAGTGTGGTGGAACAGGGCGTGCAGTGCGAGCCGTTCGCGGAACTGTCGCGCTTCCGGGGGGTCTTCTACGACTGCCTGGCCGGACGGCGCGACGCCCTGTTCGAGCTCACCGATGCGGTGCTGTGCACCGACGGCCCGGTGAAGACCCTGGTCGGCCTGGCGCTGGCTCCCGAGCACCGGCGCGGCCACGGCGCCCTGTACGGCGCGCTGAACCGGGGCCGCCTGGATGTCGACCGGCTGCGGGCCGAGCTGGCCGGCCTGCCGCTGCCCCGCGCCGCCGACGGCCGTCTGGTGCTGGCGGTGGACGTCTCGCCGTGGCTGCGTCCCGACGCCGACACGAGCGACGCCCGCTCGTTCTGCCACACCTACGGCCGTGGCGACGCCAAGCATCAGATGATCCCAGGCTGGCCCTACTCGTGGGTCGTGGCCCTGGAATCGGGCCGGACCTCCTGGGTCGATCCTCTGGATGCGGTGCGGCTGCGGCCCGGCGACGACCTCGCCGCGGTCACCGCCGCACAGCTGTGGGCCCTGGTCGAGCGCCTGATCATCGCCGGTCAGTGGAGTCCGGGCGACCCGTCGGTGCTGATCGTGGCCGACGCGGCTACGACGTGATGCGGTTGGCCTACCTGCTGCGCGACCTGCCCGTGGAGATCCTGGGACGTCTGCGTTCGGACCGGGTGATGCGCCGCCCGGCGCCGACCCGTGCGGAGTTCGCCCTCGCCAACCCGGTCGGCGGGCGGCCGCCCAAGCACGGCGGCGAGTTCATCTTCAAGGACGCCAGGACCTGGGGCGCCCCGGACGCGGAGACGAAGACGGAGATCACCCGCTACGGCACCGCCCACGCCCAGAGCTGTGACCGGCTCCACCCCGAGCTGCAAGGGCGCGCCGCCTGGCGGGACCACCCCGGCTGGCTCCCGGTCATCGAGGGCACCGTCATCCGCCTCCAGGTCGACCACCTGCCCAGCGGCGGCGACTCCAAGCCGCTGTGGTTGTGGTGGTCACGGCCCGTGGCCCGCCCCGCGGAGACTGGCCTGGCCTGGCAGACCTTCCTGCGCCGCTTCGACATCGAGCACTTCTTCAGGATGATCAAGCAGACCCTCGGCTGGACCGCTCCGAGACTGCGGGAAGCCGAGGCGGCGGACCGCTGGACCTGGCTGATCGTCACCGCCTGCACCCAGCTCCGCCTCGCCCGCTATCTGACCACCGACCTGCGACGGCCATGGGAGAAGCCGGCCAAACCGAACAAGCTCACCCCGGCCCGAGTCTGACGCGGGTTCCGACACCTGCACGCCAGAACCTCAACGCCGGCCGCAGTGCCGAAACCCGCTCGCTCCGGCCCCGGGCGCCCGCCCGGCTCCAAGAATCGCCGCCCCGCGAACCGCTACGACGTGGGTCTGCTCCTGGTCACCGGCGAGTCCTACCGCCGACCGGCTCACCACTAGGTCGGCACCAAACCACGCCGCACCGGATAAATCACAAGCTCAATGCCTGTGTCAGAGCCGTCGGACGCACCTGGGCCTTCAGCCCGCGGGTGGCCGGGCCGGGTGCTCGATGGTCGTGTCGCCGTGCCGATTCGAGACGGCTTGGCCGAGTCGACGTCGCCGGCTGTCCTCCATCGGAAGCGGGCTGGAAGGAGACATTCCGGGGCTGGTCAGGCCGACCGGCGGACCGGTAGCGTAGTGATCTTCGCCGGGGGCAGGTCGGCGGAGTCCTGAAGGTGAACGCCGATGACCGACGTGTACGTCCGACGTGCGGAGCTGCGCCTCGACGCGGCCCTGGAGGGCCTCGCTCTCGTCCTCCGCGGGGCGACCGCGCGCCCGGAGGAGCACAACTGCGAGTGCCATTGGGGCAGTGCCGAAGAGCTCGCCCTCCTCAAGGTGCCGGGTGTGCGGCTCGATCCCGACCTCCTCCGGCGGAGCTGGCAGGCCCCCGACTGGAGCGACCACGGCTCGGTGCTCCGCCGTGTCCTGCCTCAGCTCGCGTGCGCCGTCGTCGACAGCCGGTCCGAGTCGTTCCGGTACCAGGACGAGATCGGTCTCTCGCTCGCCCGCGGGCGCTGGCAGGAGTGGCCCCGGGAGCAGGCCGCGGCCGTTCGGGAGTTCCTGCACGCGTTCTGGGCCCACAGTCTCGTCACCTCCGATCCCCTCGCGAACGTGCACGGGACCCTCGTCCTGTGCGTCGAGGCGTCCGGTGAACTGAGCCCCTGGCTCGACGTCTGGGAGGCGCTGGAGCATCCGGCGGCCGACCGGAACCTCGCGGAGGCCGTCGACGCGTGGGACTACGACCTGCTCGTCGACCAGCTCCCCTGGAGCACCTGGCACGACAAGGACGCCATGGTGGCCGTGCTCACCGCCTGGCTCACCCGCCACGCCCCCGCCCGGCTGAGGGCGCACAACGCACCGGAGGACCTGCTCCACCGGCTGAGGCTGATCGGCCTCACCGGGCCCGACCGCTGGGACGATCCGCATTGGCCCCACTACAGCTATTGACCCTGGGGTGGCGCTCCGGGGCCGAGCGTTGCAGGGCGGAGCTAGGGTCTCCGTATGCTCCTGTGGATCAACGGCCCGTTCGGCGCCGGCAAGACTCAGACCGCGCACGAGATCCGGTGGCGCCTTCCCGGCAGTGTCATCTGCGACCCCGAGCACGTGGGTTTCGGCCTGCACCGGATGATGCCGCCGTCGCTGCGCGGGGACTTCCAGGACCTTCCCGCTTGGCGGCAAGGTGTCGTCGACGTGCTGGACCGCGTTCTCACCGATCAGAACGGTGTGGTGATCGCGCCGATGACGGTCGTGGAGCCGGTGTACTTCCGGGAGACCGTCGGTCGGCTGCGGGAACGCGGCCATGACGTCCGCCACTTCACCTTGCTGGCCGAGCGCGCCACGGTGCTGCGACGGCTGCGTGAGCGCGGTTTCGGGCACGTGGTGCGGTTCGTGGCCGGGAAGGACGCCCCGCTGCGCAGGGAGAGTTTCGCCGTGTCGAAGCTGGACCTGTGCCTGGAGCGTTTGCGCGAGGAGGAGTTCGCCGAGCACGTGTGGACCGACCGGCTGACGGTCGCCCAGGTGGCCGACCGCATCGCCGCCGCTTCGGGGCTGACGCTCGCTCCGAACACCGAGGGCGTTCTCCGGGGGCGCGTCCGCCGGGCCTGGACAGGGGTCCGGCACATCCGGTTCGACTGAGCTGCGGAAGAGGGGCGCACGGGAAGTCGGCCGGGCCGACTTCTCACACGAGGTGCGGGCGGGCTGCCCTTCGGGGACACCGGTTGTTTCCCCCGCCGAGGGTGCCCGGGCTCTCCCGCGGCGCGTCGACGGCGGGGAGACTGCGGGCAGACCGCCCCTGCAACCTGTGAGGTCGAGCGTGATCGGCGCCACCGCCACCCCCCGCTCCGTCCGGCGGCCGGCCCGGGCCGCCGTCGCGGTGCTGCTCGCGCTCGCGGCGGCCCTGGTGACCCTGGCCGGCGCCGCCCCCGGCGGGAAGGTCGCCGCCGCCCCGGTGGCCGCGGTCGACCCGGCGGCCGGGCGGATCGTCTTCGCCGGCACCAACCACCGCGGCCTCGGCAAGGTGACCGGCGCGGAGTCCAGCACCCCGCTGTTCGGGCCCGGCCCGGTCCACTTCGACCAGGACCCGTCGGCCCGCGGCGACGAACTGGTCTTCACCAGCCTGCGGGACGGCCCGCTGCCCCAGGTGTACCTGCGCGACGCGTCCGGCGCGGTGCGCCGGCTCACCACCGGCATGGACACCGCCCACCCCGCGCTGGCCCCGGACGGCAAGGGCGTCGTCTTCGAGTCGCTGGAGCCCCGCGCCGGAGGCGGCAGTCCCCAGAAGGTCCTGTGGGCGGTCGGCCGGGACGGCAGCGGACTGCGCCGGATCACCGACGGCGCGGCCGACGAGACCCACCCGACGGTCTCGCCGGACGGCAAGTGGATCGCGTACTCCTGCACCGGCGAACCGGACCACCGGCAGATCTACCTGCGGCCGTTCGAGGGCGGCGCCCCGGTCAAGGTCACCAACGTGACCAGCGGGGACGCGGTCGACCCGACCTGGAACCCGCTGAACGACGACGCCCACCGCAACGAGATCGTCTACACCTGGGACCAAGGCACCCAGGGCCGGACCCTGATGCTCACCTCGCCCACCGGCGGCGACAAGGCCTTCTTCCCCGGCACCGGCTCCACCTGGAAGACCGGCTCCGCCGCCTGGATGGCCGACGGCACCGGTGTGCTCTTCCTCAGCGCCGACCTGCTCGACCCCAACAACCCGAGCCCGCAGCCCGACCCGTCCCAGCCGCCGGTGGTGAACCTCTACCGCGCGCTCACCTGCAACTGCGACGCGCCCCGGCTGCTCTACCGCGCCAACCGGCTGATCGCCGCACCGACCTGGCTGGGAACCCAGAACGAGGGCGGCCCCGTCGTCGAGCAGACCAGCGCCGCCGGCGCCAACGTGGCCGACGTCCAGGACGTCCGCCCCGACGGGGGCGACCCGCGCGACCTCGGCATCAGCGTGCTCCGGGAGGACCCGGCCGCCGGCAGCAACACCAGCACCGACCCCGGCGCCGACCCGCTGTTCCACCCCCGTCCCGGCTTCGACCCGTGGTTCGAGCGCCAGACCTACACGCCCGACGGTCGGCAGATCGTGGTGACCCGCTACGAGGACGGCCCCGCCGGACGGATCCAGCGGATCTGGCTCGCCGACGCCGACGGGGCGAACCCGCAGCCGATGAACCTCGCCGGGCGCGGCCCGAACGACCGGGACACCGACCCGTCGATCTCCCCGGACGGCAGGCTGATCGTGTTCAGCCGCAGCGTCCCGGCCGCCGGCGAGCAGCTGGCCCGGCCCGGGCGGGTCCTGATCGCCGAGATGGCCACGGGGCGGATCGTCGGCACCGTCCAGCCGCCGGCCGGCCAGCGCGGCGCCTCCGACGGCCAGCCGTTCTGGTCCCCCGACGGCAAGCTGATCGCCTTCTCCCGGACGGCGGTGGTCAACGAGAACGCCGGCAACCTGCACGTCTGGACCGTCGCCGCCGACGACCTCACCCGGCAGACCGACCTCAGCCGGACGGCCTGCCCGGGCAGCTGCAACGTCATCGACGACAGCCCCGCCTTCGCCCCCGACGGCCGCCGCATCGCCTTCAACCGCAAGGCCGGTGACGGCGGGAACAACCAGCAGGACGGGGTGGTGGTCACCACGCCGACCGGCGAGGGCTGCACGGTGGTCGTGCCCACCGGGCTCGGCCAGGGCGCCTGCACCCGGCCGCTGCCCGACCGCCCCACCACCGGGCCCTTCCAGCCCCGGGACGTCGCCTGGACGGCGAACAGCGCCCAGCTGGTGCTGACCTCCCGCCGCGCCGCGCCGCCGAGCGCACCGGAGGGGCTCAAGGTCTACGACTTCGCGACCGCCCAGCTCACCGAGCTGGACTGGCGGCTGCCGGGGCGCCAGAAGGAGCCGGCCGTCCAGCAGTCCGTCGACCTGGCGGTCAGCGTGCCCGAGCGGACCCCGGCCGTCCCCGTCGACGGCAGCACCGAGGTGACCGTCACCGTCACCAACAAGGGCCCCGCGCCCTCGCCCGGCACCGCCCTCACCGTCTCGGTGCCGACCGGCGCCCGGCTCGACAAACTGACCACCCCGACCGGATCGTGCGACGCCGCCGCGCTGCGCTGCGAACTCGGCACCCTGACCCCGCGCCAGGTGGTCCGGATCAAGGCCACCCTGACCGGCACCCGGCCCGGCGTCCCGGACTTCGGCTGGAGCGTCACCGGGACGGTCGTCGACCCGAACCCCGACGACGACTTCGCCCGGACCTTCCTCCCGGTGCTGGAGCCGGCGACCCCGTCGCCGACCCCCACCCCGTCGCCGACCGCCTCGCCGAGCCCGAGTCCGAGCCCGACACCCACGCCCAGCCCGACCGCCGCGCCCAGCCCGACCGCCGCGCCCAGCCCGACCGCCGCGCCCAGCCCGACACCCACGCCCACCTCCACCCCCGTACCGCCGCCGCCCCCGGCGCCCGCCCCGCCGCCCCAGGCCGGCCCCGCGGTCGCGGTCGACGCCCAGCCGAACCCCGGCTACGTCGGCGGCCACGTGACCGTCAGCTACACGGTGCGCAACACCGGCCAGGCCCTCGCCACCGGCCTGCGCCTGACCCTCGGCCTGCCCGCCGGAGTGCCCACCGAGGCCCTGCCGCCCGGCTGCCGGAACGGCACCTGCACGGTGAGCGACCTGGCCCCGGGCCGCAGCGCGGTGGTCCGGGTGGTGCTCTCGCCCGTGGCGGCGCTGGACACCACCATCACTGCGGAACTCACCACCACCGGCACCGACGCCACCCCGGGACCGCACCGGGCGAGCACCCCGCTGCGCATCCTCCAGCCCCGCATCGTCGCGGTGCCGCCGATCGGCAAGCCCGGCTTCGTGACCTCGGTGCGCGGCGTGGACTTCCCGCCCGGCGCGCCGGTCCGGTTCACCTGGAAACCCGGCATCACCGCCGCCGCCGCGCCCACCCGCCCGAAGGGCGACGGGACCTTCGCCGGCCAGCTGCTCATCCTCCCCAAGGACGAGACCGGCCCGCGCACCATCACCGCCGAGGGCCCCGGATTCTCCCCGGTGACCTGCCCCTTCCTGGTGGTGGAGGGCAGCATCGGCCCGCCCGGGGAGGTGGAGCGGCGGTGATCCACGAGGTCGACGAGGCGCTGCGACAGCTGCTCGCCGAGACCGGTCTGCCCGAGCGCGGGATCGACGTGGTCTTCGACGCGCCCACCCGGGACTTCGCGGCCCGGCGCAACGCGCCCACGGTCAGCGTCTACCTGTACGGGCTGCGCGAGGACACCGGCCGCCGGCAGGCCGGCACCGTCGCGGAGTACGACGCGGACGGCCTGGTGACCGGCCACCGCCCCGCGCCCCGCTGGTTCGAGCTGGCCTACCTGGTCACCGCCTGGACCAACCGGCCGCAGGACGAGCACCGGCTGCTGGCCGAGGTGCTGCAGTGCCTGACGACCACCGACACGCTGCCCGCCCGGCTGCTCACCGGCACGCTCGCCGAGCTCGGACTGACCGTCGGGCTGGACATCGCGGGGCGCGACACCGGCCTGCCGTCGGTGTCCGACGTCTGGTCCTCGCTCGGCGGGGAACTGCGGCCCTCGGTCGACCTCCGGGTGCTGGCCCCGCTGCCCGGCGGGCGCAGCCCGGCAGGGCCGCCGGTCACCGAGGGGCTGGTGCTGCACGCAGGCGACACCACCAACGTCGGAGGCACCACCGACGCCGGGGACACCGCCCCGGCCGGCCCGCCGCCCGCCGACGGTCCCGGCCGCCGGCTGCGCTACCAGGACGCCGGGGACCCCGGGCCGGACGGCTTCGCCGCGCCCCGGGAACGCGGGCTGCCGCCCGGCCGCCGGGCCCGGGGCAGGGCGCGATGAGCCTCGACCTCGACCGGGCCCCGGAGGCCCCCTCGGCGGCCGACGGCGCACCGCCCGGGCCGGACCACGGCGGGCCGTCAGGACCGGACGACAGCGCACCGTTCGGTCAGGCCCCCGACCAGCTCTGGGAGCGGCTGCAGCGGGTCGAACGGCGGGTCCGCGCCGCGGTGCGCGAGCGCCGGGCCGACGACCCGGATCCGGACGACCCGTACCGCGGCCAGTACCTCGGCCCGGAGGCGGTGGAGCGCATCCTGGCGGCCTCCGCCACGGTGCACCGGGCCGCCGCGGACCCCGGCGACGGCCCCGTGCCGTCGCCCGGCTCCCGGCTCGGGCGGCTCAGCGCCGCCTTCGGGCTGCTCCCGGTCGACCTCGACCTGCTGCTGGTGGCGCTCGCCCCGGACCTCGACTCCCGCTTCGAGCAGCTCTACGGCTACCTCAACGACGACCTGACCCGCCGCCGGGCGACCATCGGTCTGGCCCTCGACCTGTGCGGACTGCCCGGGGCGGGCGCCGGCCGCTTCCGGTTCTCCGTCCGGGCCCCGCTGATCGCCGGCGGCCTGCTGGAGATCACCGAGCCGGACCGCCCGCTGCTCTCCCGCACCCTGCGCGTCCCGGACCGGGTGACGGCCCATCTGCTCGGCGACGACGAGCCGGACGGCACCCTCGCCGGGCTGGCCCGCCGCGCCGGACCCGGGGGCCGCTCCCACCAGTCCCTCGAACAGTTGCGCTTCCTGGCCGCGGACGGCGGCCTGGTGCACCTGCTGGACCGGGGCGGGCACGCCGGTCGGCTCGCGGTGGCGGCCCTCGCGGCCGACGGCCCGCCGCCCCTGGTGGTCGACGCCGCCGCGCTCGCCGCCCGCCCGCCGGAGGCCACCGTACGGGTGCTCGCCCGCGAGGCGCGGCTGGGCGGGGGCGGCGTGGTGCTCGGGCCGCTGGACCGGTTCGAACCCGAACGGCCCGAGCGGGCCGCGCTGCTGCGCGAGCTGTGCGCGGAACTCGCCGGGGTCCCGCTGGTGGTGCACGGCCCGCAGGTCTGGGACCCGGTCTGGGCGGCGCGGAGCCCGGTGGTGCTCACCGTCCGGCCGCCGGACGCGCGCGACCGGGCCGGGCAGTGGGCCCGCGCGCTGGGTGCGGAGCAGGGTGCTTCGGAGCCGGGTGTTTCGGAGCCGAGTCAGAAGTCGGGCGTGGAGTCGGGCGACGAGCTGGGCGAGGAGCCGTGCGAGGAGTTGCCGGAGGAACTGGCCGAGGCGGTGGCCGCCTACCGGCTGGACCAGGAGCAGCTGGCCCGCGCCGCCTTGGTCGCGGCCCGGACGGCGGCCGCCGAGCGGCGCCCGGTCCGGGCCGAGGACCTGCGCACGGCGGTACGGGCGCAGAACGCCGCCGGGCTGGCCCGGCTCGCCCGCCGGATCGAGCCCGCGGTCGGCTGGTCCGACCTCGTCCTGCCCGCCCCCACCGCGGGCCGGCTGCGCGAGCTCGTGCTGCGGGCCCGGCACCGCGACCAGGTGCTCGGACAGTGGCGGATGCGCCCGGGCGGCGGCCGGGGCAACGGCGTGATCGCCCTGTTCGCGGGGGAGTCCGGCACCGGCAAGACGATGTCGGCCGAGGTGGTCGCCGCCGAACTCGGCATGGAGCTGTACGTGGTGGACCTCTCCACCGTGGTGGACAAGTACATCGGCGAGACCGAGAAGAACCTGGAACGGATCTTCACCGAGGCCGCGCAGGTGAACGGCGTCCTGCTGTTCGACGAGGCGGACGCGCTGTTCGGCAAGCGTTCGGAGGTCAAGGACTCCCGGGACCGCCACGCCAACGTGGAGACGGCCTACCTGCTCCAGCGGATGGAGTCCTTCGACGGGATCGCCGTGCTGACGTCCAATCTGCGGGCCAACCTCGACGAGGCGTTCACCCGGCGGCTGGACGTCATCGCCGAGTTCCCGCTGCCGGACGAGGCGCAGCGGCGCCTGCTCTGGGACCGCTGCCTGGGGCCGCTGGTGCCCCGCGGCGACGACCTCGACCTGGACTTCTGCGCCCGGAACTTCGAGCTCACCGGCGGCTCCATCCGGGCCTGCGCGGTCTCCGCGGCGTATCTGGCCGCCGGGACGGGCGCCCCGCTGGGCATGGCGCAGCTGGTCTCCGCGGTGGTCGGCGAGTACCGCAAGCTCGGCCGGCTGGTGCTGGCGAGCGAGTTCGGGCCGTGGCTGGGCGCGCTCGGGGACACCGGGCACGGCTGACCCCCCCCGGGGGCGGCGGGGCGGCGGGGGCAGTCCGGGACGTCCGGCGGTGTCCGCCGGGGGCAGCGGTTCCTGCCCCCGGTCCGGGACCTGCGGACATGTTTCCGGGTGACGTCCGGGCAGCAGACTCGGGGGCGAATGACCGGCGCAATGCTTGACCAGCCGAAGGAGCGCGTATGCCGTCGTACCTCACCCCGGGCGTGTACGTGGAGGAGGTCCAGTCCGGTGCCCGGCCGATCGAGGGCGTCGGCACGGCCGTCGCCGCGTTCGTCGGCTTCGCCGAGACCGGGCCCTTCCACGAGCCCACACTGGTGACCAACTGGGACCAGTACGTCCAGCGGTTCGGCGGTTTCACCGAGGGCACCTACCTGGCGCACTCGGTGTACGGCTTCTTCGCCAACGGCGGCGGCTCCGCCTACGTGGTGCGGGTCGGCGACCCGGCCCGCCGGGCGCCCGGCGCCGCCCCCGCCGTCACCGCGGCCCCGCCCGTCGAGATCGCCGGGTTCCTCTTCTCCGCCCTGCCGGGCGCGGGCGCCGAGGTGTCCGTCGAGGTCGCCGACCCGGAGGGGGAGAACGTCCCCGAGGACCGCTTCCGGCTGCTGGTGCGCCGGGGCGCGGAGGTCGCCGAGACCTACGACGTCTCGACCCGCAAGAGCACCAAGGGCTACGTCGTCACCCAGCTGCGCGAGTCGAAGCTGGTCGCCGTCGCCGAACAGCCCGGCACCGCGCCGAGCCGCCCCGAGCGCCGCACCCACGCCCTGGCCGCCGCGCCCGCGCCGGCCGCGGTCCCGGTGGGCCGGCTCGACCCCGCCGAGTACGTCGGCGACGCCGCCGCCCGGACCGGCTTCGGCGGCCTGGAAGCGATCGACGAGATCACCATGGTCGCGGTGCCCGACCTGATGAGCGCCTACCAGCGCGGCGACCTCGACGACGAGGGCCTGCGCACCGTCCAGCTGGCGGTGATGTCGCACTGCGAGCAGATGGGCGACCGGATCGCCGTCCTGGACCCGCCGCCCGGCCTCAACGCCCAGCGGATGCGCACCTGGCGCAACGACGAGGCGGGCTTCGACTCCCGCTACGCCGCGCTCTACTACCCGTGGATCAAGGTGTTCGACCCGGCGAGCGGCCGCAACGTGCTGGTCCCGCCGAGCGGGCACGTCGCCGGGGTGTGGGCGCGCAGCGACGCCGAGCGCGGCGTGCACAAGGCGCCCGCCAACGAGGTGATCCGCGGCGCGGTGGACCTGGAGCTGCGCCTGAGCAAGGGCGAGCAGGACCTGCTGAACCCGATCGGCGTCAACTGCGTCCGGGCCTTCCCCGGGCGCGGCATCCGGATCTGGGGCGCGCGCACTCTCTCCTCCGACCCGGCGTGGCGCTACCTGAACGTGCGCCGGCTCTTCAACTACCTGGAGGAGTCCATCCTCCTGGGGACCCAGTGGGTGGTCTTCGAACCCAACGACGACCGGCTGTGGTCCAGCATCCGCCGGAACATCACGGCGTTCCTCACCGAGGAGTGGCGGCGCGGGGCCCTGTTCGGGCAGACCGCGGCCGAGGCCTTCTACGTCAAGTGCGACCGCGACAACAACCCGCCGGAGTCCATCGACCTCGGCCAGGTGATCTGCGAGATCGGCGTCTCCCCGGTGAAGCCCGCGGAGTTCGTGGTGTTCCGGCTGTCCCAGTTCTCCGACAGCACGAGCCTCGTCAACGAGTGACCGGCCCGGTCGGCACCACATCCGTCGGCGCCACTCCTCGGCACCCTCGGCACCCCTCGCATCGGAAGGTGACACAAACCCATGGCTGAAGGCGATCCGCTCTCCACACATATCTTCGGCGTCCAACTCGGCGGCTACAACGTCGAGTCCGTCAAGGAGATCAGCAACCTGACGGTCGAACAGGACGTCGTCGAGTACAAGCAGGTGACCCAAGAGGGCAAACTGATCGTCCGCAAGCAGCCCGGCGCCCGGCTCCCCGGCGAGGTGACCATCACCCGCGGCCTGGACAAGAGCGGCGCGTTCACGGACTGGATCAAGGAGACCCTCAACAACGGGGCGATCAACACCGCGCGGCAGAACCTCACCATCGAGGTCAAGGACACCACCGGTGCCACCCTGCGGCGCATCCAGCTGACCAACGCCTGGGCGAGCCGCTGGGAGGGCCCCACCCTCAGCGCCGGCGAGTCCAGCGCCGCCACCGAGACCGTGACCATCGTGTTCGAGGAGATCTCGGTCGAGTGAGGCGCAAGATCGGCCTGGAGGAGCTGCTGGAACGGGCTCCGGCCCCGCAGAACACCGCGCCGCCGCAGCAGGCCCCGGCGGCAGCGGCGGCGCAGCCCCGGGCGCGGGCGCCGCACACCGAGTTCGAGTTCGAGCTGCCGCTCGGCTACGTCGACGACGAGGGCACCGTGCACCGGCACGGTGCCATGCGCCTGGCCACCGCCCGCGACGAGCTGATGCCGCAGATCGACCTGAGGGTCAAGGAGAACCCGGCGTACCTCAGCGTGGTGCTGCTCAGCCACGTGATCACCAGGCTGGGCGACATCACCGATGTGCACGCCGGGGTCGTCGAGCGGATGTACGCCACCGACGTGGCCTTCCTCCAGGACCTCTACCAGCGGATCAACAGCGAAGGCCACACGCGCGCCGCGGTGACCTGCCCGCACTGCGACGGCGCCTTCGAAGTCGACCTCGCCGGTGGGCGCCTGGGGGAATCGTGACGTACGCGCCTGCTCGGCTGTACGAGGAGATCGCGTACATCGCGTACCACTTCCACTGGCAGCGGGAGGACATCCTCGACCTGACCCACCGTGAACGCGGGCAGTGGGTCAGGGAGATCGCGCGGCTCAACACCCGCATCAGCGAAGGCGGGTGAGCCGGGTGGGGCTTCGGGACTGGATCGGCCGCCGCAGGGGCGGCGAGGGCACCGTTTCCGGTGCCGCCTCCGCTGCCGGCTCCGGTGGCACGGAGGCGGCCCGGGGCACGGGCGAGGCCGCTCGGCGGCGCCCGGCGGCCGGGGACGGGGGCTGGCGCGCGGTCGCGCCGCTGGTCCCGACCCTGGCCGGGCCGGCCCACGGCGTCAGCGACGGCCTGAGGTTCCGCTCCCGGCTCACCGCCTGGCAGGACCCCTCGCTCTGCGGTCCGCTCGGCCACGCGGTCCTGCCGACCGCCCCGGTCGGCATCCTGCGGGCGGTGGCGAGGCCGACCGCCCCGGCCCCCGTCCGCACGGGCGGGGACGAGTTGGTCGTGCCGGTCGTGCCGGTCCTCCCGAGCGAGACCGGGGCCGAAGTGCCTTCGGAGGACGGGCCGTCGGGCGCGGCGCGGTCGGCGCGTCAGGCGCGTCCGGTCCAGCGGTCCGTCCGGCTGCGACGGCTTCCGGTGCGGTCCGGGCCGCGCCCGGGCCGCGCGGGTGCGGCCGACTCGAGCGCGACGGCCGAGCGCGCCGACGGCGGTGGGCCGAGGCCCGCCGCGGCGACACCCGGCGCGGCGGCGCCCGGTGCGCCCATGTCCGGCGGGTCGAAGTCCACTGCGATGAGGGGAAGTTCACCGAAGCCCGAAGGGCCGCAGGCCGCCGGTGGCCCGCTCGGTGCGGCGACGCCCGAAGCGGCCGCCGCCTCCCCGCGCCCGAACGACTCGGCGGTCCGGGCCGACCGGCCGGTGCGGCCGCGTCCCGTCGGGGCCCCGCTGGTCGTGGCCCGGCGGCCCGGCCTGCTGACCGCGCGCCCCGTGGCGGTCGTCCCGGGGCAGGTCAGGGCACCGGCCGCCGTCACCGAACCGGCGAGCCGGGGCACGGACACGCCGCGGCCCGCGGCGACGACGGAAGAGCCGGCCGAGGGCACGCGCCGCCCGTCCGCGAGCGGCGGAGCCGCCGAACGGCCGGTGCCCGGCCCGGCCGACAACCCCGCGCCCACGCGGAACGGGCCGGCCGACGGCACCCCCGTCCAGCGCGCCGTCGCGTCCGGAAGCGCCGCGCCCGCCCGCCCGGTTCTCGGCGCGCCGCTGACCGCGCTGCCCGCGAACGCCACACCTCTGGCCGTCGACGGCCCCCGGGCCTCCGGTGCCGCCTCGGCCGGGTCGGCCATGCCGGTCGTCCTGGCCGACGCGGGGTCCACCCGTGGCGAGACGGGCAGCTCGGCTGATGCCCGGCCGTCCGGGGGCGGGGGCGGGGGCGGAGGCCGGGACGCCGCCGGGTCCGCCCGACGCGCCGCCACGGCCGGCGAGCCCGCCCGCCCGGCACCCGCCCGCCCCGAGCACGGGTCCGCCGGGGGCGCGCCCGTTCAGCGCGCGCGGTCCGGGGCCGGTACGCCCGTGCCGTCCTCGACGCCGTCCGCCGATCGCGCCCTGCCGGGCCGGCCCGATCCGGCCCCTGTCGGCCGGAGCGGACCAGCCGAGGGCACGCCCGTTCAGCGCGCCCGCTCCGGGGCCGGTACGCCCGCACCGTCCTCGACGCCGACCCCCGACCGTGCCGCACCGCTCCCGCCCGACCCGACCCCCGCCCGTACGCGCGGGGGCCTGGGCGCGCCGCTCGACGCGCTGCCGCCGACGGCGGCCGTGGCCGGGGGCACCGCTCCGCTGCTCGGCGGGCGCCGACCGGTCCGGCGGATCGCGGCCCCGGCGACCGGCGACGCGGCCTCTGCCGCCGCTCCCGCCGTAGTCCCTGCCGCCGCCTCGCCGGTGGCCGGCGAGGGGCTGCCCGTGCAGCGCGCCCCCCGGAGCCCCGGCGACGGCCCGGCCGAGGCGACGTCCTCCGTCCGGACCGGTGGTGACGGGCGATCGGCCGGTCCGGCCGCCCGGAGTATCCCTACCACCCCGACCGTCCCGACCATCCCGACCGTCCCCGCCGGCCCGAGTACCCCGACTGCCGGTGCCCGCAGCGCGCACCCCGGTGCGGATCGCGGCCTTCGAGGACCGGCGGCCGGACGCCCGGCGCCCTCCGACGCCCCGCAGGGCAGGGCGGGTGCCTCCGCCGCGCAGCCGGCCGTCTCCGGGAGGCGCCCGGCGGGCGCTCCGCTCGGAGGCGGCAACGGTCCGGTGGTGCCCGTGACGGTTCCGGCGCGCCGGTCCTCCGGCGGCCTGGGCGTGCAGCGGGCCGTTCGACTCATCGGTCACCGGCGCGGGCTGCTCGGCGACCGCCGGATGACGGTCGCCCTCGCCACTGTGCCGGCGCCCTTCGCGCCCGTTGCCGCCGCTCCCGCCGGCGGAGGCGCCGGGCCCGCGTCGACGCCGCCCGTGGTCCGGGCCGCCTGGCCCCACGCGCTCGCGTCCCGTCCGGACGGCGAGGCGCCGGCCGGGTCGGTCGCACCGGCCGCTGCCGCTCCGCGCCGCTCGGGTGCGCAGGTGCGGCGTTCGCCGGGTTCCGGTGCCGGAGGCGGCGGTGCCGCGGCCGGGGAGTCGGCCTCGCCGGGAAGTTCGGGGCGCCCCTCCACCCCGGGGGCGGCCGCGCCGCGCGGGGTCGTGGCCGCGGTGCAACGGGTGTTCTCCCGCCGCCCGTCGGCACGGCCGGTCCGACGGACGGCGGCCGAGCACCCGACCGTCGTCGAGCACCCGTCAGCGGTCGGAGGCCCGGCGGCACCTGCCTCCGCCCCGCTCGCGCCCGCACCGTCGGGCCCACCGCGCGTCCTGCCCGGTCGGCCCCGTGCGGCAGTCCTGAACCCCGGTGTCCCGGCGCCGCCGCGACCCGGTGTCACGGGCGCGGGCCTTCCGGCCGTGCAGCGGTCCGCCACGCCGAGCTCCGGTGGGCAGGCGAATCCCGGCGCCCCCGGTGCGCCGTCCGCCACGGCGAGTGCCCCGCGCCCTCCGGTCGTCCGGCTCAGGCCCGTGGCGGCGCCGTCGGTCCAGCGCCTGGCGGCCGTGCCCCGGCCTCCGCAGCCGTCCCCGGTGCCGCCGCCCACTGGCGCGGCCCCGGCGGGCACGAGCCGGGCACCGGGCCCGCAGCCCGCCACGGCACTCGCGCCCGCGCCCACGTCCGTCCCCGCGCCCGCCCCCGCGCTCGTCGTGGCCCGGGCCCTGCCCGCCGGGCACGCCACCAGCGCCCCGTCCGCCTCGCCCGCGTCGTCCGCACCGCCGTCGCCCGCCACGGCCCGGCTGCTGCAGCGGGTGGCCGAGCAGACGGGACTGACGGGGGTGCCGCTGACCGCCGTGCCCGCGCGCACACCCACCACCGTGCAGCTCGCCGGGCCGGCCCGAACCGCCACCCCCGGTACCCCGTCCGCCGGGGGCACCCCCGGGAAGGCCCCCGCCGGACCGGGCGCCGAGCGGCGCGCCGACCCCGCCGACCTCGACGAACTGGCCCGCCGCCTGGTCGAACCGGTCGGCCGGCTGCTGCGCACCGAGTTGCGCAGGGGCCGGGAGCGCAGCGGCAAACCGTACGACATGCGCCGCTGAGCCCGGCCCGGACCGCGGGCCGGACCGCGGACCAGAGCGTGGACCAGGCGGAGGGCCGACAGCAGGCCGCAGCAGCGACGTGACCGGAAGCAGGGAGCAGAAGCGATGACCGACAACATCTTCGCGTCCAGTGTGTTCTTCAGCCTGACCATCGGCGGCAACGATCTCGGCGACTTCACCACCTGCTCGGGACTCGGCGCCCAGGTCGAGATCGAGCAGTACGCGGAGGGCGGCAACAACGGCTTCGCCTGGCAGCTGCCGGGCCGCATCACCTGGTCGAACATCACGCTGACCCGCGCGGTCACCGCCGACACCACGAAGATCGCCCGCTGGCTGTCCGAGATCGTCCGCAAGGTCGAGCCGAAGGACGGCGAGATCGTGGCGCTGCGGCCCGACCTGAGCCGGATCGTCGGCTGGCAGGTGCTCGGGATCGTCCCGGTGCGCTGGGAGGGGCCGTCCTTCGATCCCGCCAACTCCCAGGCGGCGATGGAGACCCTGGAGATCGCCCACGCGGGCCTGCGCCCCTCCTGACCCCACCGCACGCCCGGCCCGCTCGGGCCCACCCCGCAGCCCGACCCACGGAAGGAGCACCAGGATGTCCCCGGCGGTCCCTGCCAGCGTCACCCGGGCCCAACTGACCATCATGGAGCCACCGTCCACGGTCGGCGCCCAGCCCGGCGGCACGCTCGCGCAGCTCCGGCTCCAGTTCAATCCGGCGACCCTGGTGCTGAGCAAGACCACCGAGTGGCGGCGCACCCCGTCCCGGATGGCGGGCGAGTCCGCGCTGCCCGAGTTCGTCGGCAGCGGTCCGCGCTCGCTCTCCCTCGACGTGTTCCTGGACTCCACGGCGACCCACGACAACTCGGTGGAGCGGGCGGTGGAGCAGCTGATGACGGCGTGCGTGCCCACCGCGGCCAGCCTGGCGCGCAAGACGCCGGCCAGCCCGTGGATCCGGCTGGACTGGGGCACCCTGAAGACGACGTCGTTCAACGGGGTGCTGACCGGCCTCTCGGTCACCTACTCGCTCTTCGACGTCGACGGGAAGCCGCTGCGGGCGGTCTGCTCGCTGACCATCGACGAGGCGAGCGTCGACCCGGCCGGACAGAACCCCACCTCCGGCTCGCCGGAGGCCCGCAGCACCCACCGGGTGATCGCCGGCGACAGCCTGCCGATGCTCGCCTGGCGGGCCTACGGGGACGCCACCGCGTGGCGCGCCATCGCGGAGGCCAACGACATCGACGATCCGCTGGCGCTGGTCCCCGGCGCGGAGCTGATCGTGCCGGGCATCGAGGAACTCACCCAGAGCCACACCCACACCAGGAACCAGGAACCCACCCAGGGCGGACGGTCATGACCACTCCCGAGGCCCGCGGCGGCCGCTCCTTCGCCGCAGACCCCGTCGTCGAGGCGCCGGGCCCGCTGCCGCCGATCTGGGTGACCCAACTGGTCTCCTGCGACATCGAGGAGAGCGTCGGCCTGCCCGACACCGCGGTGCTGTCCTTCCGGGACGCCGACCACACCTTCCTCTCCGCGACCGGGATCACCATCGGCACCCCGCTGAAGGTGTCCGTGGTGACCGTGCAGGGCAACACCCGGGCGCGGCTGTTCACCGGCGAGGTGACCGCGCTGGAGCTGGAGGTGGACACCACCGGCTCGTACACCGTGGTGCGGGCCTCGGCGGTCACCCACCGGCTGATGCGCGGGCGCCGGGTGAAGGCCTTCCGGAACATGACCACCGCCGACATCGTCCGCCAGGTCGCCTCGGGCGCGGGTCTGACCTGCGGCAAGGTCGACTCCTTCCCCGTCGTCCACCAGCAGCTCTCGCAGGCGAACGTGCCGGACTGGGAGTTCCTCCAGTTCCTGGCGCAGGAGAGCGGCGCCCAGGTGCGGGTGGACGACGACGGGAGGCTGGAGTTCGTCCGGCCCGACCCCGCCTCCGGCGCGCCGGCCCCCTCCACCCCCGCGCCGCAGAACCCGCTGGTGCTGGAGTACGGCCGCAACCTGCTGGAGCTGCGCGGCGTGCTGACCGGTGCCGGAGGAGCGGACACGGTCGAGGCGCGCGGCTGGAACGTCACCACCAAGAGCGCCCTGGTCGCCACCGAGCCGGCGGTGACCTCCCGCACCGTGCAGCCGGGGATGAGCCCCTCGGTGGTGGCCTCCGCCTTTCCCGGCCAGTCCCGGCTGACCGTCGCCGACACCCCGTACCGCACCCAGGCGGAGACCGCCTCGGTGGCCCGGTCGCTGGCCGCCTCGGTGGCGGCCGGCTTCGGCGAGCTGGAGGTGGTCGCCGAGGGCAACCCGCGGCTGCGCGCGGGCACCGCGGTCGCGCTGGGCAACGTCGGCGCCGCCTTCTCCGGCCGCTACACCGCCACCGGGGTGCGCCACCTGCTCGAACCCTTCCGCGGCTACCGCACCACCGTTGTGGTCAGCGCGGCGCCCGACCGCTCGCTGGCCGGGCTGACCAGCGGTGGCAACGCCCCGCCGCGCGGGCCCCGGATGCCCGGCCTGGCCGTCGCCGTGGTCACCGACGTCCGGGAGCCGGGCGGCGGGCAGCGCGGCTGGGTGAAGCTCAAGTTCCCCTGGCTGGACGACACCTACGTCTCCGACTGGGTGCGCACCGTGCAGTGGGGCGGCGCCGGGGGCGGCGGCGTGGTCAGCCCCGAGGTCAACGACGAGGTGCTGGTCGGCTTCGAGCAGGGCGACCTGGACAGCCCGTACGTGCTGGGCGGGCTCTACAACGGCGTGGACCGGCCCTCCCCGCACGACGTGCCACTGGTCGACGGGGCCTCCGGCAAGGTCAACCGCCGCTCGGTGGTGTCCCGTTCGGGCCACCGGATGGAGCTGCTGGACGTGCCGGGCGGCAAGTCCGGCGTCCACCTGGCGAGCGGTGACGGGAAGCTGGAGGTCAGCCTGGACCAGCAGCGCGGCGAGATCGTGCTGACCGTCCACGGCCTCGGCGGCGCGGCCGGCAGCACGGTACGGCTCTCCTCCTCCGGCATCACCCTGGACGCGGGCACCGGCGCGGTGAACGTGCGCGGCGGATCGGTCACCGTCCGGGGCACGACGTCGGTCACCGTGGACGGTGGCGCCGAGGCGGTGCTCAAGGGGGCCTTCGTTCGGATCAACTGAGCCGCCGATCGACCGGCGACAGACCGGCGATCGACTGACGGAACGTCAAGAACCAATGGCAGTATGGCGAGTGCCCGCGAACACCGGGCACCGCAGGAAACGGAGACCGCAGATGCCCCCCGCAGCCCGGACCGGCGACCTGACCGACCACGGCGGTGCCCTCACCACCCCGCCGCCGGGCGCCCTCAAGGTGGCGACCGTGCTGATCGGCGGCCGCCCCGCCGCCGTCGTCGGCACCGTCCACGCCTGCGTCGTCCCCCCGCACCTGGCCCTGGGCCCCGGAAACCTGGTGCTGCCCTCCCCGGGTGCGGTGACCAGGGGAGTGGTGCTGATCGGCGGCCTGCCCGCGGCCCGCATGGGCGACAAGACCACCTGCGGCGCCACCGTCACCACCGGCGCGTTCAACGTGCTGATCGGGGGCTGAGCATGAGTGGCAGCTTCATAGGACGCGGCTGGGCCTTCCCGCTGCGGGTGAACGCCACCGGCGGCATCGCCATGGTGGAGCGCGACCGGGAGCTCGCGGAGGCGATCCGGCTGATCCTCGGCACCGCCCCGGGGGAGCGGCCGATGCGCCCCGAATTCGGCTGCGGCATCCACGAGTACGTCTTCGCCCCGGGCGACAGCACCACCGCCGGGCGGATCGCCCGCGAGGTGCGCATCGCCCTGGAGCGCTGGGAGCCGCGGATCGAGGTCGACGACGTGGTGATCGCCTTCGACAGCGCCGAGGAGGGCACCCTCTACATCGACGTCCACTACACCGTGCGGGCCACCAACGACCGCCGCAACCTGGTCTTCCCCTTCTACACCATCCCGGAGCACCCGGGCGCGGACGCCCTCGACACGGTCGGCGGGGGTGCGCGCTGATGGCCCTGCCCTCCCCGAACCTGGACGACCGCCGCTTCCAGCAGCTCGTCGACGAGGCCAAGCGCTACGTCCAGCAGCGCGCCCCGGAGTGGACCGACCACAACGTCTCCGACCCGGGCGTCACCCTGATCGAGACCTTCGCCTACCTGGTGGACCAGCTGCTCTACCGGCTGAACCGGGTCCCGGAGAAGAACTACGCCGCCTTCCTCGACCTGCTCGGCATCCGGCTCTTCCCGCCCGCCGCGGCCCGGGCCGAGGTCGACTTCTGGCTCTCCGCCCCGCAGTCCGAGACGGTCCTGCTGCGGGCCGGCACCGAGGTCTCCACGCTGCGCA
This sequence comes from Kitasatospora sp. NPDC058063, assembly GCF_042885395.1. Lineage (NCBI taxonomy): Bacteria > Bacillati > Actinomycetota > Actinomycetes > Kitasatosporales > Streptomycetaceae > Kitasatospora > Kitasatospora sp. NPDC058063. The sequence continues at coordinate 255,877 of NZ_JBHVSD010000005.1, forward strand.
CCGAGACCGACGACGCGGTGGTCTTCTCCACCGCCGAGGACCTGCCGATCGTCCCCAGCTCGCTGGAGCGGCTGGTCACCGTCTCCGCCTCCGGCGAGCAGTCCGACGGCACGGCCCGGCTGGCCGACGGCGCGGACGTGCCCTGCTTCCAGCCGCGCCCGGTGGCCGGGGACGCCATGCTCTTCGCCCTGCCCGCCGTCGTGCCGCGCTGCATCCTGATCGTCCGGCTGGACAGCCGGGTGGAGGGCGTCGGCGTCGACCCGCGCCAGCCGCCGCTGGCCTGGGAGGTCTGGGACGGCGCGCGCTGGATCGCCTGCGAGACCGGCAGCGACACCACCGGCGGCCTCAACCGGCCCGGCGAGGTGGTCGTCTTCGTGCCCGCCGGGCACACCGCCTCGGTGGTCGCCGGGCGCCGGGCCGGCTGGCTGCGCTGCCGGGTCACCGAGCCGCAGCCGGGCCAGCCGTTCTACTCCGAGTCCCCCACCGTCCGGCGGGCCGAGGTGTTCACGGTCGGCGGCACCGCCACCGCCGTCCACGCGCAGACCGTCACCGACGCGCAGCTCGGCACCTCGGAGGGCGTCGCGGGCCAGCGCTTCCGGCTGGCCCGGCCGCCGGTGCTGCTCGACGGCGAGCCCCCGGTGGTCGAGGTCGCGGCCGGCGAGGGCTGGGAACGCTGGACGCTCGTCGAGCACTTCGGCGAGTCCTCGCCCGCCGACCGGCACGTGGTGCTGGACGCGACCACCGGCGAGTTCCTCTTCCCGCCCGCGGTCCGGGAGCCGGACGGCGGCCTGCGGGCCTTCGGCGCCGTGCCGCCCAAGGGCGCCCGGCTGCGCGTCCCGCGCTACCGCACCGGCGGCGGGATCGCGGGCAACGTCGCCCGCGGCACCGTCACCGTGCTGCGCAGCTCCGTCCCGTACATCGCCCGGGTCGACAACCGGGAGGCGGCGCGCGGCGGGGTCGACGGCGAGACCGTGGAGAACGCCAAGGCCCGTGCCCCGCACCAGCTGCGCCTGCAGGAACGTGCCGTCACCGCCGGGGACTTCGAGCTGATCGCCCGGCAGGCCGCGCCGTCCGCCGCCCGGATCAGCTGCGTGCCCGCCGGCGGCGGGGAGGCGGGGGCGGTACGGGTGCTGGTGGTCCCCGACGCCGTCGCGGACGAGGGCGACCGGCTGCGCTTCGAGCAGCTGATCCCCGACGAGCAGGTGCTGGCCGCCGTCGCGACCGCCCTCGACGAGCGCCGGCTGATCGGCACCCGGCTGGTCGTCCAGCCCCCCGCCTACCAGGGCGTGACGGTCGTCGCCCGGCTCACCACCCGCTCCGCCGACCCCGACCGGGTCCGCGAGGAGGTGCTCGCCGCGCTGTACCGCTACCTCAACCCGCTGCGCGGCGGCGCCGACGGCGAGGGCTGGCCGTTCGGCCGGGCCGTGCAGTACGGGGAGGTGTTCGCGGTGCTCCAGCGGGTCGCCGCGGTCTCGGGCGTCGAGGAGGTGCGGCTGTTCCCGGCCGACCCGATCAGCGGACGCCGGGGCGCGCCCGCCGAGCGGGTCGAGGTCCCGGCGGACGCCCTGGTCTTCTCCCACCAGCACCAGGTCGTGGTCACCCCGGCTGCCGAGGACGGGACGTCATGAGCGAGTGCCGCGCGCCGGGAACCGGGAGGCGCGGATGAGCCGCGCGGCGGTCCCCGGACTGCCCAGCCCGCACCCGATCGGCGAACTGCTGCCCGCGCTGTTCGCCGACGACGACTTCGCCCAGCGGTTCACGGCCGGCCTGGACACCGTCCTCGCCCCGGTCTTCGCGACCCTGGACAACCTGCCCGCCTACTTCCGGCCCGGCCTCGCGCCGGCCGACTTCCTCGACTGGCTGGCCTCCTGGGTCGCGGTGGAGGTGGACCCGGCCTGGCCGGTGGAGGTGCGCCGAGCGGTGGTCGAGCGCGCCGTGGAGCTGCACCGCTGGCGCGGCACCCGGCGCGGCCTCACCGAACGGCTGCGCCTGGTGCTCGGCGCCGGAGCCGAGATCGTCGACGGCGGTGGTGCCTCCTGGTCCACCGACCCGGACGCTCCGTTGCCGCCCGCGCCGGGCGGCGACGTACTGGTCCGGGTCTGGCCGCTGCGCGGACCGGCACCGGACGAGGACCAGGTGCGGTCCGTCGTGAGGGCGGGCTGTCCGGTCCATCTGACCTGCCGGGTGGAGATCCTGCCCGGCCCACCCGGGCGAACGGAGGGCTGACGGATGCCGGTGTGCCCCGAATGCGGAACGGCCAACGGGGAGGGGGACGACTTCTGCGGCAACTGCGGCGCCTACCTCGGCTGGTCGCGCGGCGCCGCTGCCGCTGCGACGGCGGCGCCGACGGCCGCGTCTGTCGCGGTGCCCGCCCCCGCGCGGGCCGAGCCCGAGCCCGAGCCCGCGCCGGTACCCGTCCCGGAGCCCGCGCCCGCGCCCGTCGAATCCACCCGGCGGAGCGCCCCGCGCCGGACCGCGCGCACCAAGCCGGAGCCCAAGCGGGAGCCCAAGGCGGAGCCCAGGCCGGAGCCCAAGCCGGAGTCCAAGGCGGAACCCGAAGCAGAGGTCAGGGAGGAGCCCGGGGCGGAGCAGCCACCCGCCCGGCCCGCCGAGCCCCCCGTGACCGAGCCCCCGGCGATCGAACCCCCGCCCGCCGCCCAGGCCCCGCGCCCGAGCACCGCCCCCGTTCGGCCGGCTCCCGCGCAGACCCCGGCCCCCGCCCCCGCCCCGAGGGCGTCGGCCGACCCGGTGGCCGTCCAGCCCGCCAAGCCCGTCGCACCGCGCCCCGTCAGCCGGCCCGCCGAGACCGTCGAGGCCCAGGACGGCCCGCCGTGCCCCCGGTGCGGCACGCCGAACCTGCCCGAGCGGAAGTTCTGCCGCCGCTGCGCCGCGCCGCTCACTCCGACCGAGGCCGCGCCCAAGCTGCCCTGGTGGCGCACCCGCTGGCCGTTCCGGCGCCGGGTGCGGATCGGCGGTTCGGGCAACGCGCTGCGCCGCACCATCGCGCTGCTGGTGCTGATCGCGGTGGTGGTCGCCGGGATCCTGCTGTACCCGGCGGGCAAGGTCGCCTTCCAGGACGTGCTGGACAAGCTCCGCAAGACCGCGCCGATCACCCCCGCCGCCACCTCGGCGAGCGCCGCCGTCGAGGGCCATCCGGCCACCTTGGCCGACGACGGCCTGAGCAACACCTACTGGGGGGCGCCCGCGGTCGGGGACTCCGTCACCTTCTCCTTCCGCACCCCGTTCCGGCTGGTGGACCTGATCATCCACACCGGCGACTCGGTGGATCCGGAGCACTTCCGGCAGCAGGCGCGCCCCGTCGTCCTCGCCCTGGAGGTCACCGAGAAGGACGGCACGGTGCACACCCAGCAGGTGCCGCTCAACGACCAGCCCGGCCCGCAGACCGTGCAGACCGGGATCAGCGACGTCACCCAGGTGAAGCTCACCGTCCGGGAGGCCGCCGGCACCGGCCCCGACCGCGCCATCGCGCTCTCGGAGGTGGAGTTCTTCAAACGCACCTGACCACGCGGCCCGCCACCGGAGGAAACGATGGTGTACCGGATCCACTTCACGGCGGGGGACCTGGCCAGGACCCGGCCGGCCGATCCCATGCCGTTGACCGAACTCATGGCGGCGGCGCGGGCGTTGCAGTCGCGCAGCCACGCGGCGCGACTGGATCCGTGGCGACGCAGAGCCCTGGCCGGCCTGCCCGAGCGGGCTCGCCTGGCGCTGTCCCTGGTCCCCGCGGACGGCTGGGGGGCGTACAGCAAGTCCAAGAACCTCGTCCACACCACTCCCGGCGCACCCTACGGCGACCCCAACGCCGACTGGGCCCCGGTCTGGTACGTCAAGGCCTGCTGACCCCGCCCCGCGGGCCTGCTGCCGGGTGCGCCGTGCGCGTCCGGCAGCAGGCCGGCCTCCAAGGAGTTCCTCATCTGCGCCGCGTACGGTCACCCGACATGGCACAACGGCGGGTGGTGGCGGGCATGGGGAAGCTGGGGCACGGGACGCGGCTGGCGGCGGTGAGCGTGATCGCCGGGGTGGTGGCGGCGGGGATGGTGCTCCCCGCGGTGGCGGCGGTCGGGCTCGGCGCGCAGTCGGCGGCGGACGACTTCGAGAGCCTGCCCGACGACTTCAGGACCCCGCCGCTGTCCCAGGCCTCGACCGTCCTCGACGCCCGGGGCGGCACCATCGCCACCCTGTACGACCGGGACCGCACGGTCGTCCCGGCGGAGCGGATCTCCCCGCTGGTGAAGACCGCGCTGGTGGACATCGAGGACAACCGCTTCTACGAGCACGGCGCGATCGACCTCAAGGGCGTGCTGCGCGCCCTCGACAAGAACGCCTCCTCGGGCACCACCGCCCAGGGGGCGTCCACGCTGACCCAGCAGTACGTGAAGAACGTCTTCGTGGAGGAGGCGGGCGACGACCCGCAGAAGGTCGCCGAGGCGCAGCGGCAGACCGTGGGCCGCAAGATCCAGGAGCTGAAGTACGCGATCAAGGTCGAGGAGACCTTGAGCAAGGACCAGATCCTCACCAACTACCTGAACATCACCTTCTTCGGCGAGAAGGCGTACGGCGTCGAGGCGGCCGCCCGGCGCTACTTCGGTGTGCACACCGCGGACCTCACCCTGCCGCAGGCCGCGCTGCTGGCCGGCCTGGTGCAGTCGCCGACGGGCTACGACCCGGTGGTCAACCCGACGGTGGCGAAGGAGCGGCGGGACACCGTGCTGCGCAAGATGGCCGCGTACGGGCACATCACCCAGGAGGAGGCCCGGCAGGCGATCGACTCCCCGCTCGGGCTGAACGTCCAGGCGCCGCAGCAGGGGTGCATCCTGGCCAAGCAGGGCGAGGGCTTCTTCTGCGACTACGTGCGCGACGTGGTCCTCACGGACCCGGTCTTCGGGAAGTCGGCGGCCGAGCGGCAGGCGGTGTGGAAGCGCGGCGGCCTGCAGATCCGCACCACGCTCGACCCCGGGGCGCAGGCGGCGCTGCAGGCCTCGGTCACCGGCCACGTCGACGCGGGCGACCGGGCGGCGACCGCGATGAGCATCGTCCGGCCGGGCACCGGGGAGATCCTGGCGATGGGCCAGAGCCGGCCGTACGGCGTGGACGACAAGCAGCACCAGACCCAGATCAACTACAACGTCCCCAAGGCCATGGGCGGCGGGCTGGGGTTCCCGACCGGTTCGACCTTCAAGCCGATCGTCGCGGCGGCGGCCCTGGAGGGCGGCATCCCGGCGGACCGGAGCTACACCACCGACTACAGCATGCCGTGGCCGGCCATGACGGACTGTTCGGGCGGCCGGTTCCCCTCCGCCGGGCAGGTGCACAACGACAGCCAGAGCCTCACCGGCCGGTTCGACATGAAGTCGGCCATGGCGCAGTCCGTCAACACCTACTTCGCGAAGCTGGAGGCCGACACCGGCCTGTGCTCGGTCGCGCAGATGACCAATAGGCTGGGTATCACCCAGCAGGCGGGCGGCGAGAAGCTCCAGGTGGTCCCGTCGATGACGCTCGGCAGCAACGACCTGACCCCGCTGGGGACGGCGGCCGTCTACGCGGCCTTCGCCGCCCACGGCACGTACTGCGCGCCCACCGCGATCACCTCGGTGACCGGCCCCGACGGCAAGCAGCTCGCGGTGCCGCAGGCGAACTGCTCGGCGGCGATGTCGGCCGGCACCGCGGACACGGTCAGCGCGATGCTCAAGGGCGTGGTCGAGGACGGCACCGGCCGGACGGCCGGCCTCACCGGCCGGGACAGCGCGGGCAAGACCGGCACCACCAACGACAGCCGCCAGGTCTGGTTCGTCGGCTACACCCCGGAGATGGCGGGCGCGACGGTGGTCAGCGACACCGACGACCCCGAGCCGCTGGACGGTCAGCGGATCGGCGGCACGGTGGTCGGCCAGGCCTTCGGCGGCACCCTGGCCGGCCCGATCTGGCGCGACGCCATGGACGGCGCCCTGGCCGGCACCCCGGCCGGAACCTTCACCCCGGTGCAGCTGCCCTGACCCGGTGACCCGGTGACCCGGCGGTCGTGGCCCCGGGCCGCCGGTGCCCAGTGCCCGGCGGCCCGTTGCCCGTGCGTCAGCCGTAGAGCGCCACCCGCGGCTCGACCGTCCCCTGCGCCGGGGCCGTCCCGACGACGGTGACCCGGTAGCGCTCGGTCAGGGTGTGGTGGCCGTGCAGGACGAGCTTGGCCGAGCCGAGCCGGGTGTACAGCGTGCCGGTCTGGCTGGCGAGCGGCAGGGTGCGCCAGTGGCCGTCGGAGGAGAGCACTTCGAGCCGAACGCTCGCCGGATCGAGGAAGGGCCCGTTCACGGGGGACTCGATGAGGACCTGCGGGGCCACCGTGCGGTCGGCCGAGGAGTCGTTGCGGTAGGAGACGGTGAACACCCGCTGCGCGTGGTCGGGCGGCAGCGAGGAGCTGGGCAGCTCGACGAAGCCGGTCGGCGGGGCGCCGGCCGCGGTCGGGGTGCCGGTCGCCGCCTGGGACGGGGCGGTGAGCAGGGCGGTCGGCACGGCGGCGAGGGCCGCGGCCAGCGCCAGGCTCCGACGGGGGATCTTCCGGGTGCGCATGGCGCCTCCTTCGGCCGGTGGCCAGGGCACGCGGGTGCGCCGACTGGTCCGGGCAGGTCCGTACGGCACCACCCTGCCCCTTCACCCGGAAAGCCGCACGCGGAAGCCGCCGCCGAAGCCGCACCGGGCGAGCCGCCCGCCGTGACCGGCGCGCTGCGAGCCGCCCGCCGTGAGCCGGTGCCGGGCCCGAGCGGACGGCCGGGAGCGGTGCCGGGGACTGGGCCGAACGTGCGACCGCCGCGGCCGCGGGGCCGGGGCACCGCCCGCGCCGGGACGGGGCCCCTTACCTTGGGCGCAACCTCCCGCCCGGCGCCCGCGCGCCGGGCGGAGTGCCCGAAGGTCGGGGGAGGTCCCGGGAAGGGGAGGGCGGCTTGCGGGCACGTTCGGTGGAGGAGCCGGGGCAGCGGATGCCGATCCTGATCCGGTACGGCCACCGCTCCTGGCTGGTGCCCCTGGCGGTCCTCGCGTTCGTGGTGGGCGTGGACGCGGCCACGCCCGCGACGTTCGCGTCGGTGAGCTGGCTGGTGATGGTCCCCGTGGTGGCGGCCGGGCTCTGCGGGCCGGCGGTCACCGGGCTGTTCGCCCTCCTCGCGATCGCCGCCTACCCCGCCCTGGACAGCATCTGGGGCAAGTCCCAGGGGATCGAGGACTTCCTGCTGGTGATCGCGGGGGCCGTCCTCTCGGTGCCGATCAGCGTCTTCCGCGCCCGGGCCGCCGCCTACGTCCGCCATCTGCAGGGCGCGGCCGAGACCACCCGGCAGGTGGTGCTGCGCCCGGTGCCCCCGGGGTGGGGCGGGGTGGACTCGGCGGCGCGCTACCTGGCCGCGGACGTCGAGGCCCGGGTGGGCGGCGACTTCTACGACGTGCTGGCCACCCCGTTCGGGGCGCGGGCCATCCTCGGCGACGTGCAGGGCAAGGGCCTGCCGGCCGTCTCCGCGGCGGCGGCCCTGGTGGGCTGCTTCCGGGAGGCCGCCTTCCACGAGCGCGGCCTGGCCACCGTGGCGGGCTGGATGGAAGAGCGGCTGTACCGGCAGAACGCGCTGGCGGAGCGGCTGGGGGAGCGGGAGGAGCGGTTCGCCACGGCGGTGGTCCTCGGGTTCCCCTCCGACGCGCCGGGGGAGGTCGAGGTGGTCAACTTCGGCCACGACAGCCCCCACGTTCTCGGCCCCGCGGGCGTGCGGCAGCTGCCGCCGGGCGACGGGGCCCCGATCGGGCTGGCCGAGCTGGCCGGCGGGCTGCCGCCGGTGCGGCGGCTGCGCCTGGGCCCGGGCGAGACGGTCCTGATCGTCTCGGACGGGGTGACCGAGGCCCGCGACCGCACGGGCGCCTTCTTCTCGCTGCGCGCCCACCTGGACCGGCTGGCCGACGCCCCGGGGGTGGTCGACCCCGGGCGCCTGGTCGACGAGGTGGCCGCCGCGGTCGTCCGGCACACCGGCGGCCGGCTGACGGACGACACCGCCCTGCTCGCCGTCCGGACGCCCCCGGTGGAGCCGGCGGACGGAGCCGGCCTCAGTCCTCGGCGTGGCTGATCGCGCAGGCCAGGACACCGGAGCCGCTCGCCGGTGGCGTCGGGCCGCACCCCGGTCGTCGCGCTCCGCCGGCTCAGGCCGGGGGGACGGGCCGCAGCCGGTAGGCGTCCCCGTGGGCGACGACGTGGCCGGCGGTGGGCGGGGCGAAGTGGGTGCCGAGCAGCAGGGTGTCGGTGCCGGCGAGGGAGCCGAGCAGCGCGCGGCGGGTGGCCGCGGAGCGCTGCGGGTCGATGTCGACGCAGGCGCCGATGGCGGGGTGGGCGAGCTGGACCGGGTGGTGGAGGCAGTCCCCGGTGATCACCGCCGTGCGGCCCCGGCTGGTCAGTTCGACGGCGACGTGCCCCGGGGTGTGGCCGGGGGTGGGGAGCAGGCGCAGGCCCGGGGCGATCGCCAGGCCCTCGGCGGGGACGTCGACGAGGTCCAGCCGGCCGGCCCGCTCGACCGGGAGCACCGAGTCCCGGAACATCTGGGCGCGCGCCTCGTCCATGGCGTAGCCGGCCCAGAACTCCCGTTCGGCGCGGGTGGTGAGGTAGCGCGCGCGGGGGAAGGTGGGCACCCAGGCGCCGTCCACCTCCCGGGTGTTCCAGCCGACGTGGTCGGCGTGCAGGTGGGTGAGGACCACCAGGTCGACGGAGTCCGGCGGGAACCCGGCGGCGGCGAGGCGCCGCGGGTAGTCGGTGCGCAGGTCGTGCCAGGCCGGGTTGGCGCGCTGCTTGCCGTTGCCGATGCCGGTGTCGACGAGTACCCGCAGCCCGTCCAGGTCGAAGGCGAAGCTGTGGCTGTCCAGGCGCAGCGCGCCGTCGGCGTCGGCGAAGTCGGGGTGCAGCCAGTCCTGGCCGGCCACCGTCCCGGGGGTGGCGTCGGGCAGCAGCCACTGTCCGGTCGCGGGCGGCAGCGGGATCTCGTCGATGCGGTGGACGGTGACGTCGCCGACCGTCCAGGAGGGGGTAGGGGTACTGGGCATGGGGCCGGCTCCTCCGCTGTAAAAGCCATTCGTTTGCGTTAGTGGGACCCTAGAACCTACAGTCGCGTTAACGCAAACCCTTAGCTTTTGGTGCGGGGCGCCTCGCCTGCGCGAACCCGCCCCGCCGCCCACGATCAGGAGCGCGCCCATGTCCTCCGCCGAACTCACCCCGTCCGAGGCCGCCCACCGGGCCGCCCGGGCCGGACTCGACCTGCCGCCCGAGCGCCACGCCGCGGTGGCGGCCACCGCCGAACACATCCAGTCTGTCGTCGCCCTCCTGCGGGAACTGGACTTCGGGGACACCCCGCCCGGCGCCGCCTACCGCGCGGAAGCGGAGCACCTCGACGCGGAGGAGCGGCCCGATGCAGCCGTATGAACTGAGCCTCGCCGCCGCCGCGACGCGGATCCGGGAGCGGCGGCTGTCCCCCGTGGAACTGGTCGACTCCGTCCTCGGCCGCATCGACCGGGTGGAGCCGAACCTCGGCGCCTACGTAACCGTCGCCGCCGAGCAGGCCCGCGACGCGGCGCGCCGGGCCGAGCGGGAGATCGCCCAGGGCCGGTACCGGGGGCCGCTGCACGGCATCCCGGTCGGACTCAAGGACCTGATCGACGTCGCCGGCACGCCCACCGGCGCCGGCTCCCGGGTCCGGGACGGCCACCGCGCGACCGCCGACAGCACGGTCGCCGCCCGGCTGCGGGCCGCCGGCGCGGTCCTGGCCGGCAAGACCCACACCCACGAGTTCGCCTACGGCCTGACCACCCCGCAGACATGCAACGCCTGGGACCGCGACCGGGTCGCCGGAGGATCCAGCGGCGGGTCCGCCGCCGCGGTGGCCGCCGGGGCGGCGACCTTCGCCCTTGGCACCGACACCGGCGGCTCGATCCGGGTGCCCGCCGCACTGAACGGGGTGGTCGGCCTCAAGCCCACCTACGGGCTGGTGCCCCGCCACGGCGTCACCTCGCTGTCCTGGTCGCTCGACCACGTGGGCCCGATCACCCGCACCGTCGAGGACGCGGCGCTGGTCCTGGCCGCCCTCGCCGGGCACGACCCGCGCGACCCCGCCTCGCTGGCCGCCCCCGCCGTCGACTACCGGCCCGAGCGGGAGCCGGACCTGACCGGCGTGCGGGTCGGCGTGCCGAACGCCTACTACGTCGACCACGTCGACGAGGAGGTCGCCGCCGCCGTCCACCGTGCCGTCGAGCAGCTGGAGGCGCTCGGCGCCCGGCCCGTCGAGGTGGAGATCCCGATGGCCCGCTACCTGGTGCCCACCCTGTGGGGCCTGACGGCGCCCGAGGCCGCCGCCTACCACGCGCGCACGCTGCGCACCGTCCCCGAGCTGTACCAGGCCGACGTCAGGGTCCTGCTGGAGGCCGGCGAACTGATCGGCGCGGGCGACTACCTGCGCGCCCAGCGCGCCCGGACGCTGATCCGGGACGCGTGGGCGCGGGTCCTGGCGGAGGTCGACGTGATCGCCGCCCCGACCGTGCCGACGACGGCGGTGCGGGTCGGCCAGGAGACGGTCGGCTGGCCGGACGGCGCCACCGAGAGCGTCTCGGACGCCTACGTCCGGCTCTCCGCCCCGGCCAACGTCACCGGCGTGCCCGCGCTGTCCGTCCCGGCCGGCCACGACGCGGCGGGCCTGCCGATCGGCCTGCAGCTGCTCGGGCGGCCGCTCGGCGAGCGGATGCTGCTGCGGGTCGGCCACGCCTTCGAGCGGACGCAGCCCGCGCGGGCGCTCGCGCCGGTGGTCTGAGGCGGGCCGGCCCCCGAAGCGGTCCGGAGTCCCGGGGTCGCGCCCGCCCCCGCCTTAACGCAAAGGCCGCGCTTTAGGATGGAGGTATGAGTCCTCGGCAGATGGTCCGCCCGGGCGGGCGCAGCGCCCGGGTCCAGGAGGCGGTGCACACCGCGGTGCGCGAGCTGCTCGCGGAGGTGGGCCGCGAGGCGCTCACCGTGCCGATGGTCGCCCAGCGGGCCGGTGTCACCCCGTCCACGGTGTACCGCCGCTGGGGCGACCTGGCCGAGCTGCTGTCCGACGTCGCGGTGGAGCGGCTGCGCCCCGACACCGAGCCGGCGGACCGCGGCGGCCTGCGCGCCGACCTCACCGCCTGGGCCGAGCAGTTCCTCGACGAGATGGCCTCCGCCTCCGGTCGCGCCTACGTCCGCGACGCCCTGCTCGGCGACCCGGACGGCGGCAACGCCGGCCAGTGCTCGGCCTACGCCGCCGACCAGCTCGCCCTGGTCCTCGCCCGCGGCCGTGCGCGCGGCGAGGAGGCCCCCGGGGTCGAGGCCGCCATGGACCGCCTCGTCGCCCCCCTGATGTACCGGATCCTCTTCCGCCCCGCCGGCCTCGGCCCCGACTACGCCCGCCACCTGGTCGCCGACCTGCTCGGCGACCCGCCCTCCGAGTCGGCCTGACGATCCGTCAATCACCTTGCCCCTGGGGCAAATGCGCGGAATGCGGCTGATGGCACCGTCCGTCCGGTCGTGGGTTAGCCTCCTCGTGGCGTGATCACACGCCGATCTCGAAGTGGGGGGAATCGCATGGCAATCGGACGACGGCAACTTCTCACCTCCGTCGCGCTCGCCGCCCTCGCCGCACCCGTCCTGGCCAGGGGGAGCGCGACCCGCGCGGTCGCGGCCGAGGGCACGGGTACGGCCGCGGGCATGCCGGCGGCCGCCGGCGACGGAGCACTGTTCCTGCAGGTCGTCGCGCACGAGGACGACGACATCCTGTTCATGAACCCGGACCTGTCCAACGCGCTCGCCAACGGCACGCCGTCCGTCACGGTGTTCGTCACCGCGGGGAACATCACCGGCGACCCGTGCGCCACGGCCTGCTGGGACCCGGCGGGCGATCCGCTGCGCACCTGGAACCGGCAGATGGGCGCCGTCAACGCCTACTCCCGGATGGCCGGGGTCGGCGACGGCGACCCGGGGACCGACGAGGTCGGGCACTGGACGGCCGAGGCCTGGACGGTCGCGGGCAAGCAGGTCGAACGGTACGTCCTCAAGGACCGGCCGGTGCACCTGATCTTCCTCAACCTGCACGACGGCGGGCTCGCCGGCGTCCTGGCCGGCGGCACCGACACCACCGTCGTCCCGGTCGGCAGCAAGCTGTCCGGGCCGTCGACCTACACGGCCGCGGACGTCGTCGAGGTCCTGCGGCAGGTGATGGTGACGTACCGGCCGACCGTGCTCCGGGCCCAGGACGAACTGCCGGACAGCCGCTACTCGGGCGACCACGCGGACCACGTCACCGCCGCGAAGTTCGCCGGCGAGGCGGCCCGGCTGTACGGCGGCGCGCTGATCCAGGTGAACTACCGGGACTACAACATCAGCGACTCCCCGGTGAACCTCGACCCGGCGACGACCGGCGCCAAGGGCGTGTTCGTCTCCGAGTACGCGAGCCACGACCACTCGCCGAACTACTCGAGCGACTGGTTCTCCCGGATGTACTACCGCTGGTCGCGGGGCACCTCCTGGGCCGGACTGAACCAGGACGGCCGGCCGCAGGTCTTCCTCGTCCGGGCCGGCGCCCTCTACACCTACTGGCGCCAGGCGGACGGCAGCTGGGGCGGTCCGGTGCGGATGGCCGACCCGGGCGGGCGGCTGGGGCCGGGCATCGCGGTCGGCACCAACGCCGACGGCCGGCTGGAGGTCTTCGCCCGCCGCCTCACCGACCACCACATCGTCTCCCTGCCGCAGGGCACGCCCAACGGCTGGTGGTGGAACTCCTGGGCCGACCACGGCAACCCCAACACCGGGTACGGCAACGAGTCCCAGGTCGGCGTGCCCGTGGTCGCCAACTCCCAGGACGGGCGGCTGGAGATCTTCGTCAAGAACGGCGGCGGCGGCCTCAGCACCATCTGGCAGACCAGCCCGGGCGGCGTGTGGACGCGCGACTGGACGGACCTGGGCGGCACCGACCTCCAGGACCCGGTCGCCGCGATCCGCAACGGCGCCGGGAGGATCGAGGTGTTCGCCGCCACCCGCACCGGCATCCTCGGCTGGTGGCAGAGCGCCCCGAACGGCGTCGTCAACGGCCCGTCTCCGATCCCGGACGCCCGGCCGGCGAGCCCGCCCAGGGCCGCGCTCGACCAGGACGGCCGCATCGAACTCGCCTACCGGGAGGCGGGCACCGGCGCGATGCTGGTCAGCTACCAGACCCAACCCGGCGGCGGTTCGTGGAGCCGGACACCGGCCCCCCTCGGCGGACACGGGGGAGTGGGCGAGCCGGCCGCGGCCACCCTCGGCGGACGGGTCGTGCTGTTCGAGCGCAACGGCGGCGGTGGGGTGAGCACCACCGCGCAGACCGCCCCGAACTCCGGCTACGACAGCTGGCAGGACCTCGGCGGCACCGTCCTCGACTTCCCGGCCGCGATCGTCGACGGCGGCGGGGTGCTCCACGTGTTCGCCATCGGCACGGACGGCCGCGTCCGCTTCCGCACCGGCACGACGGCCACCGCCTTCGGCGACTGGCAGGTCCTGCCGCTGTGACCCCCCCGCCCGGCGGCCGACCGGGGGCACGCCCCGTCGGCCGCCGGGCTCGGGCCGTCGAACCGGACCCACCGCCTCCGGCCGCGCGACTACGGCCGCTCGGGCGGCGGCGCGAGGAGCATCGGCCAGTCGTCGCCGGAGCCGAGGAGTTCGTCGAGCGGCGTGTCCGGGGCCGCGACGAGGACGGCGGCTCCTTCGGCGAGCCGTCCGGCCGTGGCCGGATCGACGACGGCCTCGACGCTCAGCACGATGACGGCCGAGGGGTCGGCGGCGGAGCGGGCCGGGAAGTCCGCCGGGTCGCTCTCCGTCCGTTCCAGCACGGCAGGGTGGGCGGCGACGGCGACCGTCAGCCGGTCGCCGTCGTACGCGTGCTCGGCCCAGCCGTCGGTCTGCACCAGGTAGAGGACCCCGTCGCCCTCGTAGCAGTTCGTGCCGAGCCGGGCCAGCGCCCGCTCCCCGGGGGTTCCGTCGGGGTCGGCGACCAGTACGGCGGCCGGGGTGTCCGGCTCGTCGGGGTCGAGGCCGGAACGGACGTGGAGACGGGCCATCGTGGCACCTCCGGGGTCGCACGGGGACAGTGATCGGGTGCCAGTACACACCGGACCGCCGACAGCGCGGACCGGGGGGCCGTCAGCGGCCGCCCATCAGCCGGTACATGCCGATCGAGTCGTGGGTGGCGGTGTCCGCGAAGCCGAACTTCTCGTAGAGGAAGCGCGCGGGCCCGTCCGCGATCAGTGAGACGTACGCGGTGGCGGGGGCCCGGCGCTCCAGTTCCTCGGTGAGGGCCGCCATGATCCGCTTGCCGAGGCCGTGGCCCTGGTGCGCGGGGTGGACGCAGATGTCGGTGATCTGGAACGCGGTGCCGCCGTCGCCGATGATCCGCCCCATGCCGACGGGCTCGCCCTCGTGGTGGAGGACCACGCCGTACCAGGTGTTGGGGAGGGCGAGCGCGACCGCCTCCGGGGCCTTGTCGGAGAGGCCGGCGTCGGTGCGCAGACGGCGGAAGACCTCGACGCCGGGCACGCCGGGGCGAAGCTCGTAAGGGTCACTCTCGGAATTCATAGCTTACATGCTACCCGCTCGGCGCCGTCGCCCGGCCCCGGCCGCTCGGGTGAACGCGCGGCGCGACATGCCGGACGCGGCAGGGGGCCGCGAGGGCGGAAGCGATGATCACCGGGTTCCCGGAGCACCCCCCGTCGGAGGCGGACATGCGGATTCTTCTCCTCGCCAGCGCGTTCAACAGCCTCAGCCAGCGGCTGCACGCCGAACTGCGCGACCGACTCCACACTGTGGACCTCCAACTGTCCGGTGACGAGGAGGAGTTGATCGACGCGGCGCGCCGGCTCAAGCCCGACCTGGTGCTCGCCCCGATACTGCGCACCGCGATCCCGCAGGAGCTCTGGTCGCAGCTCACCTGCCTGATCGTCCACCCCGGCCCGCCGGGCGACCGCGGCCCCTCCTCCCTCGACCGGGCGATCCAGGACGGCCGCACCGAATGGGCCGTCACCGTGCTCCAGGCCGAGGCGGAGCTGGACGCCGGGCCGGTCTGGGCCTCGGCGCCCTGCCGGCTGCCGGAGTACGGCAAGAGCGACCTCTACCGCAACGAGGTCGCCGACGCGGCTGTGGAGGCCGCGCTGCTCGCCGTGGAGCGCGTCGCCTCGGGCACGTACGCGCCGCAGCCGCAGTCCGGCCCGGGCTGGAGCGGCGCCGTGCGCACCCGGCCCGTCCTGCGCCAGGAGGAGCGTCGGATCGACTGGGCGGCCGACAGCACCGAGGCGGTGCTGCGCAGGCTCCGCGCCGCGGACTCCCGGCCCGGGGTGCTCGACGAACTGTGCGGTGGCACCTGGTACCTGCACGGCGGGCACCGCGAACCGGTGCTGCGCGGCTGCCCCGGCGACCTGCTCGCCACCCGGGCCGGGGCCCTGTGCCGGGCCACCACGGACGGTGCCGTGTGGATCCCCGAACTGCGCCGCCGCACCCCCGGCGGCCCCGCGGGCGTCAAGCTCCCCGCCGTGACGGCGCTCGGCGGCCTGCTCCCCGCCCTGCCGGAGCTGGCGGCGCCCCTGATGCCGGGCGAGCAGGACGGCCCCGTCTGGTCGGACGTCCGCTACCAGGAGGACGGCCCGGTGGGCTTCCTGCGCTTCTCCTTCCCGGGCGGCGCGATGTCCACCGGCCACTGCCGCCGCCTGCTGGCGGCCTACCGCTTCGCCGTCGCCCGCCCGACCTCGGTGCTGGTGCTCGGCGGCGGCCGCGACTTCTTCTCCAACGGCATCCACCTCAACGTGATCGAGGCCGCGGCGGACCCGGCCGTCGAGTCCTGGGACAACATCACCGCGATGGACGAACTGGTCGACGCGGTGCTCACCACCACCGACCGGCTGGTGGTCGCCGCCGTCGGGGGCAACGCGGCGGCCGGCGGGGTGATGCTGGCGCTGGCGGCGGACGAGGTGTGGTGCCGCGCCGGCTCCGTCCTCAACCCGCACTACCGGCTGATGGGGCTGTACGGGTCGGAGTACTGGACGTACAGCCTCCCGCGCCGCCTCGGCGCGGCGGCGGCCGAACGGCTGACCCGCCAGGCGCTGCCCGTCTCCGCGGCCACCGCCGAGCGGATCGGCCTGGTCGACCGGGTGCTCGCCTGCGGGCCGGAGGAGTTCGGGCCGTCCACGGCCCGGCTGGCCGGGCTGCTCGCCGCCTCGCCCACCGCCCACCAGCGGATCGCGGCGAAGAAGGCCGCGCGCGAGGCCGACGAGCGGACGAAACCGCTCGACGCCTACCGGGAGGAGGAGCTCGCGGTGATGCACCGGCAGTTCTTCACACCCGAATCGCCGTATCACGCGCTGCGTTCCGCGTTCGTCCACAAGCGCCCGGTGCCGACGGGGCCCGCCGCGCGACCGTGACCCGAACGGCCCCGCCCGGCTTGCCTCCCCGGGCCCCGGCGCGCGCCGCGCGGACCGGCGCCTAGCCCGGACCGTTGCTATGACTGGCTTCGAGCCATTCCCTCAGGCTCCCATCCCCGAGGAGGCATCCTCATGGGTGCTGCAACAGCTGCAACGACTGCAACAGCTGCAACCACCGACACCGACGTGGTGCACATTCTCTGGATCAACGCGGGCCTCAGCTGCGACGGCGACTCCGTCTCGCTGACCGCCGCGATGCAGCCCAGCATCGAGGAGATCGTCACCGGCGCACTGCCCGGCCTGCCCAAGGTCGCGGTGCACTGGCCGCTGATCGACTTCGAGTGCGGCCCGGTCCAGGGCGCGGACAACTTCGTCGAGTGGTTCTTCAAGGCCGACCGCGGCGAGATCGAGCCGTTCGTGCTGGTCGTCGAGGGGTCCATCCCCAACGAGAAGATCAAGAAGGAGGGCTACTGGTGCGGCTTCGGCGACGACCCCGCCACCGGTCAGCCCATCACCACCAGCGAGTGGCTGGACCGGCTCGCCCCGAAGGCGACCGCCGTGGTGGCGATCGGCACCTGCGCCACGTACGGCGGCATCCACGCGATGGCCGGCAACCCGACCGGCGCCATGGGCGTGCCGGACTACCTCGGCTGGGACTGGAAGTCCAAGGCCGGACTGCCCATCGTCTGCGTGCCGGGCTGCCCGATCCAGCCCGACAACTTCGCCGAGACGCTCACCTACCTGCTGTACCAGCTGGCCGGCTCCGCGCCGATGATCCCGCTGGACGACAAGCTGCGTCCCGCCTGGCTGTTCGGCGCCACCGTGCACGAGGGCTGCGACCGCGGCGGCTACTACGAGCAGGGGCAGTTCGCCACCGACTACGGCACGCCCGAGTGCCTGGTGCGGCTCGGCTGCTGGGGCCCGGTCGTGAAGTGCAACGTCGCCAAGCGCGGCTGGACCAACGGCATCGGCGGCTGCCCGAACGTGGGCGGCATCTGCATCGCCTGCACCATGCCGGGCTTCCCGGACAAGTTCATGCCCTTCATGGACCCGCCCCCCGGCTCACGGGTCTCCTCCAACGCCAGCAGCGCGTACGGCGCGCTGATCCGCCGGCTGCGCGCGGTCACGCTGAACACCCTGGACAAGGAACCGAAGTGGCGTCACTCCGGCCGCCACCTGACCACGGGCTACCGCCCGCCCTGGTGACCGCCGCAGGGCCGCACACCGACCGGTGTGCGGCCGCCGGCGGCCCACGCCCGCTCGACGACCCCCCGCCCGCTCGCCGGGGCCCGCTCCCAGAGACAAGGACACGACAGCAACGATGGCAACACCGACCACCAGGGCGGCCGGCGACGGCAGCGGCCTGACCGAGATGTCCTGGGACCCGATCACCCGCATCGTGGGCAGCCTGGGCATCCACACGAAGATCGACTTCAAGCAGAAGCGGGTCGCGGAGTGCTACAGCACCTCCTCGGTCTTCCGCGGCTACAGCGTCTTCATGCGCGGCAAGGACCCGCGCGACGCCCACTTCATCACCAGCCGGATCTGCGGGATCTGCGGCGACAACCACGCCACCTGCTCCGTCTACACGCAGAACATGGCGTACGGGGTGAAGCCCCCGCACCTGGGCGAGTGGATCATCAACCTCGGTGAGGCCGCCGAGTACATGTTCGACCACAACATCTTCCAGGAGAACCTGGTCGGGGTCGACTACTGCGAGAAGATGGTCCGCGAGACCAACCCCGGCGTCCTGGAGCAGGCCGAGCGCACCGAGGCCCCGCACGCCGGCGACCACGGCTACCGGACGATCGCCGACATCATGCGCTCGCTCAACCCCATCGAGGGCGACTTCTACCGCGAGGCGCTCCAGGTCAGCCGCTACACCCGGGAGATGTTCTGCCTGATGGAGGGCCGCCACGTGCACCCCTCCACGCTCTACCCGGGCGGCGTCGGCACCGTCGCCACGGTGCAGCTGTTCACCGACTACCTGACCCGGCTGATGCGCTACGTCGAGTTCATGAAGAAGGTCGTGCCGCTGCACGACGACCTCTTCGACTTCTTCTACCAGGCCCTGCCCGGCTACGAGGAGGTCGGCCGGCGCCGGGTCCTGCTCGGCTGCTGGGGCAGCCTCAACGACCCGGACCACTGCGACTTCACCTACCGCAACATGACGGACTGGGGCCGGCGGATGTTCGTCACCCCCGGCGTCGTGGTGGACGGCAAGCTCGTCACCAACGACCTGACGCAGATCAACCTGGGCATCCGCATCCTGCTCGGCAGCTCCTACTACGAGGACTGGCAGGGCAAGGACCTGTTCGTCACCCACGACCCGCTGGGCAACCCCGTCGACCCCCGCCACCCGTGGAACCAGCACACCATCCCCGCCCCGCAGAAGCGGAACTTCGACGACAAGTACAGCTGGGTGATGTCCCCGCGCTGGTTCGACGGCAAGGACCACCTCGCCCTCGACACCGGCGGCGGCCCGATCGCACGCCTGTGGTCCACCGCCCTGTCCGGGCTGGTCGACATCGGCTACATCAAGGCCACCGGCCACAGCGTGCAGATCAACCTGCCCCGCTCGATGACCAAGCCCGAGGTCACCTTCGAGTGGAAGATCCCGCAGTGGAGCAACGCCATCGAGCGCAACCGCGCCCGCACCTACTTCCAGGCGTACGCGGCCGCCGCCGCCCTGCACTTCGCCGAGAAGGCGCTCGACGAGGTCCGCGCCGGGCGCAGCCAGACCTGGGAGCGCTTCGAGGTGCCGGACGAGTCGATCGGCTGCGGCTTCACCGAGGCCGTGCGCGGCGTGCTCTCGCACCACATGGTGATCCGCGACGGCAAGATCGCCAACTACCACCCGTACCCGCCCACCCCGTGGAACGCCAGCGTCCGGGACAGCTACGGCACGCCCGGCCCGTACGAGGACGCGGTGCAGAACACCCCGATCTTCGAGGAGAACCCCCCGGACACCTTCAAGGGCATCGACATCATGCGCGCGGTACGCAGCTTCGACCCCTGTCTGCCCTGCGGCGTGCACATGTACGTCGGCGGCGGGCGCACCGTGCAGACCATGCACGTCCCCACCGGCCTGAGCGGGCTCACCGCATGACGGCCGAGCGGACCGGGCAGCGGATCCACGAGGCCCTGGACGCCCTGGCCGGCAGCGGAGCCGAGCAGGCGGGCGAGCAACTGGTCCGGGAACTCATGGAGTTCTACGGCCAGGGCCTGGCCAGGATGGTCCCGGCGCTGCCCCCGCCCGCACTGGAGCGGATGCTGGACGACCCGGCCGTCGCCGGGCTGCTGCTCCTGCACGACCTGCACCCCGAGGACCTCCCCGCCCGGATCGACCGGGCGCTGGCCGCCCTGTCCGAGCGGGTCGAGGTGGCCGGCTTCGACCCGGCCACCGGCGTCCTGCGGCTGCGCCGCACGGCCACCGGCTGCGGCTGCGGCGAACAGGAGGTGGAGGCCGTGCTCGCCTGCCACGCGCCCGAGGTGACCGCCGTGGAACTGGAACGCGCCCCGCAACTGCTCCAGATCGGCACCCGCCCGCCGCAGCCCGCGGAGGCCCGATGAACACCCGCCGGATCTCCCGCGACGGGACCGCCCTGCTGCACCGGCTGCGCGAACCGGCCCCGCCGCGCCCCGAGCAGTGCGCGTTCTGCGGCCGGGACCTGCCCGCCGGCCACCGCCACCTGGTGGACGTCGAGGAGCGCGCCCTGGCCTGCGCCTGCACCGCCTGCAGCCTGCTGTTCCAGCAGCCGGGCGCGGCCGGCGGCCGCTACCGCACCGTGCCGGACCGCTACCTCGCCGACCCGGCACGCGAGTTGGACCAGCAGGCCTGGTCGGTGCTGGGCATCCCGGTCGGCACCGCCTTCCTGTTCCGCAACACGGTGATGGACCAGCTGCTCGCCTTCTACCCCGGCCCGGCCGGCGCCACCGAGAGCGAGCTGGACGAGGCGACCTGGCAGCGCGCCCTCGGTGGCAGCCGGCTGGCCGACGCCCTGGAACCGGACGTGGAGGCGCTGCTGCTGCGCCGCACCGAGGAACGCGTGACGTGCTTCCTGGTGCCGATCGACGTCTGCTACGAGCTGGTCGGCCGGTTGCGGCGGTGCTGGCACGGCTTCGACGGCGGCGCCGAGGCACGGGCCGAACTCGACGCGTTCTTCGCGCGGCTGGCCGACCGGGCCCGCCCGCTGCCCGCGGAGGTGACGGCGTGACGGCCCTCGCCTTCGCCTGTACCGGCGTGCGGTCCGACCCGTACACGGCCGGGCCGACCCTGGTGTTCCGGCTGCGCATCACGGCCCCGGCCGACACCCGGGTGCACGCCCTCGCCCTCCAGTGCCAGCTGCGGATCGAACCGGGCCGCCGGCCGTACGGCGACGCCGAGGGCGGGCGGCTGACCGACCTGTTCGGCGAGCGGCAGCGCTGGGCCACCACGCTCAACCCGGTCCAGTTCGCCACCGTGCCGCTGCTGGTGCCCGGCTTCACCGGCGGCACGGAGATCGACCTCTCGGTGCCCTGCACCTACGACCAGGAGGTCGCCTCGGCCCGCTACTTCCGGGCGCTGGACGGCGGCGAGGTGCCGCTGCTGCTGCTCTTCTCCGGCACCGCCTTCTCCGGCCCCGGCGGCTTCCAGGTCAGCCCGGTGCCCTGGGACCGGGAGGCCCGGGTGCGGATGCCGGTGCGGGTCTGGCGGGAGGCGATCGACCGGCACTTCCCCGGCAGCGGCTGGCTGCGGCTGCCGGAGGACGTCATGGACGAGCTGCTGGCCTACCGCTCCCGGCGGGCCCTGCCCTCCTGGGAGGCGACGGTGCGCGAGCTGCTCGCGGCGGCCGCGATCGGGGGGACGGTCCGGTGAGCGACTTCCCGGAGCGGATCGAGCGCGGCTTCGCGGCCGCCCGGCAGGTCGCCGACGCGGTGCTGCTGGAGGGCTACGTGCTCTACCCGTACCGCGCCTCGGCGGCCAAGAACCGGCTGCGCTGGCAGTTCGGCGTCCTGGTGCCGCCCGAGTACACCGCGGTCGGCGGCGAGCACTCCCACCAGCGCACCGAGTGCCTGATGGAGGCGCGCGGCGGGGACCTGCTGGCGGTCGAACTGCGCTTCCTGCGGGTCCAGCGGCGCACCGTCGAACGGGCCACCGCCGCCGGCTTCGAGTCGGTGGAGCGCCTGGAGCTGGCCGACCGGGACCTCGTCGAGTGGGACGAGGGCGCCGAGGAAAGGATCGAACTCCTGGTCCCGGTCGAGGAGGTGGACGGCGAAGGGGTGCAGCGGCCGTTCCGGCTGCCGGGCGTCGGCGAAACCGCTCTGGTGCACGAGGACGGCGCCGTCGTCGGCCGGGTGGTGCGACGGCGCGAACAGGTCGACGGCCTGGTCTGGCTGCGGGCCGAGGAACTGCCCGGCCCCTACCGGGCGCAGCGGCTGACCGTGGAGGTGGAGAACACCTCCCCCTGGAGGCCGCCGCAGGGGGCCACCCGCGACCAGGCCCTGCCGCACTCGCTGGTCTCCGCCCACCTGCTGCTCGGGCTGGAGCACGGACGCTTCCTGTCCGTCACCGACCCGCCCGAGTGGGCCCGCCCGGCCGTCGAGCGGTGCCGCAACGAGCGCACCTGGCCGGTGCTGGCGGGGCCGGACGGCGACCGCTCGGTGGTGCTGTCCTCGCCGATCATCCTGGAGGACCACCCGCGGATCGCCCCGGAGAGCCTCGGCACGCTGTACGACGCCACCGAGATCGACGAGATCCTGGCGCTGCGGACGGCCGCCCTGACCGAGGAGGAGAAGCGGGAGGCCCGCGGCACCGACGAGCGGGCCGGCGCGGTGATCGACCTGGCCGAGTCCATGCCCCCCGAGGTGCTGGAGCGGCTGCACGGGGCGATCCGCGGGCTGCGCGAGGTCACCGGCGGCGGCGCCGTCGACGGCGGCGAACAGCCCTGGTGGGACCCGGGCAATGACCCGGCGGTCGACCCCGAGCGGGACCGGGTGCTGGTCGACGGCCACGAGGTCGGCGCCGGCAGCCGGGTCCTGCTGCGGCCCGGCCGGCGGCGCACCGACGCCCAGGACCTCTTCCTGGACGGGCGGACCGGCGTCGTGGAGGCCGTGCTGCACGACCTCGACGGCTCGGTGCACCTGGCCGTCACCGTGGAGGACGACCCGGGCGCCGACCTGTGGCGGGCCCAGGGACGGTTCCGCTACTTCCAGCCCGACGAGGTCACACCGCTGGAGGGATCGTGACGACGGGCCCGACGGTGCTGGTCGCCGGGGTGGGCAACATCTTCCTCGGCGACGACGGCTTCGGCGTCGAGACCGTCCGGCGGCTGTCCGCCCACCCGCTGCCGGCCGGCGTCGAGCTGGCCGACGTCGGCGTGCGCGGCGTGGACCTCGCCTACCGACTGCTCGACGGCTACCGCACCGCCGTCCTGGTGGACGCCACCTGCCGGGGCGGGGCGCCCGGCACCGTCTACCTGATCGAGGCGGACACCGGAGAGCCGCTGGAGGTGCCCGTCCTGGACGGGCACCGGATGGGGCCGGACGCCGTACTGGCACTGCTGGCCACGCTCGCCGCCGGCACCGGTGGCGAGCCGCCGGAACGGGTGCTGGTGGTCGGCTGCGAGCCGGCCTCGCTGGAGGAGGGCATCGGGCTGAGCGAGCCCGTCGCCGCCGCCGTGGAGGAGGCGGTCCGATTGGTCCTGCGGGTCGTGGACGAGGCCGCGCAGCCGGAGAAGGAGAGAACACCATGCTGAGGAAACTGTTCTGCGTCGCCCTGCTGGCGGGCATCGGCGCACTGGTCTGGCTGAGCCTGCCGGACATCAAGCGGTACCTGCACATCTCCCGGATGTGAGCCGATGTGACCGGATGCGACCCGAGGCAGGGCGCGGATTGCTGCGAACGGCGCAGCCCCGCGTGCGGTGGCGGCGCGGCTGCGGGCCGACGCCGCCACCGCGCCCTGTAATGGGGCGCGTTGCCGCCCGCTCCGGGAAGGGACCCATGCACGAGATGTCGATCGCCGAAGCCGTCGTCGAGCAGGTGGACACGGCTGCGCGCGAACACGGGGCACCCGGGGTGGCGCGGGTGCGCCTGCGGGTCGGGGAGCTGGCCGGCGTGGTGCCCGAGGCCCTGGACTTCTGCTTCGAACTCGCCTGCACCGGAACGCTGGTGGCGGGCGCCGTGCTGGACACCGAATCCGTCGCGGCCCGGGCCCGCTGCACCCCCTGCGCGGTCGAGTGGGCGGTCGGCATGCCGCCGGACCTCGGCTGCCCGAGCTGCTCCGGCGGTGGCGGCGTCGAGCTGCTGTCCGGCCGTGAGCTGCAGATCCTCGACGTCCAATGGGCCGAAACCCGGGACGTCCGGGCTGAAACCCGGGACGTCCGGGCTGAAACCCGGGACGTCCGGGCCGAGGTCCGGGACGTCCGGGCCGAGGTCCGGGACGTCCGGGCCGAACAGAAAGGCTGATGCCGATGTGCCGCACGGTCGACCTCCGTCAGGCGGTCCTCGCCCGCAACGACGACAGCGCCCGCCGGCTGCGGGAGGCGCTGGAGGCGCGCGGGACGGTCGCGGTGAACCTGCTGTCCAGCCCCGGCAGTGGAAAGACCGCGCTGCTGGAGGCCGAGCTGGGGCTGGCCCGGCGGCGCAGGGTGGAGGTCGCCGCGCTGACCGCCGACCTCGCCACCGAGAACGACGCCCGCCGGCTGGCCCGCTCGGGTGCCCCGGTGAAGCAGGTGCTCACCGACGGGCTCTGCCACCTGGAGGCGCGGATGCTCGCCGGGCACCTGGACGGCTGGCTGCCGGCCGAGTGCCGGCTGCTGTTCGTGGAGAACGTCGGCAACCTGGTCTGCCCGGCCTCCTACGACCTCGGCGAGACGCTGAGGGTGGTGCTGGCCTCGGTGACCGAGGGTGAGGACAAGCCGCTCAAGTACCCGACGGCCTTCGGGCTGGCCAACCTGGTGCTGGTGACCAAGACGGACCTCGCCGCGGCGGCCGAGTTCGACGAGGCGGCGTTCCTGGCCAACGTCCAGCGGGTCAACCCCGGGGTGACGGTGCTGAACACCTCCGCCCGGACGGGCGAGGGCGTCGGGGCGCTGCTGGACCGGGCGCTGGCCGTGCTGGAGGGGGCCGAGCCGCACCGGCCGGTGATGTCGGCGGCGCCGCACGACCACGGGCACGCGCACGACGACGAGGATGAGCACGGGGACGGGCACGACCGCGGGGACAGGCACGACCACGGGGACAGGCACGACCACGACCAGGGGCACGACCACGACCAGGGACACGGGCACGGGCACCACCACGGCCGCTCCGCCGTGGGGGAGCGCGCGTGACGGCCGGTCACCCCGGGCTCGACCGCGAGCGGCGGCGGGTCGCCGTCCGCGGCCTGGTGCAGGGGGTCGGCTTCCGCCCGTTCGTCCACACGCTGGCCGGTGAACTCGGCCTGGCCGGCACCGTCACCAACACCGGCGAGGGCGTCCTGGCCGAGGTCGAGGGCAGCCCGGACGCCCTGGACGCCTTCTGCCGGCGCGTGGCCGGCGACGCGCCGCCGCTCGCCCAGGTGCACTCGGTGGAACACGCGCCGCTCGCCACCACCGGCGCCACCGGCTTCCGCATCGTCCCGTCCAGCCCCGACGGCCCCCGCACCACCCTGATCCCGCCCGACACCGCCGTCTGCGCCGACTGCCTGGCCGAACTCGCCGACCCGGCCGACCGCCGCCACCGGCACCCCTTCATCAGCTGCACCAACTGCGGCCCCCGGCACACCATCGTCACCGGCCTCCCGTACGACCGGGCCAACACCACCATGGCCGGCTTCCCGATGTGCCCGGACTGCGCCCGGGAGTACACCGACCCGGCCGACCGCCGCTTCCACGCCCAGCCCGTCGCCTGCCACGCCTGCGGGCCCGCACTCGCGCTGACCGTGCCCGGACGCCCCGAACTCGCCCGGGAACAGGCCCTCACAGAGGCCCGGCGGCTGCTCGCCGAGGGCGCGGTCCTCGCCGTCAAGGGCATCGGCGGCTACCACCTCGCCTGCGACGCACGCGACACCGCGGCCGTCGCCCTGCTGCGCCGGCGCAAGCGGCGCGGCGACAAGCCCTTCGCCGTGATGGCCCGCGACCTCGCCACCGTCGAACGCCTGCTGCCCGTCGACCCGGTCGAGCGGGAACTGCTCACCGGGCCCGCGAGGCCGATCGTCCTGCTCCGCCGCACGGGCCTGCCGGTGCCCGAGGCGGTGGCCCCGGGCAGCCCCGACCTCGGGGTGATGCTCCCGTACACGCCGCTGCACCACCTGCTGCTCGCCGCCCCCGGGCCGGACCTGCTGGTGATGACCAGCGCCAACCTCTCCGGCGAGCCGATCGTCACCGAGGACCGGGAGGCGCTGGAGCGGCTCGCCCCGCTGGTCGACGGCTGGCTCACCCACGACCGGCCGATCCACGTCCCCTGCGAGGACTCCGTGGTGCGGGTGGTGGACGGCGAACAGCTGCCGCTGCGCCGTTCGCGCGGGTACGCGCCGCTCCCGATCCCGCTGCCGGTGCCCGTCCGCCCCGTCCTGGCCGTCGGCGGCGACCTCAAGAACACCTTCGCGCTGGCCCGGGACGGCTACGCCTGGCTGTCCGGCCACATCGGCGACATGGACGACCTGGCCACCCTGCGGGCCTTCGAGCGGGCGGTCGAGCAGCTCGGCACGGTCAGCGGCGTACGGCCCGAACTGCTGGCCGCCGACCGCCACCCCGGCTACCGCTCGCTGCGGCACGCCGAGCGGACCGCCGCCGGCCGGCCGGTGCACCGGGTCCAGCACCACCACGCCCACATCGCCGCGGTGATGGCCGAACACGGCCTGGACGGCGGCCGGCCGGTGCTCGGGGTGGCCTTCGACGGCACCGGCTACGGCGAGGACGGCGCGATCTGGGGCGGCGAGGTGCTGCTGGCGGACTACGACGGGTTCCGCCGCCTCGCCCACCTCCGGTACGTGCCGCTGCCCGGCGGGGACGCGGCCGTCGAGCGCCCCTACCGGACGGCACTTGCCCACCTGCGCGCGGCCGGGCTGCCCCGGCTGCCGCAGCTGCCGCCGGTCCGGGCCTGCGAGGGTGAGGAACTACGGCTGCTGGAACGCCAGTTGGAGCGGGGACTGAACTGCGCGCCGACCTCCAGCATGGGCCGGCTGTTCGACGCGGTCTCCTCGCTCGCCGGGATCTGCCAGCGGGCCGGGTACGAGGCCCAGGCGGCAATCGAACTGGAGGCGGCAGCCTGCGAGTTCGGCCGCGAGGACGGTCCCGTGTGCGGGACGGCGCAGCGGGCGGGCGGCTACGCGTTCGGCCTGTCGGCGCGGGCGGACGGCTGGATCGCCGACCCCGGGCCGGTGCTGGCCGCGGTGGTGGCCGACGTCACCGCGGGCGCGCCCGCGGGGCTGGTCGCCGCCCGCTTCCACAGCGCCGTGGCCGAGCTGGTCCGGCGGATCTGCGCCGCCGTCCGGGAACGGCACGGCACCACCACCGTGGCGCTCAGCGGCGGGGTCTTCGCCAACGCGCTGCTCTCCTCCGCCTGCGCGAGCGGGCTCGGGGAGGACGGCTTCACCGTACTGCGGCACCGCCGGGTGCCGCCCAACGACGGAGGGCTGGCGCTGGGCCAGCTGATGGTGGCCGCCCGGTCGGCGGCCACCCGGGAGGAGTGAGCGCGGATGTGCCTGGCGGTGCCCGGCAGGGTGAAGGAGATCGGGGAGCGGGACGGGACCAGGATGGCGGTGATGGACTTCGGCGGCGTGATCAAGGACGTCTGCCTGGAGTACCTGCCCGACCTGGCGGTGGGGGACTACGCGATTGTCCACGTGGGCTTCGCGCTGCAGCGACTGGACGAGGAGTCGGCCCGGCGCACCCTCGCCCTCTTCGAGGAACTCGGGCTGTTGCAGGAGGAGTTCGGCGACCCGTGGGAGGCCGCCGGGGCGGCGGCGGGTGCGGCGGCCGGTGCGGCCGGAGCGGTGGACGAGACCGAGGAGGCCGGACGGTGAAGTACCTGGAGGAGTTCCGCAACCCCGAGCTGGCGGCCGGGCTGCTCGCCGACATCAGGGCGACGGTCACCCGGCCGTGGGCGCTGATGGAGGTCTGCGGCGGCCAGACGCACAGCATCATCCGGCACGCCATCGACCAACTCCTGCCGGACGAAGTCGAATTGATCCACGGGCCGGGCTGCCCGGTGTGCGTCACCCCGTTGGAGATGATCGACCGGGCACTGGCGATCGCCGCCCGGCCGGGGGTGGTGTTCTGCTCCTTCGGGGACATGCTGCGGGTGCCCGGCACCGACCGGGACCTGTTCCGGGTCCGCAGTGAGGGCGGCGACGTCCGGGTGGTGTACTCGCCGCTCGACGCCCTGCGGATCGCCCGGGAGAACCCGGACAAGGAGGTGGTCTTCTTCGGCATCGGCTTCGAGACCACCGCCCCGCCCAACGCCATGGCCGTCCACCTGGCCAGGAAGCAGGGGCTGCGCAACTTCAGCATGCTGGTCTCCCACGTCCGGGTGCCCCCCGCGATCGAGGCGATCATGGACTCGCCGGACTGCCGGGTCCAGGGCTTCCTCGCCGCCGGGCACGTCTGCAGCGTGATGGGCACCGCCGAGTACCCGGCGCTCGCGGAGCGCCACCGGGTGCCGATCGTCGTCACCGGCTTCGAACCCCTGGACATCCTGGAAGGCATCCGGCGCACCGTACGGCAGCTGGAGCGCGGGGAGCACACCGTCGACAACGCCTACCCGCGGGCCGTCCGCCCCGAGGGCAACCCGGCGGCCCGCGCCATGCTGGAGGACGTCTTCGAGGTGGCCGACCGTGCCTGGCGGGGCATCGGGGTGATCCCGCGCAGCGGCTGGCGGCTCTCGCCCCGGTACCGGGACCACGACGCCGAACACCGCTTCGACGTCTCGGGGATCACCACCCGCGAACCCGCCGAGTGCCGCAGCGGCGAGGTGCTGCAGGGCCTGCTGAAGCCCCACCAGTGCGAGGCCTTCGGCACCGTCTGCACTCCGCGCACGCCGCTCGGCGCCACGATGGTGTCCAGCGAGGGGGCGTGCGCGGCGTACTACCTGTACCGGCGGCTCGGCGTGCCGGGTACGACGTCCGTTCGGCGCCAGGACCTTCAGGAGACCCAGGAGGCGAGCCGCGTTGGCTGACACCGAACTGCTCACCGAAGCGCTTGCCGGACCGCCCGCCGAACCGGACGCCGAACTGTCCGTCGAACCGGACGCCGAACTGTCCGTCGAACCGGACGCCGGGCGGCCCGACTTCTCCGGCTGGAGCTGCCCGCTGCCGCTGCGCGACCACCCCCGGGTGGTGATGGGCCACGGCGGCGGCGGGGCGCTGTCCGCGGAACTGGTGCAGAACCTCTTCGCGCCGGCCTTCGGCGGCCCGGTGCTCGCCGGGCTCGGCGACTCCGCCGTGCTGGAGCTCGGCGGTGCCCGGCTCGCCTTCTCCACCGACTCCTATGTGGTGCGGCCGCTGTTCTTCCCCGGCGGCTGCATCGGCGACCTCGCCGTCAACGGCACGGTCAACGACCTCGCCATGAGCGGGGCCCGGGCCGCCTACCTGTCCTGCGGCTTCATCCTGGAGGAGGGGGTGGAGATGGCCGTGGTGGACCGGGTCGCCAGGGCGATCGGCGCCGCCGCCCGCACCGCCGGGGTCGAGATCGCCACCGGGGACACCAAGGTGGTCGAGGCCGGGCACGGGGACGGCGTCTACCTGAACACCGCCGGCATCGGGATCGTCCCGGCCGGGGTCGACATCCGCCCGCAGCGCGCCCGGCCCGGCGACGTGGTGATCGTCAGCGGGCCGATCGGGCTGCACGGAGTGGCGATCATGAGCGTCCGGGAGGGACTGGAGTTCGGCGTCGACGTGCGCAGCGACAGCGCGGCGCTCGGCGGCCTGGTCGAGGCGATGCTCGCGGCCACCGCCGACCTGCACGTGCTGCGCGACCCCACCCGGGGCGGCCTGGCGGCGGCGCTCAACGAGATCGCGACCGCCGCCGGGGTGGGCGTCGTGCTCAGCGAGGCCGCCGTCCCCGTCCCGGAGCCGGTGGCCAACGCCTGCGCGGTGCTGGGCCTGGACCCGATGTACATCGCCAACGAGGGCCGGCTCGTCGCGTTCGTCCCGCGCGGCTCGGCGGACGCCGTGCTCGCCGCCATGCGCGCCCACCCGCTCGGCGCGGAGGCGGTGGTGATCGGCGAGTGCGTCGAGGAGCACCCGGGGATGGTCGTGGCCCGCACCGGCTTCGGCGGCACCCGGGTGGTCGACCTGCCGATGGGCGAGCAGCTGCCGCGGATCTGCTGACGGCGCGTACGCCGCCGCCCCGGGAGACGCCTCCCGGGGCGGCGGTCCGTCGTTCCGTCCCGGCCGGTCAGCCCAGGAAGCGGTGCAGTGAATCCGCCAGGGCCTCGACGAAGCCGTCCCGGACCTCCGCGGCGACCAGGTCGAGGGACAGGTACGGGTTGAGGTCCTCCAGCTCGACCAGGAGCAGGCTCCCGTCCGGCGCGCGGCAGGCGTCCACCCGCTGGATCCCGTGGGCGAGCGTGTTCCAGTCGACGAAGCTCCGCGCGAACGCGAGGTCCGCCGCGTTCGGCTCGTACGGCTCCAGCACCCAGCGCCGGTCCGGATCCGGCGCGTGGAGGGCGTACTGGAAGGCGTCGTCCACGAAGTAGAAGGAGACCTCGTAGCGGAAGTCGATCCGCGGCTGGACCAGCACCTCGCCCCACGCGTCGAGCCCGTCCAACTCGTCGCGGGTGAGGAAGCGCAGGCCTATGCTGTCCGCGCCCTCCCTGGGCTTGACCGCGTAGCGGTCGGCGGCGGGCAGCCGGCCGAGGTCCTGCGGCCGGTCGACGGTGGGGATGACGGGGTGGCCCGCCTCGGTCAGGTCCAGCAGGTACCCCTTCCCGGCCATGTCGCCCCGCCCGGTCAGCGGGTTGTAGACCCGTACGCCGTCGGCCAGGGCCCGGTCGCGGAACCGGGCGTACTCCTCCCGGTAGTGCAGCACCGGACCGCTGTTGCGCACCACGACCGCGTCGAAGCGCCCCATCAGCGCCCGGGTGTCCAGCGGGTGGCACAGGGCCAGGTCGAACCACTCCCGCAGCCGGGAGGTGAGGAAGACGTCCTCGTCGCCGTACCGCCGCCCGCGCGCCGGGTAGGCCAGGTCGGTCACGTACAGCAGGCTGGGCCGGTCGGGCACGGGTGCTCCCTCGGTCGGTGGTGGGGGAGTGAATCTACCCGGCCCGCCCCGGACGGGTTGTGCACGAGGACGTCGGGGCCGCCCCGGCCCGGCCCCGCGCGTCCATCAGGGCCGTCACGGAGGCGTCCAGCCGCTCCTCCAACGCTCGCGTCGTGAGCTCCTCCCGGACCAGTGGGCCCGGCCCCGGCCCGCCGACCGGCCCGGGGCGCTCCACCGCCCAGGCCCAGGTCTCCGCCGGCAGGGGTTGCGTGCTGCTCATCGCCGAGCCGCCGTGGCCGCCTCCGCCGGGGGTGCGGATCTCCAACGCGTCCCCGGCAGCGACCTCGGCGCTGCCGCAGCCGGGCAACTCCTCGACGGTGCCGTCGGTGCGCAGGACGAGGTTGGCGCCGAGGGTGCCCGGGAGGCCGCCGGCGAGGCCGTACGGTGGGACGCGGCGATGGCTGGTGAGCAGGCTGACCGTCATCGGTTCGCGGAAGCGCAGCCGCCGCAGGACGCCGTTGCCGCCGTGGTGGCGCCCGTTGCCGCCGCTGTCCGGGCGGACGGCGAACTCCTCGACCAGGACCGGGAGCCGCCATTCCAGGACCTCCGGGTCGGTGAGGCGGGAGTTGGTCATGTGGGTCTGGACGGCGTCCGCGCCGTCGAAGCCCGGGCCGGCGCCGGAACCGGAGGCGATGGTCTCGTAGTACTGGTGCTCGGCGTTGCCGAAGCTCAGGTTGTTCATCGTGCCGGATCCCTCCGCCTGCACGCCGAGCGCGGCGTAGAGCGCGCCGACGATGGCCTGCGAGGTCTCGACGTTCCCGGCGGCGACGGCGGCCGGATACTCCGGGGCGAGCATCGAGCCGGGTGGCACGACGATCCGCAGCGGGCGAAGGCAGCCGTCGTTGAGCGGGATGTCGTCGGCGACGAGGGTGCGGAAGACGTACAGGACGGCGGCGGTGACGACGGCGGAGGGGGCGTTGAGATTGCCGTCGAGTTGGGGTGAGGTGCCGGTGAAGTCGATGGTGGCGCTGCGGTCCCGGCGGTCGACGCGCACGGAGACGGCGATCACGGCGCCGGAGTCGGTCTCGTAGCGGTACGAGCCGTCGCTCAGCCCGTCCACGGCGCGGCGCACCGCCTGCTCGGCGTTGTCCTGGACGTGCCGCATGTAGGCCTGGACGACGTCGAGGCCGAAGTGCCCGATCATCGCGTTGACCTCGTCGACGCCCTTGCGGTTGGCGGCGATCTGGGCGCGCAGGTCGGCGAGGTTGGTGTTCGGGTCGCGGGACGGGTACGGCGCGCCGGTGAGCAGCCGGAGGGTCTCCTCCTCGCGCAGCCGCCCGTCCACCACCAGCGGCCAGGTGTCGAAGAGCACGCCCTCCTGGTGGATCTCGCGGCTCCCGGCGGGCATCGAACCGGGGGTGATGCCGCCGATCTCGGCGTGGTGGCCGCGGGAGGCGACGAAGAACAGCATCTCGCTGCCGGTCGGGTCGAAGACAGGGGTGACCACGGTGATGTCGGGCAGGTGGGTGCCGCCGTGGTACGGGTCGTTGACGGCGTAGGCGTCGCCCGGGCGCAGCTTCGGGCCGAGACGGCGCAGCACCTCCTTGACGGTGGTGCCCATCGAGCCGAGGTGGACGGGGATGTGGGGGGCGTTGGCGACGAGGTTGCCGTCCGGGTCGAAGAGCGCGCAGGAGAAGTCGAGCCGCTCCTTGATGTTGACCGACTGGGCGGTGGATTCCAGCCGGGCGCCCATCTGTTGGGCGATCGCCATGAAGAGGTTGTTGAAGACCTCCAGCAGCACCGGGTCGGCGGCGGTCGGGACGGCCTCCTCGGCGGCGGCCCCGACCTGCTCGACCAGGAGGTGTCCGGCGGTGGTGACGGTGGCCCTCCAGCCGGTGTCCACCACGGTGGTGGCGTTGGCCTCGGCGATCACGGCGGGTCCGGTGACGGTGTCGTCCGCGCGCAGCGACTCGCGTCCCAGTAGCGGGACCTGCCGCCACCCGCCGCCGGTGTACATCCCGACGGTGACGGGCTCGGCCGGAGTGGCCGCGGGGGAGAGGGCGCCGAGTTCGGGCTGTTCGGTGAGGCCGGTGCCCTCGACGGCGAGGGCCTCGATCACCAGTGGGCGGTCCATCAGGAAGGAGTAGGTGGAGCGGTGCCGCTCCTCGAACTCGGCCCGCATGGCGGCCGGTTCTCCCAACGGTACGGTGATCGTGGTGTCGGTGCCCTGGTAGCCCAGCCGGACCCGGCGGGCCAGTCGGATCCGTCCCTGCGGGACGTCCTGATCGCGCAGCTCGGCGGTGGCGGCGCGCGCCAGTTCGTCGGCGAGCCCCAGTACCGCTTCCATCTCCTCCTCCGCCAGGGGCCGTTCGACCGCCTGCTCGCGCAGGACGGTGGTGTCGGCCAGACCGATGCCGAGGGCGGACAGCACCCCGGCCATCGGCGGGACGAGGACGGTGCGGATGCCCAGTGCCTCGGCCACGGGGCAGGCAACCTGGCCGCCCGCGCCGCCGAAGGTGGTCAGGGCGTAGCGGGTGACGTCGTGACCTCGCTGGACGGAGATGCGCTTGATCGCGTTGGCGATGTTGCCCACCGCGATCCGCAGGAAGCCCTCGGCCGCCTCCTCGGCCGACAGGTCGCCGATCCGTTCGGCGAGTTCGACGAATCGGCGTCGCGTCAGCCGGGAGTCGAGCGGTTGGTCGCGCTTCGGGCCGAAGACCTGCGGGAAGTGCTCGGCCTGGATGCGGCCGAGCAGCAGGTTGGCGTCGGTGATGGTCAGCGGCCCGCCGCTACGGTAGCAGGCCGGTCCGGGGTCGGCGCCGGCCGAGTCCGGACCGACGCGCAGGCGTCCGCCGTCGAAGCGCAGCACCGAGCCGCCGCCCGCCGCGACGGTGTGGATGGCCAGCATCGGTGCCCGCAGCCGTACCCCGGCGACCTGGGTGGTGACCACCCGCTCGTACGCGCCCGCGAAGTGCGAGACGTCCGTGGAGGTGCCGCCCATGTCGAAGCCGATCACCTGCTCGTGGCCGGCCAGCGCGGACATCCGCACCATGCCGACGATGCCGCCGGCCGGGCCGGACAGGATGGCGTCCTTGCCGCGGAAGTGCCCGGCCTCGGCGAGGCCGCCGTTGGACTGCATGAACAGCAGCCGGACACCGGCGAGTCGGTCGGCCACCTGCCGGACGTAGCGGCGCAGCCCGGGATGGAGATAGGCATCCACCACGGCGGTGTCTCCGCGCGGCACCAGCTTCATCAGCGGGCTCACCTCGCTGGACAGGGACACCTGGTCGAAGCCGAGCCGCTCGGCGAGCCGGCCGATCTCCCGCTCGTGGGCGGGGTGCAGGTAGCTGTGCAGGCAGACCACGGCGACTGAGCGGATGCCGTCGTTCAGGCAGACGCGCAGGTCCTCGGCGAGCCGGTCGAGGTCGGGCGGTCGTAGTACCTCGCCGTCGGCGGTGATCCGCTCGTCCACCTCGATCACCCGGGTGTACAGCGGCTCGGGCAGCACGATCTCGCGGGCGAAGATCTGCGGCCGGTTCTGGTAGCCGATCCGCAAGGCGTCCGCGAAGCCACGTGTGATGACCAGCGCGGTCGGCTCGCCGGTGCGTTCCAGCAGGGCATTGGTGGCGACCGTGGTGCCCATCCGTACGGAAGCGATGGTCGCCCCGGGCGGCAGCAGGGCCCGGATACCGGCCACGGCCGGGTCCTGGTAGCGGGCCGGGTCGTGGGAGAGCAGCTTGTGGGTGAGCAGCCGGCCGTCCGGGTCGAGCGCGACCACGTCGGTGAAGGTCCCGCCCCGGTCCACCCAGAACTGCCAGCCCCTGGCTGCCATCACCGGCTCCCTCCGCCGTGCCGCGTGGCGCCCCGTGCCCGAGTGGCCCTGCGCACGAGTATCCGACCGGGCGAACCGGGCGGGCAAACGGAACATACTGGGCCTGAAAGGCCGATCCCGGAGGAAGCGGGACGAAGCGATGGCGATCACGGCGGTGGGAGTGCTGCGGGAGACCGTACCGGGCGAGCGCCGGGTGGCCCTCGTGCCCGATCTGTTGCCGGCCGTCCGCCGCCTCGGCGTGACGGTCCTGGCGGAGCCGGGCGCAGGCCTCCGCGCTGGTCACCACGACACCGACTACCGGGCTGCGGGTGCCGTCCTGGCCGGACGCGACGAGGTGCTGCGCTGTGCGGACGTGCTGCTCGGCATCCGTCCGCCGAGCACCGACCCGGTGCACGAACTGCGCCCGGGGCAGGTACTGGCCGCTCTGCTGCGGCCGCAGCGGATCCCGTTCCTGGTCCGGCAGTGGGCGGACCGGGGCGTGACCGCGATCGGCCTCGACCTGGCGCCCGACTTGCCGGCCGGGTACCCGCTGGACGCCGAGGCCTCGCAGGCCAGGGTGGCGGGGTACCGGGCGGTGCTGCTCGCCGCCGAGCACCTGGACCGCTGCCTGCCGCCCTGGGGGACCACGGACGGGCTCTTCGACCCGCTTCGGGTACTCGTGGTCGGCGCCGGGCATGCCGGTCTGCAGGCGATCGACACCGCCCGCCGGCTGGGTGCTCCGGTCGGCGCGGTCGAACCGCGGCATCGTGAGTGTGCGGCCGCCGCCGCGCTGGGAGCCGACCTGCTGTGCCTGTCCGGTGTGCACCCGGCGGTGGACGACCTGGAACTGTGGCAGTCCCTCGACCGGGACCGTACGGCGTGGGTGGCGGGGCTGGCCGAGGCCTCGGTGCGGTACGACCTCGTGGTGACGACCCTTGCCCGGCCGGGCCGGACGCCCCCGGTCCTGCTCCACACGGAGACGGTGGCCCGGCTCCGGCCCGGCTCGGTGCTGGTGGACCTGGCGGCGGGCCCGGAGGGCGGCAACATCGAGAGTGTCCTGCCGGACACCACCACGCTGGTCGGTGACGGGACCACGGTGATCGGTGCCGGCGAGCTCGCCGCGCAGGTGCCCGGGACCGCCTCGCGCGCGTACTCCCACAACGTGCTGGCGCTGCTGGAACGCCTGCTGCGGGGCGGCCCCGGCACGGAGGACCCGGTGCTCGGCCCGATGCTGGTGACCGACCGGGGTGCGGTGCGGGACGAGCCCACCAGCAGGCTGCTCATGGAGGCGACCGCCGTCGCGGGCCTGCCGTGAGATCCCGGACCCCGGCCCGCGCGTGGTTTCAGGGCCCAGGGCGGGAGAAGAGCGCTGTGTGGCGGGCGATCGCTCCCGCACGGTCGGCGCACTGCTGGTAGCAGCAGGAGAGCAGCACAAGGTCGGTGGCGTCCACCGGATCCGTCCGCTCGGCATGGAGCAGCAGCTCGTACAGGAGTCGCTGCCGTTGGCCGACTTCGTGCAGCTCCCCCAGGACGTCCGCGACGTCCTCGGGGGCGCCGGATTCCAGGGCGTGGGCGGACCGTTCGAGTGAGTCCAGCGCCGCGTCGGCTATCCCGTGCAGCGGAGCCCGTAGCCGTTCGACGAACGGTTGCCTCTCCTGGCGCGCCCAGGCGGCCTCCAGCAGCCGCTGCGCCAGGTCCGCCAGGGCCTCGACCTGGCACCCCACGTGGACGCCCAGGACGACCCCGGCCCGTCCGCCGGGAGCCGCGGCGGCGTCCTCCTCGATCCGTGTCAGCAGTTCCGCGAGGGCCTTCTCCGCAACCGGGACCCCGGCCCCGCTGTCGGCCGGATCGGTCAGTAGGGCCGTCGCGCCGCGCAGAGCGGTGTGTGCCAGCCGCACCAGCGCGGCCGACTCGCCGATGAGGGCGCGGTACCCGCCGTCGCCACCGTCAGACATCCCGTTCACTCCTGTTCCCGGTCCCCCGACCAGTCTCGCCCCGCCGCAGCGGACGTGCCTCGGTGCCCGGGGCGGGGGCGGGGCGACCTGGCGCTCGGACCGGTGCTCCAGGGCCCGGCCCTGCGTCGGGCCCTGGTTCCGGCCACCCGTGCTCAGACCAGGCCGGCGCCCCATGCGCGGGCTCGGTCGAGTTCGCCGGCGCGCAGTGGTCCGTCGTTGCCCTCCACGATGAAGCCCTCGGGTTCGGCGACCACGTCGTAGTGGTGGTGGGAGAGGCGGTGGGCGATGCCGTTGGCCGCGCCGCCGGACCTGGGCATGTCGGTCCGGGTGTCGAAGGCGGCGGCGTGGGTGCCGGACTCGGTGGTCGGAAGGTCGTGGAACCAGGCGCGCAGGCCCGGGCCCTCGGCGGTCTTTTGTGCTTCGGCGGCGGCCGCCTCGTGGCCCTCCTTGTGTCCCTCGGCCGCGGCGGCCATCCGGCGGCTGAGCCCGGAGGACATGCCGTGCATGTGGGTCGGTCCGCCGACGACCAGCAGGTCCGCGGACCGGGTGGTGTCCGCGTTCGTCTCGGACACCGGGAGGCAGTCGACGGCCGCCCCGGGGTCGGTCCGGCGGACACCTTCGGCGATGGCCTCGGCGACCTCCCGGGTGTTGCCGTACATGCTCTCGTACACGATCACGGTGTGCATGGTCTCCGCCTTTCGTCACGTCCAGGCTCGCTCCGGAACGCCCGTACCGGAGTGGGCCGTTCGGCCCGGATCGGACCGCCGGGCGGGCATGTCCACACGTGAGTGGGCTTCGGTTCCCGGTTCAGCGCGGAGCGGACGGCACCGTCACGACGGGGCAGTGGGCTCGGCGGAGCAGGCCGTGGGGTACGGAGCCGAGGCGCATGCCGGTGAAGCCGCCGTTGCCGCGGCGGCCGACGACCACCGCGAGGGCGTGTTCGGAGGCCAGGGCGAGCCCCTCGACCGGGTGGCCGTGCACGAGTTCGTGGGTCACGGTCACGTCGGGGTGGTGTTCGTGGTGACCCGCGGTGGACTCGAAGAGCATTCGGCGCAGCATCCGCTCGGTGGCGGGTTCGTCCGGGTTGCCCACCGGCGGGCGCTGCCAGACCCACAGGACGCGCAGCGCGGCCCGGCGCTCGTCCGCGTACGCGAAGGCGAAGTCGACGGCGGGCTCCGAGGACGGGCTGCCGTCCACGCCGAGCACGACGTACGGCGGGTCCTGGGTGGTGTGCTCGGGGTCGCGGACCACGACCACCGGACAGTGCGCCTGGGCGCTGACCGGGACGGCCACCGAGTAGGTACTCAGCGCCTCCTCGACCCGGCTCAGCCGGCGGGAGCCGAGGACCACGAGCGCGGCGTTGCGGGACTCCCGGCACAGTGCGGGCGCCGGGACGTCCTCGGCCACCACGGTCGTCACGCCCAGCTCGGGGTGGCGCTCCCGGGCCAGCGTGGCGGCCCGGTCGAGTGCCCGGTCGGCCCGCTCTCGCAGGGCCTTGTGGTAGCGGCCCTCGTCGAAGGGCCGGAACTCGCGGTACAACGACGGCACGGCGTGCACCAATCGCAGCGGAAGCCCCCTGCGGGCGGCCTCGTCGGCCGCCCAGGCGGCGGGCATCGAGCCGGTGTCGTGGGCGTCGACGCCGAGGACGACGGGACGGCCCGGGCCGTCGGAGCTTGCGGACGTCATGATGGTCCTCCTCGGTCCGGTGGTCCTGGTGGTCCCGGTGGTCCCGGTGACTTCGGTGAGGTCGATGACGCTGACCCTGTTCCCACGCTAGGCAGCCCCGCCTTGCGCCGCGAGGGCCGACCGGCCCGGCCGTCAGATCCCGTGCTTGAGCAGCCGGGCCGTCGTGAAGCCGACGGCTCCGGCGAGGACGGGCGCGGCCAGGTCGGACCGGCCGAGCGGCACGGTGTCGAGCAGGCCGCGGAGGAGTGGGAGGTAGAGGGCGGCGGCCGCGAGCGCGGCGGAGGCGAGGACGGCCAGCGGGAGGAACGGGTTCGCGCGGGTCAGCAGTCGTTCGCGCAGGCCCAGGACGGTGCCGAGCTGGCCGGCCAGCAGGGCGAGGAACAGGACGGTCTGCCAGGGCCGGTCGTCCTCGAGGGCCCAGAGTGCCGCGCCGAGGGCGGCGGCCGCGACCACCGCGGCGAGCAGCAGGACCCGCTGCCACACGCCGGAGCCCAGGATGTGCTGGTCCGGCGGGCGCGGCAGCCGGGTCATCGCGCCGGGCGAGGCGGGTTCCGCGCCCATGGCCACGCCGATGTCCGCCTGCCGCAGGGCGGCCGCGTCCGGATGGTCGCCGATCGCCACCGTCAGCGCGACGGCCGCGAGCAGCACGGTGATCAGGGGGTCGCGCAGCTGGGCGGCCACCCGGGTCCACAGCGGCACCCGGCGGTCGGCGGCGACCTCGTTGCGGCCGTGTTCGGCGAGCAGTCGTGCGGCCTCGGAGCCGGTCAGTTCGCGGGCCTGCGGGTCGGCGGAGACGGTCACGGCGGAGGCCCGTCAGTCGGCGAAGAGGTGCGGTTGCGGCGGGGCGGTCCGGGTGGGCGACGGCTCGTGGTCGAAGTGGTGGATCCGGGCGTCCGGCCCGGGGAAGTATTCGGTGACCCGGTCCTCGTCCGACCAGCGGACGTCGTACGGCGGGCTGCCGTCCGGGTGGTGCAGCCCGACGATCTCGCCGTCCCGGCGGGCGGCGCCCGGCCGGGTGCCCTGGACGATGATGCGGTCTCCCACGGCGGCTCTCATGCCGGCCTCCCTGGCTCGGTGCGGGGGCCGGGGACACGGCCCGGCCGTCCGTACTTCCATGGCACCACCGAACGCGGGCTCCGGCAGGGGCCGACCGGCCCTGTCCGGCGGCTCCGGACGCGCGGACAGTGAAGACGGGACCACCGGAGGAGGAATGAGGACGATGCAGCACCGCACTGTCAACGACGTGATGACCAGGGAGGTCGTCACCGCCCGGACCGACACGCCGGCCAAGGAGGTTGCGGCGCTGTTCCACCGCAACGACGTCACCGCGATCCCGGTCGTCGACGACCAGGGCCGTCCGATCGGCATGGTGTCCGAGGCCGACCTGATCCGCAAGGAGGCCGTCCTGCCGGACCCGGAGGGCCGCTACCCGGGTCGCTGGCTGGCGGAGAAGGACCGCGCCCGCGCCGAGGCGGAGACGGCCGGCGGAATGATGACCAGTCCCGCCGTCACCGCCCGTCCCGGTTGGTCGGTTCCCGAGGCCGCACGGGCCATGGACAAGCACAAGGTCAAGCGCCTGCCCGTGGTCGACGAGGCCGGCCGCCTGGTCGGCATCGTGAGCCGCAGGGACCTGCTGCAGGTCTTCCTGCGCCACGACGCGGCGATCCGGGACGAGATCAACCACGACGTGCTGGGACAGACCCTCTGGGTCGCGCCCGGAGACGTCCAGGTCGCGGTGCAGGACGGCGTGGTCACCCTGAACGGGCGCCTGAGGTTTCGCAGCCTGGTCCCGATCGCCGAACAGCTCTGCCGCGCCGTGGACGGTGTGGTCGCCGTCCACGCCACCCTGGACTGGACCGAGGACGACACCGACCGGTCCCTGGAACACCCCCGCGCCTACCGCGCGGCATCTTAGGAGGCCGCCATGACCCGCACACCGAGCACCGTCGCCGACGTCATGACCCATGCGGTGGTGGCCGTCGGCCGCGACGCGGACTTCCGCGAGGTCGCCGACACCCTCCAGCGCTGGCGGGTCAGCGCCGTCCCCGTGCTGACCGGTGACGGCCGGGTGATCGGGGTGGTCTCCGAGGCCGACCTGCTCACCGCCCGGGACCGCGACGGCGTGCGCGCCGACGCCCTGACGGCCGGGCGGATGATGTCCGTCCCGGCGGTCACCGTGCACCCCGGCAGCCCGCTCAACGAGGCGGCCCGGGCGATGGCCCGCGGCCACCTCAAACGGCTCCCGGTGGTCGACGAGGAGGACTACCTGGTCGGCATCGTCAGCCGGGGCGACCTGCTGAAGGTCTACCTCGAGGACGACCGCGAGCTCGCCGACCGGGTCCGCTTCGAGCTGGTCGCCGCCCTCGGCCCGGATGCCGCCGTCGAGAGCGACATCCGCTCCGAGAACGGCCGGATCACCCTGACGGGCGAACTGCCGGGCACCCTCTCCGGACCCCTCCTGGAAAGGCTGCTGCGCTCCGTGCCCGGCGTGGTCGACGTGGAACTCCGGCTCGGCGCGCCGGCCTGAGCGGAGGCGTGGGGACGGTCGCGTTCGCCGCTGTCGACGGAGTGACCGTCTGCCGGGACCTGCGGGACCGGATGCCCGGGCCCCGGCGGGGCCCGGCGGGCCCGCGGGGGGAGCCGAACGGCCCAAGCGGCACGCCGCTCCTCGGTCGCAAGCTGGAGGTGATCGACCTCCCGTTACGGCCCGAGGAGACGGCGATGATGTACTGGAACGACGGGGGCATGAACGGTTGGGGCATCGGCCTGATGACCGTGAGCATGCTGCTCTTCTGGGCACTGGTGGTCCTCGGCGTGATCGCCCTGGTCCGGCACCTCGGCCGGCCGGCCCCGCACGGCCCGACGCCCCCGGTAGCGCCGCCGGCCCGGCCCACCCCGGAGCAACTGCTCGCGGAGCGCCTCGCCCGCGGCGAGATCGACCCCGACGAGTACCGGGCCCGACACGCCACCCTGCGCGGCGCCGCCGGCGACCCGCCCGATTCCGGCTGACGGCGCATTCCTGGAGACGGTCATGTCCACCCTCGCCCTCGACGCCCCCGCACTGGAGAAGCTCGTCTCCGCGGCGGTCGCGGCACCTTCGATCCACAACAGCCAGCCGTGGCGCTTCCGGCTCCAGCCGGACACCTCGACCCTGGAAGTCCGGGCCGACCGCAGCCGGGCCGTCCCGGCCGCCGACCCGGAGGGCCGGGCGCTGCACATCTCCGTCGGCGCGGCCGTTCTCAACCTCCGGGTCGCCGCCCGCCACCTCGGCTGGGCACCCGAGGCCCGCCTGCTGCCCGATCCGGCCGAGCCCGACCTGCTCGCGGCGCTCCGGCTCGACACCCCGGCCACCGCGCCGGCCCCAGGCACCGAGAAGCTCTACGAGGCGATCTGGCACCGGCATTCCATCCGTACGCCGTTCACCGCCGTACCGGTCCCACCGGCCGTACTCGACGAACTGACCGCCGCCGCCCGAACCGAGGACGCCGCGCTCCACCTGCCCGACCGCACGGAGACCGCCCGGCTGCTCCACCTCACCGCCGAGGCCGAGCGCCGCAACACCACCGACGAGGCCCAGCGCACCGAGAGCCGCAGCTGGATCCGTACCGGCGAGGTACCGCGCTACGGCATCCCGGTCGGTGCGCTCGGCCCCCAGGACGCGGCCGGTCAACTGCCGATGCGCGACTTCTCCGCCATCCACGCGACCGAGCACCGGGCTCCCGCCCTCTTCGAGCACGAACCTCGGATCGCCGTGCTCACCACCGACCGCGACGGCCCGGCGGACTGGCTGCGGGCCGGCCTCGCCCTGGAACACGTTCTGCTCGCCGCCACCGTCCACGGTGTCCGTGCCTCCCTGCTGCACCAGGCCATGGAGTGGTCCTACCTGCGCTGGGAGGCCCGGGACCCGCACGACCGCCCCGGCCACGTTCAGATGCTGATCCGCCTCGGCTACGGCCCCGAGGGCGCCCCGACACCCCGCCTGAGCCCCGGCGAGGTCCTGGACCAGGGCTGAGACCTACCCCAGGGGCACCTGCCAGACCAGCTCGGTGCCGCCCTCCGCCCGGGTCCGGGCCGTGAAGGTACCGCCCAGTCCGGAGGCCCGGTCGGTGAGGTTGGCGAGCCCGCCGCGGCGGCCGGTCCCGGGCAGACCGACCCCGTTGTCCGTGACCGTCACGGTCAGCTCGTCGCCGGCGGCCACCGTGACATCCACGGCGCCGGCCCGAGCGTGGCGGGCGGCGTTGGACAGGGCCTCCTCCAGGACGGCGACGGCCGCGTCCGCGACCTCGGGAGGTACGGAGACGTCGAGCAGGCCGGCCGTCCGCAGGGCCGGGGCGAAACCGAGGGACCGGGTGGCGCGCTCGACCACCTCGGCGATGCGGGCGCGCAGTCCGGTCGCCGCCGGGCCCCTTTCCCGCAGGCGCAGGCCGAAGATGGTGGCGCGGATCGTCCTGGCCGTCTCGTCCAGGTCGTCGATCGCCCGCAGGACGCGCTCGGTCGCCTCGGGGTGGTCGATGAAGCGGGTGGCGCCCTGGAGGGTCATGCCGGTGGCGAAGAGCCGCTGGACGGCCAGGTCGTGCAGATCGCGGGCGATCCGGTCGCGTTCCCGCAGCAGGGCGATCTGCTCCGAGTCCCGGCGGCGCTCGGCGAGTTCGAGCGCCACCGCGGCCTGGCCGGCGAAGCCGAGCAGGGGAGCGGACTGGTCCTCCTCGAACAGCGGCGCGCCGGCGGCCCGGGCCAGCAGCAGCACGCCCCGGATCCCGCGCTCGGCGGTGCCGACGGGCACCGCGACCGCCGGGCCCAGCCCCTGCCAGCGCGGCGGCCCCGCCGTGACCCGCGGGTCCTTCCGGACGTCGGGGCTCACCACGAGCCCGCCGGTGCGGAAGGCCGCGCCCATGAACGAGCCCTCGATCGGCAGCACCAGGCCGCGGTGCTCCCGCTCGCCGAGGCCGACGGCGATCCGGACCTCCAGCTCGGCGGTCCCCGGCCGTGGCACGGCGACGACCGCGAGGTCCGCTCCGACGAGTTCGGTCGCCCGGGTGAGCAGCAGGTCCTGCACCTCCTGGTCCCCGCTGCCCGACAGCAGGCTGCTGGTCACCTCCGCACTCGCCTCCAGCCAGCGCTGCCGCTGGCGGGCCCGGGCGTAGAGCCGGGCGTTGTCGATGGCCACCCCGGCGGCGACGGCGAGGGTGGCGAGCACCGACTCGTCCTCGGCGTCGAAGTCGCCCCCGCCGCGCTTCTCGGTCAGGTAGAGGTTGCCGAACACCTTGTCCCGGATCCGGATCGGCACCCCCAGGAAGCTGCGCATCGGCGGGTGGTCGGCCGGGAAGCCGTAGGAGGCGGGGTGGTCGGAGAGCCGGGTGAGCCGCAGC
Source organism: Kitasatospora sp. NPDC058063 (assembly GCF_042885395.1). Lineage (NCBI taxonomy): Bacteria > Bacillati > Actinomycetota > Actinomycetes > Kitasatosporales > Streptomycetaceae > Kitasatospora > Kitasatospora sp. NPDC058063. The sequence continues at coordinate 299,330 of NZ_JBHVSD010000005.1, forward strand.
GGTTCGGGGTGGCGGATCAGCTCGCCGAGGATTCCGTGTCCGGAGGGCAGGGCGCCGATCAGCTCGACCTGTTCGTCCGTGACCCCGACCGGGATGAACTGGGACAGTCGCTGGTCCTCGCCGATCACACCGAGTGCGCCGTACTCGGCGTCCACCAGGGTGACGGCGGCCTCCACGATGTGCCGGAGCGCCTGGGTCAGCTCCAGGTCGCGTCCGACCGCCAGCACGGCCTCCAGCAGGCTGTGCACCCGGTCCCGGGTGCCGCGGGCGGTGTTCAGCCGGGCCCGGAGCTCCTCCAGGAGCTCGTCCAGCCGCGGGTCCGGTACGGGAGCGGGGCCCTCCGACGCGTTGCCCAAGGAAATCCTCCGTGGCTCGCCCCCGATGCCCATGACCAGCGTAGGCGTGCTCGCGGCGCCCCGGCGGGCGCCCCCGGGACCCGTCAGCAGGCCGGGAGCTGCCGTCAGAGCCGGATGACGACGAGCGCGGTGTCGTCGGTGGCGCCGCCCGGGGGGATCAGTTCGGTGAGGACGGTGTCGGCGAGGACATCGGGGTCGGCGGAGCGGTGCGTGGTGAGGACGTGCGCGAGGCGGTCCAGGCCGGTGTCGATGTCCTCGCGGCGGCGTTCGACCAGGCCGTCGGTGTAGAGGGCGAGCGTGTCCCCTTCGGCGAATCGGGTGACGGCCTCGGGCCGGGTCCGGTGCTCGGGACGGGCGCCGAGCGGAGGGTCGGTGGCCTGGTCGAGGAATTCGACGGTGCCGTCGCCGTGCAGCAGGGCGGGCGGGGGATGGCCGGCGCTGCTGTAGGTGATGGTGTGGGCGCCGGAGTCGATGAAGGCGGTCGCGGCGGTAGTGGATTCGGCGCCCTCGACGGAACGGGCGTACAGCCCGAGCACCTCCAGGGCCTGGGCGGGGCCGCCGGCAACCCGGGAGGCGGCGCTGAGGGCACTGCGGAGCTGGCCCATGACGCCGGCGGCGGCGAGGCCGTGGCCGACCACGTCGCCGACGGCGACCGCGACGCGGTCGTCCGGCAGTTCGACGAGGTCGTACCAGTCGCCGCAGACGTTGAGGGCGCCCATGGCGGGTCGGTAACGGACCGCGGCACGGTGGCGTTCGAGTGGTCTGGGTGCGGGCAGCATGGCCCCCTGGAGCGCGAGTGCGACCTCGCGTTCGCGCGCGTGGGACTCGCGCAGGCGCTCATTGACCTCCTGGAGTTCGCGGGCGCGGGTGTAGAGCTCGGCTTCCAGGACGCGGGCGCGGTTGCCCTCGGGCAGGCCGTGGGCGCGGATGAGCTGGGTGATCTCCTCGACGCGGTGGACGAGCAGCACCGCACGGCCCTCGCCGTCGAGCACGGGGGCGTTGACCGGACTCCAGTACCGCTCCTCCCACTCGCCGGGCCGGGCGGTCGACTCGACGTCGTAGCGCTGCAGGGCCATGGTGTCGCGCTCGCCGGATGCCAGGACCCTGCGCAGGGATACCTCCAGGTTGTGGGCTCCGGTGGCGGCGGGGTCGTTCGGGTTGTCGGGGAAGATGTCGAAGAGGTACCGGCCGACGAGCTGCTCGCGGGTGCGCCCGGACAGGCTGAGGAAATCCTCGTTGGCGTCGGCGTACACCAGGTCCGGGGTGAGCAGCGCGACCATGCCGGGCAGGGCACGGAACACCGCCCGGTAGTCGATCGCCTCGTTGGTCACGGTTCCGCCTGCGGCTGGTGCTGTGCGGCGCGTACGACGACGACCGGGCAGCGAGCGTGGTGGACGCAGTGCTGGCCGACCGAGCCCAGCAGGGCCTCGGTGAATCCGCCGTGCCCGCGACTACCCACGACGATCCGAGCCGAGCGGCGGGGTTCCTCGCCCATCACACGCCTCCGAGAGTTGTGCCGTCCTTCACCGCCACCATCGGCGATCCGCGGCCACCATGCCAGCCGGGAGGAGGCTGTGCCGGAAAGCCGAAGGGTGGGGCTGGGGCAGAGGGGAAAGCGGTGGTCCGGGCGCCGGTGCCGAGCAGCGGCACCGCAGCCGCGGACCTGCCGGAGAACCCGTCCGGGTTCAGACCGTGTGCAGGCCCTGCGCGGCGAAGACCGCCCGGGCCCGGGCGATCTGGTCCGGTGTGGGCACCGGGGTGTCGGCGAGGGGGAAGTCGAGCCCGAGGGCGCGCCACTTGGCGGCGCCGAGCTTGTGGAAGGGCAGGACGTCGACCCGGGTGACGTTGCCGAGCGAGGCGGCGAAGGCGGCGACGCCCTCGATGTTCGCGGCGGGGTCGGTCAGGTGCGGCACGAGGACGAAGCGCAGCCAGACCTCCCTGCCCAGGTCGGCCAGGCGGCGGGCGAAGTCGAGCGTGGGGTCGAGCCGCTGTCCGGTCAGGTGCCGGTAGAGGGCGCGGTCCCAGGACTTGATGTCGAGCAGCACGAGGTCGGTGTCGGCGAGCAGCGCTTCCTCGGCGCGGGCGCCGAGGAAGCCGGAGGTGTCCAGTGCGGTGTGCAGGCCGAGTTCGTGCTTGAACCGGTGCAGCAACTCGCCGGTGAGGGCGGGTTGGAGGAGCGGTTCACCGCCGCTGACGGTGGCGCCGCCGCCGGAGGCACGGATGAATTCGGTGTACTTGGCGGCCTCGCGCACGATCTCCTCGGCCGAGCAGGGGCGGCCGTGGCGCATGGAGCGGGTGTCGGGGTTGTGGCAGTACAGGCAGCGCAGCGGGCAGCCGGCCAGGAAGGTGACGAAGCGGGTGCCGGGGCCGTCGACTCCGGTGGACAGGTCCCAGGAGTGCAGCATGCCGGTGACCGGTTGCGGGGCGGCCGTGGCCATGGGGTGTGCTCCTTCTGCGGGGCGGGGGCAGGGCGGCGCGGGTCGGCGCGGCGCGGTGCCGGCGCCGGTGGTCGGGGGCGCCGGCACCGCGAGCGGGTGGCGAGGCTACAGTGCGTCGTGGAACGTGCGGCCGATCACGTCGAGTTGCTGCTCGCGGGTGAGCCGGACGAAGTTGACCGCGTAGCCGCTGACCCGGATGGTGAGCTGCGGGTACTTCTCCGGGTGGTCCATGGCGTCCAGCAGGGTGTCCCGGTCGAGGACGTTGACGTTCATGTGGAAGCCGTGGCACGTGGTGTAGCCGTCCAGCACGCCGACCAGGTTGCGGACCCGCTCCTCGGGGGTGCGGCCGAGCGCGTCCGGGGTGACGGTGTTGGTGAGCGAGATGCCGTCCTCGGCGTGCGCGTAGGGGAGCTTCGCGACCGAGAGCGCGGCGGCCACGTAGCCGTGGGCGTCGCGCCCGTTCATCGGGTTGGCGCCCGGGGAGAACGGCTCGCCGGCCCGCCGCCCGTCCGGGGTGTTGCCGGTCTTCCTGCCGTAGACGACGTTCGAGGTGATGGTCAGGACGGACTGGGTGTGTTCGGCGCCCCGGTAGGCGGGGTGCTTGCGCACCTTGGCCATGAAGTCCTCGACCAGCCGGACGGCGATCGCGTCGGCCCGGTCGTCGTTGTTGCCGTACGCCGGGTAGTCGCCCTCGACCAGGTAGTCGGTGACGAGTCCGGTCTCGTCGCGCACCGGACGGACCTTGGTGTACCTGATCGCGGACAGCGAGTCGGCGGCCACCGCGAGCCCGGCGATGCCGCAGGCCATGGTGCGCCGTACGGCCCGGTCGTGCAGGGCCATCTCGATCCGCTCGTAGGCGTACCTGTCGTGCATGTAGTGGATGACGTCGAGCGCGTGGACGTACGTCCCGGCGAGCCACTCCAGCTGCTCGTCGAAGCGGGCCAGCACCTCGTCGTAGTCGAGCACCGCGCCGCCCACCGGGGCGGTCGGGGGCCCGACCTGGGCGCCGGTCAGTTCGTCCCGCCCGCCGTTGATCGCGTAGAGGAGGGTCTTGGCGAGGTTGACCCGGGCGCCGAAGAACTGCATCTGCTTGCCGACCTCCATGGCGGAGACGCAGCAGGCGATGGCGGTGTCGTCGCCGAAGCGGGGGCGCATGAGGTCGTCGGACTCGTACTGGAGCGAGGAGGTGTCGATGGACACGCGGGCGCAGAACTCCTTGAAACCCTCGGGGAGTCGCGGTGACCAGAGGACCGTCATGTTGGGCTCGGGCGCCGGGCCCAGGTTGTAGAGGGTCTGAAGGTAGCGGAAGGAGGTCCGGGTGACGAGGGTGCGGCCGTCGGTGCCGATGCCGCCGATCGATTCGGTGACCCAGGTCGGGTCGCCGGAGAACAGTTCGTCGTACTCGGGGGTGCGCAGGAAGCGGACGATCCGCAGTTTGATGACGAAGTCGTCCACCAGTTCCTGGGCCTGCTGTTCGGTCAGGAGCCCCGCCGCGAGGTCACGTTGGAGGTAGACGTCGAGGAATGTCGAGGTGCGGCCGAGCGACATGGCCGCGCCGTTCTGCTCCTTGACGGCCGCGAGGTAGCCGAAGTACAGCCACTGGATCGCCTCGCGGGCGGTCGCGGCGGGGCCGGAGGCGTCGTACCCGTACGCCGAGGCCATCTCCTTGAGCTCGCCCAGTGCGCGGATCTGTTCGGCGAGTTCCTCGCGCTCGCGGATGGTCTCCTCCAGCCGCGCCGGGTCGGTGGGCGGCGCGTCCAGCTCGGTCTTCTCGGCGAGCTTGGCCTCGACCAGCCGGTCCACGCCGTACAGGGCGACGCGCCGGTAGTCGCCGATGATCCGGCCGCGGCCGTAGGCGTCCGGGAGCCCGGTGATGACGCCGGCCCTGCGGGCCGCGAGGATCTCGGGCGTGTAGGCGTCGAACACGCCGTCGTTGTGGGTCTTGCGGTACCGGGTGAAGACCTTCTCCAGCTCCGGGTCGACCGGGTACCCGTAGGTCCGCAGCGCGCCCGCCACCATCCGCCAGCCGCCGTACGGCATGATCGCCCGCTTCAGCGGGGCGTCGGTCTGCAGGCCGACGATCAGCTCCTTCTCGCGGTCGATGTATCCGGGCGCGTGCGCCGTGATGCCGGCCGGGATGTCGTACGCGACGTCGTACACGCCCTTGGCGCGTTCCTCGGGGAAGCGGTCGGTGATCTGCCGCCACACGTCGGTCGTCCGTTCGGTGGGGCCGGTGAGGAAGTCGGCCTCGCCCTCGTACGGGGTGTAGTTGCGCTGGATGAAGTCGCGGACGTCGATGGTGTCCCGCCATGGTCCGCCCCGGAAGCCGTCCCAGGCGAGGGCGGTCCGCTCGTGCTGCGAGGTGGTCATCTCGGTGTCCTCTCAGGCCTGGTCGCCGTAGTAGGCGCGGCGCATCAGCTGCTGCATGTCGGCGAGCATCGGCATCCGGGGGTTGGCGGGGGCGCACTGGTCCTCGTAGGCGTTCATGGCCTGCTGGGGGAGGGCCGCCAGGAACGCGGCCTCGTCGACTCCGGCAGCCTTGAAGGAGCGCGGGATGCCGGCCCTGTCCCGCAGGTCCTCGACCGCCGCGGCGAGGGATTCGACGCCCTGTTCGGGGGTGACGGCCGGCAGGCCGAGCATCCGGGCGATCGCCTGGTAGCGCTCGGGGGCGGTGTAGCTCCGGTACTTGGGCCAGCCGGTGACCTTGGCCGGGGCGGAGCCGTTCCAGCGGATCACGTGCGGCAGCAGCAGGGCGTTGGTGCGGCCGTGGGCGATGTGGAAGGTCGCGCCGAGGGTGTGGGCCATGGCGTGTACGGCGCCGAGGAAGGCGGAGCCGAAGGCCATTCCGGCGATCGTGCCGGCGTTGTGCATCCGCTCGCGGGCGAAGGGGTCGTCCGGTCCGTTCAGCACCGCGCGCTCCAGATTGTCGAAGATCAGCCGGATGCCCTGGAGCGCGAGTCCGTCGGTGAAGTCGTTGGCGTAGACGGAGACGTAGGTCTCGATGCAGTGGGTGAGGGCGTCGAAGCCGGTGTCGGCGGTGACGTGCTTCGGGAGGCCGGTGGTCAGGGCCGGGTCGACGATGGCCACGCTCGGGGTGAGCGCGTAGTCCGCGAGCGGGTACTTCTGGCCGGTGGCGGTGTCGGTGATGACGGCGAAGGGGGTGACCTCACTGCCGGTGCCCGAGGTGGTGGGGATGCAGACCAGTTTGGCCTTCTCACCGAGGTCGGGGAAGGTGAAGGCACGCTTGCGGATGTCGAAGAACTTCTCCTTCAGGTCCGCGAACTCCACCTCGGGGTGCTCGTACATCAGCCACATCACCTTGGCCGCGTCCATCGGCGAGCCACCGCCCAGGGCGATGATGGTGTCCGGCTCGAACTCGCGCATCAGGGCGGCGCCCTTGCGGACGGTGTCGATGCTCGGGTTCGGCTCGACGGAGTCGATGACCCGTACCTCGACCGGGTCGCGGCGGCGGTCGAGCACACCGCGGATCCGCTCCAGGTGGCCGATGTCCACCATGGTCCGGTCGGTCACGACGACGATGCGGTGCGCACGGGGCATGCTCGCCAGGTACTTGACCGAGTTGCGCTCGAAGAAGATCTTCGGCGGGACCTTGAACCACTGCATGTTGGTGTTGCGCCGCCCGATCCGCTTGATGTTGACGAGGTTCAGCGCCGACACGTTCCCGGAGACCGAGTTGTGCCCGTAGCTGCCGCAGCCCAGGGTCAACGAGGGTGTGAAGGCGTTGTAGACGTCGCCGATGCCGCCCTGCGAACTCGGCGCGTTCCAGATGATCCGGCAGGCCTTGACCGCGTGCCCGAACTCCTCGACGAACGCCTCGTCCTCGGTGTGCACCGCCGCCGAGTGCCCGAGGCCGTTGAACTCCACCATGGCGGAGGCCAGTTCGACGCCTTCCGGGCGGGAGCGGGCGGTGAGTACGGCCAGGACCGGGCAGAGCTTCTCGCGGGTCAGCGGCTCCGAGGGGCCGACCCGCTCGCAGTCGACGAGGATCACCGAGGTGTCGGCCGGTACCTCGAAGCCCGCCGCCTGCGCGACCTGCGCCGCCGAGCGGCCCACCACCTCGGCGTTCAAACGGTCGCCGGCGCACGCCGTACCGTCCCCGGCCCCGAACAGGTACCGCTCCAGCAGCGCCTTCTCCTCGGCGCTCGCGTGGTGCGCCTTCAGCTTCCGGAACTCGGCGAGCGCCGCCTCCCGGATCTCCGCGTCCAGGACGACGGCCTGCTCGGAGGCGCAGATCATGCCGTTGTCGAAGGACTTCGACAGCACGATGTCGTTCACCGCCCGCTTCAGGTCCGCGCTCCTCTCCACATACGCGGGGACGTTGCCCGCGCCGACGCCCAGCGCCGGCTTGCCACAGGAGTACGCGGCCCGCACCATCGCGTTGCCGCCGGTGGCCAGGATGGTGGCGACGTCCGGGTGGTTCATCAGGGCGTGGGTGGCGTCCATCGACGGTTCCGCGATCCACTGGATGCAGTGCGCGGGCGCGCCGGCCGCCACCGCCGCGTCCCGCACGATCCGGGCCGCCTCGGCCGAGCAGCGCTGGGCCGAGGGGTGGAAGGCGAACACGATCGGGTTGCGGGTCTTGAGCGCGAGCAGGCACTTGAAGATCGTGGTGGAGGTCGGGTTGGTCACCGGGGTGATGCCGGCGACCACGCCGACCGGCTCGGCGATCTCCACGATGCCGTCGAGTTCGTCGCGGTACACCACCCCGACCGTCTTCGTCCGGGCCATCACGTGGGTGACGTTCTCGCACGCGAAGACGTTCTTCACCGCCTTGTCCTCGAACACGCCGCGCCCGGTCTCCTCCACGGCCAGAACGGCGAGCCCGGTGTGCTCGGCCAGCGCTGCCAGCGAGGCCTTCCTGACGATGTGGTCGACCTGCTCCTGGGTGAAGTCGGCGTAGTCCCGGAGGGACTCCAGGGCGGAGGCGACCAGCGCGTCGACGGCGGTCGGCGGCTGGGGCGTGACGCTGCGAAGGCTGTTGCTCGCGGGAGCCGCCTTCGACTCGTGGTGCGGGCGACGTGCCATGGTGGACCACCTCTCCGGATCAGCGTCCGAGCTCAGGGCGCCGGGCGGGTGCCGTGCGCCTTCCCCTCAAGGCTTCCTCGTGCCGCGCGCCGGGGGATCCGACCAATGGGACCCGCTTGCGGCCGAAGGTCCCGGGCCCGGCGCACGGTTGGTCCCGTGGCCGGAACCCGGTGGACGGTTCAGTCGTGCGGTACGACGGCGACCGGGCCGTTGGCGTGGTGGAGCACGGACTGAGCCACCGGCCCCAGTCGGGGTCCGGCTATCGGGTGCTTGGGAGCGCGCCGGCCGAGGACGACCAGCGAGGCGGTGCGGGAGGCTTCCACGAGCATCCTGCTCGGGCTCCAGGCGCACACCTCCGCCTCGGTACGGACCGTGGGGAACTTGTCCTGCCAGCGCGCCAGGGCGTCCTGCAGCCGCACCTGTTCGGCGGCCGCCAGGGACTCCCCGATCTCCCACCGGCCCACCGGCGCCGCCGTCGCGTACGGGCCCCGGAAGGTGTCCCGGCTCTCCATCACCCGCAGGGCGGCGCCGGTGCCGGCCGCGTGCCGGAAGGCGAAGGCGAGCACCGCGTCGCACGGCCGGTCGCCCTCGACGCCCACGACGACGGGTCCGGGCGCCACGGCCGGTCCGTCCGTCCCGATTCCTGCGTCCGAGTCGGCCCGGACCAGCACCACCGGGCAGTGTGTCAGGGCGGCGGCGCGCAACCCGACCGAACCGACCAGGAGGCCCGCGAAACCGCCCAGGCCGCGCGAGCCCAGCACCATCACCGCGGCCCGCCGGGCGGTGGCGGCCAGTGCGTGGGCCGGGTTCCCGGGGATGACCTCGCAGGAGACCGCCAGGCCGGGCAGCTCGGCCGAGATCCGGTCCCGGATCGCGGCCACCGGGCCCGGCAGCGCGCTGCCGCCGCCGAGGTCGCGGTCGAGCGCGTCCACCTCGCCGCCGGCGACGAGGACCATCCGCAGCGCGAGCCCGTTCCGGTGGGCCTCGCGGGCGGCCCACTCGGCCGCCGCCGCGCTCTGTGCCGAGCCGTCGATCCCCACCAGCACGCTGTGCGACATCTCTGTGACCTCCCTGGTCGGCGGCGGGCCGCGACAACCCATGGGCGCGGTCCCGTCCGGCGACCAGACTCCCGCCGGGCCGCCGGTCGGCCACAGGGGCCGAGCAGCCCCACCTCGGTACCGAAGGTCCCGGGATCCGGTGGCCTTCTGCGAGAATCGGCCGCGACTTCGGCGACGAGGAGGGGCCCGTGAGCGGCGAGACGGTGCGGTCACGGCTGCCGCAACTGCGGTTGGACGAGCTGCTGGAGGAGCTCCAGGCGCGGCGCACCGCGCCTCTCCGAAGGCCGGCGGCGGCCTGGCGCCGCTGCAACACTGACCCGGCCTCACGGCAGCGCGTTCGTCGTGCCGTCCGCCGTCCGCCGTCCGGAGGCGGTGCTCCGGTCGGCGTCCGGACCGGGCGGGTCGGCTAGAGCAGGCGGCCGCTCACCAGCTCGGGAAGGATGCGGACGGTGACCGTGCCGGTCGGACCGGTTGCCGTCCCGTCGGGTGTGACGTCGGGTGTGACGTCGGCGCGGCCGAGGACGGTCACGCTCCAACCGGTGCCGTCCGCCGCGTCGAGCTCCCCGGCCTCGAAGGCCACCAGCGCGCCGGAGACCGCTCGGACCAGCTCGGACCCGGCGACGGCGCTCAGCAGCACGCTGCCGTCGGCGCCGAGCCGGTACTGGGCGGGTTGGACGGCGGGCAGGGCGTCGAGCGTGTAGACGACCCGGCCGACCGACAGGCCGGCGAGGAGCCGTCGGCACTCTCGGCCGTCCAGCGGCGTGGTGTCAGGTGTCATGGCATCGATGGTGTCGCCGCGGCGGGTGCCGGAGGAGGGGTCGTTGGTCCCCGGCGAGGCCGCCGACCGGACCCGGTCGGTGGGGCCGGTGTCCCGGGGCGGCCGGTTCAGCGGACGGGCCGACCGGTCGACTGCTTGGGGGCGGCCAGGGTGAGGGCCGTCCGGCCCTGCTTGGTCCGGGACACGGCTGTGGCTGGAGTCGCCGGTTCGTGGGGGTGCAGGGCAACAGCATTCCTTGTCGGGGCGGAGCCGACTGGGGAGGGGAACCGTGCTGTCGTGTCCGGTCAGCCGTGGTGGTTGCCGCGCCGGGTACGACCGCTCCACGCAGGCTCCAGCCGGGCCCAGGACCGCGTCCATGCCAGGTCGGCACGACGGTCGATGGCAGCCAGCCTCGCGCAGAGTCCGGCGGCGGCGAGAACGCTGAGCAGGCCGAAGAGGAACAGGCCCGGGAACACGGCGTCGAACACGAGGCCGGCGGTGCTCGGGGGTGCGGCGGCCGGGTGTCCGTTCCGGTCGACCCAGATCCCGACGGTGGCGCCGGGCCCGGTGGTCCGGGGGACGTCGATGCTGCCGGTGTTGCGCTGGCTGCCGGGGTAGGTCCAGGCCGCGTCGGCGCGGTAGACGGCCTTCCCTCCGGCGACGGTGCTCTCCGCCTGCCGGACGGAGCCCTGGACCGTGGCTTCGACGCGGTGCAGGCGGGCGGCAGTGGCCTCGGCCTGCCGCCGGCCGTCCGCGAGGAGGGTGACGGCGGCCCCGGTGCCGAGGAGTGCCGCGAGCGCGATCCCGAGGACGGTGAGCACCACCGCCCGGCTCCGGGCCCGGTCGAGGGCCCGGCCGAGCGGATTGCGCTCCCGGCCGAGAGCCCGGCGCAGGTGGCCGCACCGTGGTGCGGGCGGGCCGTCGGGCCGGGCGGGGCGGTGGGTGCCGGCCACGGTGGTGCTCCTTGTTGCTGCTCAGGTGGGCGATGGCGAGGTGAGATCAAGGCATCGGGCCCGGACGACCGTCGCCCGGTATGCCATCGAATCTCCCGCCCGGGCGCCGGGCGGGAGAAGGGACCGAAGGGACCGGCTGCCGGGCCGGTGGTCCCGGTCGCGAGAGCGGCGGGCCGTGCACCGGGGCCCGGCACCGGCCTGGACGGCGGAGAAAGGGGCCATAGGGCCCTGCCGGCGGGACGTCCGGCCGACGACGGTGCCGCCCGGCACCCGGCAGTCTGAATCCACATCCGAAAGGCAGGACTCCCGATGAACCGTCCGCACACGCCGATCGCCCACGACATCCAGGTCGAGACCCGGGGCGAGGTGTCCCTCGCCGCGCCGAACTACGCCAGGGCGAAGCTGCTGGCCGTCGTCGAGCGGCAGCACGAGCCGGTGCTCGCGGCCCGGGTGAAGCTCACCCAGGAGAGCAACCACGCCGTCGTCAAGCCTGCCGTCGCCCAGGCCGTGGTGGACCTCAACGGCCGCCCCGTCCGCGCCCACGTGGCGGCCGCGACCATGCAGGAGGCCGTCGACCTGCTCCAGGACCGGCTGACCGCCCGGCTGGCACGGGTGCACCGGCACCGCGACTCCCACCGCCACCACGCCCCGGCCGGCCGAGGAGCCTGGGACGACGAGGCGGCCCGCGAGCACCGCCCGCACCGGCGCGGCCTGGCACCGGAGGAACGGCGCATCGTGCGGCACAAGACGTACAGCCTGCCCAGCCAGAGCGCCCGGGCCGCCGTGTTCGAGATGGAGGCCATGGACTACGACTTCCACCTGTTCACCGACACCGCCACCGGCTGCGACAGCGTCGTCTACCGCGACGGGCACGTCGAGGGGCACCGTCTGGCCACCGCCGGGCCCGCCGGCGACCCGGAACCGGGGCTCACCGTGAGCACCGCCGGGGTGCCGGAGCTGGCGGTGGCCGAGGCGGTGTCGAGGCTCGACCTCACCGGGTTGCCGTTCGTTTTCTTCACCGACACCGCCACTGGGCGGGGCAACGTGCTCTACCACCGCTACGACGGCCACTACGGCCTCATCACACCCGCGCGGTAGCCGGCGCGGGAACGGCCGGGACGCGGAACCGGGGACGGGTGACACCGTCCCCGGTTCGCGCCGTTTCGGGACCCGGAGCAAGGAGCCGGCGCCGACCACAGGGACTGCTCGTCCCGGGCAGGCGCCGCGGTCGGCGGCCGGGCCCTCACCGGGGACCCCCGGCACAGGCATCCGCACCACAGGTACCCCCATCGCCGCGGGCACTTCGCCGGAGCGTGCGGGGGCAGGAGAAAAGCCGGTGAGCCCCACGCCTTCGTGGGGCCCACCGCCTGCGGGTTGTCCGGTCAGTCGTGCGGCACGACTGCGACCGGTGCCTGCGCGTGGTGCAGTACGGCGTGGGCGACCGGGCCGAGCCGCATGCCGGCGTGGTGCGGGCGCCGCCGGCGGCCGACCACCACGACGCAGGCGTCGGTGGAGGCGTCCACCAGCGCCGAGGCACCGGTGCCGATCCGGCTGTCCTCGACCACCTCGACCTCCGGGAACTTCTCCCGCCAGCCGGTCAGCGCCTCGGTGAGCAGTTCGCCCTCGATCGCCCGGAACTGCTCCGCCTCGGCCAGCGGGGGCACCCACCCGGCGTAGCCCCAGACCGGCGGTGGCTCCCAGCCGTGGACGGCGCGCAGGACGGCTCCGCGCCGGGCGGCCTCGTGGAAGGCGAACTCGACGACCACCGGGGAGGGGTCACGGGAGTCGACGCCGACGACCACCTCGGGCCGATCGGGGCCGCCGGGCCGCTCGGACTCCCCGGCGCGGACGAAGACCGCCGGAACCTCGCACCGGCCGGCGACGGCGAGGCCGACCGATCCGACCAGCAGGCCCGCGAAGCCCCCGAGCCCCCGCGAACCGAGGACCAGCAGTTCCGCGTCGGAGGCGGCCTCGGCCAGCGCATTGACCGGCTCCGCGCCCCCGATCAGCTCGGCCCGGACCTCCAGACCGGGGTACGGGTCCAGGACCGCCTGCCGGGCGTCCGAGAGCATCCGGGTGGTCAGTGCGAGGACGTCGGCGGGCTCGCCGGGGCCGGCGTTGATGTAGTCCAGCCAGGTCTGGGCGTGGACCAGGCGCAGGGTGAGACCGCGTCGGACGGCCTCGGCGGCAGCCCAGCGGGCCGCTGTGGTGCTCTCGGGCGAGCCGTCGACGCCGGCCAGTACGTATGTGCTCATGGGGGAATGCTCCGGTTTCTCGTGTGCTGGCGGGGTATGGGACGGGCTCAGCCGAAGGCGGTCCTCAGGGTCTGGAAGGCCGTCTTCGGATCGACCAGGGCGTGGTGCACCGGCGGGACGGGCCTGTCGAGGCCGAGCAGCCGGTAGACGGCGTGCACGGCGCCGCGCACCGAGTACTCGACGATCTCGGGGGAGCCGCGTCGTACGGCGCGCCTGCACCGATCGGCAGGCTCCGCCAGCCTCCGCCCTCGGCGGGCACCGGCCCAGGGCCGGGCAGCCCCGGAACGCAGGGCCACAGGTCCCGTCCGTCCGGTCCCGGCATGCCCCGACCGGCCCTTTGCGCCATCGGGTCCCGGCGGTGACGATGGGGCCGAGCGCGGCTGCCGGGTGCCGCGCCCGACGATCCGAAGGAGACCTCAGCCATGTCCGTCACCCCGCCTCCGGCGCCCGCAGCCCTCTCCGGCCAGGAGCTCCAGGAGCTGGACGCGCACTGGCGGGCCGCCAACTACCTGGCGGTCGGTCAGATCTACCTGATGGCCAACCCGCTGCTGCGCGAGCCGCTGCGGCCCGAGCACATCAAGCCCCGCCTGCTCGGCCACTGGGGCACCTCACCCGGCCTCAACCTGGTGCACACCCACCTCAACCGGATCGTCAAGCAGCGCGGCCTGGACACGATCTGCGTCTGGGGCCCGGGCCACGGCGGGCCCGCCGTCCTCGCCAACTCCTGGCTGGAGGGCAGCTACACCGAGACCTACCCCGACATCGCCCGGGACGCCGAGGGCATGGCGAAGCTGTTCGGGCAGTTCTCCTTCCCCGGCGGCGTACCCAGCCACGTCGCCCCCGAGACCCCGGGCTCGATCCACGAAGGCGGCGAACTCGGCTACGCGCTCTCCCACGCCTACGGCGCGGCCCTGGACAACCCCGGCCTGCTGGTGGCCTGCGTGATCGGCGACGGCGAGGCCGAGACAGGCCCGCTCGCCGCGTCCTGGCACGGCAACAAGTTCCTCGACCCCGTCCACGACGGCGCAGTCCTGCCGATCCTGCACCTGAACGGCTACAAGATCGCCAACCCGACCGTCCTCGCCCGCCTGCCCGAGGACGAACTCGACGCCCTGCTGCGCGGGTACGGGCACGACCCCCTGTACGTGTCCGGGCACGACCCGCTGGCGGTCCACCAGGCCATGGCCGCCGCCCTGGACACCGCGGTGGAGAAGATCGCCGCGATCCAGCGGGGCGCCCGGGACGACGGCGTCACCGGGCGACCCGCCTGGCCGATGATCGTGCTGCGCACCCCCAAGGGCTGGACCGGACCGGCCCAGGTCGACGGCGTCCCCGTCGAGGGCACCTGGCGTGCCCACCAGGTGCCGCTGGACCAGGTCCGCGACAACCCCGCCCACCTCGCCCAACTGGAAGCCTGGCTGCGCTCCTACCGGCCCGAGGAACTGTTCGACACCGCCGGCCGCCCGGTGCCCGAGGTGCTCGCCTGCGTTCCCGACGGAATCCGCCGCCTGGGTGCCAACCCGCACACCAACGGCGGCCTCCTGCTGCGCGACCTGCCGCTGCCTCCGTTGGAGCGCTACGCCGTCCCCGTGGACAAACCCGGTGCCACGCTGCACGAGCCCACCCGGATCCTCGGAGACCTTCTCGAACAGGTGATGGCCGACACCGCCGAACGCCGCGACTTCCGTCTGGTCGGCCCCGACGAGACCGCCTCCAACCGCCTCCAGGCCGTCTACGCGGCCACCGGCAAGGCCTGGCAGGCCGCTACCGTGCCCACCGACGAACACCTCGCGCCCGACGGCCGGGTGATGGAGATCCTCTCCGAACACACCTGCCAGGGCTGGCTGGAGGGCTACCTCCTCACCGGACGGCATGGCCTCTTCTCCTGCTACGAGGCGTTCGTCCACATCGTCGACTCGATGGTCAACCAGCACATCAAGTGGCTGCGCACCACTCGGCGGATCCCCTGGCGCGCCCCCATCGCCTCGCTCAACTATCTGCTCACCTCCCACGTCTGGCGCCAGGACCACAACGGCTTCTCCCACCAGGACCCCGGCTTCGTCGACCACGTCCTCAACAAGAGCCCCGAGGCCGTGCGGGTCTACTTCCCACCGGACGCCAACACCCTGCTGGCCACCGCCGACCACGTCCTGCGCAGCCGCGACTACGTCAACGTCGTGGTCGCGGGCAAACAGCCCTGCTTCGACTGGCTCACCCTGGAGCAGGCCCGAGCCCACTGCGCCCGCGGTGCCGGCGTCTGGGAGTGGGCCGGCACCGACGACGGCACCCGCGAACCGGACGTCGTCCTCGCCTGCGCCGGTGACGTCCCCACCCAGGAGGTGATCGCCGCGGCCGACCTGCTCCGCCGCCATCTGCCGGACCTGGCGGTACGGGTGGTCAACGTGGTCGACCTGGCCCGGCTGATGCCCGCCGAGGAGCACCCGCACGGCATGCCCGACGCCGAGTTCGACGCCCTGTTCACCCGCGACCGGCCGGTCGTCTTCGCGTACCACGGCTACCCGTGGCTGATCCACCGCCTGGCCTACCGCCGTGCCGTCCACCCCCAGCTGCACGTGCGCGGGTACAAGGAGTCCGGCACCACCACCACGCCCTTCGACATGGTGGTCCGCAACGACCTCGACCGCTACCGCCTGGTCATGGACGTCATCGACCGCACCCCCGGCCTCGCCGTCCGGGCGGCCGCCGTCCGGCAGCGGATGGCCGACCAGCGCGCCCGACACCACGACTGGATCCGTGAACACGGCACCGACCTGCCCGAGGTAACAGACTGGACCTGGGGTTCCTGACCGAGGATCAGGTGGCTGTCATTGAGGAGACAGCCACCGTGGACCTTCCCGTCACCGTCGGTATCGACATCTCCGAGGCGAGCCTGGCGGCCGCCGACCGGGGCGCAGCAGGCCCGTCAGGCAGCGGATGGTGGTGGTCTTCCCGGCTCCGTCGGGACCGAGGAGCCCGAACACCTCCGGGTGGACGCCGATCCTCAATGATCGCAACTTGAAGAATTCTTCAAGTCAATAGATTATGTTGTGCTGTATCCAGCAGTGGTGTGGCCGCGCGCGGCAGCGCCTGCGGCAAGGAGGGGCGTATGAGCGACGTTTTCGACCAGGAGCTTCGCGAGCAGCTCGCCGAGGCCCGCCGGCAGCGGGCAAGCGATCGGGCGGCCGGTGACGAGGACGGTGCCCAGGCGTATGCCGGACGCGTCAGGCAGCTCCTGCGGATCGCCGCCCACCACGGCATCGAGGTCGAGCGCGCCGCCGAGGAAGAGGAAGAGGAGGAGGACTGAACATGGTCGTCCCGCTCTACCAGGCCAAGGCGGAGTTCTTCCGCACGCTCGGCCACCCGGCGCGCATCCGCGTGCTGGAACTGCTCCAGGACGGGCCGCTCCCGGTGCGCGAGCTGCTCGCCGCGATCGAGATCGAGCCGTCCAGCCTCTCCCAGCAGCTCGGTGTTCTGCGCCGCAGCAACCTGGTCACGGCCAGCCGCGAGGGCAACACGGTGGTCTACGCATTGAGCACCCCGGACGTCGCCGAACTGCTGCGCGCCGCGCGCCGCATCCTCACCGAGATGATCACCGACCAGGAGACGCTGCTCGCCGAGTTGCGTGAGGCCGCGGTGCGGGGCACTCAGGAGAAGACCGCGTGAGTGCCACGCAGAGCGCCCTGACAGGCCGGGCCGCTGATCGCGTCCGGGCCGTCCTGCCGGACCGCGCGACCCTCGCCACCATGGGCCGCTCGCCCCGCAAGGATCTCCTGGCCGGCCTGACCGTGGCGATCGTGGCCCTGCCGCTCGCGCTCGGCTTCGGCGTCGCCTCCGGCGCCGGTGCCGAGGCCGGGCTGGCCACCGCAGTGGTCGCCGGGGCGCTGGCCGCGATATTCGGCGGCTCCAACCTCCAGGTGAGCGGACCCACCGGGGCCATGACCGTCGTCCTGGTCCCGATCGTCCACCAGTACGGCACTTCCGGCGTGCTGACCGTCGGCCTGATCGCAGGTCTGCTGCTGATCGTCCTTGCCATCGGTGGGGCGGGCCGCTTCATGGCCTACGTCCCCGCCCCGGTGGTGGAGGGCTTCACCCTCGGCATTGCCGGAGTGATCGGTCTCCAGCAAGTGCCCGCCGCCCTCGGCGTGGAGAAGAGCGACGCGGAGAACATCGTGGTGGTCGCGGCCCGGGCCGTCGCCGACTTCGTCCGCCACCCGCACCCGGCGGCGCTCGCGCTGGCGCTCGGCGTCGCCGCCGTGATGCTGGTCGGAGCCCGGGTGCGCCCCGGCATCCCGTTTTCGCTGATCGCCGTCGCCGCCGCGACCCTGGCGGCCCGCTCCGTCCATCTGGACGTGGCGACCATCGGCCACCTCCCGGCCGGGTTGCCGCTGCCGTCCCTGGGCTTCCTCGACCTCGGCACCGTTCCGCACCTGCTGACCGCCGCCCTCGCGGTCGCCGCCCTGGCGGCACTGGAGTCGCTGATGTCGGCGACCGCCGCCGACGCGATGAGTGTCCGCGAACGCCACGACAGCGACCGGGAGTTGTTCGGCCAGGGAGTGGCGAATCTGGTCGCTCCGCTGTTCGGTGGTGTCGCCGCCACCGGCGCGATCGCCCGCACCGCTGTCAACGTCCGCTCCGGCGCGGCTTCCCGGCTCGCCGCCCTGGTCCACGCCGTCGTGCTCGCCGTGGTCGTCTTCGCCGCCGCACCCCTCGTGGAGGACATCCCGTTGGCCGCCCTCGCCGGTGTCCTGATCGCCACGGCGGTGCGGATGGTCGAGGTCGCCTCGCTGCGGGCGCTCGCCCGCAGCGGCCGCGGCGAGGCCGCCGTCCTGGTCCTCACCGCCGCCGCCACCCTCGCCTTCGACCTGGTCACCGCCGTCGTCGTCGGCCTGGCCGTGGCCGGGATCCTGGCCCTGCGTCAGGTCGCCCGCTCCGCGCGGCTCCAGCAGGTGCCGCTGCACGACGGTCTGCCGCCCGCCGACCACCACGCGGAGGAGCAGGCACTGCTCGCCGAGCACATAGCCGCGTACCGGATTGACGGCCCGGTGTTCTTCGCCGCCGCCCACCGCTTCCTGCTCCAACTCGCCGAGACCACCGATGTCAAGGCCGTCATCCTGCGCCTGTCCCAGGTCACCGCCATCGACTCCACCGGTGCCTTGGTGCTGGGTGATGCGATAGGCAAGCTGGAGCGCCGCGGCATCCTCGTCCTGGTCTCCGGCGTGAAGGAGGGCCACCGGCACACTCTGGACGCCCTCGGCGTCCTGGACGGCCTGAACACCGCGGGGCGGGTCTTCGGCCACACCCCCGAGGCCATCGCCTACGCCCGCGCCGAACTGCACACCACCGGCGTCCTGGCCGACGCCGCGCCATGAGACGGAACCGACCGATGACCGCACTCCGGGAGCCCCGGCGGTGAACCGCCCTCGGGGACGCAACGACTGCCCCGCCCCCCGACCCCAGGAGAACCGGCCATGAGCAACGATGCCACCTCCGAGGAGAAGAGCCGGCGCAAGGCCATGCTCATCCGGGCCGGGATCTACATCCTCGGCACCCACCTGTTCGCCGGCTTCGTCATCCTGCTCTTCGCCCTCGGCGACCGCCACTGAACCCCGGCGGAGGAGGGACGGCGGCGAGCGGCCCGACAGGACGTAGTCGCCCACCTGCCGCATGATCTCGGGCTGCCACGGTTCGCGGAACGTCGCGAACTCGACCGGCCTGCTCAGCCCGCGCGGGCCGGGCGGTCCTGCGGTTCGCAGGCGGTGTCGAGCGCGACACGGCCGGTGTCCGGCAGGACCCCCGGGGTGAAGCGGGACACCGCCACGGTGTGCCGCGAGGCGGTGTGCATCAGCTGCTGGGCGGTGGTGCGTGAGTCGTCGGTCGGCACGGTCGTGCCTCCGGGGTCGAGGGCCCGCACGGTGGATCGGGCCTCTGCTGTCCAGCAGACCGCCGCCGTGCAGCGCCTGCGCGCCGCCCCCGGCCTTCCGGGCCCGGTGGTGCCCGGCAATCCCCGCTGAGCCGAGTAGGGTCATCACCCACGGTCACGGGATCCACCCGGGCATATGGTCGGTAAAGCGGCCCGGCGGCAACCACCTGGCTGGAAACGCCGGAATCACACCCCCGCGGGCGGTTTGGACCGGGAGTCGCAGGCACGTCGGTCGCATCGGTCGACAACCCTCAACAGAGCTGTTACACCAGGTGAGTTCAGCGCCTCGGGAGTGCTGCTCGTGTCGAACACTCCTTCCTGTGCGAGGGCAGAGAGGCAGCCATGATCCTTCGTCGTCCGGAAGTTGGAGAATGCACTCAGTGAATTCACCGGAGAACACCGTCGCCGCCGGTCCTGGAGCGGGTCGCGGCGAGTCGGTCGCCCGTGCGGACCAGGGCTCGGTCGAAGCCGTCGACGAAACGCCCGCCGGGGATGAACTCCCCCTGTGGGGAACGGAGTTGCCCCTGGCGCGGACGGAGGACCGGCAGGCCCCGGAAGGCGCCGACCTGCCGGACCTCAGAGCGCAGCTGTACGAGGTGGCGGAGGCCTGGAAGGAGGCCGTGCCCGGGGGGCGGAGCACCGCCGGGGATCTGCGAGCGGTTCTCGAGGCCGATGTGGAGGCGCTCCAGGTCCACTGGCAGCACGTCGCCGCGCTCCCCGACGCATCGGAAGCGCCGGCCGCCGACGGGACGGGGCACGTGGGTACGAGGAGCGCGGCGATGGCGGTGAGCGCCGCCCTCCGCGCCGTCGACCGGCACGCCCTCGCCCTTCGCGCCGTCCCCGAGTGGCAGCAGCTTCGCACCGTGCGTGACGCCGTCTCCCGGGTCTGGGACACGCTCGCCGAACGGGCCGGCGAGTCCGCGGGCCGTCTCCTCGACGACCGGCGCGTCGCGGAGTTCCTCCGCAACGTGTCGGTCCGCGCGTGCGAGACGATCGCCCGGCTCTCCCGGTTGGCGGCCGACCGCCTCCGTCCCGACCGGGCCGCGTTGCCGAGTGCGGAGGCCCTCCTTGCGCTCGGCAACGCGGCGAGTGCCTACGGCAGGTCGGCACGGCGGCCGGGCGACCTGCCCACGGGGGAGGCGCTGCTCGTCCTCGGCGGTGGACCCCGTCCGGGGGAGCCCTGGTCCTGACGCGCGGGCGGACGGGCGGGCGAGTGGTGGCGGTACGGGCTGCCGGGCCGATCCGCCCGTCGCGGCGTCCCGCCCCCGCCCCGCCGGCGTCCGGCTGTCCGGCCGCCCGGCCGTCCTCACCGCAGCACGGACTCCAGGAAGTCGCTGCCGAGCCGGGCCACGACCGAGATGTCGAGCTGGTGGAGGACGTAGCGCCCCCGGCGCTGGGTGATGACCAGCCCGGCCTTCTTCAGCACGGTGAGATGGCGGGAGACCTCCGGGGCGGTGATGCCGTAGGCGTCGGCCAGCTCGCTGGTCGAGTACGCGCCGCGCGCGAGGTTGCGGCACAGGCTCATCCGCAGGGGGTGGGTCAGCGCGTCCAGGCGCAGCTTGACCGTCTCCACCGGCTCGGCGCCGCCGACCTCGTGGGCGGCCGCCGGGTACTGGATCACGGGCTGCCAGCCCGGCCCGTACAGGGTGAAGAGGTGCGGCCAGCCGAAGACGGTCGGTATCAGGGTGAGAGAGGCGCCGCGGGCCTCGGTGCGGCCGTGGACGAGCTTGTCGACGACGATGCGGCTGCCGTGCTCGTCCTCCTCCAGACTCAGCGCCGGTGACGCGGCGGTGAGCGACTCCGCCAGGCCCTTGCGGCGCAGCAGCTCGGTCTTGTGCTGGGCGTCGGCGGCGAGCTGGACGCGGACCCGGCGCCAGGTGTCGGCGAAGAACGCCTGGTCGCAGTCCTCCAGGAGGCGCCGGATCCACGCGCGCGTGGCGGTGGGTTCGGCGAGCATCCGCTCGACGAAGGCCGCCTGGCGCGGGCCGCGCGCCGCCGCCAGGTCGAGCGCGCGGCGCCGCGACCACGCGTCGACCAGGGGCGACGGCAGGCCCTTGGGGTAGTGGCTGATGCTGCACGAGATCTCCAGGGCCGCGCCGACGAACTTCTCGTCGTCCATGCGGTCGAGGTCGTCCAGTTCCTCGGTGAGGGTCTCCCGGGGCCGGGCCGGCATCAGGAAGTCGGAGCGCGTCGACCGCCACATGAAGTCGGCTTCGAGCAGCCGGTCGGCCAGTTCCGGCTTGAGCGCGGCGGAGGTCGTCGTCGTCCACGCGTGCAGCCGGGAGTGGTGAGCGGGCTCGGCCAGCGCGTGCAGCGCGTTGCTCAGTTCGGCCAGGGGCGAGGGGCAGAAGGTGATCCGCTCGTGCGGCAGCCCGGTGATGTCAATGGTCACGCTCACCCCTCCATGGTGCCTGGCCGCCGCGGCGCCGGGTCGGGCGGGGGGGAGCCCTCCCGTCATTTGACGGGGGCCGTCAATCGACGGGACTTGTGGGGCCGCCGGGGTGCACGGTGGGCGCATGAACGCACTGCAGCAGCACCTCTTCGACAGCTACCGGGCCGCCCAGCACGCCGAGCCGGCCCCGCCGGCCCCCGGTACCCACGACGTCGCGGTGCTCCGTGCGGTCCGCGATCACCGCCGCTTCGAGGCCGTCCTCGCCGGCCGCCCGACCACCGGCCGCCTTCGCCTGGCCCTCCGCGCGGCCCTCCTCCGCCGCCGCCGGCGGGCCGGAGTGTGCCGGCCGTAGTGGTGGTCCTGCCGGGGCGGCGCCCCGGGAACGCGAGAGGACCCGGGAGCGTAGCCAGCTCCCGGGCCCCTGTTTGCCGCCCAATTGCGCACACCAGCACGTTTAAGGGTCGCGGATCAGGTTGAAATCGACGCGTTCTACCTTTGAACTACCGTGCCACGGAGCGGCACAGACAGGACTTGAACCTGCATTCGTCGATATTCGTCCGCACCCGGTCGATCCGGTGTTCGGCGGCGAATGCTGAGACTGGAGCGAGAGTCTGAGATTCACGGGGTCTGCCTCTGCCTGCTTGGGCTACCCCGGCCGGTGGCGCCGGGGGGAGGACTCGAACCTCCACTGTGACCCCTGGTCAGCTTCAACGTCAGTGTCAGCTTTTCGCACCGTGCAGCGCACCCGCCCGGTCTCCCGGACAGAGTGTTCGCGCTCGGTGCACCCGCCCGGCTCCCCGGGCGGGCGATCATGGGGCTACCGGAAGAGGTAGCCGAAGACGGCGTCGCCGACCCGCTGGTCGGTGACCTCGACCGCGTTGGCCTCCTCGCGGGCGAACTTGACCGCCTGCTGGAGCTTCTCCACCCGCTCGGCGAGCTCGTTCACCCGGCGGGCCGGCAGCGCGCCGGAGAACTTGACCGTGGTCCAGTATCCGACCGCGATGTCCTCGTAGTAGACCTCGACCTGGGCCGGGTGCTTCTCGGTGGCCTCGGCCTTGACGTGGTTGCGCGGCACCTTCTTGGTCCGGATGGTGCGCACCGGCTCGGTCTTCCAGGCGTCGGTGGACGGGTCGAGGTTCCAGGACTCGGAGGCGTCCAGCACCGGGAGCTTCTTCACGAAGGTGAACAGGTCGGTGAGCTGCTTCTCCAGGAAGAGCAGGTACGGCACCGGCACCCGGGGGAGGAGCACCTGGCCGTCGACCACCACATCGGCACTGGCCCCGATGTTGGCCCAGTCCTTGGTGGCCGTCACGTCGAAGAGCCGGGTGAGGGTCTGCGCGGTGGACCGCAGGATGTCCTCGGCCTTCAGCTGCACACGGGTCGACTCCGGCGGCAGCTGCTCGCCCTCCTCGTCCTTGGGCTGGTAGACGCGGGAGATCCCGGCCAGCAGTGCGGGCTTCTGGAGGTCCTGGTGGGCCTGCGTCAGCTCCTGGAAGGACTTGGACTTGACGCCCTTTTCAACGGCGATGATCTGGTTCAGCTTTGCCACGTCCGGGACGCTACCAGTCCCAAAGTGGTCGGCGACACCCAATTATTGACCGAGTAGTGGTTCTGTCCTGGGCGCTCCGCTCCGGACTCCACGGCGTGCTGGTCCGATCGGATGGTGTCCTCCACCGCCCGGCCCCGTACGGGTGGCGGGGGACGGGGGCGGCGGCGGTCGGCGGGTTAGGTTCGGACGCGTGACCGGCAATGACGTGGTTCTGGCGCTGGTGGTGGTCACCGCGCTCGGTTTCGACTTCACCAACGGGTTTCACGACACCGGCAACGCCATGGCGACCTCGATCGTCACCGGCGCCCTCCCGCCGCGTGTCGCGGTCGGCGTCTCGGCGGTGCTGAACCTGGTGGGCGCGTTCCTGTCGACCGCGGTCGCCGCGACGATCGCCAGCGGTCTGGTGCAGAGCCAGGACGTGACGCTGACCGTGGTCATGGCGGGCCTGACGGGCAGCATCCTGTGGAACCTCACGACCTGGTACGTCGGGATCCCGTCGAGTTCCTCGCACGCGCTGATCGGCGGCGTGGTCGGGGCGACCATGGCGGCCGCCGGGGCCTCCGCCGTCAAATGGCAGGGCCTCGTCGCCAAGGTGATCGTTCCGGCCGCCCTGTCGCCGTTCATCGCGGGCTCGGTGGCCGCGCTCGGCACCTACCTCGTCTACCGCGTCACCCGCGACGTCTCCGAGGGCCCGCGCACCCAGGGCTTCCGGAGCGGCCAGGTCGGGTCGGCCTGCATGGTCTCGCTCGCCCACGGCACCAACGACGCCCAGAAGACCATGGGCGTCATCACACTGGCCCTGATCGCCAGCGGCACCCTGAGCGCCGGGGCGAAGGCGCCGGACTGGGTGATCGCCTCCTGCGCCACAGCCATCGCGCTGGGCACCTACATCGGCGGCTGGCGGGTCATCAGGGCACTGGGCAAGGGACTGGTGGAGATCGAACCGCCGCAGGGGATGGCCAGCGAGTCGGCCTCGGCCGCGGTCATCCTCTCCTCCACGGACTTCGGCTACTCGCTCTCCACCACCCACGTCGCCACCGGGTCGATCCTCGGATCGGGGGTCGGCAAGAAGGGCGCCGTCGTACGGTGGAACATCGCCCGCCGCATGGTGGTGGCCTGGGTGCTCACCCTCCCGGCGGCGGCACTGGTCGGGGCGCTCGCCTACTGGGTCGCCGACGGGATCGGCGGCACCGGGGGCGTCGTGACCATCTTCGCCGTTCTGGTGCTGGCCTCGATCGCCTTCTTCGTCGCGTCCCGCCACCCGGCGGTCACCCCGGAGAACGTCAACGCCGCGTGGACCGGGTCGGTCATCCCCGACCCGGAGCCCGTGCCCGCCGACGAGGTGGCCCCGTGAACTCCTGGATCGATCTGGACGCGCTCTGGAAGATCGTCGTGGTCGGATTCCTGGCCGGCGCCGGCCTGCCCGCACTGTTCGCCGTCGGTGTGCGCGCCCTCTACCCGCCGGTCGGGATCGACGGGGCCGGGGTCTCCCGCCGCGCCGCCGGGGCACTCGGCTGGACCGTTGCCGTGGTGTGCTTCGCGGTGGTCCTCGCCGCGATCGGCTGGGGCATCTTCATCATCGTCGACCACCGCTGAGTGCGGAGGCGGTGGTCGCGGCGGTGGCGCCGGTGGGCGCGGGCGGTGACTGCGAGGTGGAAGGGCCGTCACGCCGGCCCCTCGACCATGGCGATCACCCCGGCGATGTAGTCCTGCCACCGGTGTCCGGTGAGTTCGGGGACGCTGCGCACGAGGAGGTGGGCGGCCAGGTAGCGCTCCACCGGCCGGACGTCGCAGATCGCGAAGAGCCGGTACAGGGCGTTGGTGCCGGTCCGGTAGATCAGGTAGTGGGTGCGGTCGAACAGCGTGCCGTCGGGGTCGCTGCGGGTCAGCATCCGGTGGAACTCGCTGTAGCGGGTGCGCAGTTCGAAGTCCCACCGTTCGGCGGTGGCCGGGTCGCCGAGGGCGGTCGCGCGGGCCCGGTACTCCTCGCCGCGGCCGGAGAGGTCGGCCCCGGCCGCCAGCAACCGCTCGGCCCGCTCCCAGGCCGTGGCCGACCAACGCGCCCAGTCCTGCTCCCAGCCCCGGGTGTCCCCGGCCGCCACCCGGCGGACCAGCTCCGTGGCGGCGGGGCCGCCGCGCTCCCAGCGATGGTCGAAGGCCGCTCGTACCCGGCCGTCCGGGTCCTCGTGGACGAGGAAGTCCTCCAGGTGGGAGAGGAAGGAGTAGTGCCCGCCGACCAGCCCGTCCGGATGCGTGCTCGCGTGCGCCGCCAGCGCCGTGAGCACCAGCCGCACCCGGGCCTGCGCGGTGTCGCCGTGCTCCCCGAGAAACGCGCAGGCCGAGGTGATCGCGGGCAGCCCGGCGCGCATCAACTCGTCACGGAGCGCCGCGGGTTCGGCCCCGAGCAGCGCGTGCAGGTCGGCCGTCGCGGCCGGGTCGACGGGCGCCACCCGGACGGTGTTGTCCGGCACCAGCGGGCCGTACGGCGGGGCGAGCAGCTCGGCCCGCCCGGCGACAGCGGCCTCGGCGAGCAGCTGTTCCCGCGTGCGGTCGGCGACGGACGGGTGCGCGGCCGCCCACGTCCGCAGCTCCCGGGCGGACTCCTCCGCCACGGTGGCCACCCGCTCGGCCGGCCCCTCCAGTCGCAGCCGCAGGTGCGGCCCGAACCGCCAGTGCCGTTCGACGTGGGCGCGCAGCCCCTGCTCCGTCGCCCGGCGCGCGAGCGGCAGGACGGCCTCGCGCAGGGCGGGCGCCTTGACGGGCTGGTAGTGGTAGAGGATCACATCGAGGGCGGTCCCGGGCGCGGGACGGCCGGCCGGGCCGCTCGCCGGCTCACCCGTCAACCCAGTCGTCGGCTCGCTCATCGGGCGACTCCTCGGTGCGGCACCGGCGGCAGCGGCGGCGCGGACAGGGGTCGGGCGGAGGTGCGGGCAGCGGGGCGGGGCGCGGTGGGGCCGGGCCGGGCGGTAGGTCTCCAGGACGAGTTCGACCGTCCGCGTCGGTTCCGACTGCCCGCCGACGAGGGGCAGGGCCTCCTCCAGCAGGGCGCCGTGCGGGTGGCGGGCGAGCCACCGGCCCAGGTGCCGGAGGTGGACGCGGAGGTGGAGGCGCGGACGGGCGGCGCGGGCATCGGTACCGGCGCGGCCGGGGAGGGGACCCGGGACGGGGCAGGGTCGGGCACGGCGGGCGACCTCCGAAGGGCGGGCGGGACGGCGGGGGAACCCGGCGGGTTCGCAGCGGAACGCGCCGGGTTCCGTGGTGTTTCGGCGCCGTTCAGTAGGGCTTGCTACAGCTCAGCAGGGCTCGGCAGGGCCCTGCGCCGCTCAGGACGCTCGGCAGCGCGGAGCGTCAGAACCACGTCGTCGTCGGGTGCACGATGCTGGAGTTGGAGGAGGAGTTGCAGGAGGTGGAGTTGGTGGACGCGCCGCCCTCCGGCAGCGCGATGCTGTCACGCAGCGCGGTGACGGTCAGTTCGCCCAGATCGAGGTCGAGGTCGTCGAGCGCGAGGACGTCCTGCAGGGGGTCGGACATGGAGGTCTCCCGAAGAGTGTCGAAGGGGTCGGCCCGGTGGATCGCCGGACCGGGTCCGTGCCGAAACGTGGGCCGGATGCCAGACGACGACCCTTGGCAGGAACACGATCCCCGGGAGTCGCCGTCCTCCGGCAGTGCGACGGTGCCGCGCCAGTGCGACAGGGCCGCGCAGAGGTGCCACATGCGTGCTCGAGTGCACACGCGTGCTCAAGCGGGATGGTGCGGATGCGCCTGGTCCCCCGTGGGCGCGCGGCTCGGACCGGATCGATACCGGCCGGGCGCCACCGTTTTGCCGAGTCTAGGTCGACGCCTGCTCCGCCGAGAGGGCGCTCCGGTCACATTGGCCGGTAATCCGCTGCGGCCCGCGGCGCCGGCCGCACCCCGCCGGGGCGCCGCGGTGCCCGGTTCGCCCCCCATGCGCACGCCCCTGAAACCTCGCCGGGCCCGGACGGCGCGCCGTCCGCGATGCGGTGCGACGGGGGAGCGGTTCGTCCCCGTCCCCGTGAAGAGGCAGCTCCACGCCCCCGGCGACTGCCGACGGATCCTTCACCCAGCCTTCACGCCGTCTGCCCCGCCCGCTCCGCTCGTCGTGCCCGTGCCCCGGCGGGGGAGAAGCCGGAGCGGGACCATCGGGATCCGGCCAGGGCAGGGCGGCCGCGGGCTCCGTTCGGGTGGTGGGCCGGCCGAGGGCGCCCGCGTCCGGCCCGTCGCGGCGGGAAGCGGCGGCCGGCCCCGGCACCCGCCAGCTCGATCCGGACGCGTCAGCGGCGGGGCGGCCCGGGGAGGGCGGTGGATAGGCGCCGCCCGTTCACCGAGTTGCCGCTTCGCGTCGCTCCAGCCAGTCGAGGTACCAGGTGGCGAAGGTGTGGCGGTTCCCCCGCGCGTCGACCCGTACTTCGTCGCCGAGCACCCGGCTGGGGGCCGGCACGGCGGTGGCCGGGGAAGTGGTCCTTCCCCGGCCACCGCCCTTCGGCCCGTCAGGGCCGGTTCGGGGTCACCGCATTGCCCCGCCCGCCTCGACCAGGATGGGCAGCAGCCAGTCGAGGTCGGTCATCGACGGGTCGGTGGTGAGGTAGGGGAGGGCGGACGGCCAGGTCCCGATGTCGGGCTGGAGGTACGGGTTGCCGATCCAGGGCTTGCCGTCGTGCGACCCGTGGCCGTGGCCGTGGTCGGGTTTGGGGTGGTGGCACGTGTCCTTCTCGCACGGCGGTTCGCAGCGGGCGAGGGCGGAGGACGGTGGAGTGGTCACCGGCGCGGTCCCCGCCGGGGAGCCCGGCGGGATGTAGGAGGCGGTGACCGTGTTGACGGTGTCCTCGCTGATCAGGCTGTAGCAGTAGAACGTCCTGGTCTGCCCTGCCGCCAGGTCGAACGTGCCGGCCGCCACCACGCAGGCCGGCTCCTGGGAGTCGTTCAGGGTGATGCCGGTCAGGTCCACGGTGCCGGTGTTGGTGACCGTGATCCGCCAGAAGGCCT
The DNA here is from genome assembly GCF_042885395.1 of Kitasatospora sp. NPDC058063. NCBI lineage: Bacteria > Bacillati > Actinomycetota > Actinomycetes > Kitasatosporales > Streptomycetaceae > Kitasatospora > Kitasatospora sp. NPDC058063. Next base: position 327,058 of record NZ_JBHVSD010000005.1, read on the forward strand.
GGCACTTGTCCGGGGCGCAGAGTTCCTCGGGTGCGTTCCCCTTGTGCAGGGTCGCCTCCTTGCCCCACGGCCCGGCGCCGCCCGCGCCGCAGTCGGCGGCGTTGTCGGACTGGCAGACCTCCTTGTCCACGCCCAGCGACGGGACGCCGGTGCCGCTGACGTTCACCGTCGCCTCGGACGGGGGCGTGGTGACGGGGGTGCCGCCGGGGCCGGGGAAGGTGGCGGTGACGGCGTTGGTGGTGGTCCGGGTGATGCCGGGGAGGTTGCAGGAGAAGTGCTGGGTGGCGCCGGCCGCGAGGTCGAAGCTGCCGGCGGTGGTGGCGCAGGAGGGTGTGACGGGGTCGGTGAGGGTGATTCCGGTGATGTTGACGGTGCCGGTGTTGGTGACGGTGATGCGCCAGTAGGCGGTGGCACCCTGCGCGACACTGGCGGTTTTGGCCCACGGGCCGGGACCGTTCTGGCCGCAGTCGGCCGGGTCGGTGGAGGTGCAGACCTCCTTGTTGATGCTGAGCGACGGCACGGCCGGCGGCGTCACGTCCACCGTCGCCTCGGACGGAGGTGTGGTGATCGGGGTGCCGCCGGGGCCGGGGAAGGTGGCCGTCACGGTGTTCACGGTGTGCTGGGTGACGTTGGTCAGGTCGCAGAAGACCTGGTGCGAGGCGCCGGCTGCCAGGTCGAACGTCCCCGCCGCGGTCACGCAGGACGGTGACACGCTGTCCGTCAGGGTGATCCCGGTGACCGGCACCGTGCCGGTGTTGGTGACGGTGATGCGCCAGTACGCCGTGCTCCCGGACGGAATCGTCGTACTGGTGGCCCACGGCCCGCTGCCGCCGTCCACGCAGTCGGCGGCGTTCGTGGAGGTGCAGACCTCCTTGTCGATCGTCAGCATCGGCGTGCACTGGGCGCCGGGGGTCACCTGAAGGGTGACGGTGTTGGAGGTGACGGGCGGCTGACCGTTGGTGACGGCGGACGCCTGGTTGGAGACGGCGGTGACGGAGCAGTCGGTCGCGACCGTTGTCTCGAAGCAGATCTGCGGTGCGTCGCCGACGAAGGTCACCTGCATCCGCGGGTGGTTGTCGGGGGTGAAGGACGATCCGTTGATCAGGGTGAGGTTGGCGATCACCTGGATCGGCGAGTCGGCGGTCGGGACGGACGAGATGTCCGCCGTTCCGGTGGCGGGGTCGAACGGGAAGGTGCCGATGGTCGTTCCGTCGGCCGCGAGCACGGTCACCGAGGAGTGGGCGAAGTCGACGGTCGTGGGGTCGATTCCGAGGAGGCTGACCGTTCCGTAGGACCTGATGTGCCCGGTGGCTCCGTCGCAGTAGTACGCGGAGGGGTTGATGGTGCCCTGGGCCTTGGTCTTCAGGCAGGGCGAGGCTCCGGTGACCGGGTCGATCGAGAACAGGTAGCCGGTGTCGCCGAGGCTGTACTTGCACTGGCCGTCGTAGGCGAAGCCGTACGGGCTGGTGTTGCCGCCGTTGACGTTGGGCGGGCCGTTGACGACGCCGTTGGTGCCGTACTGGGTGCAGGGGGCCTGGGTGTTCCAGTCGTAGCAGTACTCGGTGCTGTTGAGGGTCGGTGTGGTGCCCTGGTAGATCCAGAGCGGGAACTCGGTCTCCAGGTGTCCGTTGGGGGCGGTGATGGTCAGCGGCACCTGGAAGTTGGCCTCGCCGGGGGCGACGTTGGTGCTGAGCAGGGTCTGGAGGCCGGGGGGCGCGGCGACGGGGTTGCCCGTCAGGTCGAAGCAGACGACGGTGCCGACCGGCGGGTTGACCTCCTGGTAGACGCCGCCGACCGCCGTGCAGACGCCGGTGACGGTGCCCGCCGGGTCGTACATCTCGAAGACGTTGTCGGCCCGGGCGGGGGCGCCGCCGACCGGGGTGACCACGGTTTTGGGGGTGGCCCAGCCGGTGCAGGCGGCGTTCGTCGACGGGTCGAAGCAGGACATCACGGTCGGCAGCGGGGCCAGGGTGTTGTCGGTGACGTAGATCTTGCCGTCGACGACCCGCATGATGCCGGCGTAGTCGCCGCTGAAGGCGACCTGTCCCTCGTTGGGCGGCAGGCCGATGCCGAAGGTCCCGCAGGAGGCGTTGGCGACGGGGTCGTAGCAGAGGATCTCGCCGGTGCCGGAGACGGCGTAGATCAGCTGGTTCGGTGCCTGGACGACACCGCCGACGACCAGCCCGGTGCCGGTCTGGAGGGCGGTGAAGCCGCAGCTGGACTGGGCCTGGAGGTCGATGCAGCCGACGCCGATCACCCCGAGGGTGGTCCGGCTGATCGCGGCGTAGTAGAGCTTGGAGCCGAGCAGGACGTAGGTCGGGGTGCGGGTGCTGCCGAGGTCACCGGTGGTCGCTCCGGCCACGGAGGAGTTCAGTGCCTGGGGCCAGGTGGCGGGGGCCCCGCCCGGCGTCGGACAGGGGCCGTTGGTGAGCTGGTCGGTGCAGACCACGCTGGCCGTGTTGGAGAACCCGTGGTGGTAGATGTTCCAGATCTCGGGCGTGGGGACGCCGTTGATCGTGGCGGTGTAGAGGATGGGGGTGAAGCCGTCGCCGCCGGTGGCTGTGTTGATCGGGGTGAACGGCGGCGGGATCTGGACCACCTGACCGGTCGCGGGGGAGGCGAGCATCGGGTTGGTCGCCTGGACGGCATTGGTGGCGGCGCCCTGGTCGGTGCCGGAGAAGGTCGTACCGCCGTCGGTGGACCACTGCTTGTTGAAGCCGGGGGGCACCTGGAGCGAACCGGGCACGTAGGACTGGGTCTGCGGTGTGCTGCCCGGGCCGCCCTGGATCTTGTCGGTGACCGTGGTGCTGACCGGTGCGCCGTCCGGGTTGGTGGCGGAGACCACCCAGCGGACGGTGTCGCCGTGGGCGGTCCGGGTGGTGCTGCCGGTGGCGAGGTCGGTGCCGGTCTTCGCGAGGGTGACGGGCTGCTGACGGCCGCTGCGCGGGCTCCGACCGCCGTCGACCGGGGTGCCACCGACCGGGCCGTCGGCGGTCGTGGCGGGCGCGGTGCGGTGGGTGGCCTGTGCCGCTGCGGGCGCGGCGAAGGAGGCGGAGGCCGTCGCGAACGCGAGGAGGAGGGGCAGCGCGGTCCGGGTGAGGCGGCCGCGGAGCCCGACCGGTCCATGGCGTCTTCGCTCGCGTCCGTTGGTGGGTGGACAGCGCCTCATGACGATTCCCTTCGATCGGACGGTCCGGTGTCTGACGGTGCGCCGGACGGTGGTGGTGACGGGGCAGAGCCTGTGCGCGCGGCAAGGGGGTCGCTACTTTTGGTGACCGTATGGATGCAGTATCCCGTCTTAAAATCGGATAAAGAGCTTCAATACTGCCGAATGGGGACGTATTCACCCAGGCGTGTGCGGCGGAAACGGGCCTGACGGGTGTTCATCGCTCGGCCCGGCCGGCGCGAGATCGGACGCCGGTCCGAAGCCCTCCGGCTCGCTCCCCGCGACACCCGCGACGAGGTGCTCATGATCCTCGCGCCGCTCCGACCGCTCCGATCGCCGAGGCGTTCGAGCTCCGCCGGGCGGCGGCGTGGTGCGACTCCGGTCTGTCCCCGTGCGGGCCCGGGGATCCTCCGGAATCCCCGGAGATCCGGGGGTATCCATTTCGGTGTCCACCTGGTGGGCAGGTCGTAAGTGGAGTTTTGACATTCCGCTTAACTTCATACAGTCTTCTCGGCATGTCTGACCGTCACCCGATCGAGTGCGCCGCCATTGAGCTGGCGCTGATCGGCGTGGCCGCGCACTGCGTTTCCGACAATCTCTGTCGCTGAATCCGCCCTGCCCCGACGCGTTTTGCGGTGATCGCCGCATCGGGGCGTCGCCCCTCCCTGCGGGCGCGGTGCCGCTCACTCTTTCCGAAGCCTCACTGTCGCCCGCCTTCCTCCGTACACCATCGGTAGCGAAAGGCTCCCTTTCCGATGTCTCGAACCACCCTCACCCCTCGCCGCCTCGCCACGGCGACCGTCACCGTCGCGCTCGTCGTCGGACTGGCGGCGTGCGGACCGAAGGCCGACGGCGGTGGTGGCACCGGCAAGAACGCCGCGCCGCAGCAGGGCGGCACCCTCACCGTCCTCAACCAGAACCCGCAGGACCAGTTCGACCCCGCACGGCTCTACACCTCCGGCGGCGGCAACGTCCCCTCGCTCGTCTTCCGCACCCTCACCACCCGCAACCGGGCCGACGGCGCGGCCGGCACCAAGGTCGTCCCGGACCTCGCCACCGACACCGGCACCCCCTCCGAGGGCGCCACCGTCTGGACGTACCACCTCAAGGACGGCCTGAAGTTCGAGGACGGCTCGCCGATCACCACCGCCGATATCAAGTACGGCATCGAACGATCATTCGCCCCCGAACTCTCCGGCGGTGCACCGTTCCTGAGGGACTGGCTGGTCGGCGCCGCCGACTACCAGGGCCCGTACAAGGACGGCCGCACCCTGGACGCCATCGAGACGCCGGACGAGAAGACCATCGTCTTCCGCCTCAACAAGCCCGAGGGCGACTTCCCGTACCTGGCCACCCAGACGCAGTTCGCACCCGTCCCGAAGGCCAAGGACACCGGGACGAAGTACCAGGACCACCCCGTCTCCTCCGGCCCCTACCAGGTCGTCAAGAACGAGAACGACGGCGCGCACCTCGTCCTCAAGCGCAACCCCAACTGGTCGGCGGCGACGGACGACCAGCGCAAGGCGTACCCCGACACCGTCGACGTGCAGTCCGGCCTCGACCCGGCGGTGATCAACCAGCGGCTCTCCGCCGGCACCGGCGCCGACGCGGCCGCCGTCACCACCGACACCAACCTCGGCCCCTCCGAACTCGCCCAGGTGAAGGACGACAAGGCCCTCGCCGCACGCGTCGGCACCGGCCACTTCGGCTACGTCAACTACCTGGCGTTCAACCCCAAGGTCAAGCCCTTCGACAACCCCAAGGTCCGGCAGGCCGTCGCCTACGCGATCAACCGCACCTCGGTCGTCAACGCCGCCGGCGGCTCCTCGCTCGCCGAGGCCGCCACCACCTACCTGCCCACCCAGGAGACCTTCGGGTACACCCCCTACGACCCGTTCCCGGCCGGTGCCACCGGAAACCCGGCGAAGGCCAAGGAGCTGCTGAAGGACGCCGGTTACCCGGACGGCCTGACCATCACGCTCACCCACTCCAGCGCCGTCGGCAAGGGCTACGGCCCGGACCTGGCCACCGCCGTCCAGGACGGCCTGAAGGCCGCCGGGATCACCGTCCAGCTGGAGGCCCTGGACTCCACCAGGTACTCCAAGACGATCCACACCGTCGACACCGAGCCCGGCCTCTTCCTCTCCGGCTGGGGCGCCGACTGGCCGTCCGGCGGCCCGTTCCTCGCGCCCATCTTCGACGGCCGGCAGATCGTCACCGACGGCTACAACTTCAACTCCGCGCAGCTGGACGACCCGTCGGTGAACGACGAGATCGACCAGATCAACAAGATCACCGACCACGCCGAGGCCGCCAAGCGCTGGGGCGCCCTGGACCAGCGCATCGGTGACCAGGCCCTCACCGTCCCGCTGTTCCACCCCGTCTACAAGCGGCTGTCCGGCAAGGACGTCCGCAACATCGTCATCAGCGACTGGACCGGCGTGCTCGACATCTCCCAGGTCGCGGTCAAGTAGCGGTCGGGAACGGACGGATCGATCGGACAACCATGGCTCCACAGGAACCCAGCGCCGGGGAGGCCCGCGCGGCCTCCCCGGCCGCCGGGGGACGGCAGGTGTGGCGGCGGCTGCTCGCGCGGCGCGCCGCCCTCGCCGCCGGCCTCGTCATCGTCCTGCTCGCCCTCGTCGCGGCGGCGGCACCGCTGCTCAGCGCGCTCGAAGGCCAGGACCCCACCAGCTACCACAACGACCTGCTCGACTCGGCGGCCGGCGGGGTGCCCACCGGCTCCTTCGGCGGCGTCAGCGCCGAGCACTGGCTGGGCGTCGAACCGGGCACCGGGCGCGACGTGTTCGCCCGGCTCGTCCACGGCGCCCGGATCTCGCTGCTCGTCGCCGTCGGCGCCACCCTCGTCCAGGTCGCGATCGGCGTCCTGCTCGGCCTCACCGCCGGCCTCGGCAACCGGCTGCTCGACCAGCTGATCGGCAACACCACCGAGGTGATGCTCGCGCTGCCCTCGCTGGTCTTCGCCATCTCGCTGATGGCGGTCGTGCCCTCCGGATTCCCCCGCCCGCTCCTGCTGACCCTGGTCATCGGGCTGCTGGGCTGGGCCGGCACCTCGCGGATCGTCCGGGCGCAGACCCTCAGCCTCCGGCAGCTCGACTACGTCGCCGCGGCCCGGCTCGCCGGCGCCACCCGGTGGCGCATTGCCCGCCGGGAACTCCTGCCCTCCCTGGCGGCGCCGGTCATCACCTACGCGGCGGTGCTGCTCCCGTCCAACGTGATCGCCGAGGCCGGGCTCTCCTTCCTCGGCGTGGGCGTCAAGCCGCCGACCTCCTCCTGGGGCCAGATGCTCTCCGGCGCGACCACCTGGTTCCGCGCGGACCCGACGTACGTGCTGCTGCCGTCGGCGCTGCTGTTCGTCACCGTGCTCGCCTTCACCGTGCTCGGCGACGCCGTCCGCACCGAGCTCGACCCCCGCGCGGCCTCCCGGCTGCGGGTCGGCACGGCGCGGGGCGGCGCCGGTGCGGCGAGCGGCGGTCCTTCGGGCGGCCGTCCTTCGCCTGCCGGTCCTTCGGGCGGCGGTCCTTCGCCTGCCGGTTCCTCGACCGCCGGTTCTTCGAGCGGCGCCGAGGAGGCCACCGCATGACCCGCTTCCTGCTCCGCAAGGCCGTCGGCATGCTCGGCGTCCTGCTCGCCCTCTCCCTGATCGTCTACGCGGTCTTCTACATCGCTCCCGGCGACCCCGCCCAGCTGGCCTGCGGCGAGAAGTGCAGCCCCGCCCAGGTGGCCCAGGTGCGCGAACGGCTCGGCCTCGACGCCCCCGTCTACCTGCAGTACGCCCACTTCCTCCAGGGCATCGTCGCCGGCCGCGACTTCAGCGCCGGCACGGGCCTGCTGCACTGCCCGGCGCCCTGCCTGGGCGTCTCCTACCGCAGCGGCGAGCAGGTCACCGACATGATCACCGCCCGGCTCCCGGTCACGGCCTCGCTCGCGCTCGGCGCGATGGTGCTCTGGCTCATCCTCGGGGTCGGCACCGGGCTGGTCTCCGCGCTGCGCCGGGGCCGGCTCAGCGAGCGCCTGCTGACCGGCCTGACCCTGGCCGGCAGCTCCATCCCGGTGTTCATCATCGGGCTGGTGCTGCTCATCGTCCTGTGCGCCCAGCTCCAGTGGCTGCCGTTCCCGAGCTACGTGCCGCTCACCGAGGACCCCCAGCAGTGGTTCTGGGGCCTGCTGCTGCCCTGGGTCTCGCTCGCCCTGATCGAGTCCGCCAAGTACGCCCGGCTGACCCGCTCGTCCATGCTGGAGGCCCTCGCCGACGACCACATCCGGACCTTCCGGGCGTACGGCGTCAGCGAGCGGCGCCTGGTGACCCGGCACGCGCTGCGCGGCGCGCTCACCCCGGTGATCGCGCTCACCGCCATCGACCTCGGGACGATGTTCGGGTCCGCCGTGCTGACCGAGTCGCTCTTCGGCCTCCCGGGGCTCGGCAAGCTGCTCGTCACCTCGGTCGGCCTGATCGACCTGCCGACCGTCGTCGGCCTCACCCTCGTCACCGGGTTCTGCGTGGTCCTCGCCAACGTCATCGCGGACGTGCTCTACGCGGTGTCCGACCGAAGGGTGGTCCTGACGTGAGTGCCGAACCGCTGGGCGCCGAGCGCCTGGTCGCCAAGGCTCCGAGTGCCGAGTCTGCGAGTGCCGAGTCTCCGGGTACCGAGGCACGGGGTGTCGAGTCACCGGGTGCCGAACTCCTGGTGGACGTCCGGGACCTGGTCGTGGACTTCCCGGTCGGCGACGGCCACGTGCGCGCCGTCGACGGCGTGGGCTTCACCCTGGAGGCCGGACAGGCACTCGGTATCGTCGGCGAGTCCGGCTCCGGCAAGAGCACCGTCGCCTACGGACTGCTCGGCCTGCACCGCGGGACCGGAGCCCGGATCGGCGGCACCGTCCGGGTCGCCGGCGTCGACGCCGTCACCGCCGAGGGCGCGGAACTCCGGCGCCTGCGCGGCGGACTGGCCGCCATGGTGTTCCAGGACCCGCTCTCCGCGCTCGACCCCTACTACGCGGTGGGCGACCAGATCGCTGAGGTCGTCCGGGTCCACCGGGACGTCTCCCGCCGGGACGCCAGGGCCCGGGCCGTCGAGGTGCTCGACCGCGTCGGCATCGCCGACGCGGCCCGCCGCTCGCGCTCGCGCCCGCACGAGTTCAGCGGCGGCATGCGCCAGCGCGTGCTGATCGCGATGGCCCTGGCCTGCGAGCCGCGGCTGCTGGTCGCCGACGAGCCGACGACCGCGCTGGACGTCACCGTCCAGGCCCAGATCCTCGACCTGCTCCACGAGTTGCGCGCGGAGACCGGGGCCGGGCTGGTCCTGGTCACCCACGACCTGGGCGTGGTCGCCGGAAGCGTCGACCGGGTGCTGGTGATGAAGGACGGCCGGGCGGTGGAACACGGCCCGGTCACCGAGGTGCTGGGCGCTCCGCGCGAGCCGTACACCCGCGCGCTGCTGTCGGCGGTGCCCCGGGTCGACGCGCCCGGCGCTCCGGACGTCTCGGATGCTTTGACCGTTCCGACCGGGACGGCCGAGCCGGTCGGGGGAGAGGTCCTGCTCGAAGCCACCGGCCTGCGCCGGGAGTTCGCCACCCGCGGCGGCCTCACCCGGCGCGCCGCCCCCGTCACCGCCGTGGACGGCGTCTCGCTCACCGTGCGGGCCGGCGAGACCCTGGGCATCGTCGGCGAGTCCGGCTCCGGAAAGACCACGCTCGGGCGGATGCTCGTCCGGCTGCTGGAACCGACCGGCGGCCGGCTGCACTACCGCGGCCGCGACATCGGCGCGCTCGGGGAGAAGGAACTGCGCCCGCTCCGGCGGGAACTGCAGATGGTCTTCCAGGACCCGGTGTCCTCGCTCAACCCGCGCCGCTCCATCGGGGAGTCCGTCGCCGACCCGCTGCGCATCGCCGGCGAGAGCGACGAGCGCCGCATCCGCGCCCGGGTCGGCGAACTCCTCGAACGCGTGGGGCTCGACCCCGACTGGTATCACCGCTATCCGCACGAGTTCTCCGGCGGGCAGCGGCAGCGGGTCGGCATCGCCCGGGCGCTCGCGCCCCAGCCGCGACTGATCGTCTGCGACGAACCGGTCTCCGCGCTGGACGTCACCACGCAGGCCCAAGTGGTCGAACTGCTGGGCGAGTTGCAGCGCGACCTCGGCCTCGCCCTGGTCTTCATCGCCCACGACCTCGCGGTGGTCCGGCAGGTCAGCGACCGGGTCGCCGTGATGCGGGCCGGACGGATCGTGGAGCAGGGCGACGCCGACGCCGTGTACGACTCGCCCCAGCATGCCTACACCAAGGGCCTGCTGGCCGCCGTACCCGTGCTCGACCCGGTCGAGGCGACCGCCCGACGCCATGCCCGACTGGCAACCGCCGGCGCCTGACCGACCCCGGCCCCGGACCGGCCCGCACCCCACGGGGTGCGGGCCGGCCGCGTTGCCGCAGCACTCGGCACACACCACGGCACCGTCCGTACGGGTCCGGCGGGACGGACGCTCCGGCGGAACTCAGGCCCGCCGGGGCGCAAGCCGCCGTCACCTACACTGCGGCCATGACTGGCTTACTACGCCTATGGGTTGCGCGAGGAGCTTCCTCGCCCGGTGACATGCCTCGACGGTCGGGAATCATGACAGCCGTAGCACTCGTGCTGCTGGCGGCGGATTTCGTCACCAAACAGATAGCGCTGACACATTTCTCGGGGAGCGATCCGACAGAGGCCCTCGGTGGGCTTCTGAACTTCACGCTGGTCTTCAATTCGGGTGGAGCGTTCTCCATCGGCGAGGGGGAGGCATGGCTCTTCACCACGGTGAAGATCGTGGTCGTCGTCGTCATGCTGGTGGTGTCGCCGCGAATCCGTACCCCCGTCTGGGCGGTCTCCTTCGGGCTGGTCATCGCCGGAGCAGCCGGAAATCTCGTCGACCGGTTGTTCCGGGCCCCGTCCCCGTGGCAGGGGCGCGTCGTGGACTGGATCCAACTGCCGCACTGGCCGGTCTTCAACCTCGCCGACTGTGGCGTGGTGTGCGGTAGCGCCCTGGTGATGTGGGCCTCGATACGCGGTATCCGCCTGAACGGCACGCGCGAGTCCGATGCGCCGGCCGAGGCGGGCGGAACGGAGCAGATGGCCGAGGCGAGGGGCCAGTAGGGCAGTGGGCCTTCCGGCCCGGCCGTAAGCAGCCCGTCACCTCGACCTCGGACGGCCGGTCCACCGGTGGCGGCGCCACGTACGGCGCCGCCACCGGCGGCAACCCGAACATGTCTCGGGGTACCTGTCGAACTCGGCCGTGGACGACGCATATTGGCCAAACTCACATCGCTGCGTCACCATCCGTGCACGCTCCGGATACGCTGCGACAGCCCCGTGCCGGACGCGCGCCCCGGGGCCGCCGGGGCAGGGGCGTCGGCGCGCGCGGCCATGGACGCACCGGCCGACCCGCTCGATTGTCATGCCCGGAACCGGACTGGGTCGGCGGCGGGGGCATTCGGCCTTGTACCGGGGACCGGTCCGGGGCAGGCCGGGGGCCGGGACGAGACGGAACACGACCAGGGGAGGCCGACCAGCTGATGGCACTGAGCATCGACGAACTGCGGCAGCGGCTGACGGACAGCCAGGGCGGGACGTTCGAGATCACCGGCGAGGAACTCGGCGCCGCCGAGCTGGTCTCGCGCCATCTCGGTGAGGCGCTGAGAGTCGGCAAGGCGACCGCCAACGCCGACGACTTGACGGTCAAGGGCACCGCCGCGCTGGGGAACGCGGCCGGCCTGTCGGTCACGGTGGCCTTCACCGCCGACGCGGACGGCAAGCAACTGGCCGGATTCGACATCGCGTTCACCCTGAGCCTCTGGACCTTCACCACGGCGGGGGCGAGCGAGGACCACGGCTACCTGTCGAAGTTCGGCTTCACCCGACCCAGGTTCGTCCTGCGCGGCGGCGACGTCGGCGCCGTCCTGGGCTGCACGCTCGACGGCGCCGCCTACCGGTTGCCGATCGACACCGACGGCCCGTTGGTGCCGGACGGCGACGGCGGCGGTGAGCTGCCGGACGTCACCCGGTCCTTCGGCTGCGCGCTGCCCGGGGACCTGGGCATCCGTCTCACCGACGTCTGGCTCCGCTACGACCCGGGCCAGCAGATCCTGGTGCTGTCCGGGAGCGTCGCCCTGAGCGGCGGAGCCCCCGCCTCCAGCGCGGCCTGGGCGCTGCTGATCCAGGACCGGGGCGACGCGGGCAGGCGCTACCTCGGCGTGGTGCAGGCGGCCGTCGGGCTGTCGCTGTCCGGAGTGCCGATCCTCAAGGCGCTGGTGCCGCCGGCGAACGACCTGGTCATGCAGCACGCGGCCCTGCTGTTCAGCACGGAGGGGCTGGACGAGACCGAGGTGGCGGACCTCAACAAGGTCCTCAAGGGAGTCAAGGCCGACTTCCCGGTGGGGAACGTGCCGGAGCTCCCGGCCGGCCCGCTGGACAGCGGGGTGACGGCGTCCCTGGCCTACGACCTCGGCGGCACGCCCCGGGAAGCCGTGAAGGTCCGGCTCGGCGAGGCCTCGCGCACCTGGGCCGCCCTGCCGCAGGACAAGGGGCCCAGCGGCAAGGCCGACAAGCCGGCGAAGGCGGAGTCGAGCGGCCCGTTCCGGCTGGGCAGGCTCAACCTCGGCTACACCAAGGGCGCGATCCAGGTCTCTGCGGACTTCAGCGTCAACGCCCGCGCGTTGACGTTCGAGGCGAGCGGTTTCGGGGTCGGCGTGCCGTTGGCCGATCCCGGCAGCGCCACCCCCGTGCTCAAGGGCCTGGGCATCAGCGCGAAGGCGGACCCGATCAAGCTGGGCGGCTCCCTGCGCTCGAATCCGAGCGCGGACTGGCCGGTGCGGTACGACGGCGACGGCATGCTGACGGCACCCGTGATCAGCGTCGGGATCGCCGGGTCCTATGCGCGCAAGGCGGACGGTACGCTCTCGCTCTTCCTCTTCGGCCAACTCGGCACCGGCACCAACCCGGAGGCCGGATTCGGCCCGCCGCCCTTCCGGGTCAAGGACGTCTCCCTGGGCTTCGGCCACCACAGTGAGGTCCGAGTCCCGGCGCTGACCGAGATGGACGGCTTCCCCCTGCTCAACCTGACCGGCGGCGCCGACTCGACCCCGATGAAGGTGCTGGACACGCTGACCGGCGGGCTCAAGCCCTGGGTCGCGCCCAAGGACGGCGAGACCTGGGTGGCGGCGGGCCTGCACTGGACGATGTTCGAACTGGCCGACTTCCGCTCCATGGCGCTGGTCGAGTTCGGCGAGTCCCTGGTGATCGCGCTGCTGGGGCTCGGGGAGTTCGACTTTCCCAAGCTGACGGCGGAGGAGCAGAAGGCGGGCAAGGATCCGAAGGTGGCACGGATCCAGATCGCGGCCGAGGCGCTGTACCGGCAGAGCGAGGGCCTGCTCTCCCTGACGGCCCAACTGACCGACAAGTCCTACATCCTGGACAAGAACTGCAAACCCACCGGCGGACTCGCGCTCTGCGTCTGGGTGCCCCCGAGCCCGCACGCCGGGGACTTCGTGGTCTCCGTGGGCGGCTACCACCCGGCGTTCGTCAAGCCCGGCCACTACCCCGCCGTACCCCGGCTGGGGATCAAGTGGTCGATCAGCAACACCCTCACGCTGACGGCCCAGGCGTACGCGGCCGTCACCCCGCACGCGGCGATGCTGGGCGGTTCGCTGGCGCTGGTCTTCGACACCGGTCCGCTCCGCGCCTGGTTCACCGCGCACCTGGACGCGCTGATCCAGTGGTCGCCGTTCTTCTTCGACGTCGCCATGGGCGTCAGCATCGGGGTGCGGTTCTCCCTCAAGGTCTGGTTCGTCCACATCACGATCAGCCTGGAACTCGGGGTGGACGTGGAGCTGTGGGGCCCGCCCATCGGCGGCAACGCCACCGTCCACCTGTGGTTCATCAGCTTCCACATCGGCTTCGGCAAGAGCCGCCCGGACCACCTGCCGCCCGTCCCCTGGACCGACTTCCAGTCCCAGCTGCCGCCCAAGGCGCAGTGCGTGCAGGCCAATCCGGTGGACGGGCTGTCCTGGAAGCCCACCGGGCCCTCCGCCCTCGCCCGGGTGCGCGACGACGGAACGGACAGCGGCCCCTGGTACGCCTCCACCCACGGGTTCAGCTTCGTCACCTCCTCGGCGGTGCCCGCCGGCACGGTGGTCTTCGGCGGCACCCCCGTGACACCGGACGAGGGCCCGCTGCACATCCGGCCCATGCAGCAGGGCGACCTGACATCCACCCACACCGTCACGATCACCAAGGACGGCCGGCAGGTCGACCACTCCACCTGGACCGTCGAACCGGTCCGCTCCAACGTGCCGGAGTCGCTGTGGGGCCCGGGCGAGAGCTCGCTGAGCGGCACCGGACTGCTGCCCGGCCGGCTGACCGGCCTGAAGGTCACCGTCCCGGCACCGGCCTTCGGCGGACGGCTGACGGTCGCACCGGGCGTCCTCGACCTCGACCCGCTGGTGCCCCGGGGCGCCCTCCCACTGGACGCGGGAGCCGCCCCGGTCGGCCCCGTGGCGCGGACGAGCACGGAGACCGTGGCGGCCATCACCGCCGCCGGCACCGGCATCGCCGCCCCGTCGACCGCCGCGACCCGCGAAGCCCTGCGCGCACAGCTCGCCGACCTCGGGTACCCGCTCGACGCCGTCGGCCCGCTGAGCGGCTACGCCGACCTCGCCCGCGGCGACCTGGCCGCCGAGCCGCTCCTCGTCCCGACCGGAAAGTGATCAACCGATGCTGAGTCAAGACCCCGGAACCGCCGGCGGCCTGGAGTTCCACGACAGCCTGGTCCCCGCCCTGGAAGCGGGCACCTACCGGATCACCACCGGGCACGCCATCGACGGCGTGGACACCGGCGACTACTTCGACACCCCGGTGGTGCGCACCCTGGAGGTGCAGGCCGCCCGGTTCGCACTGCCCGGCGGCGCGGTGCACGGGGTGTACCCCGTCGACGGCGCCACCGGCACCTTCGACCAGCTGCTGCCGCACATCACCCTGGACACCCCGCCGCTGCCCTGGGAGCGCACCCTGACCGGCGCGCCGCCCGTACCGGGACAGCCGGCCGTACCCTGGCTGGCGGTCCTCCTGTTCGCCGAGGGAGAGTTGCCGGGAGATCCGTCTGCCCTCGGCCGCACCGAGCAGATGACCGTCGCCGACCTGCTGGCCACCCCCGCCAGCGAGGCCATCGCCCCCGCGCTGACCGACGTCGAGCCGCCGGACCGGGCCACCGGGTGCCGGACGGTCGACGTGCCCGCCCAGCTGTTCGCCGCGATCGCGCCGCGAACCGAGGAGCTGGGCCGGCTCGTCCACCTGCGGCGCGGTGAGGACGAGCCCAGCGGAGTGCGCTCGCGCGGCGACCGCACCCGGGCCCGCTCGCTGCGCGGCGTCCACCGCGCCGCCCCGCCCCGCTGGTGGCACACGCTGCGCGACGACGCGTCCTACGAGGGACTGCACGCGGTGGTGGTGGGCAACCGCTTCCCCGCCACCACCGGCGGCCAGTACACGGCCCACCTGGTCTCGCTGGAGGGCTTCGCCAAGTACCTCGACGGCAGCACGGTGGCGAGCGCGCCCCTGCGCCTGGTCTCGCTGCGGTCCTGGTCGTTCCGCTCCCTGCCGGACTCCGGGGCGCACTTCGGCACCCTCGTCGAGAACCTGGCCGCACCCGGCAGGCAGGACGCCGCCGCGCTGGGACTGCGGCTGCCGCTCAACGGCGCCACCGGCGAGGCCGGCGACCGGCTCGCCCAGGGCTACACGCCGCTGGCCCACCGGCTCGACTCGGGCGAGCAGAGCTACGCCTGGTACCGGGGCCCGCTCACCCCGCTGCCCACCCAGGCTCTCCCGCAGAGCGTGGAGCACAGCGCCAACGCGGACGCCCGGCTGGTGTACCTGGAGGAGCACGGCCTCTTCGACGTCAGCTACGCCGCCGCGTGGAACCTGGGCCGGTCCCTGGCACTCGCGGACCCGCAGTTCCCGCCCGCGCTGATGGCCTGGCGCGCAGTGGCCCGGGCCGGCGCGGGCCGGATGCTCGCCGCGCGCGGCCGGGCCGGCAGCGGCAGCCTCACCGGTACCCGGGCCGCCACCGACCGCCTGGGCGCGGCCGCCGCGATCGGCGCCCGCCCGGCCCGGCAGGCCTTCGAGACCAGCGTCCGGGGCGGCCTGTCCGACACCCTCACCACCGCGCTGGCGAACCCGCCGGACCGCACCGCCGCCGACCGGCGGCAGGCCCGGGCGCGGTCCACCCCGCCCCCGCGGGCCGCCGCTCCGTGGCTGCGCGGCCAGTTGGCGCAGCCCGAGGCACGCGAGGCACTGCGGGCGGTGACCGCCGATGCCGCGAACCCGGTGCTGGACTGGCTGGACCGTCTGGCCCTGCTCCACCCGGTGCCGCTGGAGCAGCTGGTGCCGCGTCAGGAGCTGCTGCCCACCGAGAGCCTGCGCTTCTTCTACGTCGACCGTGCCTGGCAGGAGGCGCTGGTCGACGGGGCGTTGAGCATCGGCATCGCGAGCAGCCTGGACAGCGATCTCACCACACTGCTGCACGACGTCCTCACCGACCTGCCCGCCCGCCTCTCGGGCTTCCTGGTCCGCTCCTCCCTGGTGCCCGGCTGGCCCGCGCTGCGCATGCACCTGTACGCCGGCGAGGACGAACTGACGGTGCTGCGTGCCGACACGCTGGGGGAGGACGTGCTGCTGGTGCTCGTCGACGGTGTCGTGGACCGGCTCGTGGTGGCGGAGCCGCCCCAGGGCCTGCACTTCGGCATGCAGGACGGCGACGTCCTGCACCTGCGCAACCTCAAGGGCGACACCATCGGCACCACGTTGCCGGGCGTCCAGCTGACGAACGTCAGCAGCGGCTACCTGCGCCCGGACACCCGGGTGCTGGACGTCGCCGGGATCGGCGAGGCGATCACCGCGGCCCTCGGCGGCCACGCGCAGGAGGGCGGCCTCAGCGCGGCCGGCTGGGCGATCCAGATGGTCAAGGCGGCCCAGCAGATGACCTTCCAGCGATGACCGCGAGCGATGACGTTCCAGCGATGACCTACCAGCGATCCTGACGAAAGCGAGCACCATGCCGAACGACGACAACGGACCGCTGATCGTCCCGGTCCAGGTCGACGCCCTGGCGGTCAACGACGAGGTCCGCTCCGGCGTGCCGTTCATGCGCTGGCAGGCCGACTTCAACCTGCTGGCGGACAACCTCCCGCCCGAGGGCGGGCCCTTCGACAACAACCGGGCCGCCCACTGGGACACCGACACCACGGCGGGCGGCGTCTACCTGCAGTGGCAGCTGCCCCAGGCCCTGCGCAACGGCGTGCACGACCCGGAGACCGGGGACACCACCTTCCCGCTGGTACCCAACCGCTGGCTGGTCGTCCGCTACAGCGGCCCCACCGACGACCGCACCGCCGACTCCTGGATGATCGAGAGCGACTGGCTGCCCGGCGACGGTGAGACCGGCACCAGCCCCTACCTGCGGCCCGGCACCTCCAGGAGCGTCCACATCGGACGGCGCACCGCCGCGTCCGAATGGCCGGGCGAGAGCGGCGGGCAGAGCCCGTTCGTCACCGCCGCCGGGCCCGGGCTGCTCACCTTCTCCGCCTTCCAGCCGTTCAACGAGAACGTGCTCTCCCTGCACGACGACCTCGCGGGCGTCGCGGACCAGGAAACCCTCGGCTACCTGGTCGCCGGCTGGTACTCCGCACCCGGCGCCGACCCGCTGCACGAGGCGACCAGCCTGGCCTCCCTCGGCTGGGCCCTGGCCGCCGACCCCGACGCCGACACCCCGCCCACCGACCGCACCCTCTGCACCGGCCAGGTGCTGGGCCTGAGTTGGGACAGGACCGGCAGTGTGCCCGCCTCGGACCGCCCCCAGGGCGTGGACGTGGACGTGGCCGTGGGCAACAGCTCCATCGACGCGCTCACCGCCCTGCTGGTGGCCAAGGGCACCGACGCCGCCGACGCCGCCCGACTGGAGGCGCTGGCGCACGGCCTGCTCGACGGACTGGACGACTCGGGCACCGAGTCCGTCGACCAGTCCATCCACCGCGCCTGGTTCGGCTCCACCCACGGCGGATTCGTCTGGGACCTCGTGGACGACGGCACCGGCACCGGCACCGGCGGCGCACTCGCCGAACTGCGGGCCAAGGTCAACACCGACCAGGCCGCCCACGACGCCCTGGTCCGGCAACTGGCCGACACCCAGTGGAAGTTGTACGGCGCCTGGTGGCTCAACAACGCCGACGAGATCCCCGACGCCTACACCGACGCGCTGCCCGCCACCCTGAACCCGACCGAGCAGGACGGCCTCGCCGCCAGGGTAGCGGCGCTGGCGTCCGACATCGCCGCCCGCCGCGACCCCGCCGCCGGGCACCCGCAAGCGATTCCCTGGGGCGCCACCGACGAGGACCTCGCCACCGCCGCCCAGGCCTACCTGGCCGCGCACGGCGCGGACCCCGCGGCCCGCACACTCAAACGCTCCCCGCTGGGAGAGTTCCACCACGCCCAGGACCCGGTGGTGCTGCTCAACGGGATCAAGACGCCGACCCCGGCCGACCTCGGTGCCGCACTGCCCTGCCGCACCCCCGGCCAGCTGCTCACCGGCATCGATCTGGGCAGCGGCCTCGCCCCCGCCCCGGCCACCGTCCCGGGGCCGCCGCTGACCCGGCTGGCCGAGGCCGCCACCATCGGCGCCCTGCTCGGCGAGTTCTGGCTGCTGGACCGGGCCCAGGCCGCCGGCACCCTCGACGACGCGGTCGCCCACCCGGAGCAGAAGGTCACCGGCGTCCTCCCCGCCCTCGGCACCAGCGGCTGGCGGCAGCCCTGGAAGCCGCTGTACTTGCTCTACGAACTGTTCTACTACCCGCTCCCACAGGGAAGTTGGACGTTCGACGGCACCCGCTACCACTGGGACGGCACCGGCACCCCCGGCGACTACCAGTCCTACACGGGACGGATGTTCCTCACCCCGCACGCCACCTTCAACCTGGCCGCCCGGATCAGGCAGTACCGGGCCACCCACCCCGACGCGCCGCAGGACGAACTCCAGCAACTCGCCGACCAGGTGGCCGGCTGGGACCTGCTCAGCCAGGCCACCGACGGGCTCGCCTCGCGCATCGCGCTGCGCGAGCCGGACCTCGCCGCCCATCCGACCGACGACCAGGGCCTGGCCACCCTGATCGGCCCCCAGTACCGGACCGCCCCCGTCCCCGGCGGCCGGCCCTCCCGCAGCGGCAAGTGGCCCGCCTCGCGGTTCCCCCAACTGCGCGCCGGCCAGTTCTACTTCAACCGCATCGCCGTCGTCGACCAGTTCGGCCAGGTCACCGACCCCATCAACCCGCAGGGCAGCGGCAGCTCCACCGACAACGACAAGAAGCCCCTGGTCCTCGCCGACAGCGTACGACCGGACGACGACGCCACCGTCCTGCCGGAATTCCCCTACCGCTACGCCGAACTGCGCCCCCGCCTCCTGCAGGGTGCCCGGCTGCGCTTCGACGCCGTCAGCGCCACCGACGACAGCCAGGTGCTCGACCTGAACGCGGGCGTCAACCCGGTCTGCGGCTGGCTGCTGCCCAACCACCTGGACACCGCCCTCGCCGCCTTCGACCCCGACGGCGGCGCGCTCGGCGAGTGCCGAACCGTCCGCACGGACGGCGACCAGCAGCAGGTCGTCTGGGACCCGGCGCCGGGCTCGGCCTACCCCACCCTGGACAGCCTCGCCCCCGAACTCCCGCACCTGGCCGGCTTCCTGACCGGCCTGGCCACCGCCGGCCCCGAAGCCCTCGCCGCCACCCTGGCCGCGATCGACGAGACCCTGTACACCGTCAACCCCCTCGGCGGCTGGGACGACACCACCATGACCGTCCTCGCCGGACGGCCGCTGGCCCTGCTGCGCACCCGACTCGCCATCGAACTCGACGGCCCGCCCATCATGGACCCCAGCTGGGAACAGTGGCAGTACGTCCTGGACCCGAGCACCGATCCGCCCCGGCCCGCCTGGCTGGACGACCAGTGGGGCGTGCGGCTCGGCGCGCTGGAGAACCTCGCCGACGGCCTGATCGGCTACACCAGCGGTGACGACAGCACCACCCTGCACGCCGTCCACCTGCCGCCGGACGCCCCGTCCTACCTGACCGGCATCGGCGCCGGCTTCCCGCTCACCGCCGCCGGCACCCCGCAGTACCTCACCCTGCTCGCCGACCCCCGGGGCACCGTCCACGCGGTCAGCGACATCCTGCCGGTCTCCGTCCTCACCGTCCCCGCCGAGTTCATCACCGCCGCGCTCGCCCGGATGGAAGTCTCCTTCCGCCTCGGCCCGGTCCTGACCGGCCCACAGAACGTCACCGGCGCCGACGGAAGCACCGCCACCGCCTGGGCCCTGCCCCGCCCCTCCGTCCGCCACGGCGACTGGAGCTGGACCGAACCCACAAGCCCCACCGGCTGGCAGGAAAGCCCGCTGGCACCCGTCGGCACCCCCGGCCACATCCCGGCCACCCCGCTGAGTGCCCGCACCGGCCGACTGCGCCTTCGCGGCGCCGTCACCGACAACCAGTAACCGCACCCGCCAGATCCAGGAGCACCCGTGTTCGTCCGCGCCGTGGGCTCACCCACCACCGCCCTGATCTACCTCGTCACCACCACCCCGTCCCCGCTGGAGATCACCCCGGACGGTGGCACACCGACACCCGCCAAGATCTCCATCACCGCCGCCAACCCGGACCCCACGGACCCGATCCGCATCACCTCCCTCACGTTCACCCTGCTCGTGGGCGGTGACGCCGGCCAACTCACCCAGCACCCCGAGCAGATCGCCACCACCGCCAGCCCCAGCGCGGACTGGACCTTCACCAACCGGAAGGACGGCACTTTCACCGCCACGCCCACCAGTGACGCCGGATACGTCGAAGTCACCGACAAGGGCCTGCTGTTCGAGCTCACCGACATCGCGGTCAACGGCGAACTCGGCGTCACCACCCTCGACATCGCGGAGAAGACCGCCAGCGGCCACGGCAAGACCGAGTTCGACCTCGGCAAATGCCTCCCCGCCTTCCAGTTCGGCGACCTGCTGCCCGCGTTCCTCGACGACGGCCGCACCACCGTGACCAACGGCCAGACGGTCACCCTGACCTGGACCGCCTCGCACGGCGCCACCTACACCATGCTCCACGAGAACACGTCCCACGACGTCACCAACGTCCGCACCTGGACCACGCCCGCCCCGCTCCACCGCGACGCCACCTTCCACCTGCGGGCCAGCCTCACCACCGACGGCCACACCGTCACCCACTACCAGCACACCAGCGTCACCGTGGACAAGCCCGACCTCGCACTCCAGACCCTGGCCGTGGACGGGGACGTGCAGGTCTCCGGGCAGACCGACGTCCAGGGCCTGCACTGCGCGCAGACGCTGGAGGTCGGCGGTGAGATCCACGTCGCGGGGACCGTGTACGGCGGCGACCGCACCGAACCCGTGATCCTGTACGGCGCCCATGTCACCAGCGGCCTCACCGTCGACGGCGACCTCAACGCCACCGGCGCCGGCACGTTCGGCAAGGACCTCGCCACCACCGGCGGCCTCACCGTCAGCGAGGCCCTCACCGCCGGCGGCACCGCGACGGTCGCGGGCGACCTCACCGCGAACAGCGCCGTGACGGTCAAGGGCGGCCTCACCGCCGACGGAGGGGCGACCATCAACGAGTCGCTGTACGTCGGAGCGGTGACGGACATGCTCGCCAACCACTACACGTACCCCTACCCGAAGGCGGCGTCATTCAGCAGGACCGCCCCTACGGACGGACTCCTCACGGTTCTTCTGCTCATCGAGGACAACACGGGTAAGGATCAGAACATCGGCCTTCTCGCTCGTCTCACGCTGCAGGTCGGCAACGACACATACTTGGTTGACGCGCCGATCCTGCGCCAGTCCGGTAAATCCGGCCAGCGCCACCCGATGAGCGTCCTTGTCCGCAAGGGGCAGACGATCTCCGGCACGTTGGCGAATGTCGACGGCGACGTGGACATGGACAAAATGACGACAACACTGCACTGGTTCCCGATCGGCAAGTCCCTCGAACTTGCCGACGGCTGAGGGCCCTTGACGCAGTGAACGTGCGGCCGGTGCCACGGCCGCGCGGATCCGGTGCGCCTTCGGCCCGGCCCGGCCCGGCTCGGCTCCGCATCGGGCCGAGCCCGGCGGGCGGGGCGCCGGGCCGGGTCGGCCCCTCGGCGGCGGAGAAGGTGCCTCGGCGAGCGGTCCGACCTCTGGCCGTCGGACCGCCTCGCCACCGTCTCGGGGCCCTGCCGCCGCCAGACGCACGAGTTCGCCGACGAGGACTGACCGACCCGCAGGCCGTCCGCCTGCGCGGCCCGCGCCGGGGGCGTCGGCGCGGGCCGTCGTGCCGGGGGTTCGGGTGCCCAGGTGCTGTCCTAGAAGGCGGAGTTGGTGAACCAGAGGTCCAGCAGGTCTTCGTCCCCGGAGGCGGTGATCCCGGGCGCCGAGCGGTCGGTGCGGCCGTAGAGGAGGAGCAGGAGGTCGGCGGCGGTGGCCAAGACCGTGGCGTCGGCGTCCGCGTCGGCGGTGGTGGCGGTCGCGTCGGCGGGGGCCAAGCCGAAGCCGTCGGGGCGCAGGTGGATCAGCCAGTCGCCGTCGCCGTCGGTGCGGGTGAAGCGGAGGGTGCGGTCGGCGGCGCGGAGCTTGGCGGTGTGCGGGGCGAAGAGGGTGGCGTGCGGCAGGTTGGTGAGGAATTCGGCCACGCCGTCCGCGGCGAGGTCCGGGTCGATCTCGGGCCCGAGCCCCAGGGCGAGTTCGGCGTCGACGCGGTGGACGAGGGTCTCGAAGAGCATCCGGCGCACCCAGAAGCGGGCGTGCTGGTCGGCGCCCCAGGCCCACATGGGGGCGTCGAGGTCGGTCTCCGCGAAGGTCGCGGCCGCTTCCGCGCCGGCCTCGGTGAGCCACGCCGGGTAGTCCTCGGCCCGTTCGGGGAGCTTGAGGTCGACGTCCCGACTGGTGGGCGGTGTCTGGATGCGTTGCCGCAGCAGGACGGTGAACCAGCGCTGGACGCTGCCGGCGTGGCGGAGGAGGTCGGCGAGGGTCCAGTCGGGGCAGGTGGGGACGGGGGTGGCCGGGTCGGCGGAGCGTACGGCGGTGGCGAACCGGTGGGTCTCGGCGGCCACGGCGTCGACGTGCTCGTTCGGGGTCATGGACGGTTGCTCCGGAGGGATTCGGGGGCCGGCGGGACCAGCGGTCCGGTGGCGAGGGTGAGGGTGGAGGGGGAGGGCAGGGTCGGGATCAGCCGAGGGGCTTGTCGACGACGGCCTTGGTGTGGCTGAACGTGTCGATCGAGTACTCGCCGTGGTAGCGGCCCATGCCGCTCTCGCCGACGCCGCCGAAGGGCAGGTCGGGCATCGCGAGGTGCGAGACCGGGAGTCCGAAGGTGAGCGCGCCGGAGGAGGTCTCCTCGGTCAGTCGCCGCTTGGTGTCCGCGGATTCGGTGAAGGCGTAGAGGGCGAGCGGCTTGTCGCGCTCGTTGATGAAGGCGATCGCCGCGTCGAGGTCGGGGACGGTGAGGACGGGCAGGATCGGGCCGAAGATCTCGGCCCGCATCACGGGGGCGGTCGCGGACACGTCGGCGAGGACAGTCGGGGCGAGGTAGCGCGTGGCGCGGTCGTGCCCGCCGCCGGTGACGGTGCGCCCGTCGTCGAGCAGGGCGGTGAGCCGGTCGAAGTGGCGCTCGTTGACGATGCGCCCGTATTCCGTGCTCGTGGCCGGGTCCTCGCCGAACAGTTCCCTTACGGCGTCGGCCAGTTCGCGTTCCAGGCCGGCCGCGGTGCCGCCGACGGCGAGGATGTAGTCGGGGGCGACGCAGGTCTGTCCGGCGTTGAGGAACTTGCCGCGGGCGATTCGCCGGGCGGTGACGGCGAGGTCGGTGCCGGGGTCGACCACGACCGGGCTCTTGCCGCCGAGTTCCAGGGTGACCGGGGTCAGGTGCTTGGCGGCGGCGGCCATGACGATCCGTCCGACGGCGCCGTTGCCGGTGTAGAAGATGTGGTCGAAGCGCTGCTCCAGCAGGGCGGTGGTCTCCGGGACGGCGCCTTCGACGACCGCGACGGTCTCCTCGCCGAGGTAGCGCGGCAGCAGTTCGGCGATGGCCGCGGAGGTCGCGGGGGCGAGTTCGCTGGGCTTGAGGACGGCGGTGTTCCCGGCGGCCAGGGCGCCGACGAGCGGGGCCAGGGCGAGCTGGAGCGGGTAGTTCCAGGGGGCGATGATCAGCACCACGCCCAGGGGGTCGCGGACGACCCGGGCCTCGGCGGGGCGGAAGACCTCCGGCACGGCGGCCGGCTTCGGGTCCAGCCACTCGGCCAGGTGGGCGACGGTGTGGTCGAGCTCGTTGAGCGTGAAGCCGATCTCGGTCCGGTACGCCTCGGCGGCGCTCTTGCCGAGGTCGGTGTGCAGGGCCTGCTGGAACACCTCGGCCTGTTCGGTGAGCAGGGCGCGCAGGGCGGCCAGCCTGTCCAGGCGCCAGGTGAGCGGCCTGGTCCGGCCGGTGGAGAATTCGGCCCGCAGGCGGGCGACCACGGTGGGGATGGCGTCAGTCATGAGGGGTCTCGCGGTCTTGAGGTGGGGAGCCGGTGCTTGCGGGTAGAAATTTTTCATTACCTGAAGCAATGGCGACCCTAGGGATGAAAGGTTGAGTTTGTCAAGCATCCTCCTGTGATTCTCCCGGCATCCCCCGGCCCGGGCAGAGGGCGGCGGTCCAGGGCGGCCGCCGGCCGGTCCGACGGATGCCTGGGTGTCCGGGTGTCTGGATGCCGGCTCAGCGGAGGTTGACGGGGCGCGGCCCGGCCCCGCGTTCCGGGTATCAGCGCGTGGTGCCCACCACCTCGTACGCGCGGATCCGTCGCGTGGAGTTCTGCACCACCATGTCGCGGCGGCGGACCACCACCGTGGTGTGCCGGCGGACCTCATTGAGGAACGCCCGGTCGGTGGGGGAGGGTCGGCGCGGCGTGCCGCCGACGGCCTGGTAGAGCTCGGCGGTGATCGCCATACCGACACAAGGCGCTGACCAGCAGCAATCACCATCCAGCCACTGAAATCGGTGGCGCACCACCGCCGCAGACCCACCCGCCGCCCATCGGTTGCCGCCCGCGTTCGAGGCGGGTGTCAGATCGCATCCAACCTTCCTTCCTCTGGCGATAACTGACGTGAAGCAAGGTGCTCTTCCTGTGTTCTTCCTCGTTTCGTAAATCCCTGTTCCGCCAGTACTTTCAGTGACCGACCGTCAGCATGCTGACGGTCGGTCACTCTGACATCCGGGGCACAGGGGGGGATGTGCGCGAACCGGACGAGAGTGACGAACCGGTCCTTTATCGCCGTTTGGGTGGATCTATTGCAGGTCTATGCGGTCGGTGGCCGAAAGCCGACGGGGATTCAGCCAGTTGGCATGCGATCCAGCCAAAGTCATTCCGCCCCGTCGATCTGCCTTTTCCGGCACTAGGATTCCTGCGGCATCAGGGCAACTGTCCTGGTGGACACTGGCCCTGATGGGTCAGGAGATTTGGGGAGGAAGAGGGGGAAATGGCGAACTCGCCAATGAGGGCAGGGTCAGCACGGCGCTCACGCGCCAGGATCCTGTCCGCCACGGCCATGATGCTGGCCGCGACCGTCATGGGGACGACGGTCGCCCAAGCACTCCCGTCCGACACGGCCCCGGAGCCGCTGCCGGCCAACTACCGCGCGCAGGTGGTCGAAGCCTGGCAGGGCGGCGGCACGGCGGTGAAGGACGCGGCCGCACGAGCACTGGTCGGCTCGGACGCCGACATCACCACGTTCTTGACCAACACGCTGAGCCGTGCTCAGGCGTCGGACGAGCGCTTCGCCGTCATCAAGATGCTGAGCAACACCGGCAAGGGCGTGCGTGACGCCGCGACGAAGGCGCTGAGTGGGTCGGACGCCGACCTCCACGCGTTCGTCACCAACGGCTGGCAGAACCCGATGATGGACGATCGCCGGGCGGCGATCGTCACTGTCGTCGACGGTGCCGACGTCGCCGTCCGCACGGCCGGGACCAAGGCGCTCAGCGATGGCACCGCCGAGGCCATGGACGCCTTCCTGACCTCCGGCCGGTTCAAGGCGCAGGAGGAGGACGACCGGGTCGCCGTCCTGCGGCTGATGGATGTCTACACCGGCCCGGAGTTCACCAAGCAGGCCGGCCGGGCGCTCAGCGGCACGCCCGCCGACGTCCGCGAGTTCCTGGAGAACGGCCAGCTCCTCGCCCAGGCCAGGGACCAGGAGACGCTCGACGTCAAGCAGCTCGCCCAGACCGCGAAGGACGCCACCAAGCGGGCCCTGGAGGAGACGGCCGCCGCCCAGGAGGCGGGTGCCCGGGCCGAGAAGGCCGCCGAGACGGCCAAGCAGGCCGCGCTGACGGCCGCGGACGAGGCTGCCAAGACCAAGGACGACGCCGAGAAGACGGGCGCCGCCGCCAACAGGGCCGCCGAGGCCGCCCAGGGCGCGGCCGAGGCCGCGAAGACCGCGATCGACGCCTCCAACACGGCGGTGGCGGCGGCCAAGACGGCTGCCACGGCGGCACGTTCGGCCGCTTCGGCCGCCGCCGCCGCCGGCCAGGCCGCCAGCCGTGCGTACAACGCCGCTGCCGCGGCCGCGGGCGACCGGTCCCAGGCCAAGGCGGCGAGCGACGCCGCTGTGCTGGCGCGCAACGCTGCCGCCGGTGCGCGGGACGCGGCGTCGGCCGCTTCGTCCGCCGCCGACGCGAGTACCCGGGCGGGCCAGGCCGGCTCCGCCGCGGCCCGCGCCGCCAACAACGCCGCCGCTGCCGCCGAGGCGAGCGCCCAGGCAGCCGGTTCCGCGGGCCAGGCCACCGAGCAGGCGGCCCGCGCCCGCAACGCGGCCACCACCGCCCGCAACGCGGCCAACGCGGCCGGCGCGGCCGCGACCCGTGCCCAGAACCTCGCCACCTCGGCCGCCGCCGCGGCGGCCGAGGCCAAGGACCTGGCCAACCGGACCGCCGACCATGCGGAGAAGGCCGCCGCAGCGGCCGACGCCGCGGCCGCCGCCGCGGGCCAGGCCCAGGACTGGGCGAAGATCGCGGGGCAGCACGCGGACGCCGCCGCTGTCGCCGCCCAGACCGCGGCCTCGGCGGTGGCGAAGGCCCAGACGCTCGAGAAGCTGGCCCGTGACGCCGAGGCCGTGCAGCTGGAGTCGGACAAGCAGCTCGGTGTCACCCAGGCCGACCTGCTGCTGAAGGACGATCAGGCCACCCAGGCGGACTTCAACCAGCAGCAGACCGAGGCCGCTTCGCAGGACGCCGCGACGAAGGACCTGGTCAAGCAGGCCGCGGCGACCGGAACCGCCACGGCGACGGCCGCCCAGGCCGGCCGCAAGGCCGCGGTCAACCTGCTGAAGTCCACCGGCTCCTGGACCCGGGCGTCGGCGCAGGCCGCGCTCTCCGGCACCGACGAGGCCGTGGTGTCCTGGGCCAAGTCGGACTACCAGCGCAGCCTGCAGCTCGACGACCGGGAGAAGATCCTGGCCGTCACGAACATCGCGAACGCCAAGCTGGCGACCGAGGCGCAGAAGACGCTGGAGAGCACCGACCCGACCGCGGTCGAGAAGTTCCTCAACGGCGGGGCGCTCCAGGCCCAGGCCGAGGACCTGCGGGTGCGGACCGTCTCCCTGATCTCGGACGGCGGCAAGGCCGTCCAGCGGGACGGCGGCGCCGCACTGGCCGACGGCCGGGTGTCGGTCCTGGCCGCCTTCCTGTCCAACGGCTACGCCAAGGCCCTGGCCGAGGACGACCGGGTGGCCGTGGTGGTCGCCGTCGACGGCGGCGGGCCCAACGTGAAGGCCGCGGGCGCGGTCGCCCTGGCCGGACCGGCCTGGATGCAGCACGAGTTCGTCCGCAAGACCCAGTTCACGGCGGCACAGAAGGACGCGGACACCGACGCGCACGTGTCGTCCGTGCTGAGCATGATCGCCAACGCTGCGAAGGACGCGGCCACTGCGAGCGAGAGCGCCCAGCGGGCGTACCAGATAGCTGCGGACGCGCGCCACGCGTCGGAGGAGGCCGCTCACTGGGCGAACCTGGCAGGGCAGTCGGCCCTGGAGGCGAAGGGGTACTCGGAGGAGGCCAAGGCCAAGTCCAGCGCCGCCGACGCCTCCGCGGCAGCCGCCGCCGCTTCGGCGCAGAAGGCCAAGAGTGCGGCGGCGACCGCGCAGACGGCCAACCGGCAGGCCAACTACTCGGCCACCCAGGCGACCGCCTCCGCGAACCAGGCCGTGAACTCGGCGGCGAGCGCGAGGGCCTCGGCGGCGCAGGCCGCGGCCAGCGCGAGCGCGGCGGGCAAGGACGCCGCCACGGCGTCGCAGGCCGCGAGCGACGCCCACGCCATCGCCGCCCAGAAGCGCGCGCAGGAGCAGGCCGCTGCCGCCGCCGCCGCGGCGGCCCAGGCGAAGGCCAATGAGGCCAACCACGTCGACCCGGTGAACACGCCGGCCAACGACAAGGTGACCACTCCGGCTCCGGCTCCCGAGAAGCCGGCTCCGGGCTCTCCGCCGAAGGACGACAAGCAGCTGTTCCGGGAGTACGGAGACTTCCTGAGCAGTGTCAGCACCTATAGCGGGTTCGTCGCGGCCGGCCTGATGCTCATTCCGGGTGGTCAGCCCTTCGCGGCTGCCGTCGGTACGTTCTCGCTGGTGACGGGTGTGGCTTCGGCCCTGTACACCGGGATCGGCTACGGCTTCAGCAGCGACAAGTTCATCGGCTCGGTGGCAACCGTCGGCCTCTCCCTGATCGGTGGCCGAGTGGTCGGCGCGATCGAGAAGGGCGCGGCGGAAGCGGCCAAGTTCGGCGTGAAGGTGACCGAGAAGGTCGGCGAGAGGCTGGTGAAGGCCGGACACAGTGCCGTCTCGTCCGTCGTCGGCTGGTTCACGAGCGACTGATCAGGTCATCACTAGGCTGTGAGTGATCGGCCGTGTTCGAATGGCCGTGACGGAACAGCGCTGTGGAGCCCGCGTCCGACGCGGGCTCCACAGCCGGAACGAGGGGGTGTGCGGTGTATCCGTTGGGCCTTGGTGCCGTGTCGTGGTGGTGGCTCGCGATCCTGGCGACCGCGGTGTTCTGGGCGGTCCTGGTGCCGGGAATGCCCACGCGCACGCATCGGATCAGCATGGCGCTGGCGCCGGCCGTGATGGCGGTCTTCGGCCTCGGCAGCTACTACGCGAAGCACATGGACGCGGCCGCAGTGCTCGCCATGTACTCGTTCGCGGTGGTGGCCTTCCCGGTGGGAATGGTCGGCCACCGCAGGAAGTTCGCGCAGCGCCTGATGGAGGCGAAGCAGAGGGGCGAGTCGGAGGAGAACACGTGGCCTCCCGCCATGATGGCGCAGGTCTTCGTGTCCTGTGTGGTATTCGGGACCGCGGCGATCTGGACCACCCGGTAGCGGCTCGGTCCGCGGCTCACCCGCCCGCGACGACCTCCTTCCCGGACATATGAGACGCATACGAACATGATGGAATTCCAGATGCTTCCGAAGCGGGAAACGATCTTCCGGAAGTCGACCCGCTCGTGATAGCAATGGTGCCGGTCGGGGCCGGGGGTGGCCGAAACGCCATTCGACCAGGTTGCCGGTACGTGCACCGACTCGGCAGGTCTGCTGCGAACCAACAGCAATTGACGGCTAACCAGGGGGTTTTATTCATGCGTTCCATCACCAAGATGGTCATCGTCGGCGCGGTCGCCGGTACGGTCGCCGTGTCCGGCGTCGTGGGCGCCGTCGCGGCTGACCGCAGCGCCGCCGCGCCTGGCGGCACCGCCGCCGCTCCGAAGGCCCTGACGGCCGACGACACTCCGCCGCCGGCCGTGGAGGACTTCGCCTACCCCGGCGCGGACCAGATCTTCGCGGACCGTGGCATCCGGCTGAAGAGCGGTGACGGCCACATCGTCCTCGCGCCCTGCGCTCCGGGTCTGCTGGAGGTCGACGCCCGGAACATGGCGGAGACCGACAAGGTCGGCGGCGGCCGCTTCTGCTTCACCACCACCGGCACGTCCGGTCGGCTCAGCCTGGAGCTGCCGTCGACCTACGCCGTCTCCACCTCCGACTACTCCGTCCACGTGGTCATGGTGAACGGCACCGAGACCAAGATCCACGACCTGAAGCCGAACACCTGGAACAAGGTCGGAGAGCTCACCGACCCGCAGCAGCGTCCGTTCACCCTGATGGAGCTCACCACCTCCAAGTGAGGCTCCGATCAGGCGGTTCGACGCACGTCTGATCCCCGGTCCCGGCCCCGCCGCGTGAGCGGCGGGACCGGGACCGTCTGAGCGGCCCGCATCGCCGCGGACCGCGAGCGGTGGTGCGAACGCCCTGCGCGCCTACCCCGCAAAGACGGCGGCCGACTCCACGAAGCCCAACGGGGCCGCACAGCGGGACTCCGACTGCCAGGATGCCGAGCGGCCGGGCCGGCGCTTCGAGTTCCTCGGCGGCCGACTGCCGTCGCTCGGCAGTGGGCCACCGGCCGCACAGGCCGGTGAGCTGGGTGCAGGCGTGCCGCTCGTACCGCTCCAGGCGGCTGCGCGGGTGCAGAGTGAGGGCCTGGCGGCCCGTCAGAGGCCGCACGATCGCGGACTCCGTCGGACGCGGGCGGCTCACTCGTCCCCCGCCCTGGCGACGACGGGCCCGAACTGCCGGGTCAGCCTCACCGCTGACGTGCCCCGCAGCCCCTCCGCGCTCCAAGGCAGCGCTTCGCGATCGTCGGCGAAGGCGCCGGCGGGAAACCCGCCGGACCACGTCGGACCGATCGCTACCCGAATTCACCTCTTACGTTGGGAACCCTGTTCATGCCTCACAACTCCTCGCTCCGCTCCCGACGAGCGGGCGTGCTGATAGCGGCCGCGGCCGCGGCCGCCGGCACGATGACCTCCTTCACCCCGGCCGGCGCAGTGACCGGCGACGCCGCCGCCGACGGCTCGTACGCCTACACCGCCCGGATCGTCGTCGGTGACGCCCTGCGCGGCTGCACCGGCACGCTGGTGGACCACTACTGGGTGCTGACCGCCGCGTCCTGCTTCTCCGACGACCCCGCACAGCCGCAGACGCTGGCGGCCGGCGCGCCGAAGTGGAAGACGACCGTCACGGTGGGCGCCAAGTCCGCCGACGTGGCCGAGCTGGTGCCGCGGCAGGAGCGTGACCTGGTGATGGCCCGCCTGGCCACCGCCGTGGACGGCGTCACCCCGCCGGCGTTCGCCACGACCGCCCCCACCTCGGGAGAGACCCTGCGGGTGGCCGGATACGGCCGCACCAAGGACGAGTGGGCTCCGCTGAAGCCCCGCACCGGCTCCTTCACCCTCGGCGCCGTGAACGCGACCGGCATCAGCGTCACCGGCACCGGCGGCGCGGCGGTCTGCAAGGGCGACACCGGCGCCCCCACGATCCGCGAGACGGGCGGCAAGACCGAACTCGTCGCCGTCGCCTCCCGCTCCTGGCAGGGCGGCTGCCTCGACACCCCCGCCACCGAGACCCGCACCGGCGCGACCGCCACCCGCATCGACGACCTCGGCGGATGGATCTCCTCGACCGTGGCCGCCGGTGGCGTGTCGGTCAAGTCGGACACCAAGCTGACCTCCGGGCAGTCGGTCGTCGGCGCGGACCTGAAGCTGACCATGCGGCCGGACGGCGACCTGGTCGTCACCCACCGGCAGGTCGACAACGGGATCCTGTGGGAGAGCGGGACCTCGGGCAACAACGGCGCCTGGGCGTACGTCCAGCCGGACGGCAACCTCGTCGTCTACAAGAGCGACGGCAACCCGGCCGCCGGCACCGGCGCCCTGTGGGCCTCCGGCACCTGGGGCCAGAGCGGCGCGTTCCTCAAGCTCCGGAACGACGGCAACGTGGCCATGGTCAAGGCCGACGGCAGCTCCACCGTGTGGTCCGCCGGCACCACCCGTCTGGACCAGAAGCTGAACAGCGACACCAAGATCAAGCCCGGTCAGTGGTTCCAGTCGCAGACCGCCGTGGTCGAGATGCAGGCGGACGGCAACCTGGTCCGCTACCGCCGCGCCGACGCCGAGCCCACCTGGAACACCAACACCGCCGGGAACAAGGGGGCGTGGGCGTACGTGCAGACGGACGGCAACTTCGTCCTCTACAAGAGCGACGGCAACCCGGCCGCCGGCACCGGCGCCCTGTGGGGCTCCAACACCTGGGGCCAGAACGGCGCGTTCCTCAAGCTCCAGGACGACGGCACCTTCGCGCTCTACAAGAAGAACGCCGCCGAGACGGTCGCCAACTCCGTCTGGAGCGCCACGACCTTCCGCTCCGGCACCCAGCTCGTGGCCGGTCAGCAGGTGTACGCGAAGACCACCCGCCTGGCGATGCAGTGGGACGGTGACCTCGTCCTCTACCGCCTCAGCGACAACGCGGTCCTGTGGCACAGCAACACCGCCGGCAACGGCAACGCCTTCCTCCGGATCCAGCCCGACGGCAACGCCGTCGTCTACACCGCGGACGGCAGCCGCGGCCTCTGGGCCTCCGGCACCTTCTGGTCGACGGGCGCCTTCCTGAAGCTCCAGGACGACGGCAACCTCGTCGTCTACAAGGCCGACGGCGGCGAAGGCATCGGCGGCGCGATCTGGTCCACCAACACCTTCGCCTGATCCCGGGCCGGCTTCACCGTCCGGGGCCCGCCGGCGGACTGCGCGCGGCGGGCCCCGGACGGCGGGATACGAGACACGTCACAGGTGTCATGGTCCCGGTGCCACGGCGGCGTCAGCCGCCGTGGCACTCACCGTGTTCGCCGGGCTGACGTCCGCCGCGCCCGCACGCACCGGAAGTTGTGCCCCTGGAGGGCGTCGGGCGGTTGTGTTCCGGCTTGGGGATCGCCGAGGTCACGTAGGTGTCCACGGGGCTCGGAAGGTCTGGCGGGAGCTGGGTCGGCAGGGCCATCCGGTGGCCCGGTGCACCGTCGAGCGCCTGATGCGCGAACTCGGCATCGCCGGCGCGGTGCGAGGCAGGAAGGTGATTACCACCATCGCCGACCCGGGAGCCGAACGCGCCGTGGACCTGGTGGACCGCCAGTTCGTCGCCACCGCGCCGAACCGCTGCCGGGTCGCCGTGCCCGCAGAGGTGGCAGAACAGCCGATCCTCGCTGGTCGGGGCGTCGGGGCGGAGCCAGTTGCTCACGTCCACTCGGGCCGTGCGGCCGAGATGCTCCGTGCCGCTTTTCGAGACGGCCCGGCTCCGGCCGGGTGCCGGGGGCTGCGACCCGCGCGAGGGCGTGGTGGGGGCGCCGGCCGGTGCCGCCGGGCGCGGGCTCGCTACCCTGGCCGCGCGGGGCCGCGTTCCGGTGGCCCGGGCGGTGCTGGCAGGAGGGCTGGGATGACGGCTGACCGGATGACGGAGCGTCGGCGGTGGGTGGTGGTGCTCGTCGGTGCGTGGTCGGCCTTCGCGGTGGTCGCGGCCGTGGTGGCCGCGCACGGCTGGGCGCCGTTCGCCTTCGAGCAGGCCGCAATCGACTGGTGCACCGCGCATCGCCCGGAGCTCGCCCGAGCCGTGGCCATGGCCGTCACCTCGCTCGGTACCGGCGTGGTCCCCTACCTCCTCGCCCTGGCCGCGGGCGTCCTCACCGCCGTCGGGGCCACCGGCTGGCCGAGGCGCCGGTGGACGACGGTACGGGCGCTGCTCCTGCCCGTGGTGTGGCTGGCGTTGGGGCAGCTGCTGCGCCAGGGCCTGATGCACGCCTTCGGCCGGCCGCGGCCGCCCGTGACGGACTGGGCGTTCACCGCCTCCGGTTTCGCCTTCCCCTCCGGGCACGCCTTCACGTCCGCCCTCAGCGCCGGCCTGCTCGCGCTCGCCGTCGCCCGTACGCGCCCGGCCGCCACCCGCATGGCCGTCGCCGGCGCCGTGCTGTTCGCGGGCACGATCGGCCTGAGCCGCGTCTACCTCGGCGTGCACTGGCCGCTGGACGTTCTCGCCGGCTGGCTGCTGGCCGTCGGCTGGCTGGCGGCCGGCGCCGCGGGCTCCTCGTACCTGCCGGAGTGCGCGAAGCGGTCCGGCGCGACGAGGACCGCGTAACCGGACCGCGTAGCCGGACCGCCGGGCCCGCCGCTTCCGTCCTGACCGGAAGCGGCGGGCCCGCCGCCGGTCAGGACCGGACGGCTGCGCCCACCCAGGCGCGGTTGCCGAGAAGGGTCTTGACGTCCGAGGCGAGCCCGTTGTCCGGGTTCACCCGGTATCCGAGCTCGTAGAGGGTGTCCTTGTCCCAGTTGGTGGTGCGCAGCCGGACCGGGACGTCGCCGGGGTGGGCCTGCAGGGCGAGCTTGAGTTCGGCGACCACCTGGGGGTTGATCCGGGCGGCCGGGACGGTGATGTGCACCGGCGGCTTGGTGCCGAGCTCGGCGGAGGAGACGTCGAGGGTGGTGATCTCCTGGCCGAAGACGCTCAGGGACCCGTCGCGTTCGTTGAGCCGGCCGCGGATCGAGATGACGTTGTCCTCGATCATCTGCTCGGCCATCAGGTTGTAGGTCGCGGGGAAGAACAGCACCTCGACGGAGCCGTCGCGGTCGGCGAGGGTGATGATGGCCCACGCGTTGCCGGCCTTGTTGATCCGCCGGTCGACGCCGGTGATCAGGCCGGAGAGGCGAACCTCGCCCTCGGAGCGGCCGGAGCCGAGGAGTTCGGCGATCGAGGTGTCGCGGCTCTGGGAGAGGATGTGCTCGGCGCCGTCGAGCGGGTGGCTGGAGACGTAGAGGCCGAGCATCTCGCGTTCCAGGGCGAGGAGTTGGCGGCGGGGCCATTCGTTCTCGGTGAGCTGGAAGTCCAGCCCGATGCCGGGTCCGTCGTTGCCGGTGTCGAGGGCGCCGAAGAGGTCGTCCTGACCGATGGCCTGTTGCTTCTTCAGCCCGGTGACGGCGTCGATCGCGCTCTCGTGCACGGTGCTGAGCGAGAGCCGGGTGTGGCCGAGGGAGTCGAAGGCGCCCGCCTTGACGAGGGAGTCGACGGTGCGCTTGTTGCACACCACCAGTTCGACCTTGTCCAGGAAGTCGGCGAAGGAGGTGTACTTGCCCTGCTCGCCGCGGGTGCGCACCAGGGACTCGATCACGGGTACGCCGACGTTGCGCACGGCCTTGAGGCCGAACCGGACGTCGCTGCCGACGGCGGTGAAGTCGACCACGGACTCGTTGACGTCGGGGGAGAGGATCTTGATGCCCATCTGCCGGCACTCGGCCAGGTAGACCGCCATCTTGTCCTTGTCGTCGGCGACCGAGGTGAGCAGCGCGGCCATGTACTCCGCGGGGTAGTTGGCCTTGAGGTAGGCGGTCTGGTAGGAGACCAGGCCGTACGCGGCGGAGTGCGATTTGTTGAACGCGTAGCCGGCGAACGGGACCAGGACGTCCCAGACCGCCTGGATGGCCTCGTCGGAGTAGCCGCGCTCCTTGCAGCCGGCGTGGAAGGGGACGAACTCCTTCTCCAGCACCTCCTTCTTCTTCTTGCCCATCGCCCGGCGGAGCAGGTCGGCCTGGCCGAGCGAGTAGCCGGCGAGCACCTGGGCGGCGCGCTGGACCTGCTCCTGGTAGACGATGAGGCCGTAGGTGGGGCCGAGGACGTCCTTCAGCGGCTCCTCCAGCTCGGGGTGGATCGGGATGATCTCCTGCTGGGCGTTCTTGCGGAGCGCGTAGTTGGTGTGGGAGTTCATGCCCATCGGGCCGGGCCGGTAGAGTGCGGAGACGGCGGAGATGTCGGCGAACTCGGTGGGCTTCATCAGCTTGAGCAGGGCGCGCATGGGGCCGCCGTCGAGCTGGAACACGCCGAGGGTGTCGCCGCGGGCCAGCAGCTGGTAGGTGGTGGGGTCGTCGATCGGGATCTTCTCGATGTCGACGTCCACGCCCCGGTTGGCCTTGACGATCTTGATGCAGTGATCGATGATGCCCAGGTTCCGCAGCCCCAGGAAGTCCATCTTGATCAGGCCCATGGCTTCGCACGACGGGTAGTCGAAGCCGGTGATGATCACGCCGTCCTTGTCCCGCATGTGCAGCGGGATGAGGTCGAGCAGCGGCGTCGAGGAGAGGATCACGGCGGCGGCGTGCACACCGGTGCCGCGGATCAGGCCCTCGATGCCCAGTCCGGTGTCGATGATCTTCTTGACGTCGGACTCGTTCTCGTACAGCGAGCGGATCTCGGTGCCCTCGTTGTACCGCGGGTGCTTCTCGTTGAAGAGGTCCGCCAGCGGGACGCCCTTGCCCATGACGTCCGGCGGCATCGCCTTGGTGATCCGGTCGCCCATCGCGAACGGGTAGCCGAGGATGCGGTTGGCGTCCTTGACGGCGGCCTTGGCCTTGATCGTGCCGAAGGTGTTGACCTGGGCGGTGTAGGCGGAACCGTACTTCTCGGTGACGTAGCGCACCATCTGGTCGCGCTGGCGGTCGTCGAAGTCGATGTCGACGTCCGGGGGGTTGATGCGCTCGGGGTTCAGGAACCGCTCGAACAGCAGGTCGTGCTCCAGCGGGTCCAGCTCGGTGATCCGGGTCAGGTAGGAGACCATCGAGCCGGCCGCCGAGCCTCGGCCCGGGCCGACCGGGATGCCGTTGTCCCGGGCGTACTGGCAGATGTCGGCGACCACGAGGAAGTAGGCGTCGAAACCCATCGGGGAGATGACGCCCATCTCCAGTTCGACCCGGTCCAGCACCTCCTGGCTCGGGTTGTCGCCGTAGCGGTGCTGGAGGCCGGCGGCGATCTTCTGGCGCAGGAACGAGGCCTGGGTCTCGCCCTCCGGCACGTCGAACTGCGGCATCCGGTCGACGTAGTTGAAGACCTCGTCGTACGACTCGACCCGCTCGGCGATCGCGAGCGTGTTGTCGCAGGCCTCCGGCAGTTCGCGGAAGAGCTCGCGCATCTCCTCGGCGGTCTTCACGTAGTAGCCGCTGCCGTTGAACTTGAAGCGGTTCGGGTCGTCCTTGTTCTTGCCCACGCCGACGCAGAGCAGGCTGTCGTGGGCGTCGGCCTGGTCGGCGGTCACGTAGTGCGAGTCGTTGGTGGCCAGCAGCGGGATGTTCAGCTCCTTGGCCAGGCGCAGGAGGTCGTCGCGGACGTCCTTCTCGATGGACAGGCCGTGGTCCATCAGCTCCAGGAAGTAGTTCTCCTTGCCGAAGATGTCCTGGTAGGCGCCGGCCGCCTTCACGGCCTCCTCGTACTGCCCGAGCCGCAGCCGGGTCTGCACCTCGCCGGAGGGGCAGCCGGTGGTGGCGATGATTCCGGTCGCGTTGGCGGCGATCAGCTCGCGGTCCATCCGGGGCTTCATGTAGTAGCCCTCCATCGACGCGAGCGAGGAGAGCTTGAAGAGGTTCCGCAGACCGGTGGCGTTCTGTGCCCACATGGTCATGTGGGTGTAGCGGCCGCCGCCGGAGACGTCCTTGCCACCCTCGCCGTCGGCGCCGGACGGGCGCTGGCCGCCCGGCGACCAGAACACCTGCTTCTTCAGGAAGCGGGAGGCCGGGGCGACGTACGCCTCGATGCCGATGATCGGCTTCACCCCGGTCTTCGCGGCGGAGTGGAAGAACTCGTAGGCGCCGAACATGTTGCCGTGGTCGCTCATCGCGATGGCGGGCATACCCTGTCTCTCCGCCTCGGCGAAGAGCTTGCCGTTCTTCGCCGCCCCGTCCAGCATCGAGTACTCGGTGTGGACGTGCAGGTGCGCGAAGCTGTCGGACACGGCGCTGTGCTCCAGGAAGGGGTGTCGGTCGGGGAGCGTCCCACGCTAGCGGATCGGCGGCGGCGACGCGCCTGGCCGGGGTCCCGTTGCCGGGACCTTGACACATCCTCCCCGGTTCCCCGACGGGCGACCGCACGTCCGGGTAGGGTGGCGCGTTTGCCCGGGGGCGCGGTGCGGAGGGTCGTGACGGAGGCGCGCCGAGGCGAGGGCCGGCCCGCCGACTCGGCTGCCGGGCAGTCGGGTTGGGGAGCAGAGGGCCCGGGGTCGGGCCTCGCCCGGCCCACCGGACCCGGCCGCACACGCGGTGCGGCCGGACCCTCGGGCGCGGTCGTCAGCTCAGGGTGCGGATCGCGGCGGCGTCGTAGGGGCGCAGGTCGTCGAAGCGGCCGGAGAGGACCTTGGCGGCCCACTGCGGGTCCTGAAGCAGGGCGCGGCCGACGGCGACCAGGTCGAACTCGTCGCGCTCCAGCCGGTCGAGCAGGTTGTCGATGCCCCGGACCGGGGAGCCCTCGCCCGCGAACGCGCGGACGAAGTCGCCGTCGAGGCCGACCGAGCCGACGGTGATGGCGGGGCGGCCGGTGAGCTTCCTGGTCCAGCCGGCGAGGTTGAGGTCCGAGTCCTCGAACTCGGGGACCCAGTAGCGGCGGGTCGAGGCGTGGAAGGCGTCGACGCCGGCCGCGGCGAGCGGGGCGAGGATCGCCTCCAGCTCCTGGGGCGTCTCGGCGAGACGGGCCTCGTAGTTCTCCGACTTCCACTGCGAGTAGCGGAAGATCACCGGGAACTCCGGGGAGACGGCCTCGCGCACCGCGGCGACGAGCTCGGCCGTGAACGCCGTCCGGGCGACCGCGTCGCCCCCGTAGGCGTCGGTGCGGCGGTTGGTGCCCGCCCACAGGAACTGGTCGAGCAGGTAGCCGTGCGCGCCGTGCAGTTCCACGCCGTCGAAGCCGATCCGCTCGGCGGCCGCGGCGGCCTCGGCGAACGCGCCGATGACGGCGTCCAGGTCGGCCCGGGTCATCGCCCGCCCGGTTCCCTCGGTCCCGTCCAGCCGGATCCCGGACGGGCCGACGGCGGGGGCGTCCGCGAACGGCGGGTCGCCCTGCTTGCGCACCATGCCGATGTGCCAGAGCTGCGGCACGATGGTGCCGCCCGCCGCGTGGACGTCCTCGGCGACGCGGGCCCACCCGGCCAGCTGCTCCTCGCCGTGGAAGCGCGGGATGTCGTCGCTCTGGCCGGCCGACTCGTGGCCGACGTACGTGCCCTCGGTGACGATCAGGCCCACGCCGGCGGCGGCACGGCGGGCGTAGTACGAGCGCACGTCCTCGCCGGGTACGCCGCCGGGGGAGAACCTGCGCGTCATCGGCGCCATCGCGATGCGGTTGGGCACGGTCAGCCCGTTGATCGTGACGGGCCGGGACAGGATCCCGGCCGCGCGGGAGGCCGGGTTCTCGGTGACGGTCATGGGATTCCTCGCGGTAGCGGCAGCGATGGCGTGCGCCGGGGCGGAAGCGGTCGCCCGTGCCAACCACCCCGGCGGCCTCCGCATTTCGCCGACCCCGCCCGACCCGCTGTGATCCGCGCCACTGCGCGCCGCGCGCCTCGGGGCCGCGCCCCTCGGGGCCGGAGCGCGGCCGCCCGCCGGCCGTGCCCCCCGCGACGGGTGAGCCGCAGGCCGGCCGGCCGGGGAGGCTGCCAGCGGTCTGCCAGCGAGGTGCGGAACGGTGGGACGCGTCGGGAGGAGCGCCGCGACCGAGGGGCGCGCGACTGCCCGGCCACGGACGAAAGGACTCTTGCATGACTCGCACATCCCGTCCCACCGGCCCCGTCGAGGGCCGCCGCCGGCCGAGGGCGTCCCGCACGGCGGGGCAGCGCGTGGCGACCGCCTGGCGTCTGGGCGCGGGCGCGGTGGCCGCCGCCCTGCTGGCCGCGACGGCCCCCACGCCCGCTGCCGCCGCGGACACCGCCCCGGTGCCGCGGCTCGACTGGGCGAGCTGCGGGGACGGCTTCGAGTGCGCGAGCGCCCGCGTCCCGCTCGACCACCACGACCCGCGCGGGGCGGGCCTGGACCTCTCCGTCGTCCGGCACCCGGCGAGCGACCCGGCCCACCGGATCGGCTCGCTGTTCTACAACCCCGGCGGCCCGGCCGTGCCCGGCACCGCGGCCCTGCCCGCGATGCTCGGCCTCTTCCCCGAGGAGGTCCGCTCGCGCTTCGACATCATCGGCTTCGACCCGCGGGGCACCGGCGGCAGCGCCGGCGTCCAGTGCTTCGAGAACCCGGCGGACGAGCAGGCCCTGCTGGCCGGCACCGCGGCCGGCTACCCCGAGGACACCGTCCAGCAGCGGGCGTGGACCGACGCCTACCGGAGCCTCGGCCGGCAGTGCGGGGCCCGTGAGGCCGCCCTGCTGTCCCACATCTCCACCGCGACCGTCGCCCGGGACATGGACCTGCTGCGCCGCGCGGTCGGCGACCGGCAGCTCAGCTACCTGGGCACCTCGTACGGCAGCTACCTGGGCGCCACCTACGCCAACCTGTTCCCCGGCCGGGTCCGCGCCATGGTCCTGGACAGCGCCATGGACCCGGTGGCCTGGTCCACCGGCCGGGACGGGCAGGCCGCGACCGAAGGCACCCTCCTGCGCAACGGCAACGACCTGGCCGCCGGCCGGATCCTCGACGCCTTCCTCGACCGGTGCGGTCAGGTCGGCCCGCCGGCGTGCGCCTTCTCCGCGGGGACGCCCACCGCCACGCGTGCCCGGTTCGCCGAGCTGCTCCAGCGGCTGCGGACCCGGCCGGTCGCCGTCTCCGGCACGACCTTCACCGCCGGTTCGGCCCTGGAGACGACGGTCCTCTCGCTCTACGCGGCGAACCCCGTCCCCGGCCTGCCCGGCACGGGCTGGTCCCGGCTCGGCGGCACGCTCCAGGCCCTGTGGACCGCCACCGAGGCACCCGCCGCGCCGCTGCCGCCCGTCTCCCACGCGTCCCCCGACCAGGCGCTCGCGGTGATGTGCTCGGACAGCGCCAACCCGCCGGCCGGTGCCGACTACCCGGCCCAGGCGGCATTCGCCCGCTCCCGGTCCGGCGAGGTCGGCCCGTACTTCGCCTGGGCCGCGGAGCGCTGCGCCGACTGGCCCGTCCGGGACCGCGACCGCTACGACGGCCCGTGGAAGCACCGGACCGCCCGGCCGATCCTGGTCGTCGCCAACACCGGGGACCCGGGCATGCCGTACGAGGGGTCCCGCGCCATGGCCCGGTCGCTCGCCCGCGCCGAACTGCTGACCGTCGACGGCTTCGGCCACACGGTCCTGGCCAACCCCAGCGGCTGCGCGGCCGGGTACGAGACGCGCTACCTGATCGACGGCGTGCTCCCGGCGCGCGGGACGGTCTGCGCACCCGACCGGCAGCCCTTCGCGGGCTGAGCCGACCGGTCCGCCGTGCGGGCCGTGCGGGCCGTCGGGCGTTCCCCCGCCGACCGTCCCGGCGGAACCGTCAGCCTGCCTCCCGGGCCAGCGACTCCGGTCGCGACAGCGCCCGGCCGCGCTCCCAGGCGCTGCGGAAGCCGTCCTCACCGAGCGCCTCGGCGCAGCCGTCCAGGACGGCGCGCAGCTCCGGGTCGCCCGCGTCATGGGCTCCGCGCAGCGCGTACGCCGCGCCCAGTGCGGCCGCGCCCCGGGTCGGCTCGCCCTGGGCCAGGCAGTACTCGGCGAAGCCCTCCAGCACGTCGGCGCGGACCGGCCGGTCACCGCTGTCCGCGGCCAGCTCCAGTGCGCGGCGGTGCAGCGGGCCGGCCTGCTCGGGCGTGCGGAGGCGAAGCCGGATGCGGCCCAGGCTGGTGTGCAGCAGGGCGAGCAGGTGCCGCCGGGTGGGAGCCGCGGCGTCGGCCGGGGAGAGGCGCTCCAGCCCCCGTACCGTCTCCTGCTGGTCGCGCAGCGCCGCCGTCAAGTCGCCGGTCCTTCTGGCGAGTTCACCGAGCGCGTAGCGGGCCGCGGCCTGGAGGTGCGGGTCCCGCGCCCGTACCGCGGCGGCCAGCGCGCGTTCCAGGTCGGCCCGGGCCGCGTCCGGCTCGCCGTTGCGGGTCCGCAGCCGGCCGGACAGCAGCAGCGGCAGCGGGGCATCGCCGGCGCCGCCCATCCGGGCGTCGCAGTCGCGGGCCTGGAGGAGCGCGGTCAGCGCCTCGTCGGCCGCGCCGGTGACGGACAGCAGCGCGGCCAGTGTGACCAGGGCCATCGCCAGGCCCCAGCGGTCACCGAGCGCCCGGAAGCCGTCCACCGCGGTCCGCAGACCGTGTTCGGCCTCCGCGATCCGGCCGGCGCCCAGCTCGATGCGGCCGAGCGCCAGATGGGCGCCGGCCCGGACCCAGGCGTCGGGGGTGCCCGAGGAACCGCTCCGCCGCCGCGCTCGTGGCCCCGGGCGGCCCGCCCAGGGCCAGCAGGAGCGCCGCCCCGAGCACGACCGGGTGGTCGGCCTCCAGCGCCGTGACCAGCGCCTGCCCCATCGCCTCGGCCGGGACCGCCGTCCCGTCCGGATCCCGCAGTGGCGCGGTGAGCCCGGAGAGGATCACGCACAGCGCGTGCGCCTGCTCCAGGCCGGGCGGCGGGGTGCGGCCGTGAGCCGCGAGGACGGCCGTCGTCCACTCACCGGCCTCGTGTCCCTGACCGCGCATCAGCCACGGCCAGACCCGGGCGGCCGCCAACCGCAGCGCGTGCTCCGGCGGGCCGACGGCGACCGCCCGGCGCAGCGCCGCGTCCAGGTTGAGGTGCTCGGCGTCCAGCCGGGCCAGCCGGTTCAGCTGGTCGTGCGTGCGCAACCGGGGTTCGGCGGTCTCGGCGAGGGCGAGGTAGCGGCCCAGGTGCTCGGCGCCGGTCCGGTCCGCCTCCCCGGCCGCGACGAGCTGTTCGGCGGCGTACTCGCGAATGGTCTCCAGCAGCCGGAACCGCAGCGGCCCGCCGCCCCGTCCGGTGGTCACCACCAGGGATTTCTCGACCAGGGACGCCAGCAGGTCCTCCACGGCCACCACGTCCGGTGCCGGACCGCCCGGCCAACGGCCGGAGCAGACCCGGTGGGCGTCGGACAGGAGCGCCCCGCCGGCGAACACCGACAGCCGCCGCAGCAGGACGCGTTCGTCCTCGTCGAGCAGGTCCCAGCTCCAGCCGATGACGGCGCGCAGCGTGCGATGCCGGCCGGGGGCGGTGCGGGGGCCCCGGTCCAGCAGCCGGAGCCGGTCGTGCAGCCGCGCCGCGAGGTGCCCGGGGCCGAGGGAGCGCAGTCGTGCCGCCGCCAGCTCCAGGGCGAGCGGGAGGCCGTCCAGTTCCCGGCAGATCCGGACGACGGGCTCGACGGTGTGCCGGTCGAGGGTGAAGTCAGGGGCCGCCGCGGCGGCCCGTTCGGCGAACAGGGCGACGGCGGGGTGGGCGAGTGCCTCCTCCGCGGTGGTGGCCGGCGGGGGTACGGCGAGCGGGGGTACCGGCCAGAGGGTCTCGCCGGTCAGCCCGAGCGGTTCCCGGCTGGTGGCCAGCACGGTGAGGCCCGGTACGGCGGTCAGCAGTCGGTGGACCAGCCGGGCCGCGGCCTCGGCCACGTGTTCGCAGTTGTCCAGGACGAGCAGGGTCTCGCGGCCCTCCAACGCGCGGACGATGTGGTCGACCGGATCGCCGGCCGGGGTGCCTGCGGGCAGTCCGTCCGCCGGCACTCCGGAGTCCTGCGGCGGACGGACCGCCGTCAGGACGGCCCGGGCCACCGCGTCGGGGGTGCTGACATCGGGGGCGCTGGCGTCGGGGGTGACATCGGCCAGTTCCGCCAGCCGTACGTCGGTTCCGACAGGAGCGGCGGCCGCGGCCGCGACCGCCAGCCGGGTCTTGCCGACGCCGCCCGGCCCGGTGAGCGTCACCAGGCGCGAGCGGCCGAGCCGGTCCCGGACCGCCGTCACCGCGTCGTCGCGGCCGATCAGGCCGGTCAGCCAGGTGGGCAGCGCGGCGCGTCCGGCCGGGCTGCCCACGGGCGCCGGGGGAGGTCCTGATCTCGGCGGCTCGGCGCCGGACAGCACCCGCAGGTGGACGTCCCGCAGTTCGGCGGACGGGTCGGCGCCCAGTTCCCCGGCCAGCGCCCGCCGGGTGCGCTCGAACACCTCCAGCGCCGCCGCCTGCTGCCCGTTCGTCTCCAGCGCGCGCATCAGACGGGCCGCGGCCCGCTCGCGCAGCGGGTTCGCCGCGCAGAGTTCGGTGAGCTCCGCGACCAGTCCCGGTACCCGGTCGGCCGCGCCGAGCGCGAGGACCGCGTCCGCGTGGTCCTCGGCCGCCGAGAGCCGCAGTTCGGCCAGCCGGGCCGCCGGTGCGGCGGCGAATCCGGCGCCCTCGGCGTCCGTGAACGGTGCCCCGCGCCACAGCTTCACCGCCTCGCCCAGCACGGCGGCCGCCTCGGCGAACCCGCCCACTGCCAGCGCCGCCCGCCCGGCCGTCACGCGCTGCTCGAAGTCCCAGGCGTCCA
Source organism: Kitasatospora sp. NPDC058063 (assembly GCF_042885395.1). Classification (NCBI taxonomy): domain Bacteria; kingdom Bacillati; phylum Actinomycetota; class Actinomycetes; order Kitasatosporales; family Streptomycetaceae; genus Kitasatospora; species Kitasatospora sp. NPDC058063. The sequence goes on from NZ_JBHVSD010000005.1 coordinate 370,439, forward strand.
CGCTCGCCCGGGGCAGGTCGAGCAGGTACCCGGCGGGATGCGAGCCGATCACCGTCCGGTCCGCCCCCAGCGCCCGGCGGAGCCGGGAGACCAGGGACTGCACGGCGCCGGCGGGCTCGTCCGGTGGCGTGTCCCCCCAGAGGTCGTCGACCAGCCGCTCGCGGGTGACCACCCGCCCGGGATCGAGGGCCAGTCGGACCAGCAGCAGCCGCAGCCGCGCCCCGCCGACCTCGACGGTGCGCCCGTCCGCTCCTCGTACGACCTGGAGAGGCCCCAGAACCTTGATCCGCATGCCGCCCGTCCTCGCTCGGCCCCGCCCGACAAACAAGATCATTATCCTGGAGCCAGGGGGCAGGTCGGATCCCGGGGGAGGTCAGGTCCGGAGGCAGGTCGGGTCCCGGGTCCCGGGGCAGGTCGGGCCCGGGGGCGAGTTCGGCCGGGGCCGACCGGGGACCGCCGGCGAGCCGTGCGGGCGCCGCCCGGCTACGGGCGGACGCGGGGCTGGCCGAGGACGTAGCTGCGCAGGTCGATGTCCTCGGGCAGGGCGGGCGCGGTGCCGGGGAGGGCGACGGCGCCGACCGCGACGACGAACGTCCTGGTCACGGCGTCGCTCCCCTTCTTGGTCCGCGGGGCCTGGAAGAGCAGGTAGCGGGCCAGCAGGTAGTCCTCGGTGGTGAGGCGGGGGCGGGCCAGGAGGTCCAGGGCGGCGGCGTGCAGGACGGCGCCGTCCCGGGGCGCCGGGGTGGCGGTGTAGATCGGCGTGCCGCCGCTCTCGATCCAGGAGGTGTCCAGGCCCCGGGCCGCGTACCGGGCGACGAGTTCGGCGTCGGTGCGGCGGGCCGCTTCGCCCCGCAGGAGGCGGTTGCCGGCGATCCGCCGTCCGTCCGGCAGGAGCACCCGGTTCTGGAGGATGTCGCCCGTGACGCCCTCGGCTGCGAAGCGCTGCTCGGCGAGACGGCCGTAGCGGAGCATGGCTTCCCAGGCCGGTGTCGCGCGGCCGCCGGTGAAGGTGCGGGTGGTCCGGTTCCATCGAGCGCCCTCGCGAAGGCGGCCGACCTCGCCGAGGCGGTCGTAGTTGGTGTCGCCCTCCCGGATCGGGGTGCGGAAGCGCTCCGGGTTGAAGGCGGTGCCGGCGATGCCGGGAGGCGGGCCCATCGTGACGGCGAGGCGGTAGCGCCAGTCGACCAGCCGCGCGTGGACGGTGGCCAGCGCGGCGGCCCGGGCGGGCCGGTCCGCGGCGCTCTCCCACATCCGGGCCAGCCGGCCGGCCGCTTCGGTGGCGGCCTCCGCCTGCTCGGCGGCGAAGGCGCGGGCCGCGGCCTGTCCGGCGGGGTCGGCGAAGCGCAGGGCGAGCGGGCTGGTGGGGAAGTCGCCGGGGGTGATCCGTGCGGTGGGCACGGCTCTCTCCCGGACGCTCCGCTTGTCACCCGGCAACGACGACCTCCAAGTCGGGCCCGACCATGGCCCGTTCATCGTGTCATCACCCCCTGCCGGGTGTCGGGGAATCCGCGCAAGTCCCGTTCGGCGCATCGGTCGGACGCCGCCCGGGGCGGTCGATCAGGGCGGCGCCGTGCCCCGGAGGCAAATGTACGGACAATGGCTTGCGGCCCGTGGCGGGTCCGACCTAGCTTAATGTCCGTACATTTCGCCAGGGAGGGTCCACTTGATAACCAGGCATCACCGGATCGTGATCATCGGCGGCGGGACCGCGGGGATCTCGGTAGCGGCCCGGCTGCGCCGCGCCGGCCAGCGGGACGTCGCGGTGCTCGATCCGAGCGGTCATCACTACTACCAGCCGCTGTGGACGCTGGTCGGCGGAGGCCGGGCGCCGCTGGCGGAGAGCATCCGGCCCCAGGCGTCCGTCATGCCGAAGGGCGTGCAGTGGATACGCCGCGCCGCGGTCGCCGTCGACCCCGAGGCCCGGGAGGTGACGCTGGACGACGGCGGCACGGTCTCCTACGACCACCTCGTCGTCTGCCCCGGCATCCAGCTGGACTGGGACCGGATACCGGGCCTGGAGGCCGGGCTCGGCCAGGACGGACTGTCCAGCAACTACCTGCCGCAGCACGCCCCCGCGACCTGGCGCTTCATCCGCGGGACCCGCTCCGGCAGCGCGGTGTTCAGCATGCCCGCGGGAGCCATCAAGTGCGGCGGCGCCCCGCAGAAGATCGCCTACCTGGCAGCCGACCACTGGCGCAGGGAAGGCGTGCTCGGCCGGATCGACGTCCACCTGGTGATTCCCGGCACCGCCATCTTCGGTGTCCCCGAGTTCGCCCGCGTTCTCGAAGGCGTGGTGCGCCGGTACGGCATCAAGGTCCACTACGGGAGCGAGGTCACCGAGGTGCGCCCGGAGGCCCGCGAGGTCGTCGTCACCGATCTGGGGACCGGGGGCAGGACGACCCTGCCGTACGACGTCGCCCACCTGGTGCCGCCGCAGAGCGCCCCGGACTGGATCAAGCGCGGCCCGCTCGCCGGCGCGGACGACCCGGCCGGCTACGTCGAGATCGACAAGTACACCATGCGGCACGTCCGTTACCCCAACGTGTGGGCGCTCGGTGACGCCGGATCCTCCCCGAACTCCAAGACCGGCGCCGCGGTGCGCAAGCAGGCCCCGGTGCTCGTCGAGAACCTCCTCGCCACCCTCGACGGCCGGGAGCCCGAGGCCGCGTACGACGGTTACGCCTCCTGCCCGCTGACCACCGCCCGCAACAAGATGCTGCTCGCCGAGTTCGACTACAGCGGGCGGCCCGCCCCGTCGATCCCGGTGATCGACACCGTCCGCGAGCGGACCGACATGTGGTACCTCAAGCGGCGCGGGCTGCCGTTCCTCTACTGGAACCTCATGCTCCGCGGGCTTGCCTGACCCTCGCGGTCACGCACCCCGGGTGCCCGCGCGCCCCGGATCTCCCGTACGGCCCACCACTCGGGCCTCCCGCCGTCGTGGCCCTTCGCACGCCCACGGCGTGCCGCCGCGCGACATCCCGCCCGCACCCGCACCCGCCCGTACTCGCACCCGCCTGCACACGCCGCCCGCACCCGCCCGTACCCACGCCCCGCCCTCAAGGCCGCGGGGCGCAACCACCCTCCACCCTCAGGAGCCCCGGATGACGACGCCCGCCGGACCACTGGTCTTCGTGCAGTTCTACCTCGACTGTCTCTCCCATGCCTCGTACCTCGTCGGTGACCGCACCACCGGCCGGGCCGTGGTGGTCGACCCCCAGCGCGACGTCCGCGAGTACCTCGCCACCGCCGAGCAGCACGGACTGACCATCGAGCGGGTCATCGAGACCCACATCCACGCGGACTTCCTCTCCGGCCACCTGGAACTCGCCGAGCGCACCGGCGCGCGCATCTCCTACGGCTCCGCCGCCGTGCTGGACTTCGACACCGACCCCCTGGGCGACGGCGAGCGGCTCGGCCTCGGCGAGGTCGAGCTGGAGATCCTGCACACCCCGGGCCACACCCCCGAGTCGATCTGCGTCGTCGTGCGCGAACATGCCGGTGACGCCGTCCCGTTCGGTGTGCTCACCGGCGACACACTGTTCATCGGCGACGTCGGCCGACCCGACCTGCTCAGTTCGCGCGGCCGGTCCGCCGAGGAGATGGCCCGCCTGCTGTACCGCTCCACCCGGGCCCTGCTGACCCTCCCCGACGACACGCGCGTCCACCCGGCGCACGGCGCCGGCTCGGCCTGCGGCAAGAACCTCTCCACCGAGCTGAGCTGCACGATCGGCAACCAGCGCCGCGGCAACTACGCCCTGGCCGACATGACCGAGGACGAGTTCGTCGCGGTGGTGACCGCCGGCCAGCCCGCCGCGCCGGCCTACTTCGCGTTCACTTCGGTGCGCAACCGCCAGGCCCGTCCGGTCCTGGATGAGGACACCCCCGTCCCGCCGCTCACCCCGGAGGCGTTCCTCCGGGCCCGGGCGGGCGGCGCCACCGTGCTGGACACCCGGGATCCGGAGGCGTTCGCCGCCGCCCACCTGCACGGCGCGGTCAACATCCCGCTCGGCGGCCGGTTCGCCGAACTCGCCGGCCAGGTGCTCGACGCCCAGGACGCCGTCATCCTGTGCGGCGACCCGGACACGGCGACCGAGGCCCGGACCCGCCTGGCCCGGATCGGCTTCGACCGCGTCCTGGGCGCCCTGGGCACCGCCGTCGAGGCGATCGATGCCGCGCACCTGACCTCGGTCGCGCGCGTGGACGCCGACGACCTCGCCCGCGACCTCGCCCGCGACCTCGCCGGCCAACTCGTCGAGGGAGAAGCCGACTTCACGCTGCTGGACGTACGCGGCCCGGGCGAGACGCAGGACAAGGGCACCCTCCCCGGCGCCCGGCTCCTCCCGCTGCCCGAACTGCTCGCCCGCCTGGGCGAACTGCCGACCGATCGGCCGCTGACCGTCATCTGCGCGGGCGGCAACCGCTCCTCGGTGGCCGCGTCCGTGCTGCGCGCCCGCGGCTTCGAGGCCATCGACCTGCGCGGCGGCTTCGCCGCCTGGCACGGCGAGGTCGTGCGCCCCGCCGACCGGGCCGCGGACGGCGTCACGGCGTGAGCGTCCTGATCACCGCTCTGCTCTGTGGAGCCGTGGTCGGCGTGGCCCTCGGCGCGCTGGGCGGCGGCGGGGGAGTGCTCGCGGTCCCGGCCCTGGTGTACCTGCTGGGCCTGTCGCCCTCCGACGCCGGGACCACCAGCCTGGTCATCGTCACCGCCACCTCCGTCACCGCGCTCGCCCGCCACGCCGGCACCGGCGCCGTCCAGTGGCGCACCGGCGCACTGTTCGCCGCGGCCGGGGTGCTCCCCGCCATCGGGGCGTCCATGCTCGCCCACCGCATCCCGCAGCCGGTGCTGACCTCCGCGTTCGCCGTCCTGGCCGCGCTGGCCGCCGCGGTGATGCTGCGCGGCGCCCGAGGCGGCACCCGAGCCGCGCGGAACGTGCCGACCGGGGAGACCGCGGAAGGCGGGGAAGGCGGGGAAGGCGGGGAAGGCGGGGGCACCGCGGAAGGCGGGAAGGCCGGGGACGGCGGCGATGCCGTCGCTGCGTCCGCGAAACCGGCCGGCCGGGACGGGCACCTGGGCACGGTCGCGGCCGGCGCGGGCCTCGGGGCGGTGACCGGCCTGCTGGGAGTCGGCGGCGGCTTCCTCGCGGTGCCCGCGCTGGTGTCGGTGCTCCGGCTGCCGATGCGCAAGGCCGTCGGTACCAGCCTGGTCGTCATCGTCGTCAACTCGGTGGTCTCCCTCGGCACCCGCCTGACGGTCACGGACATCTCCGTCGACCCGGCGGTCTTCGGACCGTTCGTGGGCGCCGCCGTCCTCGGGGCCTGGGACGGCAAGCGGCTGGCGGCCAAACTCTCCGGCGCGGCACTGCAGCGGGCCTTCGCCGTCCTCCTGCTCGCGGTGGCCGCCTTCATGCTGATCGCAGCCCTCGCCTGACGGCTTCCGCGTGAGCGCGGCGACCGCTGCCCGGACACCTCGGGTCCGGGCGGCGGTCGCCCCGCCGGTCGCCACCCGGCCATGCCCGGCAGGCACCGATTTTGTGCTGTCCCCCCGAAGGTACGTACATTCACCTCGTGTCCCGCACCACCCACCCGACCCCTGACTCCCAGGAGGGCGCCGTGACCTCCGCGCCCGGTCCCGGCCCCGGTCCCCGGCCCCTCACCCGGGCCGCGGGCAGTCCGCTCTGGGCGCAGCTGCGCGCCGACCTGCTGCGCCGGCTCGACGAGGGCGAGTTCCACGACGTCTTCCCCGGCGAGCACGACCTCGTCGCCGAGTACCGGGTCAGCCGGCACACGGTGCGCGAGGCCCTGCGCAAGCTCCGCGAGGAGGGCCTGGTCACCGCTCAGCGCGGCAGGGCCTCGCGGTTCACCGCGAGCCGCCCGCTGGAGCAGGACATCGGTGAGGCGTACAGCCTGTTCCGCTCCGTCGAGGAGGTCGGTGCCGTCCAGCGCAGCGTCGTGCGCGCGCTCGACCGGCGCGCCGACGGCGTCATCGCCGCCCGGCTGGGACTGGAGGAGTCCACGCCGCTGGTCTACCTCGAACGTGTCCGCCTGGCGGACGAGGAACCGCTGGCCGTCGACCGGATCTGGCTCCCCGCGGACGTGGCCCACCCGCTGCTGGACGTCGACTTCACCCACACCTCGCTCTACGACGAGCTCGAACGCCACTGCGGTCGCAGCATCCGCGGCGGCTGGGAACGCATCCGCGCGGTGGTCCCCGGCCGGGGGGAGCGCATCCTGCTCGACTGCCCCGCGACCACCGCGCTGCTCGCGATCGACCGGCTCGGCCGCGACACCGACGGGCGTCCGATCGAGTGGCGGCAGACGCTCGTCCGGGCGGACCGCTTCGCCGTCGCCGCCGCGTTCACCGCGCACGACTACCGGCTGGGCGCCTCGGTCCAGACGCCCTGACGGGCCGGGCGCCCTGACGGGACCGGGCGGCCGGGCGGCCGGGTCGCCGGGTGGTGCTCGCGCCGGCCGGGACAAGGCGCGAACTTGAGATCACAGCTCCGGTTGCGTACCCCACGGCCCTGAGGGAATCTGAGAACAGCCATCGGCTGGGGCCCCGATCGGACGCGACCGAAAACGCGGAGCGCATTGTGGACGGCCAATGGGAACTCATATGCCATCACAGCTACATCGGCCAGCCCGGCATCATTTCCGACTACTCGCCGCAAGGGCACAGCCATGGCGTGGCCCACGGGATGACGGCCGGCGACTTCCATCGGGACGGTGCCGCCCCCGGCTCGGGCGCGGTAGCGCTCAACGACCTCGCATCGTTCATCGAAATCCACCCCACTGATGCCTGGGCAACCCTCGACGCGGTGAAGGTGGAGTTCCTCCTGCGTCTTGACCCCGGCCCGGACCCGCTCTGGGTCACGCTGATGAAGTGCGACTCGTTCGAGATCCTCATGACCGAGGAATGCCGACTGCAGGCCGTTTTCTCCCCGGGCGCCGCCTACCAGGTCGGCCTGGAAGTCGAGGACCCCGACCTGTTCCCGCACGAGAAGTGGACGACCCTCGGATTTCACTACGACGGCTCGGGCCGGACCCGGATCGTCATCGACGACCGGACCGTTGCCGAGAAGTTCGACGCCGCGGGCATCGGTCCGCTGAGGCCCCCGGCCCAGCCGATCATCATCGGCGGAGGGATGGGCGAAGGGTACGGTGGTGCACTCAAAGGATTGATCGATGACATCAAGGTCTGGCGTCCCGACCCGGACCGAAACATCAATCAGTTCTTCAGTCGCCCCGTCGACGGTAAAACGCTGACGTGCCTCCGTTCCTATGTCCGACGTTTCGAGGAGGCGCTCGAACGTCATCCCGACTGCGTGCAACTGCTCCAGGGCGCGGTGACGGACGGAATCGAGCGGATGCGGCGCGAAGCGTTGTCGAAGGACCCTGCGACGCGCGAACGGCTGCGGCAACTGGCCGAGGCCTACCAGTCCTCCTGGCGCGCCAACGACATCGACAGCGCCGCGTTCACGCAGATCCTGGTGGACCTGTCGGCCCTGCTCCAGTCCGTCGGTGTCGTGGCGGGCCCTCAGCTCCGGCAGGTTCACGACTCCGAGTGCATGAAGATCGTCCGCAGTGAGATCGGCCTGCCGACGTGCGACCCCGAACTCACCGCGTTGATGGCCTCCCTGTCCTCGCTCCCGGGAGATCTGCATCGAGGAGACGACAGTGACGCGTCTTGACCTCACCCACGGACAACATGTCGGCGGCGACTTCAGGCCGTTCGACCTGGCGACCGGAGCCATGCATCCGAGCCCTCAGGGGTGCGTGCTGGCCATGGTCCTCAGCGTCGGATCGGGGCAGAATCCGGCGCCCGAGCCCGCGGTGAGCGGCTTGGCGGTCGCGTGGGAAAGCGTTGCGTCGGTCGAATTCGGTGTCGCGGGCGGGCCCGGACGGCGTCTCACGTGCTACTGGGCCAAGGGAACCGGCGCCGTACCGGCCCAACCGGGGCCACTGTCCATGAACTTCTTCGACAATCCGCAACAGGTCGTCGCCTGGTCCGTCTTCGAGTACGACGAGTTCAGAGGCACCACCCGGCCGCAGGTGATCCTGCAGGCCAAGACGGCCGACGGCAGCGGAACCGACCTCGGATTGAACCTCGACCCGATCGCCGATGCCCGGGACACAACGGTCACGGCGCTCGCACTGGCGAGCGCGGTACCCTCCGTCACCGCACCCGGCTTCACGGCCATCGACGACGTGGAGATCGCGAACCAACCGGCCGGCGGTGCGGACGCCTCCCTCCGCACCCACGACCGTTCCGGCCAGAACACGGCGGCCCACTGGGCGTGGAGCGGCAACACCCGGGCGGCCGCCATCGCCGTCGAGGTCAACACCAACCCGGCGGCGGTGACACCCGCACCGACACCCGCAGACCGCATACGCGCCTTCGAACCCATCCTGTTCCTCCACGAACAGGAGAAGGACGTCCCGAGCGACCCCAAGCGGTACCTGGAGCACGGTGCACTGTGGAAGGCGAGCAACCCGCGCAACAAGAAGGACTCGTGGGGCGGTACCGGAGGACCCTTCCCCCGCGCACCCCTCATCGCGCGCGGAGGGATCGCCGCGACGCAGAGCGAAGCGGGGCCCGGGCAGAGCTTCCTGGGCGAACCCGGTGAGGCGTTCATCACCGAGAGTCCGAGCGAGACACGCTTCCTGCAACTGGCGGGATGGCGGGACACCGCAGGTGCGTCCGAGCCGGATGTGACGTCCGCGAGCAGCAACGAGTTCGCCGACCAGCAGGCGGTCAGGGATCGGTACGACAGCGTGGACGCACTGCGCGGGAGCCGCTTCTGGTACTGGGCCGAGCACTTCGACCTGGACGGACTCGGATCGGTGTCGTCGGAGGGCACGAAGAAGAAGAATCCCCGCCCCGACACCTCCGGTGTGTTCTCCCAACTGGAAAGACCCTTCGCCCTCTGCTACTACCTGTTCTTCCCGACCCATGAGGAAGCCCTGGGGGGAGGCTGCGACAGCGTTCTGGCGTCCCAGTTCCGCAACTTCGTCGGGGAATGGGCCTGTGTGGCCGTTCTGGCGAGCGAGGACGGCGACGGGACCGCGACTCCGAAATTCATCGGATCCACAGGACGCCGGCCCGCCCCCACCGGCGGCACCCCGGACAACCCCGTGTACCCGCCGCACGCCTTCGACGACTCCCGGCGCCTGGTCATGAAAGCCGCTCCATGGAGCGATGTGACGACCAATGACGGCGGCGACCATCCGCGGCTGTTCGTCGCGAAGGGGACGCACGGACTCTATCTGGAGCCCGGCCCCGAATCCGGCAGGATCGAGGTCGACCCCTACCCCGTGCCCTCGACCAACTGCGGCGGTTACAACCCGGTCACCGATACCGACTACCCGGTGGCCTGGTGGGTCAAGGTCTTCCTCATTCCCTTCGGTTTCCTGTGGGCGCTCCTGGAGGCTGCGGTCGAACCCATCCCGGATGTCGCTTTCGTGGACCCGGTGGCGCCCGACATCGTTCCCTCGGCCGGAACGACCGGAACGGTGATCCGCCCCAAGGGACTCCAGATCCCGCCCGGCCGGAACCTGACCGACTGGCAGGCGGACGACGTGACCCTGAACTCGCGGACGTACGGTTTCGTGGTCGACCGGCCGCACCAGATCTGGTGGCCCTCCCTCGACAACGTGACGGGATTTCGAGGCCTCTGGGGACAACCTGTGGACCCGGATCCGAACAACGACCGCGAAGGCATGGCATTCCCCGACTTCTGCGCGATGTTCCTGGAAGCCATCGCCAAGATACCCGGTTGACCTGCCGAGGCGTGTCCGACGACCGATCCTCTGGTCCAAGGAGGAGATCCGCCGCTCGACGCGCACCGGAGGGCCGCCGACTCCCTGTCGACGGGCGGGATCCAGTTCAACTCGCTTGACGTATGGGGGTGTTGGGGCGGTCGAGGATTGGCGGAACCGTTCTGGGCGGAGGCCCGGAACGGTAGCCTGGAGTGACCCGCCGAGTGCGGACGGCGGCACACACCGGGGAGGCGCCATGAGGAACCGGGTGCTCGTGCACGCGCTGGGCGGACTGGCCGCCGCGCTCCCGTTGGTGATCGGCGGATGCAGCAGCGCGGGCCCCGCCGCCACGCCCTCGCCGCCGGGCCCGTCGCCGGTCGCGACGACGGCCGTGCCGGCGCCGGCGGGCCGGACCACGGCGTCGAGCCCCCCGGCCGGGCGGACCTGGCCGACCGATCAGAGGGCGGTCCTGATCGGCTGCGGTGGGCTGCCCGCCACCGAGCCGGCGTATGTCGTCCTCCTCTGCGGGGACGGCGGGATGTCCCTCGACCAGCTCAGCTGGGCGGGCTGGGGCGGCCCGACCGCCACCGCCACCGGGCAGTTGTGGCAGAAGCGCTGCGTACCCAACTGCGCGCAGGGCGGCGCGGTCCCCTTCCGGGCGACGGTGACGGTCGGCGGCCTGACCGCGGGCGGCTACTCCACCCTGCACATCGACGCGCCGACGGCGCCCGACCGTTCGATCGACTTCACCGTCGACGATCAAGGGCCGCTGATCGTGCGGCGCTGACCGGGCAGGGCCGTGGCGGCGGGTCGCTCCCGGGGACGAGGAGCTTCCACCGGGCCTCGTCCAGCGCGCCGTCGGTGGTCGCGCAGATCCGCTCGACGGCCGCCGTCGCGTCGAGATCCCAGAGCCGGACGGTGGCATCGACGCCGGAGACCGCGAGGGTCCGGCCGTCGGGGCCGAAGGCGACGGAGTCCACGGACCCCACCGGGCCGGTGAGCGGCCGGCCGACGGCCACCGGGGGCTGCCGGGGGGCGAGCCGCCAGAGCCGGGCGGTGCCGTCCCCGCCGCCCACGGCGAGCAGCCGGCCGTCCGGGCCGAAGGCGACCGAGGTGGCGGCGCCCTGCGGGCCGGTCAGGGTCTCGCCCGCCGAATCGCCGCCCGCCGCGCCGCCCGTGTTGCCCGCGCCCGCTGTGCCCTCCGTGGCCCAGAGTCGGACGGACCCGTCCTGGTGCGCGGCCGCCAGCCTCCGCCCGTCGGGACTGAAGGCGAGGCCGTTGACGGCCGAGGCCGGACCGGCGAGCGGCGCACCGAGGGCCACGGGGCGCCGGGGGTCGGTGACGTCCCAGCGGTGGACGCCGCCGGTGGTGTCGCCGGCCGCGAGTGTGTGCCCGTCCCGGCTGAGCGCGAGGCCGGTCAGGGTGCGTGACGGCACTGCCAACGGGGGCCCGAGCGGTGCCGGCGCGAGGGGGTCGGCCACGTCCCAGAGGAACAGCCGGCCCTCGTCGCCCAGGGCCACGAGGAAACGGCCGTCGGGGCCGTAGGCCAGCGCCGAGACGGAGGTCGCCGGGCCGCCCAGCGGCCGGCCGAGTGGCACCGGCCGGCCGGGATCGGTGACGTCCGTCAGCCAGATCGCCCCGCCGGTGCCGCCGGCGGCCGGGGAGCCGAGCGCGAGCGTGCGGCCGTCGGGGCTGAACGCCAAGGCGGAGGCCGGCTGCGGCGCGCCGGTCCGGGGGCTGCCGAGCCGGGTCGGCCGGCGGGGGTCGGCGAGGTCCCAGAGCAGGGAGTTCGAGATGCCGTTGGAGGTCGCCAGCCGGCGTCCGTCCGCGCTGAACGCGACCGGTCCGCCGCCGGGCAGCAGGGTCGGTGGCACGCTCCACAGCACGACGGCCCCGGAGTCGTCCCGGGCCGCGAGGGTGTGGCCGTCGGGCGTGAAGAACACCCGGTCGGCCGGGTAGGAGGAGACGGTCGGCAGCTCGGTGACGAGCGAGGGGTAGTACGGGTTCGACAGGTTCCACAGGCTGACGGCGCCGTTGCCGTGGGCGACGGCCAGCAGTTGCCCGCTGCCGTCGAAGGCCGCCGACCGGATCGTACTGGTCCGCCCGGACAGCGGCTGCGCGGTCAGCAGGTTGTTCGGGTGGCGCGGGTCCTGGATGTTCCAGAACTCCAGTTGGTTGTTCTCGCCGCCCGTGACGAGGAAGCCGCGCTCGGGGCTGAGCGCCAGGATCGGACCACGGACCTGGAACCGGGAGACGGGCGCCGCCGTCCCGGCCGTCCCGGCGAGGTCCCACAGCTGGACGTCGGCGCCGTCCTGGGTGGCCAGGGTCCGCCCGTCCGGGCCGAGCAGGGCCGTCGCCACCGGATACCTCGGCCGGACGGCGGGCAGGGTGAGCGGGACGGGGTGGGCCGGGTCGTCGGTGCTCCAGCCGAGGACCAGGCCTTCGCCGCCGTCGCCGCTGTCGGGGGTGCCGCCGAGGGCGAGCAGGGTCCGGCCGTCGCGGCCGAACAGCAGCTGGTTGACGGTGCCGCCCGCGACGTCCAGCGGCGGGCCGGCCGGCCGGGGGTGGGCGGGGTCGGCCACCTGCCACAGCCGCACGCCGGCGGTGCCGGTGGTGGCGAGCAGGGAGCCGTCCGGACCGAAGGCCAGGGCCGGGGCCCGGCCGCCGGACTCCGGGTCCAGCCGGCCGGCTTCGGTGGCGCGGTGCGGGTCGCGGACGTCCCAGAGTCGGAGGGCGCCGGTGGTGTCGTACGTCGCCAGGGTGTGCCCGTCGGGGGAGAGGGCCATCGCCCGGGTGCCGGACTCCGGGCCGCCGAGCCGGCTGGGGACCGGGGTGTTCTCGAAGCCGATCAGCCGCGAGGCGGTGTCGTCCGTCTGCTCGCGCCGGTGGGCGACCAGCGCGAGTTGGGCGGCGAGCGCGGGGTCGGTCGGCGCCAACTGGGCGGCCAGCGAGGAGATCTGATTGGTGACGGCGGTGGCAGCCGAGGCCCGGGCGCGGTCGCGCTGGACGAGGGCGAACCCGGCGGCGGCCGTGGCCAGGACGGCGAGCGCGGTGACGACGGCAACGGCGGCGCGGCGGTTGCGCCGGGAGCGCTGCCGCTGGCGGGCGGCGGCGGTGAGGAAGGCCCGGGCGGTGGCGGTCAGTTCGTCAGGGTGGGCGGCCGCCCAGTCGGACGCGGCCTCAAGTCGGGCGCCCCGGTACAGCGCGGACTGGTCCTGGCTCCGTTCCCATCCGGCGGCGGCCTGGTCCAGCTCCTGGCGGAGCAGTTGGCCGGGCCGGTCCCGGTCGATCCACTCGCGCAGTCGGGGCCACTCCCTGATCAGCGCCTCGTGGACGACGACCACGGTCTCCCGCTCCCGCAGCAGCAGTCGGCGCGCGGTGAAGGTGTCGACGACGGACCGGGCCGCGCGTTCGTCGGGAAGGCCGCGCAGCAGGTCGTCGGGCGCGACGTGGCGGCGGGTGTCCTCGGTGTCCCGGCCGATGACCACCAGCCGGAGGAAGACGGCGCGCGCGGCGGCCCGGCCCTCGGGTGCGAGGGCCGCGTACGCGGACTCGGCGGTGCGGGCGACGGCGTCGTGGATGCCGCCGGTGCGGCGGTAGGCGGCCGGGGTCAGCGCGCCGTCCTCGCGCTCCTGCCAGGTCGCCCGCAGGGCGTGGGCGAGCAGCGGCAGGGTGCCGGTCCGGTCGGGGCCGGCCAGGTCGGCGAGCAGCAGGTCGACCAGGCCGTCCCGGATCGTCAGGCCGGCTGCCGCGGCCGGGCGGCGGATCGCCTGTTCGAGCTCCTCGTCGGTCAGTGGGTCCAGCAGGACCGGGTCGGCCCGCAGCGCGTCCCGCAGCCGGTCGTCGGCCGCGCACCGGGCGTAGAAGTCGGCGCGGACGCCGAGCACGACCAGCACGTTGCGGTCCGGCGGGCGGGCCAGGAGGTCCAGCACCTCGACGAAGCGGCGCCGTTCGGCCTCGTCGGCGCCGAGGGTGAAGACCTCCTCGAACTGGTCCACGACGAGGACCAGGCCCGTGCCGCGCACGGCGTCGAACACGGCGGCCGCGTACGCGGCCGGGCCGCCGTGCGGCGGGGGAGCGCCGAGCGCGGCCGCGAGCGCGGCGGCGGGGTGGGCGGTGGGCGTCAGCAGGACCCGGCGCCACCGGGTGGAGCCGCGCGCGGGCAGTGCGCCGTCCGCGATCGCGGGCAGCACCCCGGCGGCGAGCAGCGAGGACTTGCCGGCGCCGGAGGGCCCGAGCACGACGAGCGGCCCGCCCGTGCGAAGCCGGTCGTCCAGCCGCCGGCACAGGTCGGTGACGGCCCGCTCGCGGCCGTGGAACCAGGTGGCGGAGGCCGCGTCGAAGGGTTCCAGACCGGGGTAGGGGCATGCGTCGTCGCGCCCCCGGGGCGGTCGGACCGCGGCCTCGGCGGTCGTGAGGTGCAGGTCCCGGCCGGCGACGTAGGCGTTGCCGCCGGAGACGGTGACCTCCAGGTGCCGGGGCGGTTCCGCTTCGTCGGTCACGTCATTCGGCGGCGGGGCGGTGGACGGTGAGGTCGCGGCCGGCCACGTAGGCGTCGCCGTCGGTCACCCGGGTGGTGATCGTGACGGAGCCGGCCGGCGGGGCGTCGGGGCGGCGATCGGTGAGCACGCCGGCGATCAACTCCCGCAGCTCGTCGGCGAGGTCGGGGTGGGAGTGCAGCAGTCGGGCCAGTTTGGCCTGCCACTCGTTCACCAGCAGGGCCTGCAGATCGCCCGGGGCACCGGTCTCCTGGGCGGTGAGCAGTTCCTCGCGGGTGTCGTCGAGGTCGGCGGCCACCCGCTCGGGGTGCGCGCGGCGCCACAGGGACAGGACGCCGGACCTGACCGCCGGCCAGGTGTCGGTCACGATCGCCTCCACCAGCCGGGCGGCTCCGGCGGCGGCCAGGGTCGTCAGTTCGGCACTGAGGTCCATCCCCCAACGGTACCCGTGCGGATTTCTGATGAATCGTCAAAGCCGTTGGCGGCAAGGGGAACCGGACGCCCCGGTTGCCGTGATCGGACCGGCCCGCGGCCTCACAGCCGGTCGTAGACGGCGGACAGTCGCCGCAGCACCTCGGCGGCCCGGTCGAGGGCCTCGTCGTCGTAGTCGTCCAGATCGGCGTGCAGGGCCTCGGCCAGCGCGTTCTGGCGCTGGTCGTGCCGGGCCCGGCCGGTGTCGGTGAGGGCGACCAGGACGGAGCGCTTGTCCTCGGGCTGGCGGGTGCGGGTGACGTAGCCGGCCGTGACCAGGCCGTTGACCAGCTGGGTGGTGGCGGCGCCGGTGGTCTCGGTGGCGGCGGCGAGGCCGCTGATGGTGAGGGGTCCCTGTTCGGCGAGGGTGCGCAGGGCCCGGGCGTGGGTGAGGGAGAGCGCGCCCGGGGTGCGGGTGGCGCGTCCGCGCAGCCGGGCGTCGGCGGCGCTGAGGCGGTAGGCGGCGCGGGCCAGGCGGTCGAGTGCCCGGGCGCGGTCGTCGGTGGGTGGCGTCTCGGTCATGGTCGGTCCTCCTCGGCGGGTTGACAGCAGCCTAGCCTCAGTACTTAATAGCTAAGTACTTACTCATTAAGTGCTTAGCCAAATGCTGAGCGGATCCCCAGGAGGACACCCATGACCATCCGATCGACCGGCCAGAGCTGGGCCCTGGACACCGCCCTCGCCCAGGGCGGCTTCGACGCGCTCCACCCCGAGGCCGTCGGGACCATGGAGCAGCTGGGCCACGACCACACCGACTTCGACAAGGTCTTCGCGCTGGTCAGGAGCGGCGCGATGCTGCCCAAGGCGTGGGCGACGGTGGCCGGCCAGGCCGAGGAGCGCGCCGCCCACCACGAGCGCGGCGGGTTCGCCCGGACCGCCGCCGACCTCTACCTGCGGGCGGCGGTGATGTGGGGCCGGGCGCAGTACTCGATCTTCGACGCGGCCGACCCGCGCAAGACGGCGATGCGCCGGCGCGCCAACCACTGCGTGGAGCGCCTGGGCGCGCTGCGCGACGGCCGGGTGCGGCGGGTGGAGCTGGACTTCGAGGGCTCGCGGATCTTCGCCCTGCTGCACCTGCCGGCCGGGCCGGTCGAGAACGCGCCGGCCGTCATCCTCGGCCCCGGGATGGACATGATCAAGGAGGACTACATCTGGGCGGCCGAGCGCTACTACACCTCGCGCGGCATGGTCGCGCTGTCCATCGAGGGGCCGGGCCAGGGCGAGAGCCGCGCCGGCGGGCTGACCGTCGACCTCGGCAACTACGAGCGGGCGATCGGCCGTTACCTCGACCACCTGGCCGCGCTCCCGGAGGTCGACGCCGAGCGGATCGGCATGTTCGGCATCTCGATGAGCGGCTACTGGGGATCCCGGGCCGCCGCCACCGACCGTCGGCTGGCCGCGCTCGCCGCCTTCGAGGCCGTCACCGGGGACTTCGCCACGATCTTCGAGCGCGCCCAGCCGACCTTCAAGAACAACTACATGTTCATGGCCGGGTACACCGACGAGGAGGCCTTCGACCGCGACCTGGCCCGGCGGATGCCGCTGGGCGACCTGGTGGCCGACATCACCTGCCCGGTGCTGTACGGGATCGGCGAGTTCGACGAGCTCACCGACCTCGGCCAGGCGCTGGAGAGCTTCGAGCGCGTCCGGGCGCCGAAGGAGCTGCGGGTCTACGAGGACGAGTTCCACCCGCTCGGGGGAGTGGCGGCCGAGGTCTTCCGGTTCGGGGCGGAGTGGCTGCAGCGGGCCCTCGCCGGCGAGTTCGCCGACCCCGGACGGGACGTGCGCCACTACGTCCACCGCGACGGCCGCACCACCGACGGCAGCGCCGACCCCACCTGGTGGCTCGGCGGCGCCCCGGCCGCGCTCACCGACATCCGGCACGCCCGGGCCCGCCGGGGCTGAGCCCCGCGGACGCCGCCGCCACGGGGCGCCGCCCGGGGGTGCCGACGCTCAGCCGCCGGCACCCCCGGGCGCCCCGCGGTGCGCCCGAGAACGTCCGCACACCGCATCACGCGTCCCCGCACGGCCGGGCCCCTCGCGCCGAACCGGCCCGACTCGTCGGATCCGCCGTGTCGCGCCTACACGAAGGTCATGGCGGCGCCGACGGTCGCGTTCAGGCCGGCCGTGACCCACGGATCGGGGGACGGGCCGCGGACGGGCCCGAAGTGCACGACCCGGGGGCCGTTGGTGCCGCAGGCCGGGTAGCCGTCGACGTCCGAGATGGCCACCGAGCTGCCGGGGCTGGAGAAGCCGGTGGCGCTGATCGCCTCGGTGCTCTGCCACAGGCCCGCGGAGGACAGGTGGGCGAGGGTGATGGAACCGTCGGCGGCGACGTAGCCGACGGCGGTGCCGGCCGCGTTCCTGGCCGCCGAGACGACGGCGCCGTCCGGGACGCTGCCCGTCGGGGCGGTGGTGTTCGCCTGGAGGGAGCCGATGCGCCCGGATCCCGCGCCGACCGTCGCCAGGTTGAGCCGTCCGTCACGGCCGGCGAAGAACACCGACACGGTGCCGGAGGTGGTGCCGGGGGCCACCGCGATGCCGCCGCCCGGTCGGGCGCTGCCCGCCGGGGCGATGGCGTAGCTGGTCAGCCCGCCGGTGGCCTGCGACGTCCAGCCGACGGTCACCACGCCGCTGTCGCCGACCGTGAAGATCCCGGCGCGGCCGGTGACGGCGAAGGAGGCCGCCTCCGAGGACGGAAGGGCGGGGGCGGGGAGCTGGCGCCAGTCGACGGTCATCGGGAGGCACGCGTCGTTGAACTGCGGGACCGCCGGTGCCGCCGCCGCTGTGGCGCCCGTCCAGGTACCGGTGACCAGGGTCAGCCGGGTGCCCGCCCACGCGGCGGTGATCCGCCCGCCGGGCTCGGCCGTGGCCGGGCCGCTGATCGAGAACGGCGCCGAGCCCGGGTTGTCCGCGCAGTACTCGTACAGTGAGCCGTCCGTCGCGGTGAAGTAGACCGCGGGCCGGTGACCGGGGGTCCGTACCGCCGCCACCCGCGCGCCCGGCGGGGCGAGCGCGGCCGGCCCGCGCCGAGCGGCCGTGCTCCAGCTGCCGGCGGTGTCCGAGTACTGGTAGCTCCACAGGCCCCCGTCGTCCCCGATGTAGTACGCCTCCGCCTCGCCGCCCGCCGCGGCGGCGGACGGCACCGGACCGGCCAGCAGCGCGGCCGCGGCCAGGACCAGCAGGCCGAGCAGTGCCCGTAGCCGGTGCGCCGGCGGTCTCTGCGCTTCGCCGTTCGTCATGGCTCGTTCCTCTCCAAGTAGGCTGTGAGGCAGGCAGTTTGGCAGGGCATCGGCCATGCTTCCAGGGGGCGGGAGAGGTGAGGTCGAAGCCGCCCGCTGGTGATTCGGCACCCGCCCGGGCCGGTCGCGGCACGAGGAGCAGGACGGCCCGTCCCGGCGGACCCGCGCGGCGCCTGCCCGCTCCCCGGCGATTCGGACGACCGCAGGCGGCAGCCGGGCCCCGCACCGCCCTCGGCCCCGCGCCGCCCTCGGCCCCGCGCCGCCCGTGCGGCCCTCGGCCCCGGCGGCTGTGGAGGCACGGCCGAGGGCCCGGTACTAGGCTGAAAGCCGAGGCGGCGTCCGGCCGAGGATGGTGCCACTGCCTCGGAACTCCTCTCAGCCGTCGGACGACGGGAGACCGGCATGAACGACCGCGTCGAAAGCTGATCCGGGCCGATGCGCGCAGCGGACGGCCATGACGCCGCGGGTGCGGACCCGGGCGGACCCGGGAAGGAGCGGCCGCCCCGGGGCGGCCTGCGCTCGCGGCTGCGCGTGCGCAGCGTCGCCGGCCAGGTGTTCGTGTGTCTGCTGGTCGTGGTGGCGCTGCTGGTCGGAGCCGCGCTGACGACGCTCGTCCTGCAGGCCCGGAGCTACGCCACGGGCGTGGCCGCGGGCCGTACCCGTGCCGCGGCCGTCGCCCTGGCGCAGGCCCCCGGTGTGGTGAGCGCGATGGACGGGCCCGATCCGACCGCGGTGCTGCAGCCGCTGGCCGACAAGATCGTGATGCAGGGCGGCTTCGACTACGTCGTGTTCGCCAACCCGGAGGGGATCCGCTACACGGCCCAGACCCCCGACCTGATCGGGAAGCATGTGATCGGGCCGTTCGCGCGCTCCCTCATGGGCCCGACCACCGACAGCTTCCAGACGCCCGTCGGGCGGGTGGTGGAGTCCGGAGCGCCGGTCACCCGACCGGACGGCTCGGTCGCCGGAGCGGTCGGGGTCGGAATCACCGTCGCGCACGTGGGCACGGCGGTGACCCGGCAGCTGCCGGTGCTGTTCGGCGGCGCGGCGGTAGCGCTCGCCGTCGGCATGGGCGGGGCGCTGCTGGTGCGGCGGCGGCTGCGGCGCCAGACACACGGCCTGGGCCCGGCCGAGATGACGCGGATGTACGAGCACCACGACGCGGTGCTGCACGCGGTCCGCGAGGGCGTGCTGATCGTCGGCGGGGACGGACGGGTCCTGCTGGCGAACGACGAGGCCCGGCGACTGCTGGAGCTGCCGCCCCGAGTGGAAGGACGGCCGGTCGACGAACTCGGGCTCGACCCGGGACTGGCCGGGCTGCTGGCCTCCGGGCGCACCGCGACCGACGAGGTGCACCGGGCCGGGGACCGGCTGCTCGCCGTCAACAACCGCCCCACCGCACCGTACGGCGGCGGGTCCGGCAGCGTCGCGACCGTCCGGGACACCACCGACCTGCGGGCCCTGGCCGGGCAGGCCGAGGCGGCCCGGGCCCGGCTGCAGCTGCTCTACGACGCGGGGCTGCGCGTCGGTACCACCCTGGACGTGACACGGACCGCGCAGGAGCTGGCCGACGTGGTCGTTCCGCGGTTCGCGGACTTCACGACGGTCGACCTCGCCGAGCCCGTGCTGCGCGGCGAGGAGCTGTACCCGGACCTCGGCATCGAGCACGGCCCGCGACTCCACCGCGCGGCCACCGCCGGCCGCGGCGAGGACTGGCCGTTCATGCCCGTGGGCACGGAGCTCAGCCCGCTCCCCGGTGCCCCGCACGAGACAGTCCTGAAGACCGGGCCCGCCGCGCTGGCCGAGGACCTGCGCCATGAGCAGGCCCGGCGGACGGACGCCCCGGAGGCCGCCGACCCGGTGCTTCCGCACGGAACGCACTCGCTGATCACCTCGCCGCTGCGGGCGCGCGGCCTGACCCTGGGCACGGTCAACTTCTGGCGGGCCGGTGAATCCGCGCCGTTCGACGACGAGGACCTCTCCGTCGTCGAGGAACTGGTGGCCCGCACGGCGATCTGCGTGGACAACGCCCGCCGCTACACCCGTGAGCACAGGATGGCCGAGACCCTGCAGCGCAGCCTGCTGCCCCGGGGGCTGCCCGAGCAGAGCGCCATGGAGGTGGCCTACCGCTACCTGCCCGCGCTGCGCGGGGTCGGCGGGGACTGGTTCGACGTCATCCCGCTGCCCGGCTTCCGGGTGGCCCTGGTCGTCGGCGACGTCGTCGGCCACGGCCTGCACGCCGCCGCCACCATGGGCCGGCTGCGCACCGCCGTGCTCAACTTCTCCGCCCTCGACCTGCCCCCGGACGAACTGATCGCCCGCCTCGACGAACTGGTCACCCGACTCGACCAGGACGAGGAGGCCGGGACGGCGGAGGAGGGCAAGAACGTGCCCGTCACCGGGGCGACCTGCCTGTACGCGATCTACGATCCGGTCTCCGGCCAGTGCAGCATGGCGCGGGCGGGGCACCCTCCGCCCGCGCTGGTCCGCCCCGACGGCAGTGTGGAGTTCGCCGACCTGCCGGCCGGCCCGCCGCTCGGCGTGGGCGGACTGCCCTTCGAGACCACCGAGCTGCGGCTGGAACCCGGTACCGCGCTCGTCCTCTACACCGACGGGCTGGTCGAGAACCGCGACCGCGACCTCGGCACCGGGCTCGACGAGCTGCGCCGGTCGCTGACCGGCGCCCAGGACCACCGGTCCCCGGAGGACACCTGCCGGGCGGTGTTCGACGCGCTGGTCCCACCGCGGCGCAGCGACGACATCGCCCTCCTCGTCGCGCGCACCCGGCTGCTCGACCCCGACCGGGTGGCCGTCTGGGACGTGCCGTTCGACTTCGCCGCCGTGTCCCGCGTCCGCAACGAGTGCGTCGAGCGGCTGACGGCCTGGGGACTGGAGGAGCTGACCTTCACGGCCGAGCTGATCCTCAGCGAGCTGATCACCAATGCCATCCGCTACGGAGCCGAGCCGATCCGGGTGCGGCTGCTGAAGGACAGCAGCCTGGTCTGCGAGGTCTCCGACGGCAGCAGCACCGCGCCCCACCTGCGCTACGCCGCCACCACGGACGAGGGCGGCCGGGGCCTGTTCCTGGTGGCGCAGCTGGCCGAGCGGTGGGGCACCAGGTACACGGCCCGGGGCAAGGTCATCTGGTCCGAGCAGCCCCTGACCGCGCCCGAGTACCGGTTCGAGGCGCTGTTGGCGTGACACCGGGAGTGGTGCGCGTCGGACGGTTCCGGTGCCGCCCGCGGGTGCAGCGCGGTTCGGGTGCCGTCCGTGGGTGCAGGGCGGTTCCGGTGCCGCCCGTGCACGCCGGACCGCTCGGGGGCCGTCCGCTCAGGGGGCCGAGGTCAGTCCTGCCGAGGCGCCCCCGCGGCTCAGCACGACCGTCCGGATGTGCTCCAGGGCCCGGGCGTAGTCGCCGCGGCCGGGTGCGTGGTGGACGGCCTCGGTCAGGTCGAGGACCCGGTAGGGCGGACCGAGGTCCGTCAGCTGCGGGACGAACTCGGCCTTGGTGACGGCCCATCGTTGCCCGGGCCGGGCGGGCGGCGAGAAGGTGAACCGGGCGATCGAGCTCCAGTTTCCGCGCGGGTCCTCAGCGCCGGTGTAGTTGAACATGTGCCCGGCGAGCTGGTCGCCCAGGCCGTAGACCGTCCAGGTGTCGCCGATCTTCTCGTACGCCTGCGGGATGTGGGCGTGGGTGCCGAGGATCAGATCGATGTCGGGCCGGCCGGGGCTCTGCTCGGCGGCCAGGTCGCGGGCGAGTGCGAGCTGCTGGTCGTTCGGGGCGTCCTGCCACTCGGTGCCCCAGTGGAGGCTGACCACCACGATGTCCGCCCCCTGCTCCCGGACGGTCCTGGCGTCGGTGAGGATCCGCTCCCGGTCGATGAGGTTGACCGCCCAGGGCTGCCCCTGCGGCAGCGGGATGCCGTTGGTGCCGTAGGTGTAGGCGAGCTGGGCCACCGTGGCGCCGCCCGCCGTGAGCAGCGCGGGGCTGCCCGCCTCGTCGGCGTCGCGGGCGGAGCCCGTGTGTTTGAGGCCGACGGCGTCCAAGGCGTCGAGCGTGCGCCGGATGCCGGCGGGTCCGTCGTCGAGCGTGTGGTTGGAGGCGGTGTCGCAGGAGCTGTATCCGGCGTCCTTGAGCGCCCGGGCGATCTGCGGGGGCGACTTGAACGACGGGTAGCCGGTGAAGGGCCCACCGTCGGGGCCGTACACCGTCTCCATGTGGCAGATGGCGAGATCGGCGGCACTGATGACCGGCTTGACGCCGGCGAGCATCGGGGTGAAGTCGTAGCCGTTGCCCCCGGCGTCCTCCGCGGCCTGCCGGATGATCTCGGTGTGCGGCAGGACGTCCCCCGTCGCGACCAGGGTGAACGCCCGTGGCCCCGGCGGGGTCGGCGTGGCCGCGGCGCTCGGGTCGCGCAGCGGCGACGGCGCGGTCTGCCGGGCCTGCGGTGCCCCGCACCCCGTGAGGGCGAGCAGCAGGGCGGTGGCGGCGGTGAGAAACTCTCGGCGCGGAAATCGCATCGTCGGACCGTCCCGTCATCGGCGGGTATGACGGTCCGACTATGCGAGCAATCGACCGGCCGATGCGGAACCCGCGCCCTGAGATCACCCGACGGGACTCAACGAGGCCGTACCCCGGGGGACCGGCTCCCGCGGCGGGGCGGTGTGCGGGCGGCAGCCCGGGGCGATGGCTCGGTCGGTGCGGCGGCTCAGTCGGTGCGGGCCAGGCCCTCGGCGAGGGGGCCGAACAGCAGGCCCCAGTTGCCGGGGAGGGCGGCGATCGCGGCGGTGAGATGGCCGCGGACGACCGTCCACTCGTCGGGACGGTGGAACGGGCCGTGGGCGATGACGGTCTCCAGGCAGTGGTCGACGGTGTCGGCGAAGTCGTCGTCCTGCGGTCCGGCGTGGCCCAGGCGCCCGCAGGCCCGGTCGACGTCGGCGGACAGGCCCGTTTCCACGTCGAGGTCGGTGACGGCGTCGAGGAGGTAGAGCAGATGGCCGCCCGGCTCCGGGAGCTCGGTGCGCAGGCCGTCGGTGGTGAACGTCCGGTCGGCGTTGTCGCCGACCAGGTCGGAGCCGTCGACGGCGTCGGCGACCAGCACGGCCCAGTACGCCGGATCGTGCGGGCCGTCGGTCTGGCGCAGGTGGGCGGCGGCGAACGCGGCCATGGCGTCCGGGTCCTCGATGAGGGGCGAGACGACCAGGTCGCTGCGGTGGTCGAAGCCGAAGAAGTGGCGGCGCCCGTCGAGCGTGAGCGACTCGACGGCGGCGACGTGGCCGACCCGTCCGGGCAACGGCTCGTACCGGGTGGCGGATTCGGTGTTCATGGGGAGGACCGTAGCGGGGGGCACCGACATCGGCGGGCGTGAACGGGCGGGCGTGAACAGGCCGGTGTGAACAGGCCGGTGTGCGGGCGGGCGGGTGTGCGGGCGGCGCAGGGCCCGCACACCCGCCCGTCGGACGGTCAGAGGACGACGGCCTTCAGGTAGCTGGTCTCGCCGCGCGAGCCGGCCAGGTAGAGGGTGTGCCCGTCGGGGCCGAGGGCGGTGGCGCCCACGCCGTCGAGGCCGAAGCCGGTGAGGTTGGCGTCGGGGAGGGCGGTGTTGGTGGCGGTGTCGTAGACCAGGACGGTGGCGGAGGGCTTCCAGCCGTCCTTGAGGACGAACAGGCGGCTGCCGTCCGGGGAGACCGACACCAGGTGGGTGTCGGCGGAGGTGGCCGGGCCGCCGAGGGTGAAGGCGGTGCGGGAGGTGTCGGTGAAGGGGTTGAGCTCGTAGCCGGAGCCCTGGGCGGAGCGGCTGCCGAGGGCGTAGAGGCGGGTGCCCTCGCGGGAGGCGGTGACCTCGGTCGCGGCGGCGAGCGGCTGGACGGTGCCGGTGACGGTCGGGACGGGAGTGGTCAGGTCGAGGTGGACGACGCCCGCGCCGGTGGCGACGTAGGCGGCGGCGCCGCCATTGTGGAGGGCGATCCCGTCGACGTCCGGGTCACCGAGCGTGACGGCTCCGGTGAAGGAGCGGGCGACGGTGTCGAAGACCAGCACCCGGCCGGGGCCGGAGGAGCCCTGCTGGGTGACGAACACCCGGGACCCGTCGGCGCTGACGGCGATCGCGCGCGGGGTGTCGACGGGCGTGCGGGAGAGCACGGTGCTGGTGGCGAGGTCGACGGTGAGCAGGTGGTCGGCGGCGAGGACGTAGATCCGGTTGCCGTCGGGGCTGAGGGCGGGCCGGCCGAGGGGGCCGTCCTGGCTGAGCGGGGTCTGGGCCAGGACCGCGCCGGTGCGGGTGTCGACGGTGCGCAGGAAGCCGGGGTGGTCGGCGCCGACGCGGTCCTCGGCGGCGACGTAGGCGCGGTTGCCGTCGGCACTGACGGCGATGCCGAACGCCCGCCACCCGACGGCGGTGTCGGCTGTGCCGGCGGTGGCGGCGCCGGCCGGAACGGCGCACAGGAGTGCGGTGGACGCCGCGAGGGCGATGGTCCAACGAGCCTTGACCGTAAGCGAGTTCACAGATCTCTCCCCGGGCGGTGGCCGCGCGTTGTGCGAGGCGTGGACACGCTACGAGGAGGGGCGGGGTGGATGGAGAAGGTGTGAAGGAGTTGACCGGATCGGCATTGGTCTAGTCCAAAATTCGCGGGCGCGCGGTCAACGGGATGGTCGCGTGCTGCGGCCCCTGGTCGCGGCGCACGGCGGGCTCCTCGGTTGTGATCCACACTCGATTCGGCGGCAGGTCGTGGGTGGGCCGGGCCGTCGCAGTCCACGGTCTCTCCCGGCGGACCTCGGGACCATGGCGGGCGGACCAGGATCCGGATGTCGAAAACTGTCGCCGCCGACAAACGCACAGCGTCTACGGTCGGGCGCGGGACGCTTCCGTCCCTGTTCCCACCGCGATCCGGAGGTCGGCCCATGCCGCGCTTTGTCACAACGGACGACGTCACGCTGCACTACTACGACGAGGGCGAGGGCCGTCCGGTCGTCCTGGTCTCGGGCTACGGGCAGCCCGCCGACGACTGGGCGCTGCAGTGGGGCGCGCTGCGCGGGGCCGGGTACCGGGTGGTCTCGCTGGACCGCCGCTGGGCGGGCGGCTCGGACCGGCCGCCGTACGGTCTGCGGACGTCGCGCGGCGGCAAGGACGTCCAGGAACTGCTGGCGCACCTGGAACTGGAGGGCGTGCTGCTGGCCGGCCAGTCGATGGGTGCCAGCCACGCCTGGGCGTACGCGAGCCTCTTCGGGTGCGAGCGGCTGGCCGGGATCGTCTCGATCGACCAGAGCCCGAAGATGGTCAACGACCCGGGCTGGGAGCACGGCTTCTACGGGCTGACGATGGAGAACCTCGGGACCTTCTTCCTCGACCCCGCGAACGTCCTCGGGACCGGGCGCGGCCGGGCCTGGCAGAGCGAGGAGGAGGTCGACGCGAAGATCCGTGCGGCCGGAGGCAGGGGCGCGGTGCGGGACATCACGCCGGACACCTTCCCGCTGATGTTCGACCACGCCTGCCAGGACTGGCGGGACGTCGTCTCCCGGATCACCGTGCCCGCGCTGATCGTCGCGGGGGAGCAGAGCCAGTTCTGGCCCGCCGAGCACGCCCACGCCACCGCTGCCCTCAGCCCGCTCGCCCGGGCGGCCGTCGTGCCGGGGGCGGGGCACCCGGCCCACGTGGACGAGCCGGAGGCGGTCAACGAGCTGCTGGTGGAGTTCGCGGACTCGCTGCGCTGACAGCGGCAGTGCGGGCGGACGTCGGGGCCCGGTCCGGTGCTCACCGGACCGGGCCCCGACGTTCGGGCCAAGCGTCGTAGTCCGGGCTCAGCGTCGTACCAGCGAGGGGACAGCCGGCCCGGCAGCCGGAACTGAAAACCCGGGCACCGTCGGGGAACCGGCTACCGCTTCGAACCGTCCTCGTCGTCCGATCCGGCCGCGACCGGCCGCGACCGGCCGCCGGGCCGTCCGGGCTTTCCGCACAGCGCGTGTCACTGGTTGTTCTGCAGGTGCGGGTGCTCGGAGGAGGTCGTGCACACATACACCTGAAGGCTTCCGCTGCGGCCGATGCCGAGCTGGGTGGCAGTGGCCGGGCCGAGGGAGTGCGGGCCGGTGTAGCCGGACTCCTCCTCCGGTCGCCAGCTTCCGCTGCCGCCGTCCCACTCGTTGCCGTTGAGGGTCAGCAGCGGGCGCAGGCCGGAGCCGCACTCGGCACAGGCCATCGGGTGGCCCGGGTCGGAGAAGCTCCACGGGGCGTGGCCGCCCGCCTTGCAGCCCGGGGCGACGGCGAGGTCGTACTGGTAGACGAGGTCGTGCCGGTCCTCCCACGCGTGGATCCGTTCCCGCAGTTCCTTCGGCAGTTCGTGCGGGGCCGGGTACTCGGTGGCCGTTTCGGGGTGCAGGACGCACGCCGCGGGGAGGTACTCCTCGTTGCCGATCACCGATGGCTGCGGGGCCGTGTCGAGCGGGTCGGTCACCTCGGCGGCGGCCCGCCAGCGCAATTCGGTACGGGGCAGGCAGTCCTCGTCGTCGTGGTCGAACGGGCACCAGAGCACCTGCAGCAGGTCGGTGCCGTCCGGGCACGGCAGACCGGGGACGTCGGCGGCGTACAGCTGGGCCACCGGCACCATCGGGACCGGTCCGCTCTGGGCGATCTCCGAGCCCCGGTGGACGCGCTCCACCGTCGCGCGCTCCTCCGGGCTCAGCGGGTCGCCCCCGCCGGTGTCGGGCCGGCACCACATCTCGGCGATGATCCGGCGCTTCAGCCGTACGTCCTCGGGAGTGGCGCCGAACTGCGAGGGGCCACCGTGCTCCGGGCAGGTGGGCCATGGCTCCCGCTCGGGCCAGAGCAAGGGCCCGCCGATCGAACTCTCCGCCGCGCTCGGTTCGCCGGCGCGGGGGTGAAGTCGTACGACGGTGCGGGCCATCGGCGCGAGTTCGGGGAAGTGCGCGGTCACGTCGACCGGGCGGGGCGGGGTGGTGCGGCTCATGAGCAAGAGGATAGGTGCAGCCACTGACACCCCAGGGGCGGGCCGCCTCCCGGCGCGCACTCGGTGATCGGGTCCCCCGTGTCGGAGCTCTCCCCGAGCGGGACGTCAGGTGCCCCGTTCCCGCCCTGTGGCGGTCGCGTCCATTCAACTGGCCTTCGATGCCGGGTTGTTGCTGTTCACGGACGCTTCCGGGCCGCCGCGGCGGGAAGACTGGGAGGAGAGTACGGCGCGGGGGAGGCGCAGTGGGACGGACGGCGTGGGCGACGGGGCGGGCGGCGGTGCTGGCGCTGGTGCTGGGGGCCGCGGCCTGTACGGGCCAGGGCGGCGGCGACTGGGGCGACGGCGGGCTGCCCTCGCCGACCGTCGTCGTGCGGCCGGCGCCGGCCGGGCACGGGGTCGTGCTGTCGCCGGCCGCCCCGGCGTCGGCGCAGTGGATCGTCGACAGTC
Organism: Kitasatospora sp. NPDC058063; assembly: GCF_042885395.1. NCBI lineage: Bacteria > Bacillati > Actinomycetota > Actinomycetes > Kitasatosporales > Streptomycetaceae > Kitasatospora > Kitasatospora sp. NPDC058063. Next base: position 397,818 of record NZ_JBHVSD010000005.1, read on the forward strand.
TGGCCCTACCGGGTGCGAGCCCCGAGGCCTGTCCGGTGCCCGCCCTGACGGACATGGTGGTCCTGGACAACGGAATCGGACGCAGCCACGCGGCCGCGGTGTGGCTCGGAGACGGCGAGGTGGAGTGTCTCGCCACGATCAGGAAGGGCGACGGCGTCACCAAGGTCGTCATCGGTACCTCGCTCGACTCCCTGGCGGACCAGCCGGTCCCGATCTGGCTCGGCGGGTGGGCGATCTTCACCGTCTTCCCCGGTGATGCGAGGAAGGTCGTGATCAAGGGCGACGACGACCACGTCTTCGGGCCGCTGCACCAGCGGTTCGTGGACTTCGGCGGCGGCCGGGAACTCACGATCGTGGAATACGCGTACCTCCCCGAGGGCCCGGAGTCCGAGAAATCGATTCCCTCCGCCCGGGCGCAGGTGTGCCCGTCAGGGACCGGTCCGGCCGACACCGCCTCCTGCCGCCCGGCCCGCTGGCTCGGACGGCCGCCCGCACCGACGCCGAGCCGGCCGCCCGGCTCGGCCTGACCGCGTTGCCCGGCCTGACCGCGTTGCCCGGCCCTGAGCGCGCGCTGCCCGGCCCCGACAGAGCGGCGCGCCCGGTTCTCATGGCGCGCCCGCGTCCGCGTGGCCGGGGCCGTGGCGTGACCACCTGCCGGTGCTCACGCCACGGATCGTCATGCTCCCGACTCCGCGGGCGTCAGGGCTTGATGGCGACGGCCGCGTAGAAGGAGACCTGGGCGTCGGTGACGGTCGCGGGCAGAGCGTCCGTGGCGACGTCGGTGTCGTCGCCGTGCCAGCGGTGGGCGGGGACGATACCGGGGTCGAGGAGGTCCAGGCCGGAGAAGAAGGTGGCGAACTCGTCCTTGTGGCGCAGCCGCAGGGAGGTGCCGGCCTGGTTGTAGATCTCCTGCACCTTGGAGGCGCCGGACGGGTCGAGTTCGGCCGTGGCGTGGGAGAGGACGAGCGCGGAGCCGGACGGCAGCGGGTCCAGGAGGTGCTTGACGATGGCGTGGGCGTCGCCGAGGTCCGGGACGAAGTGGAGCAGGGCCACCATCGACAGAACCACGGGCTGCGTGAGGTCGAGGGTCGCGGCGACCTGGGGAGTGGCCAGGATGGCGGCCGGGTCGTGGACATCGCCGTGGACGTAGGCGGTGCGGCCCTGGGGGGTGCTGGTCATCAGGGCGCGGGAGTGGGCCAGCACGACGGGGTCGTTGTCGGCGTAGACCACGCGGGCCGCCGGCTCCACGGCCTGGGCGACCTCGTGGAGGTTCGGCGAGGTGGGGATGCCGGTGCCGATGTCCAGCCACTGGCGCAGACCGCGCCGGGCCAGCGCCCGGGTGGCGCGGTGCATGAAGGCGCGGTTGGCGTGGACCGCGGTGCGCATGGTGGGGAAGACGGTCAGGACGCGTTCGGCCGCCTCGCGGTCGACCGCGAAGTTGTCCTTGCCGCCGAGGAAGTAGTCGTACATCCGGGCGCTGTGCGGAACGTCCTGGCGTATGTGCAGGGCGGCCGATTCATCGGATCCGAACTCGGCGGCCGTCGCCACGGTCTCGTCGGTGCTCATTCCCTGCCCCTTCATTGGTGATCATGCCAGGCCCGCCGCAGTCTAGCCAACTCGCCTGCGGTGCGCGGGAAGTCCGCCGCATCCCCCTGGCCGCAGGACTGCGACGACGACAGGCCAACGGAGTTGCCGGCGGAACCGGCGCGGTCGAGCCGCCGGACCATCCCTCTCCCCGCGAAATCGCTTACTGTTACAAGGTGGTGACGTTTCGTCCACAACCCGAGTGGGGCGCGGGGCGTCTCCACAGATGACAGGGCCCGAGCCGCACCGATCGTGCCTTCGGGCCGGATCCACCTTGGAAAGGACACACCGTGATCGTCTCCAAGCGGAACTCCCTGCGCCTGGCCGCCGTGACCACCCTGGCCGCGGCCTCCCTCGCCGTGGCGGGCACCGCCATGGCCGCCGCCCCCGTCTCCCAGCCCGTGCCCGCCACCCGGCCCGCGGCCGCCACCGCGCAGGCCGGCATCACCGCCAAGCCGTCGGTCTCCACCGTCCAGGCGTGGCAGCTGTTCCGCGTCACCGGCACGACCACCGGCCTCAAGGCGGGAAGCACGGTGACCCTGCAGCAGAAGCAGCACGGCGCGTGGGTCACCCTGCCCGCCTCCGTCACCACGACCAGCGCTGGCTCCTACTCCCTCGGCGTGAAGCTCGGCATCAAGGGCCTGAACGAGCTGCGCATCATCAGCGGAAGCACCGCCTCGCCCGTGTTCACCGTCACCGTGCGCTGACCCACGGCGCACGGCCCACCCGGCATGCCGCACCGGACCCGGCCCTGACGCCGGGTCCGGCGCGGCGCCCGGGCCGGCAGCGGGTGCTCGTGCGGCCCGGCAGCGAGGGATGCGCCGGGCCGCACGAGTTAGACGGGGCGGGCGGCCGACGGCGTGAGCGCCGTAGGATCGGCTGATGAATGAGGAGTATCCGTTCGAGGGCGGCCGCAATCTCAGGTGGGTGCTGGAGGGATTCGGCCCCGATGAGTGGCTCTGCTCGTCCGTCACGGTGACGCGAGAGCAGTTTCTCCGGGTGAGGGGCCTGTTCGAGCTCGGCGATGACGAGTGGATGATGGCCAGCGTGTACCCGGTTCCCATCGAGGCTCGGGGTCCGCTGCGGGCAGTCGTCGAGACGGCTCTGTTCGAGGAGGGGGTGGACTACTTCCTCGGGGCCCAGCAGGACCTCCCCTCCGGGCTCTGGCCTCCCCGAGGGGTCTGCGGGCCGTTCCCGGGCCCGATTCCTCCGCCGTGAACCAGCACACGTCGTGACGGCTCCGCAGGACTCGTGCCAGAGCCTTCTCGGGCAGCGGCTCGAATTCCGTGACCGGGAATGGTGGGCACATGGCCGGAGCCTGGGCCGGCGGCTCGGCGGCTCGGCGGCTCGGCGGCTCGGCGGCTCGGCGGCGCGGTCAGGGGCCGGCGTGGGCGGGGGTGTTCGGTGTGCTTGCTGTCTGTGCGCTGGGCTCCGGGGTCTTGTGCAGGAGTTCGTCGTCCGCGCAGAAGGTGTCGGGATCGTCGACGAGGCACAGGACGTATTCGCCGTCCTGCCTGAAGGCACCCGGGTTGATGACGCACCCGGACGACTGCCTGGCGGTGCCGGGGAATTGAACGGATACGTCGTAGCCCTCGGTCGCGGTCCGGTCGGAGTGGCTGGAGGTGTCGGAGTCGCGGACGTAGAACTGCCAGGTTCCGTCGAGATTGCAGGAACCGGTCGGTGTGCGGGAGGTCAGACGGTGGTCGGTGTCGAACCACAGCGTCATGCCTCTGCCGTTCGTCCAGGCGCCGACCAGGTCGCTCTGGCTGATCAAGGCCTCGTCCGGCCGTGATCCGAGGATTCCGCAGCCCGGCGCCGCTGCAACGCAGGATGCCACTACCAGCACCCATGCTGCGGCATGCGTACCGCGAGCCCTCCTCGTGTGCACCGCTGCCCTGTCCATGTGCCGTTGCTCTCCTTCCCGTCCGGCGCACAGCGAAGTACCTGGCCGTCGGCGTGTGGACGGGCCGGCTGCCGCCGAAACGGTCTCATCATGGCAGTAGATTTGAACATGTTCAACACGTGCTCGGTGTCGACCGCTCGGAAGGTGTCGACAGCTCACGTCGACCACTCGCTCGGGACAGCAAGCCCGCCCGGGCCCACCCCGTCGAGGCGGGACTCGGTTCAACAGCAACCCGGCATGCGACCACGGGCTCACGATCCACCGTTCGATTGCTGATCTCCGCCGCGTCGGGGCCGACGGTCCAGGAAGTCGATCAGGCGCACCTCGGAACGCAGAAGTCGCTCTCGTTGTTCAGGCGGAAGCGAAGCGAGAGGGTCGACCAGGACCTGCCGCCGGGGAACGTGAACCAGGTTGCTGGAGTAGACCCGGCAGCCCGAACACCAGGCGAGCCCGATGCAGCGCTCGAACAAGGCGGACCCGGACGGGTGGAAGCGGTAGTGATACGAGCGGACGGACGTTCCGCAGGCGGCACAGACACGTCGATCACCCTCGGGGGCCGTGCCCCAGGTCGCGACCTTTCGCCAGTGCCGTCCGGTCGGTGCTCCTCAAGTCGTCATGCCGGACATTCTCCCTCACGCCAGCCGGTTCGGGACAGCCGGTCGGTCACCGATCGCGCCTGTCACGGACTCCGTGCCTGAAACGAGGTCAGCCGTTGCCGATACGGAGTCCCCGGCCGGCGGAAAACCGGATGACTCGCGGCGTCGCGCTCTGGCAGCCTCACGAGACGAAGCACCCGAAGGACCGCCGACCTGCACAGGAGTCACCGATGTCCGAGCCGCCCGCGCACCTGGCCGCCCTGTTCCGGGGCGGCCGGCTGACGGCGATCCCGCGCAAGACGGGTCCCCGTGCCGCGCTGCTCGACCACCTCGCCACCCTCTTCGAGCCGGCGCGGGAGTACGGCGAGCCGGAGGTCAACGAGGCCCTGCGCACCGTGCACGACGACTGCTCGGCGCTGCGCCGCTACCTGGTGGAGAGCGGGCGGCTCACCCGCACCCGCGACGGTCGCAGCTACCGGCGCGCGGCCGGCGGCGTGTGAGCGGAGCGGCGGCGCGGCAGGGGTGACGTCGGCGCGGGTTGCGTCGACACGGGCGAGCCGCCGAGGTCGAACCGGGCGGTGCCGGGCGGTGCCGGGCCGCCCGGCGGCCGCGACGCGGCCCGCCGCGTTGAGATGCTCCGGCGGAGTGACTATCTTCGTCGGGTGAGTGAGCGCGTGATGCAAGAGCCGACCGTGATGGTGATGACAGCCCTCGCGGACGCACCGCGGCACGGGTACGCCATCGCGCAGGAGGTCAAGGCGATGACCGGCGGCCGTGTCTCGCTGCGTACGGGCGCCCTGTACGGGGCCCTGGACCGTCTGCTGGCCGACGGCATGATCGAGGTCGAACGCGAGGAGATCGTCGACGGCCGGGCCCGGCGGATCTTCACCCTGTCCCCGGCGGGACGGGAGCGGCTGGCGGCGGAGGCCGAGCGGCTGGCCGAGACGGCGAGGGAGGCCACCCGCCGGCTGTCGGCCGCGCGGCCGTCGCCGTCCGCCACGTGATCGACCGTGTGGTGCGGCTGTATCCCGCCGCCTACCGGCAGGCCCACGGCGAGGAGATCGCCGCGACCTTCCGGGAGATGACGGCGGGGGAGCCGTTGGGCTCGCGGCTGCGCGACGGCGCGGGTCTGGCGGCGCACGCGCTGCGGATGCGGCTGGGAGCGGGCCCGGCGGCCCGGGCCGCGCGGGTCCTGGGCCTGGCCTACCCCTTCGCCCTGGCCGCCGCTGCCGCCGGGTGCGGCCTGCATCTGCTGCGCTGGTACGCGAGCCTCGTCGCCTCCCCGGCCCCGTGGGGGCTGCAGCTCGGAGTGGACCTGTCGGGGGCGTGGGGTGTGCTGCTCGTGTCGTCCCTGTTCGTCTTCGTGGGGGCGGCGTCGGCCTTGGCCGGACGGTGGCGGGCGGGGGTGCCGTGCACAGTGGCCGGGCTGCTGTCCTTCGCGGCGGCCGCGGTGGTCAGCGGGCCGGCCTTCGGCGACCCGGTGGCCACCCCGGTCGCGGCGGTCCTGTCGGCGGCCGTGGTGCTCGCCTGCCCGCCGGACCGGCGGGTGGAACGCGGTCGTGCGGGCCGCGCGGGACCGGCGGGCCTGGCCGGTGCCGTGGTCGCGCTCGTGGTCGTGCCGCGGGCGCTCGTCGATTCCCACGCGGTGCCGTGGGTCAGCACCGACTACGGGTGCTGGCCGCTGCTCGTCCTCGCCGCGGCCGGGGTCGTACTGACCTGGCGCAGCGGGTCGCGGGGCGGGCGCGAGTCGGCGGCCATCGCCCTGGCGTCCCCGCCGCTGCTGGCGCACGCCTTCGTCACCGCGTGGGGTGACGCAACGGCCGTCGCGTGCCTGGTGGCCGTGGTGTCGGCGGCAGCGGTGGCCATGCTGCTCGTCGGTCGCCTGCGGCGGAACCGGGTGCGTTCCTCGGCCTGAGCTGTGCCTGTCGGCCTGAGTGCCCGTCGGTCCCGGTGGGTTGCCGCTGTCGAACATCGAAGTCGGACATGGGTGGGCCAGCCGCGCCCCTGATAGTCCGTTTGACGTAGCATTCCGTTCGACGGACTATTGGGTCCGGGCGAGTGGATGCCCATGCCGTTCACCCTGTCCCACCCCGCGGCGGTACTGCCCTTGATGCGGCGGCCCTTCAGTCGCACGGCGCTGGTCGCCGGAGCCGTCGCACCGGACCTGCCCTACTTCCTGGTCGCCACGGGACTGCCCGTCAGCGCGCAGTCCTGGTACGAGCCCTTCGCCAACGCCACCACCACGCACGGCGTTTCGGGCGTCGCCGCCATCACCCTGCCGTACGCGCTCCTGCTGGGGGCGCTGCTCCGTGCCGCCCGGCGCCCGCTGGTGTCCCTGCTGCCGTCGTCCGTGCCGTGGCCGCCGTCGGGGGCAGTTGCTGCGCCGGTCCGTCGGGCCGGGTGGATCGTCCTGTCCGCGCTGATCGGCATCGCCACCCACCTGGTCTGGGACGCGTTCACCCACGTGGACGGCTTCGTGGTCACCCGTACACCCTGGCTGGCATCCACGCTGGTGGGCGGCCTGACCTGGGCGCGGGCCCTGCAGCACGCGAGCACCATCGGCGGCCTGGTCGCCATCGCGCTGTACGCGTGGCGCAGGCGGGAGCACCTCCGCCCCGGCTCCGGTCGCCCCCGGCCGGTCCGTGGTCCGCGCCGCCAAGTCCTGCTCGCGATGGCCCTGTTCGCGGCCGCCGGAGCCGCCGCCCACGCCTGGCGATGGCTCGCCGGCCCGGAGGCGGAGACGACCGGGCTGTCGTCGGCCGGCCTGCTCGAAGGCGTGCTGTCCGACGCGGCGAAGGGCGCGGGCGCCGGCCTGATCGCCGCCCTGGCCCTCTACGTCCTCGCGTGGTGGATCCGCTGCGCGGTCGCGGAGGCCCGGTCCGCCCGCTCCGGTGCGGGCGGAGCCGGCCCTGTGCGCGGCGATTGACGAGACGTTGATCGACCGCGGCGCGCTGCCGGCCGGCCGGATCAACCTCGGCATCCCGTACTACTCCCGCGGCTGGCGCGACGTCCAGGGCGGCACGGACGGGCTGTGGGGAACGGCCGCGATGCCGGACCAGGCCCAGTGCCCGCTGGGCACCGGCGGGCGCGGCCCGGCCAACGCGCAGTCCTGCGGGACGGGCGCGGTCGGGATCGACAACGTCTGGCACGACCTGGAGAACGAGCGGGAGGTCGGCGCCGGGTCGAACCCGCTGTGGCACACCAAGAACCTCCAGGACGGCCGAACCCCCGGCTACCTGCGGTCCTACGGCGTCGACACCAACCTGCCGAGCGGACAGCTGACCGGCACGTACGCGGAGAAGTACTCGGACGCCCTCCAGTCGCCCTGGCTGTGGAACGACGCCAAGAAGGTGTTCCTCTCCACCGAGAACGAGAAGTCGCTCGACGCCAAGGCCCGCTACATCGTCGACAAGGGCATCGGCGGCGCGATGATCTGGGAACTCGCCGGCGACTACACCCAACGCCCGGGCGGGGAGTGGGGCATGGGCTACGACCTGACCACCCGCCTGGACAACGCCTTCAAGGGCGCCGGCGCCACCGGCAACACCAAGGCCGGCGGGCGGCCGCAACCGGCCGAGGTGATCGACGTCAAGGCCGAACTGGTGGACTTCCCCACCGGGGAGAAGGACTTCTACCCCGTCCAGCCGAAGCTGCGGATCACCAACAACTCCGGCGTCACGCTCGCCCAGGGCACCGAGATCGCCCTCGACCTGCCCACCTCGATGCCGCCGGTCGTCAAGGACAACGACTACAAGGAGATGAAGGGCCTCGTCCCCGGCCACACCGGCCCCAACACGGGCGGACTCAAGGGCGACTTCCACCGGCTCACCCTCACCCTCGGCTACTGCGAGGACCTGGCGCCGGGCAAGTCCCGGGACATCGACTTGAAGTACTACCTGCCGATCACCGGGCCGTCCAACGTGACGTTCAGGATCGGCGGCCGGGAGTACGGCTCGACCGGCGACCAGCGCCGCGACGTCCGGACCGTCACACCGCCCGCCCCCGCCGCGGGCAGCTCCTGCCAGGCACCGGACTGGAAGCAGGGCCAGGTCTACCGGCCCGACGGCGGACGGCTGTGGCGGATGTACGACAAGGGGGACAAGGGCTGGATGTTCGAGTACGGCGACAGCCCCGCCGGCAAGCCCATGATGATCGACAACAACCCCGACCAGTCCCGCGCCCACCTCGTGGAACTGATGGAGCAGAACGCCAACCAGTACTGGCGGATCCAGCCGGCGGGCGGCGGCCTCTACACGATCGCCGGCGGCGGCCGGTGCCCGACCGCCACCGCCTCCCGGCAGGACCTCGCCTCCGTGGGGTGCGACGGGCGGGCCGAACAGAAGCGGCGGCTCGTCCCGATCGCCGACAACGGCAGTGAGGGAGCACCCGGCGGGCCGAAGCACAACGGCCTGTTCAAGCTCCGCTCGGCCGCGGGCGGCGACATCGAACTCGCCGGCGGCGCCACCGCCCGGGAGACCCACCTGCTCACCGGCGACCCGGCCGCCTCGACGGCCGCGTTCGTGAAGTACCAGGGCTCCTACTGGTACGCCCAGTGGTACACCACGGTCGCCCCCGGCACGGCGGAGGCGAACGGCGGCCGGCCGTGGAAGAAGCTCAGCCCGGCGCCGTAGCACCGGGGAGACCGGCGGCCGTGAGCCGGCCGGGCACCGCGTTCCCGCGGCGCCCGGCCGGCTCTTCGCTTCGCCGCCCACGGGCATGTCCGGGGGCACGTCCGGCTGCTCGGACGCGGGTCCCCTGATGGAACTCCCGGCGTCCGGGGACGGGAGCGCCGCCATCGGCCGAGTCCGCAGGGCTGGTCGGCTGGCCCGCGCCGCGAGCCCGGCGTGGCTTGCCGCCGAGGCAGCCGGCCGACCCTATCGTCCGTGGACGAATGACGGACTTCGGGGAGACGGTGCGATGTCCGCACCGCGTCGGAGGTCGAAGTCCCCCACGGGACCTCGGTCGGCTCCACCGCGGCCAAGGACACCCATGGCGACGGGAAGAGCCCCCGGCAGCGTCGACGGGCAGCGGACGAATCCTCGTGCCCCACCGCACCCACGACACCCCACACCTCAAGGAACGGAGCACGCCGTGCGCCTTCGCCCGATGTTCGCCCTCTCCCTTTCCCTCTCCCTCGCCTGCGCCCTGCCGCTCGCCGGAGCGGCGGTCGCGGAGGACGCCGCAGGCCGGTCGGCGGGTGCCGGAGTCGTCCGCTCCGCCGAATGCCCGGACGGCCCCGCGGACCCCCACCCGGAGTTGTACTACTGCGGGCAGTCCCGCCTCGGCCCCGCCGCTCTGCCGAACACGGAGCCGACCGCCACCCTGCTGAGGGGCTACCAGCGCTTCGGCGGGCTCAGCGCCCCGCACTTCGTGACGCTGTACGCCAACACCGACCCGAAGCAGAGCGGCGACTGGGCCTTCGCTCCCGACCGCGGCTTCCAGCAGATCAACGGCGTGGTCGACGAGACGCTGTGGACGGTGCCGGTCGGCACCAGGCTCGACCGCTTCGGCGCGCTCCACGGCGGCTACCTCTCCGACCCCGGCACACCGTTCACCCAGCGCTCGCTGACGCCGGACTCGCTCAACCCCGACCCGGACGACGGCGAGGTCTACCACTGCCTGTCCGTGCTGAAGCCGTTCGACGTCCGGCGAGGACACGTCGCGGCCTTCTACGGGATGCCCGGCGGCGGAATCCAGGAGTGGCTCGACAAGGCCCTCAAGCCCAAGGAACTCGGCGAGAAGGACTACAAGATCGATGTCCTCGTCGCCGAGCAGTACCTCGCCGTCGTCAACGACGACCAGTGCGCGGTGACACCCACCGGGGCCTGACGGGCCGATCGCACCGGTGGCGCGTACGGCGGCACACGGTGCTGCCGTCCGCGCCGCGGTCGTGTCTCCACGATTCCGGCGGGGAGGTCGGCGGAGTCCCGGGGTCGGCTCGGTGGATCTCTGCCGCAGCCCCGGCCGGGAGGGGGCCTGGGCTCGCGGCCCCGCAGTGCAGAACCGATGCCCTGAGGGGCCAACTTCCGTGCGCCCGGCCGCAACTGCCCTCCACGCTCGCCGGCACCCCCGGTATAAAGGGGCGGAGGGGACCGAGGGGGTTCAGCATGCACTCAAGGGAACAGCCGCAGAAGGCCGGGCGTCCTCATCGCGACGCGGCCACCGCCCGACGGTCCGGCAGGGGCACAGGACCCGCGGCGGAGGACGCGTTTCCGAGAGGTGCCGAGGCCCTGCAGCGCACCGTCGGCAACGCGACGACGGCGCGCATGATCGCGGAGCAGCGGGACGGCGCCGGCCCGGACGACCGCCGGACGGCGCCGGCCCTCCAACGCGTGACGGGCGACCAGGCGGCGGCGCCGCGAAGGCCGCAGACGCGGATGGACCCGAACAACGTGCTGCGGATCTGCGGGGCCGCCACGTACGACGGGGAGACCGTCACGCCCGGCGGACGGTCGTCCGAGCTGCGGAACATCGTGTGGGAGGACCACTGGGCCGCCATCTCCGAGGTGTGCAGGAAGCACAAGTACACCATCGCCGTCCGTGAGACCGGCGAACACTCCATCCGGCGCATCGCGGAAGGGGCCAAGCCCAAACCGCACACCATCCTGGAGAAGTCCATCAAGCCCGCGTCCGTGCGCAAGAAGTACGGCCCCGGACCCGGACAGACGCCGGGCGAGCCGGAACGCGTACTGGAGTTGCTGGAGCAGCACGACCTGAGCGGCTTCGTCGGCCACTGGAACGCGGACGGCCTGGCCGGCGTCCGGATCGCCCGCCTGCCCGACACGATGACGGACCCGGAGATCGTCCGGACCGGCCCCAGGGGCGAGAAGTACGTGCCGATCGACATGACCAAGACGGACGGCGGACCGCAGCTGGCCCAGCTGAAGACCGACCCGCGGTGGAAGCAGTACCTCTACACCGGGGACTACGACCTCCACGAGGTCTACTCCGCGCAGGGCGGCACCGGTGGCGGCCAGATCCCGGAGGCCACCCCCGAGAAGGCCAAGCTGCTCAACCGCCTCAACAGCGGGATCGCACGGAACTCCCAGGAGGAGGTGGTGCGCAGCGGCACGGTGACCATGGGGAACGGCACCCTGAACATGGCCGCCGACTCCGAGTACGCCATGTTTCAGCACGGCGACCAGGCCACCTACCGGATGAACCAGTACCTGGAGGCGCAGGCAGCCGCGCTGGAGAACCAGGTCGCCCGGCAGGCGGCGCAACTGGTGCGGGCGGTGGCCACCGAGGCCGACGAGCCGCTGGCGTGGTGCCGGATGGGGCAGTGGTACGTGACCCGGAACCGGGAGGAGCACGCGGTCCTGCGGTCCCGCTGGAATCTCACCGTGCCTCACACCTGGGGCGCCTCGGAGGTGGAGCGCACGGCCCGCGGCGGCTACCGCACGGCCGGCTACCTGGACTGACCGCACGGCCGGAACCGGCGTGACGGGCTGGTGGGAACCACGGTCCGGCCGCGGCAGCAGGGCGACCGGCGAGCTGCCGGTCGACTCAGCGCCGCGCGGCGGCCTGTGCGGCGGGGGACCAGGGGGCGGCCCACAGCGGGATCACCTCGACGGTGGCGGCGGAGCCGTGGGCGGGGGTGCCGGGGGTGCGCCCGGCCGTGGTGGGCTGTCCGGTGGTCGTGGGGAACGCGGTCGCGCTCGTCACAGTGGTCATGCTCGGCAACATACCGGGGGGCACTGACAGTGCCGGGTCGGGCAGTCCGGCCCGGCCCGTGGTGGGGTGGATCGAACGCTGGGGACGGGCGCCGCTCCGAACGCTTTCCCCCGATGCGAAGGGTCGCGCGCTGCTCGGCGCGCGGCCGGCGCGGGTGCGCCCGGTGCCCGAAACCCGCTCGGGCGCCCGACTCCGCCGGACTCCCCGAACGGGTGAATCCGGCGGCGGCCCCGCCCTGTGCGGCCTCCTCGCCCGCCGGGGTGTCCGCGGCCCCCTCGGACCGGCCCGGAAGGCCGCGTTCGAACACGCTCTCGCCGCCTGCGCACTGGGCTCCGCCGCCCTCCCGGTCCCGTGGACGACCGAGTGGCGTGCGGTCCGGACCGCACGCGGAACATGCTCGAAAAGTCCCCGTTCGACCCGGGCTCGCCCGGAGGCAAATCCACTTGAACGCCGCGCTCGAACAGCACCATCATCGGACGCCATCCACCCGTAACGACTCCATCCAAACCGTCAACTCGGCCTGACAGAAGCAGACTTGAGCTTCTCGTCCCGGCCGGTGCCGGTGCTTCCGCGCGTCCGCGCACCGCTCTGCGTCTGGAGGATCTGTGGCCTGTCACCCCACCCCGGCGATCCACGTCCCACCCGTCACGGCGGCCCTGGTGGCCCGTGCTTCGAGCAAGGAGGTGATCGCGTGACCGCCGCGACCGCCGCGACCCCGGCCGAGGCCGCCGACGAGGAACTGCGGTGGCTCGCCGACGGGCGCCGGATCGAGGCGATCGAGGCGATCGGCGTCAACGCGATGGCCCGCCGCCTGCCCGCGCTCGTCATCCGCGCGTTCCGCCTCGGCTGGCGCATCGACCGTGCCTCCGTCACGCTGCTCCTGGTCTGCCAGGCCGTGTCCGCGGTGCTCGGCGCGGCCGGCCTGTTCGCGACCACCGGCACCATCTCGGCGCTGTTCGGCCCCGGCCGGGTCGAGGACAAGCTCGCCCACGCGGCGCCGTCGATCCTCGTGATCGCGGCGGCGGCCGGCGCCCGCTCCCTGCTGGGCATCACGATCCGCACCATCACCATCCACCTGTCGCCGCGGATCTCCCGCGAGGCCGAAGCCGCGGTGCTGCGCGCCACGGTGGCGGCCGAACTGACCGCCTACGACCACGCCGGCTACAACGACGAGCTGGAAGCCGCGGACCGCGGCGCCGAGGTCTGTGTGGACATCGTCGGGGAGGCGCAGAACCTGCTCGCCTCCCTCGCCTCGCTCCTGGGCGCGGCCGGCGTGCTGACGGTGCTCCACCCCGCCCTCCTGCCGTTGCTGGTGCTCGCCGCGCTGCCCCAGGGGATCGCGTCGGTGCACGCCGCCCGGGTGCAGTTCCTGGCGAACCGGGCCGCGGTCGGCGACCGCCGGATCATGGCCAACCTGCGCTGGTACATCCACCTCAAGCGCAACGCCGACCAGGTCCGCTCCGACACCATGGGCGAGTTCCTGCTCGTCAAGTACGACCAGGTCGGCCGGAGGCTGGATGCCACTTCGCGGCGGGCGGCGATGCAGAGCGCCCGGGTGTCGGTGATCGGGGCAGTCGCCTCCGGCCTCGGCAGCGCGGTGGTGTGGGCGGCGATGCTGTGGCTGGTCAGCACCGGCCGGATGAGCCTGCCGCGCGGCGGCGCGGCCGTGTTCGCCCTGACCGCGGTTGGCACCAGCCTGCGCGGCATCGTCGGCTACGGCGCGGACCTCTTCCGCACCGGCATGTACCTGGACGACTGGTCGAGCTTCCTCGACACCGCCGGCGGTCACCGGCCCCGGCGCGGCACCGAGGCCCCCGAGCCACCGCGCCGGATCGCGGTGGAGAACCTCCGCTACGCCTACCCGGCCTCCGACCGCAAGGCACTGGACGGGGTGAACCTGCACGTCGAGCGGGGCGAGATCCTCGCCCTGGTGGGGGAGAACGGCTCTGGCAAGACCACCCTCTCCAAGCTCCTGGCCGGGCTCTACCTGCCCGATGCCGGATCGGTGCGGTGGGACGGGCGCGACACCCGCGACCTCGACCCGCACGCCCTGTGGCGCCAGGTCGCCGTCGTCCCGCAGGACTACGCGCGCTGGCCGCTGACCTGCCGCGAGAACATCACGCTGGGCCAGCCCACTGCCGAGGGCGACGCGGCGGTGCTGCGCGCCGCCGACGCCTCCGGGGCGGCCGACGTCGTCGCCAAGCTCCGCCGGGGGCTGTCCACCCTGCTGGCGGTGGAGTGGATGGGCGGCGAGGAGCTGTCCGGCGGCCAGTGGCAGCGCCTGGCCATCGCCCGGGCGTTCCACCGCGAGGCCGGGCTGCTCGTCCTGGACGAGCCGACCGCCGCCCTCGACCCGCGCGCCGAGCACCGGATCTTCCAGAACCTGCGGGCGGTCGCGCGGGAACGGGCCGTCGTCCTGGTCACCCACCGGCTCACCAACGTGGCCGTCGCCGACCGGATCGTGGTGCTCGAGGACGGAAAGGTCCTCCAGGAGGGCACGTTCGCCGAGCTGGTGGCCGAGGAGGGCGGCCGGTTCAGGGAACTGTGGGACCTGCAGAACGAACGCACCGGCCTCCCGGCCCAGCGGACCCAGCCGGTCCGGGAGGACGAGGGGAGCGGCCGGTGATCGACCTCGACCTCGGCCTCGACGTGCCGAGCGACCCGGCCCTCCACGGCGGCCTCGTGGGTGTCCGCGCCGAGGAGAAGGGGGCGGGTGGATAGCGGGCGGGGTCCCCGTCGTCCCCGGGCCGTGTCCCCGACGGGCACGGCCCGGGCGGCTCCGGCCGGGGCCGGGGCCGGGTGGCCCGGAGCGCCGCACCGCACGCCGCCGCGGCGTGTGCTCGGCCCGGGTGAACATCGCGGGTGGAACGCGCGTTCCGCGGTCCGGCAGGGCACGGGTGGGGGACCGAGGATCCCGTGAGAAAGGCCGTGCCGTGGGGCGTGCACTGATCGTGGTCGACGTACAGAGGGACTTCTGCGAGGGCGGAGCCGTTCCGGTCGGGGGAGGCGCCGGGCGGGCCCGGGCCATCGCCGATCTCGTCGGGCGCACCGCCGGCAGCGAGTACACCCACGTCGTCGCCACCCGCGACCACCACCTCGACCCGGGCAGCCACTTCTCCGAGCACCCGGACTTCAAGGACTCCTTCCCCGTGCACTGCGTCGCCGGCACCGAGGGGAGCGAGTTCCACCCCGAGTTCGCCCCCACGGTCGGGACGAAGGTGGACGAGGTCTTCTACAAGGGCGCGCACTCCGCCTCCAAGAGCGGCTTCGAGGGCTTCACCGCGAACGGGACCGGGCTCGCGGACTGGTTGCGCGCGCGGGAGGTCACCGAGGTGGACGTGGTCGGCATCGCCACCGACCACTGCGTGAAGGCGACCGCGCTCGACGGCGTGCGGGCCGACTTCGACGTCCGCGTTCTGCTCGACTACACCGCGGGCGTCGCCGCCGACACCACCGCCCGGGCCCTCGCCGAACTCGGCCAGGCGGGAGTGGAGTTGACCGGTGTGCCGGTCGTCCACGTCTGACGCGAGGCGGCGGGCCGCCGCCTCGCGCACACTGTGGGTCCGAGCGGACCGGGACGGCCGAGGGCGTCAATCGGCGACGAGGACACGCCCCTGATCGGGTGAGGTGCGGTATCTCCGGGCCCGGGGGCGGCCAGGGTAACGGTCGTGATCAACATCCGCATCCGCACGGCCGCCGGCGCAGTCGCCCTCGCCTGCGCCGTCGTGCTCATCCCCGAGATCCCGGCCGCCGCCGCCCCTGCGGCCGCGACCGAACCCGCCCCGTTCAGCTGCCTCGACCCCAGTGGGGAGGCGCTCTGGAGCGGCCCCCAGTGCGACGGCGTCATCGTCCGCGAACTCGGCACCGAGGCCGTCGCCATCCTCCTGGACGGCCGCCGGATCGACTTCGCCGACGAGGCCGAACTGCGCGCCGACGACTGTGCCGTCCGGCCCGCCGTCACCCTCCCCGCCAGCACCTTCGAGAACCTCCCCAAGGGCCCGGACCCGCTGTACGCCGCCGTGGACCGCCGGGTGGACGTACCCCGCATCACCCCCGAACCGCACTGGCGCAAGAACTGCCACCCGCTCTTCCGCTCGGACGGCCGCGATCCGTCCGTCATCTTCGAGGAGGGCTTCGGCCCGAAGGACACCGTCAACGGCCAGTACGACATCACCAGCTACGTCCTGCAGAACCAGCCCTCGCCGTTCGTCAGCACCACCTACGACCCCGAGCTGTACAAGAAGTGGAAGAAGGTGCCCTGGGACTACTTCATCGACGCCCCCGGCGGCATCGACGTCAACGCGACCATCGGCGACCAGCACCAGTACGCCGACCAGGTCGAAGTCGCGTTCCCCGGCGGCGTGGACCGGCACTTCATCCGCCGGGCCTGCCCGGTCGACCGGGCCACCGCCTCCCTGGTCGAGTCCGGCTGCGTGGACAACCCGAACTACCAGCCCTGGCTGCACTGACCGCAGGCCGTCCGCCGTCCGCCCTCGGCGGTCCGCCGCCGGCCGTTGGCCGGCCAGGTCGCCCGACGGCGGGCGGGAGTGCGACACCCCACCACAGAGAGCGCGTTCCCGCGTCCGGTGGGCAGGGACCGTGATCGAGTGCGGGGTGGCGCGGCCGGTCCGGGACGGTGCCGGGCGGTGGCGGTCAGTCCGGCCAGCCGACGACGGACAGCGGCTTGCCGCGGCCGATCTCGCCGAGCGCGTGCGCGGTGTAGGGCACGGTGTCGGGAGGCAGGTGGTCCAGCGGCCACCACCGCAGCTCCTCGCACTTGTGCGGCTCCGTGTTGCGCACCTGGCCGGTGTGGCGGGCCGGGCGGAAGAAGAGCTGGAGGCGGCTGCGGCCGTCGTCGGCGTCGAGGTGGTGCAGCGTGTGGACGAGTTCGAGGTCGTCCTCGGCGATGGTGATGCCGAGTTCCTCCTCGGCCTCGCGTGCCATGCTGCGGGTGATCGGTTCGCCGGGCTCCATGTGGCCGGCCGGCAGGTGCCACAGGCCTTCGGCGTAGCTGGTGTTGCGGCGTCGCCCGAGGAGCACCGTGCCGTCGGCGACCAGGACGAGGTGGACGCCGACGACCAGTGTCAGCGGGTCCGCGCCGGTTGCGCGGGGCGCCGGGTGGTCGGCCGGGCGGCCGGTGGGGGCGGGCCGGGTCACCAGGTGCCGCCGGCGGGGTGGTCGGCCGCAGCGGCGAGCAGCGGCAGGTAGTGCCGCATGTAGGGCGGGACCTTGAGGTCGAGGACCTCGCCGAAGGGGACCATGCGGACGGCCAGGCCCTCGTCGCCGAGCCGCAGGTCGCCGGCGGGGCCGTCCCAGGCGGCGTGCAGAACGCGGACGAGCGGGGAGACGAGCTCGTGCTGCGGGCCGGGCACCGGCCGCATCCGTGTGATGGTGATTCCGGCCTCCTCGCGGACCTCGCGGGCGGCGTTCTCCTCGGGGGTCTCGTCGGCCTCGCGCCATCCGCCGATCGGGGTCCAGTGGCCGGGCCAGGCGATGCCGGGCTTGTCGTCGCGGTGGTGCATCAGCAGCCGTCCGGCCGGGTCGGTGACGAGGACCATGACGCCCTCGAAGTCGTCGTCCGGGGACGGGCGTTCGAGGTAGAGCGGGGTGCCGCTGCGGTGGGCGCGCAGGGCCTGCAGGAGCCGCCGGTAGCGGTCCGGGCCCATGTGGTCCTGCCAGTCGTGGGCGGTCTCGAAGCGCCATTCGGTGTGCTCGGCGGGGTCGAGGCGGATCCGGGCCTGTTGCTCGGCGGTGAGGACGCCGCCGTCGAAGACGTATCCGCAGGCGGGGACGGGGAACAGGCTGCCGGCCTGCTCGTGGACGACGGCAACCAGGCGCCGCCGCAGCACCTGCGGGTTCTCCGTGGCGAGGTCGAGGCCCAGTTCCTCCCGGGCCTCGCGCAGGGCGGTGGTGAACGGTGTCTCGCCGTGTTCGACGTTGCCGCCGGGGAAGTTCCACACGCCGGGGTCGACGGTGGAGCGCAGCCCGAGGACGCGCCCCTGCGGATCGGTGACGAGGAAACAGCCGTAGGAGCCGGGCCGGGCGATGGTGGTGAGGTAGCCGCCGACCGGCCGCCAGCCGGGGAGGGCCAGGCGGCCGGCGAGCCACTCGATCACGGTGCGCTGCCCGTCGCTGGTGGGCGGGAGCCGGTCGGGGGCGGCCCACCGGTGGTCGTCGTGGCCGGGCGAGAGGAGGATCGCGGTGCCGTCCGGCACGACGGTGGTGAAGACGAACTGGCGCACGCGCAGGCCGCGCCGGTCGGTGAGGTCCAGGTGCCGCGCGTACTCCAGTGGCAGGCCGGCGAGCCCGGTCTCCTCGGCCAGTCGCCGCGCCGCGCCGGCCTCCACCGTCTCGCCGCCGGCCCGGCCGCCGCCCGGGTACTCCCACCGGCCGGGCAGGGTGTCGTGCGCGGCCCGGCGGATCATCAGGATCCGGCCGGAGGTGTCGCGGACCACCACGCCGACGCCGATCCGCTGGACGCCCTCGCGGTGGGCCAGGTCGGTCAGCACGTTGAAGTCGATCACCGGGAGGGCTCCTCGCTGCAAGGCGGTGGGCGGGTGCGCGGTACTGCCGGTCAGGGGGATTCGACAGTCAAGTCTGCTCCTGGGAGGGCTGGTTCGGGAATGGCTCGTGGGCGGTTCCAGGCGTCCCGATGATGGTGCTGTTCGAATGCGGCTCGCAAGTGGACCCGGATCGGGGGGTTGGGACGCTGTACGGGTGCTCGATCTCGGAGCGGGCGAACTCGACGGCGGCTGCAGCAAGGTGACCGACGAGGCCGGCGGGGCCGAGCTGGTCACCTTCCTGCTGGGCGGAGACGGCGTCCACCCGGTCTGGGTGGGACATGACGACGCGGGTGAGGTCACGGCGGTCGTCGTGGCGGACGTCTTCGAAGTCGGCGCGCTGGAACCGTCGACCGGATGACGGCTGACGGCCCTCCGGCGGGCGTGACGCCCACGCGCCACCGGCCGTCACCCGGCGGGCGGTCGGGTCGTTGAACCGGACGCGCTGCCCCGAGGGCGCAGCGGACGTCGGAATGCGGCCTGGAGGAATCTGCGGTGTCCACCGTCACCAATCCGTTCACGGGTGCCTACACGCCGGTGGGCGAGGAAGTCACCGCGTTCGACCTGCCGGTCACGGGCACGATCCCGGCCGAGCTCAACGGCCGGTACCTGCGCAACGGGCCCAACGGGATGCGGGCGGAGGACCCCCGGCCGAGGCATCTGTTCGGCGGGTACGCCATGGTGCACGGGGTGCGGCTGCTCGACGGGCGGGCCCGGTGGTACCGCAACCGGCTGGTGCGCAGCGCCGCCGTGGCCGAGGCCCTGGGGGAGCGGCCGCGCCCCGGCGCCGCGGCGAGGATCACCGACGTCGCGCCCAATACCCACGTCATCGGGCACGCCGACCGCACCTTCGCGCTGGTCGAGGGCGGCTTCCGCCCGTACGAACTCTCCTACGAGATCGAGACGGTGGGCGCCAGCGACTTCTGCGGCACGCTGCCCGAGGGGTTCGCCGCCCACCCGAAGCTCGACCCGGTCACCGGCGAGCTGCACGCGATCACCTGGCAGCGGGACAGCGAGAACCTGCGGCACCTGGTGGTCTCCCCGCGGGGAGCCGTCGTCCGGGCCGTGGACGTCCCGGTCGCGCACCGGCCGGTGGTGCACGACATGGCGCTGACCCGGAACTTCGCCGTCGTCCTCGACCTCACGGCGCGCGTCGGCATGGCCGACAACCTCGCGCGCAAGACCTACCCGGCGGTCTGGGACGAGACCGGCGGCGCACGGATCGGGCTGCTGCCCCGCGACGGCACCGAGGTCGCCTGGTTCGGGGTCGAGCCCTGCTTCGTCTTCCACACACTCAACGCCCACGAGGAAGGCCACCGGGTCGTCATCGACGTGGTGCGCTACCCGCGGATGTTCGCCGGCGGCGCGCTGGACGGGCAGAGCAGCCCCACCCTGGACCGCTGGACCGTCGACACCGTCTCCGGCAGGGTCACCGAGACCCGCCTGGACGACCGGCCGCAGGAGTTCCCGGCGGTCAGCCCGGCGGTGGTCGGCGGCGCCCACCGCTACGGGTACTCCACCGTGGCCGGCGACCTGCTGCGCCACTTCGCGGCGGCGGGGGCCCTGGAAGCCCTGACCCCGGAGGCCGCCGGGGACGCGCTGATCAAGCACGACCTGAGCCGGCAGTCCAGCACCGTGCGGCGGTTCGGCGCCGGCCGCTACACCGGCGAGGCCTCCTTCGTCCCGAGGCAGGGCGCCCGCGGCGAGGACGACGGCTACCTGCTGGCCTACGTCCACGACCCCGAGCGGGGCGCGAGCGACCTGGTCGTCCTCTCCGCCGAGGACTTCACCGGCGACCCGATCGCCACCGTCCACCTGCCGGTACGGGTGCCGGCCGGCTTCCACGGCAGCTGGATCCCCGACCCCGCCCGGGAGGACTCCGCCTGAGCACCCCGCCCGCCACATCCCCGGACGGCCGGCCCTCGGACAGCCCGCTCCCGGACACGCCGGCCGGAGCCGTCGCCCGGCTGCGCGCGACCTTCCGCACCGGCCGCACCTGGCCGCTCGCCTGGCGCACCGAGCAGCTGACCGGGCTGCGCGCCCTGCTGACCGGGCACCGCGAGGAGATCGCCGCCGCCCTCCACGCCGACCTGCGCAAGCCGCGCGCCGAGGCCGACCTCGCCGAAGTCGACTTCACCGTACGGGAGATCGACCACGCCCTGCGGAACCTGGAGCACTGGCTGCACCCCGAGCCGGTGCCCGCCGCCGCGCTCACCCGGCTGCCGCCGGGGACGAGCGCCCACACCCGCCACGACCCGCTCGGGACCGTCCTGGTCATCGCGCCCTGGAACTACCCGGTGCAGCTGCTGCTGGTGCCGGTGGCGGGTGCGATCGCCGCGGGCAACACGGTGCTGGCCAAGCCGAGCGAGCTGGCGCCGGCCTGCTCGGCCCTGCTGGCGCGGCTGCTGCCGCAGTACGTGGACCCGGCGGCGATCGCCGTGCTGGAGGGCGGCCGGGAGACGGCCACCGCCCTGCTGGCCGAGCGCTTCGACCACATCCTCTACACCGGCAACGCCGGCTTCGGGCGGGCGGTGCTGCGGGCCGCCGCCGAGCACCTGACCCCGGTCACCCTCGAACTGGGCGGCAAGTCCCCGGTGTTCGTCGACCGGGGCGTCGACCTCGGGACGGTCGCGGCCCGACTGGCCCGCGCCAAGTTCTCCAACGCCGGGCAGACCTGCGTCGCCCCCGACTACCTGCTGGCCGACCCGGCCACGGCCCGGGCGCTGGAAGGCGCCCTGGAGCGGGCGGTCACCGAGCTGTACGGCCCCGACCCGGCGCGGTCGCGGGCGTACGGACGCCTCGTCGACGAGCGGCACTTCGACCGGGTCGTCGCCCTCCTCGACTCGGGCCGCACGGTCTTCGGCGGCCGGCACGACCGCGCGGACCGCTACATCGCGCCCACCCTGCTCGCCGAGGTGCGGCCGGACGCCCCGGTCATGCGGGAGGAGATCTTCGGCCCCGTCCTGCCGGTCCTGGAGGTCACCGGGCTGGACGAGGCGATCGCCTTCATCAACGAGCGGGACCGCCCCCTCGCGCTCTACGCCTTCACCGAGGACGGGCACGCCCGTCGGCGCCTGGCCGAGGAGACCAGCTCGGGCGGCCTGAACTTCGGCCTCCCGGTGGCCCACCTGGGCATCCCGGAACTCCCGTTCGGCGGGGTGGGGGAGAGCGGCTCCGGCCGGTACCACGGCCGCTGGTCGATCGACACCTTCAGCCACCGCCGGGCCTGCCTGGACGTGCCGCTGGACTGAGAAGTCCTCCCGTCCGGTCGGCCGGCGGAGACGGATCCGGCCGTTTCGGACTCCGTCCGTCCCGGGCCGTGTTCTTCGCGCACCGACCGGGGCGGACCCGACGGGCCATCGGATATCGTGCACGGCCATGGGAGCACTGATAGTTGTCCGGCACGGTCAGACCGAGTGGAGCCTGTCGGGCCGGCACGCCGGGCGCACCGACGTGGCGCTGACCGATGAGGGAGAGGCCGCTGCCAGGGCGCTCGCTCCGAGGCTGGCCGAACGTCGTCCGGTCGCCGTGTTCAGCAGCTCGCTGAGCCGTGCGATGCGGACGGCCGAGCTCGCGGGTCTGACCGGTGTCCGGCCCGATCCGGACCTGGTGGAGTGGGACTACGGCGGCTACGAGGGCATGACCGCCGAGCAGATCCAGGAGTCCAGGCCGGGCTGGGACCTGTGGCGCGACGGCGTCGTTCCCGGGGACGCCGTCCATCCTGGCGAGCGGCTCCAGCAGGTGGCCGCGCGCACGGACGCGGTGCTGGACCGGATCCGGCCGCTGCTGGACCAGGGGGATGTCGCCGTGGTCGCTCACGGCCATCTGGCGCGAGTGATCACCGTTCGCTGGCTCGGGCTCGATGCGTCCGCCGCCCGCCTGCTCGGCCACCCGCACCCGGGCTCTCTCGGCTTCCTGGCCGTTGAGCACGGGCAGCCGGTCATCTCCGCCTGGAACGTCCCGTAACGCCGGGCCGGCGTCACGCCCGCTCGGTACCGCGTCCCGCCCCGCCCCGCCCCGCCCTGGCCCGTCCGGCCCGCCCTGCCCCGGCCCGTCCGGCCCGGCGAACCTCTGCCGTTACGGCGTCAGTCCTCCCAGCACATCGCGGTGATCACGGTGGTGAGGGCCAGCCAGCCGACGATCGGGACGGTGAGGGTGAAGGCGAAGGACCACTGCAGCGCGATCAGGAGGACGCTCCCGGCGAAGGCGAAGACGGAGAGGAACAGGCAGGCGACGGCGGGGAGGAACCAGCCGTCCCAGCCTCGCCGGAGCAGGGTGTGGACGGCGAGCAGCGTTCCCGCGCCGACCAGCAGGGCCAGTTCGAGGAAGGTGAGCCAGGGGACCTCGGTGACCGGGGAGCGGTGGCCCTGGTGGGAGATCTCCACGACGCGGCCGTTCCACAGGGTGAGGTCCACGTTGTCGCCGCTCCGGACGCTGCCGAAGAGGCCGTCGGAGACGGCGTAGGTGTCGGTGGGCGCCGCCTCGCGGGAGACGGTCACCTCGTAGTGGGGGGAATCCTCGTTCGAGCCGGCCCTTCTGTCCGTCACCCGGCCGGTCTCGTGGGTGGTGCAGTCCGTGGCGGCGGCGACGGGCGCGGTACAGGCCGGGGCGCCGCGGTAGGCGGTCGCCGCGTCGAAGGCGTCGACGAACCAGGAGAAGCCGAGGGCGACGGAGGCCAGACCGGTCAGGACGAGCAGGACCCGGGTCACGACCCGGGCCACGACGCGGGCCGTCACGCGGGCGGCGGGGCGGCGCTTCCGCGGGTGGGAGGGGCCGTGGGGGCGGGGTGGTGGCGTTCGTACGGGCGGTGCCGGGACGCGGTCGGCCATGGCAGGGGCTCCATCGACGGGGGCGGGGCCGGGCGCCTCTGGCTCGTCGCCGCCGGCGACCTCGATCCGCGCGTCCATCGCTCTCCCTCGGCCCTCCCGGGCGGTTCCCGGGTCCAGCCGGATGATGACAGGGCTCGACGGTCGCGAGGGAGCAACCGGAAGAGTTTGTCACCGACTTGTCGAACTCGGCCGGTCAGGGGCCGGCGGCCGGGGGAACGGAAGGGGGCGGGGCCGGTCAGGGCAGCAGCAGGCCGGCGAGCTCGTCCAGCAGTTCGGCGACCCTGCGGGCCTTCGCCGGGTCCGGGACGGCCTTGGCGATGACCGGCTCGGCGGGCCGGGCGACATGGGCGCGGATGGCGCGTCGGGCGTGGTCGGAGACGGTCAGCAGGGTGCGGCGCCCGTCGGCCGGGTCGGGCGCGGCGTCGAGCAGGCCCTGTTCGCGCAGCCGGGCGACGGAGACCGAGACGTGGCTCTGGGCGAACCCGGTCCGGACCCGGATCTCCTGGACGGAGGTGGCGGGGTGCCGGTACACGTCGGCGATCACGGCGATCTCCCCGGGGGTGAGGTGCTCGGAGGCCGGGTCGGTGATCAGGGCGCGGCCGAGTTCGGTCAACCGCTTGCCGAGCCTGAGGAGTTGCACGCCGTCCATGTCCGACAGAATACATCTTCACCGATGCATCGGTGGCGATGTAGATTGCCGGGCATGACGACCTCCGAACCGCTCAGCCCGGTCTCCCGCACCGCCCTGTCCGTCGCCCGGGTGCGGGCCTACGAGAGCTCCCGCCCCGACCCGCTCTTCGTCGACCCCTATGCCCTGGCGTTCGTCACCGCCGCCGGCCTCGAACCGGCCCTGTCCGGCCCGGTCAGCAGCCTCGCCAGGGGCCTGGTCACCCACGGCATCCTGCGCACCCGCTTCTACGACGACCGGCTGCCCGCCGCCGGCGCCGACCAGGTGGTGCTGCTGGCGGCCGGCCTGGACACCCGGGCGTACCGGCTGGACTGGCCGGCCGGCACCCGGGTGTTCGAGCTCGACCTGGGCCCGGTGCTGGCCTTCAAGGAGCAGGTCCTGGACGGGCTCGGCGCCGTGCCGCGGACCGGGCGCACCGCACTGGTCGCCGACCTGCAGGACCCGGGCTGGCCGGAGCGGCTGGTCGCGGCCGGGTTCGACCCGGCACGGCGCTCGGTCTGGCTGGCCGAGGGGCTGCTGGTCTACCTCACGGCCGAGGAGGCGGCCGGACTGCTCACGGCGGTCGGCGGGCTGGCGGCCCCGGGCAGCCGACTGCTGCTGGAGCAGGGCCGGGACGTGAGCCGCACACCGCACGACCCGGCGCTCGTCCACGTGACCGGGCTGTGGCGCGGCGGCCTCGGCCCGGACACCGACGGATGGCTCGACCGGAACGGCTGGACCACCGGCATCACCACCCTGGTCGGGCTCGGCGAGGCCTACGGGCGCCCGCTGCCGGACCCCTCCACCACGACGGCCTTCATCGAGGCCGTACGGCGCCCGGCGGACTGATCTCCCGGGTCCGCGCGGCCGTGCCCGGGAAACCACCCGAGCACGCCCGGCGGACCGGCCCGGGCGCCCCCGGGCCCTCGCCCGCTCAGCGGGCCGGCCGCGGCGGCCAGGCGTCCGGGGCCAGGACGCCGGTGGCGTAGGCCCGGGCGACCAGGGCGGTGCGGTTGGGGACGCGCCAGCGCCGGGTGAGCCGGGCCAGGTGGTAGTTGACCCCGTCCGGGGTGACGCCGATCTCCCGGGCGATCTGCGCCGTGGTGTCGCCCCGGGCCGCCGCGGCCAGGATCCGGGCCTCGACCGGGCTGACCTCGACCTGCGGGCCGGGAGCCGGGGCGGCGGCCGCGGGCTGCTCCGCCCGCAGCGACAGCAGCAGGCTCGGGGTCTGCTCCGGGGTGTCGCCGACCAGGTCGACGGTCATCTCGCCGTGCCGATCGCGGCCGTCGGCGGACGTCCAGGAGACCCGCGCCGGGTACTGCGAGCGGCGGTGCAGCCGGACGGCCTCGGTGAGCGCCTCAAGGGTGCCGGTGTCCCGCAGGGTGAAGAACTCCAGGATCCTACGGTTGTGCAACTGACCTGGCAAACGGCCGAATTCGACCGCCATGGCGCGGTTGACGATCAGGATGCGCCCGCCGAACTCGCACACCGCGATCGGCAGCGGCACGTGGTCCAGCAACCGCAGCGCCCGGTTGCGCCAGATCACCGCCGCCTCCCGCGGGCTGTCCGGTACCGGGCCGCAGCCCTCGGTCGTCCGCATCCGCGATTCTCCTTCCCCGGGGCCGACGCTGACGGTCCGTAGCAAGCCCGTAACCGACCCAGGCACTACACAATCATGTAGTGACCGCGGCCCGCACCCCCTCCCGGTGGGCGCACAGTGGTGGAAGACGAATGTTTCCTGCCGTGGGAGGGGCACACCGATGACCGAGACCGTGGAGCGCACGACCGAGGACGAGCGGGCGGCCGAGGGCGAGAGCCGGGCCGTCCCCCTGGTGGACATCTCGGCGATGCCGCCGGCCGCCGCCCCGGTGCTGCGCATCATGGAACTGGCCAGAGAGCACGGCCCGGCCTTCGTCCAGCGACTGCACGGCCGGGACACCCTGGTCGTCAGCGGCCTGGAGCTGGTCACCGAGCTGGCCGACGAGACCCGGTTCACCAAGTCGATCGGCCTGGCCCTGGAGAAGGTCCGGCAGTTCACCGGCGACGGCCTGTTCACCGCCTACAACGAGGAGCCCAACTGGGCCCGGGCGCACGACATCCTGATGCCCGCCTTCGCGCTCGGCTCGATGCGCACCTACCACCCGGTGATGCTGCGGGTGGCCCGCCGGCTGGTCGACTCCTGGGACCGCCGGGAGGCCGCCGGGCAGCCGGTGGACGTGCCCGGCGACATGACCCGGATGACCCTGGACACCATCGGCCTGGCCGGCTTCGGCTTCGACTTCGGCTCCTTCGAGCGGGACGAGCCGCACCCCTTCGTCGAGGCGATGGTGCGCTGCCTGGAATGGGCGATGACCAGCCTCACCCGCGACCCGGAGGCGGACCACCGCGAGCGCGACGCGGCCTTCCGCGCCGACTCCGACTACCTGGCCGCCGTGGTGGACGAGGTGATCGCCGCCCGCGCCGAGGAGGACGTCCAGGGCCCGGCCGAGGACCTGCTCGGCCTGATGCTCGGTGCCGTCCGCCCCGCGGACGGCACCCGGCTGGACGCCGAGAACATCCGCAACCAGGTGATCACCTTCCTGATCGCCGGCCACGAGACCACCTCCGGCGCACTCTCCTTCGCGCTGTACTACCTGGCCAAGCACCCGGCCGCGCTGCGCGAGGTGCAGCGGGAGGTGGACGAACTCTGGGGCGACCGGGCCGATCCCGAGCCCTCCTACGAGGATGTCGGACGGCTGCGCCACACCCGCCAGGTGCTCAACGAGGCGCTGCGACTGTGGCCGACGGCGCCCGCGTTCAGCCGGGAGGCGCGCGTGGACACCCTGCTCGGCGGACGCATCCCGCTGCGCGCCGGGGAGACCGTCCTCGTCAGCACGCCGCTGCTGCACCGCGACCCGGCGTGGGGCGACAACCCGGAGCTGTTCGACCCGTCCCGGTTCGACCCGGAGTACGAGGAGAGCCGCTCCCCGCACGCCTTCAAGCCCTTCGGCACCGGCGAACGCGCCTGCATCGGGCGGCAGTTCGCGCTGCACGAGGCCGTCATGCTGCTCGGCATGCTGGTGCACCGCTACCGGCTGATCGACCACGCCGACTACCGGCTGACCATCAAGCAGACGCTCACCATCAAGCCCGACGGGTTCACCCTCGGCCTCGCCCGGCGCACGCCCGCCCCGGCCCGCGACGCCTCCCGCGCGGACTCCCTCGCCGCCGTCGCGCCGACGACGGTCGACCGGCAGGCCGGACCGGCCGCCGGGCGGCCCGGACGGGTCCGGCAGGGCACCGGGCTGCTGCTCCTGCACGGCTCCAACTACGGTGCCTGCCGGGAGTTCACCCGGCAGCTCGCGGAGGCCGCCGCCGACCTCGGCTGCGAGACCGCGACCGCCCCGCTGGACGCGTACGCGGACGGCCTGCCCACCGACCGGCCGGTGGTGATCACCGCCGCCTCGTACAACGGGCAGCCGACCGACGACGCGGCCCGGTTCGTCCGCCGGCTCCAGGAGTCCCGGGAGGGCGACGGGGCCGAGGGCGTCGAGTTCGCGGTGCTCGGCATCGGCGACCGCACCTATGCCGCGACCTACCAGCGCGTCCCGGCGCTGATCGACGACCGGCTCGCCGAGCTCGGCGGCACCCGGCTGCTGGCCCGCGCCGAGGCCGACGCCTCCGGCGACCTGGCGGGCACCGTGCGGCAGTTCACCGGGGCGCTGCGCGAGGCCCTGCTGGCGCGCTACGGGGACGCCGACGCCCCCGCCGGGGAGCAGCCGGAGGCCGCGTACACGGTGACCGAGGTGACCGGCGGCCCGCTGGCCGCGCTCGCCGCCCGGCACGACACGGCGGAGCTGACCGTCACCGCCGTCGGCAGCCTGACCGACCCGGCCTACCACCGGGTCAAGCGGCTGGTCCGGCTGGCCCTGCCGGAGGGCACCGGCTACCGGACCGCCGACCACCTCACCGTGCTCCCGGCCAACGACCCGGTGCTGGTCGAGCGTGCCGCCAAGCTGTTCGGCGCCGACCCGGACACGGTGCTGAACATCGTGGCGCACCGGCGCACCGGACTGGCCGTCGACCGCCCGCTGACCGTCCGCGAGCTGCTCACCCGTCACGTCGAGCTGCAGGACCGCCCGAACGCCGAGCAGCGCGCCGCGCTGGCGGCGCTCAACCCCTGCCCGCCCGAGCAGGCCGCCCTGCGGGCCCTGCCCGACGACGACCCGCGCGCCCTGCTGGACCTGATCGAGGACCACCCGGCGCTGCGGGAGCGGCTGAGCTGGCCGGTGCTGCTGGAGCTGCTGCCGCCGATCAGGCCGCGGCACTACTCGATCTCCTCCTCGCCCACCGGCGACCCCGGCCAGGTGGAGCTGATGGTCTCGGTCCTCAGCGCCCCGGCCCGCTCGGGCCGGGGGACCTTCCGGGGCGCCGGATCCGGCTACCTCGACCGGGTCGCCGTCGGCGACACCGTGCTGGCCCGGGTCCAGCCCTGCCGGGAGGCGTTCCGGATCGGCCACCGCACCCCGGTGGTCATGATCGCGGCGGGCACCGGCCTGGCACCCTTCCGGGGCGCCGTCGCCGACCGCCGGGCGCTGCTCGCGCGGGGCGCCGCCCTGGCCCCGGCGCTGCTGTACTTCGGCTGCGACGACGAGGCGGCGGACTACCTGCACCGCGGCGAGCTGGAGGCCGCCGAGCGGGCCGGCGCGGTCTCGCTGCGGCCCGCCTTCAGCGAGCGGCCCCAGCAGGGGCGGCGCTACGTGCAGGACCGGATCGCCGCCGAGGCCGCCGAGGTCCGGGAGCTGCTGGAATCCGGCGCCGAGGTGTACGTGTGCGGCGACGGCGCCCGGATGGCGCCGGGCGTCCGGGCGGCCTTCCGGGCGCTGTACCGGGAGGGCACCCCGGGCGCCGACGAGCGGCGGGCGCAGGCCTGGCTGCAGGGGCTGATCGAGGCCGGGCGGTACGTCGAGGACGTGTACGCGGGCTGACCCTCCCGCGCCGGGGACGGCCGTGGGCCCGCCGCACAGGTGCGACGGGCCCACGGCCGGGACGGAAGGGCTCGGGTCAGTACACGCTGACGTTGTACGCGGAGAGTGCCGCGTTGACCGGCTGGTAGAAGGTCGTCCCGCCGGAGGTGCAGTCGCCGCTGCCGCCCGAGGTGAGGCCGAGCGCCTTGGCGCCGTCGTACAGCGGGCCGCCCGAGTCGCCGGCCTCGGCGCAGACGTTGGTCTGGATCAGGCCGCGGACGGTGCTGCCGTCGCTGTAGCGCACGGTGGCGTTGAGGCCGGTGACGGTGCCGCCGTGGGTGCCGGTGGTCGAGCCGGTGCGCTTCACCGCCTCGCCGACGACGGCGTCCGGGGCGGAGGTGAAGCCGCCCGGGTGGCTGAGGGCGCTGTTGTCGTAGCGGACCAGCGCGTAGTCGTGGCCGGGGAAGGTCGAGCCGATGGTGGGGCCGATCAGGGTGCTGTGGGCGACGTCGGTGTACCAGTCGGGGGCGACGTTGCCGCAGTGTCCGGCGGTGAGGAAGTAGTAGGTGCTGCCGCTCACCACGTTGAAGCCGAGCGAGCAGCGGTACTCGCCGCCGTAGATGGCGTCGCCGGCGGCGAGCAGCGGGGTGAACACGCCGGGGACGCGGTGGACGTCGAGGCTGGGCGCGGCGGGGCCGGCGGCCTTCATCAGCCGGGCGAGCGAGGACGGGGAGACGGTGCTGTCGGCGGTCACCACGACGCGTCCGGCGGCTTCGTCGACGTACCAGGCCGTGCCGTCGACCTCGGCGTTCAGAATGGCGTCGCTGATCGCCGAGAGCTGTTCCGGTTCGGCGGTGCGGGTGGGAGCGGCGGCGGCGCCCGGCGCGGCGACCGCGGTCGCGGTCAGCAGGCCGAGGGCCGCGGCGAGCAGGCGGAAGCGGCGCGTGCTGCCGGTGCGGGGCGTGCTGCCGGTGCGGGGCGTGGTGCGCGTGGTCCTCACCGATCTCCTCCTGAGGGGGTGACGGCCCTGAGGGTTGGGGCCGTGAAGCGCGGTCAGGGGATGGGCGGACCCCGGTCGTTGCTCTCCGGAAGCACGGCGGATGATCAGCTCCTGATCGGCGCTGACCGGAAGTATGAGGAAACGGACCGTTCGGTACAAGCTTCCCGAGGGGGTGTCGGCGGACCCGCAGGCCCGGGAGTGAGCCTGCGGGTCCGCCGTTCGGCGGTTGCCGTGCGGTTCCTACCCGGCGGGCACCGGAGCGGGCCCGACGAGGCGCCGGCCCCGGTGGAGCGCGTGCAGCGAGAACGCGCAGACCACCCCGAGGGCGCACAGTGCCAGCCAGGGGAGCGCGGCGAGCCCGGCCTCGCGGGCGGCGTCCAGAGCCGCGCCGGTCAGCAGGTTCCCCAGCGTGATGCCCACCCCGCAGACCGTGTTGTAGAGCCCGTAGTGGGTGGCGACCAGGCGGTCCCCGGAGAGCCTGACCACGGTGTCCATCTCGAACGGGTACGCCAGCATCGTGCCCAGGGCCAGCAGCAACGCGGCCAGCGCCGGCGGCCCGGCGGCGAGCGCCCAGCGCCCGGGGCCCGCCCCCGGGACGGGCAGGGCCGAGGCGGCGAGCAGCGGCAGGAAGGCCGCGCCCATCACCGCCACCCCCGCGACCAGGGCGGTGCCCGGCGCGATCCGGGCCCGGCACCACGCGGTCACCCCGGTCTGGAGCAGGATCGTGCCCAGCCCGGACACCACGAACAGCAGCGCCGTCGCCACCGTCCCGCCCGTGCCGTCGCCGCCCAGCCGGCGGACCTCCAGCGGCAGCGCCAGGTACACCTGGAAGGACAGCACGTACGAGCCGGTCATCGCGCCCGCGAAGAGCAGGAACGGGCGGTTGGCCAGCACCCCGCGCCACTGCGCGAGGACACCCGTACGCTCCGGGCCGCCGGCCGGCCCGTCGCCCCGGCGGGCCGGCAGCGAACGGATCTGCACCGCGCTGAGCACCGCGAACACCCCGGCCGCGACCAGGCAGGTGGTGCGGAAGTCCACCGCCGTCAGCGCCATGCCCACCAGCGGGCCGAGCAGGATGCCCGCCTGGTAGAAGACGTTGAACAGCGCGAACGCGGCCACCCGCTGCTCTCCCGCGTCCCGCGCGAGGTACGCCCGCACGGCCGGGTTGAACAGCGCCCCGGCCAGGCCGGTGGCCGCCGAGGCCGCCACCAGGGCGGACAGCGAGGAGGAGAGGCCGAGCGCGGCGAAGCCGACGGTGCGCAGCAGGCAGCCCGCCACGATCAGCGGCTTGTAGCCGAACCGGTCGGCCAGCGTGCCGCCGACCAGGAACATGCCCTGCTGGGTGAAGTTGCGCACCCCGAGCACCAGCCCGACCGTCCAGCCGGCCAGGCCCAGGCCGCCGGACAGGTGCGCGGCCAGGTAGGGCATCAGCATGTAGAAGCCCAGGTTGATGGTGAACTGGTTGACCATCAGCAGCCGCACACTGCGCTCGTGGCCGCGGAACTGGGCGGTCAGCCCCCTCACGCGGCACCGCCGGGGGCGCCCGCGACGGTCAGCGGGTCGACCACCTCGGTGCAGCGGGTCCAGCGGGTGACCTCCCGCTCGTCCGGCCGGGCGAGTTCGTCCGGGCCGTCCGCCGGCGGGTGGTCGAGCAGGTCGTGCGCGGCACCGTACTCGTCGTCGTAGACGGTGCCGAGGTAGCGCTGCGGCCCGTCCGGGAAGATCGCGGCGATCCGGGTGCCGGCGGGCCGGGTGCGGGCCAGCCAGCCGGCCACCAGGGCGACGGCGCCGACGCTCCAGCCGCCGGTGGCGTAGTGCGAGGCGGCCAGTCGGCGGCAGGTCCAGACGGCCTCGGCCGGGGCGACCCAGTGGACCTCGTCGAAGGTCCGGTAGGCGA
This sequence comes from Kitasatospora sp. NPDC058063, assembly GCF_042885395.1. Classification (NCBI taxonomy): domain Bacteria; kingdom Bacillati; phylum Actinomycetota; class Actinomycetes; order Kitasatosporales; family Streptomycetaceae; genus Kitasatospora; species Kitasatospora sp. NPDC058063. The sequence continues at coordinate 429,474 of NZ_JBHVSD010000005.1, forward strand.
CGTTGCGCGGATAGATGCTGGAGCCGAGGCCGCGCATCAGCCGGGCGCGGTCGGGCTGGCCGAAGATCGTGGAGCCGACGGTGTCCACCCCGACCACCCGCAGTCCCGGGTAGAGCTGGCGCAGCACCCGGGAGGTGCCGGCCGAGTGCCCGCCGGTGCCGACGCTGCACACCAGCACGTCCAGGTGGCCCAGCTGGGCGGCGAGTTCGAGCGCCAGTGGGGTGTAGGCGGTGGTGTTGTCGGGGTTGTTGTACTGGTCGGGGCACCACGAGCCGGGGCGGCGGGCCAGCAGCTCGGCCACCCGGTCGCGCCGGGCCTGCTGCCAGCCGCCCCGCGGGTGCGGGCCGGTGACCGTCTCCACCTCGGCGCCGTAGGCGGTGAGCAGCCTGGCCATGGCCGGTTCCAGCCCCGGGTCGGTGACCAGCGTGACCGGGTGCCGGTACACCATGCCGGCCAGCGCGAGGCCCAGGCCCAGCGTGCCGCTGGTGGACTCGACGATCCGGCCGCCCGGGCTCAACTCGCCCCGGGCCCGGGCCCGCTGGACCATGTGCAGGGCCGGGCGGTCCTTGATGCCGCCGGGGTTGAAACCCTCCAGCTTGGCCCAGAAGCCGCGGCCCGCCGGGGCGAGCGGCTCGCCGATCCGCAGGACCGGGGTGTTGCCGACCAGGCCGCTGAGGGCCGCGTGGTCGTCGGTGCGATGGGTGAGGGACGTCATGTCTGGTCTCCTGTAGGCAGGTTGGCGGACGGTACGGCGGTTCGGACGGACTCCGAGCCGCTATATCCGCCACCGACCGGTGACCAGCAGCGGGCCTCTCGGCCCGGTCGTACGGGCGGCGCGACCGACGGCGGCCGCCGGGCGGGGCGCGGGAGGCTCCGCCCGCCCGGCGCCGGGGTCGGCGACGGGCACCTGGGCGGGGAAGGGGAGGGACGCCGCGGGGGTGCGGACCGAGCGCTGCGCGGGCGCGAGGTCGTCGACCTCCGGGCAGGAGCGCTCCGGTGAACCGGCGGGGGCGCCGCTCGGCTCGGTCGGGGCGCTGGTGGTCGGCGCGCTGGTGATCGGTGCGGTGGTCGGTGCGGTGGTGGTCTGGGTGGAGACCGGGGCGGTGGCCGCGGGGGAGCGGTGCGGACGGGCATCGTGGTGCCGCTCCGCGCAGCCGATGGGCAGCAGGGAGAACAGGCCGAGCAGCAGCGCGGCCAGGAGCCGGTTGGGCATGACGGGACTCCGCGCGGCCGCACACGGCGGCAGCGGATCGGTGACGGCGGGGGAACGGACGCGGGCAGTGGGCGCCGGCCCGCACCGCGAGGCGGGCGTGGCGGGGCGCGGCCCGGGCCGGTCTAGACCCTCAGATGCGCGATCCGGTGCGGGAGTTCGGGCGCTGCGGCTCCGCTGCTCCCGGCCGTCGGGCGCGGCGGAACGGGCGCCGGTGCGGGCTCCGCGGCGGCGGGCAGGACGGCGGGGACCGACCGGTCGGTCCCCGCGTCGGGCCCGTCCTCGGGCTTCCCGGACAGGCACTCGCCGCCGGGGTGGTCGGCGTCCTCGCCGTGCTCCTGGTGCTGTTCGGGCTGTGCAGGCTGCGCGGCCCGGGGGCCGTCGACCGCCGTGGTGGCGTGGGTGGACCAGGTGATCCGGATCGGATCGGTGTGCCCGGCGCCGGTCTCCGCACTGAACCCGTGGGACGCGAACACGGCCGCCAGCAGGGCGCCCAGCCAGAACAGCCGCGCCACCACCCCTCGGGGGCGGGCGCGTCGTGTACGCAACGGCGACCGGGCGGTGACCATGTCGTGATCCTAGCCCGACTTCCCGCTCCGCCATAGCGTGCCTCGGTTGATGTGATGAGCCGTCAACCGAATGTCCTGGGGAAGCGATCGGAAGAATCGGAAGAAAGTGTTATCGGCGTGGACGGGGAGGGTCTCCTGGGCACGGGAGCGAACGCGCGACGCCGTGGGTGAGGTCCACGGCGGGACCGCGGAGTTCGAGATGGGGCACTGCGCGCGGAGCCGGAAGGCTCCGACCGCGTCCGCTCCCGACGCGTCGGCCGGATCGTTGCGACCCGGCCGACGCACCCGGCGGTCCGCATGCTCTCCCCCCTGGCTGCGGACCGCCGGGCTCACCGGGCCGGGGCCTGCTCCCGGGGCAGCCGCCAGACCAGTTCCTCCCCGGTCTCGGCCGGGGCGAGCGCCTCCGCGGGGCGGCGCAGGTACTCCGTGAAGCCGAGGCGGGCCGGGACCGCGCCGCTGGCCAGGTTGGCCGGGTCGTGGACGATCTCGACGTACTCCACCCCGGGGAGGCGGAAGGCCTCACCGGCCAGGGCCCGCACGCTCCGGGTGGCCAGCCCGCGCCCGGTGGCGGCGGGGTGCAGCCAGTAGCCGATCTCGCGGACCCCGGCCGGAGTGTCCTCGCGCCGGAACAGCCCGCAGGCGCCGACGATCGCGCCGTTGAGCACGACCGCGTACGTGAAGTCCTGCCCGCTCGCCCAGAGTTCCGCCCGGCCGGTGAGGAACTCGGCGGTCTTGGCCCGGCTGTGCTCGGCCACCCAGGGCATCCAGGGCCGCAAGTGCTCCAACGACTCCTCGATGACCGCGAAGAACTCGGACAGGTCCGACTCGCCGTCGAAGCGGCGAAGGGCGGCCCCGTCCAGGGCGATGACGTGCGGGGGATGGTTCATGACAGGAGGATGGTCCGTGCACCCTCTGCCCGGCAAAGGGTTTTGGCGGGGGCAGGAAGCGGCTCAGCCCCGGCCGGCCCCGGTGTGGCCCGCCGGGGTGCGCCGCTGCAGCAGGACGGCCGCCTCGCGGTCGGTGACCTCGTGGAACTCGCCGTACCAGGGTCCGGCGGCGTGCGCGTAGCGGGGCAGGTGGAGGCAGACCACCGCGTCCACGTCCCGGTGCAGGTCGGCCGCGATCCGGGCGTCGCAGACCGGCGCCGCGAGGATCAGCCGCGCCGGGTGGTCGGCGGCGAGGGCGTGGACGGCCGCCCGGGCGGTGAGGGCGTCGGTCAGGCCGTCGGAGACCAGGACGACGGTGCGTCCGTCCAACGGCAGCCGGTCCCGGCCCGGGCGGTAGAGCGCCTCGCGGCGGTGGACCTCCACCCGCTCCCGCTTGACGCTCGCGCCCAGCTCGGCCGCGGTGACGCCGAGGCTCCTCAGGGTGTGCCGGTCGACCAGCGGCGCGTCGCCGTCGGCGATCGCGCCGACCGGGCGGTCGTGGCCGCGGACGGCCAGCGGCCGGACCACCGTGGCGTCGAGCGGGGCGTCCAGGGCCTCGGCGACCTCCGCCGCCACCGGCAGCCCGCCGGGGGCGAGCCCGAGAACCACCACCCCGGTACCGGCCCGCGCGCTCAGCAGCGGGGCGAGCCTGCGGGCCAGCTGGTGTCCGGCGGTGCTGCGGTCGAGGAATCTCACGGGTCCGTCCTTGTTCTCCTGCGTTCGTGCCCCTGCCGGGCCCCGGGGCGGCACGAACCGGCGAGCGTCCCGCGGCCCCGCCACCAAGGCGACTTCCCCGCCACGGCGGGCTCTAACGTCCTCGCGCGAAACGTCCTCGCGCGAAACGTCCTCGCGCGAAACGTCCGCGCGCCGGCCTGCGGGTGCGACCCGGACGTGCTCCCGGGCCGGCGGCGGTACGTGTGTCCCGGCCGGGTTCGGGCAGACGCGGGGCATGGACGACCGACGGACGGTGCTCCCGCCCGTACCCGGGATACTCGCGGGTACGGCCGTCCGCGCGGCCCGGCACGGCGCGCGCGATGATGGTCGGGACGGCGCCCCGCCGTCCCCACCGGACCGGGAGCGAGCCATGCCACGGCCATCCGAGCAACCCTGCGAGCCCACCGGGGAGCACGAGTCCGGCGACCTGTGGGTCGAGGTCGGGGACCGGGGGCCGGTACGGATCGTCACCGTCACCGGGGAACTCGACCACGACACCGCGGACGGCCTGCGGACCGCCCTCGCCCGGCCGCCGTCGGCGGCCGGCATCGAGCGGATCGTCGTCGACCTCGCCGGCCTGCGGTTCTGCGACTCGACCGGGTTGAACGTCCTGCTGCGCGCCCGGCTGGACGCCCAGGGGGACGGCGTGGGGCTGGAGCTGGCAGGTGCCGGCCCGCTGGTGCTGCGGCTGCTCGCGATCACCGGGGCCGACGGCGTGCTGCGGGTCCACCCCGACCTCCGCACCGCGCTGGAGGCGCCCGGCGAGGGCCCGGCCGGGCCCGCCGCACCGCCCGAGCCGAGGTGAGGAGGCAGACCGTGGACCGCCCCGGGAACGGTGGGCCGCCGAGTCGGGAGCAGACCAGGCGGCTGGTGCTGGAAGGCAGCGCCGGCGCGGTGCAGCGCAGCCGGGAGTTCAGCCGGCGGGCGCTGGTGTCCTGGCACTGGCTGCCGGCCCCCGACGAGGACCGGCGGGCCGCGGCCGAGGACGTCCTGCTGATGGTCTCCGAACTGGTCACCAACGCCTGCCTGCACGCCTCCGGCGGCCCGCGCGAACTGCGGCTCCACTGGGACGGCGCCCGGCTGCGGGTGGAGGTCGCGGACGCCAGCCCCGTACCGCCGCGGCTGCGCCCGTTCGCCGGCGCCGGCCGACCGGGCGGGCACGGGCTGCGGGTGGTGGACCGACTCGCCGACGCCTGGGGCTTCCGGCCCGACGACGGCGGGAAGCTGGTCTGGCTGGAGGTGCCGCGCCCGCCGGCCCTGACGGCGGCCGGTTCGGACGGGGAGCCGCGGCGGCCCGACTGATCGCCCGCTTCCCCGCCCGGGGTTTCCCGCGCTCCGCAGCGGACAGCCGCATGGATGTGAGCGCCGGCACCGACCGGAGCCCGGTCCTCACCGAGCGAGAGGAGCCCGAGCCATGACACGGCGCCCGTCGAAGTGCGGCGGTCCGGCCGTCGACCGGGGCGACGGGCTGACGGTCGAGATCCGGCCGTGGGCCCTGGGCACCGTCCTGGTGCTGCTCGGCGAACTGGACCTCGACTCCAGCGCCGACCTGCGGGCCGCGCTGAACCGGACCTTCGCCGGGCCGGCCGGCGTGGTCGTGGTGGACTGCGCCGGGCTGGAGTTCTGCGACTCCACCGGGCTCAACGCCCTGCTGCGGGCCAAGGCCCGGGCGGCGGTGGACGGCAGCCGGATCGAGTTGGCCCGGCCCCGGCCGCTGATCCTGCGGATGCTCGAACTCACCGGCGCCACCGACGCCTTTCCGATCCGCGGGACCGTACCGGGCTGAGGCCGCCGGGGCCGCTGGGGCCTGCCGCCCCCGCCCGGGCGCGTCCGCCCCGAGTGTCCGCCCCGCCCGGGCGCGTCCGCCCCGAGTGTCGCCCCCGGCCCGCGGTGGCACAGTGGGAGCAGGGCGGCAGCCCGTCGCCCTCGGGTCCGAGGTGCCCGGACGACGGCGCACCCAGGCCGTGCGAGCGATCCGGACGGTGGGCGGATGGACGAGCACCCGGTAGCCGCAGCCCCCGCGGCCGACCCGGCCGAGCAGGCACTGCGGCAGCTGCTCGCCGGGCTGACGGCCGTGCGCGACGGGGACTTCCGCACCCGGCTCGCCCCGGACCGGCCGGGGGTGCTGGGGGAGATCGCCGAGGTCTTCAACGGCATGGCCGACCAGCTGGCCCGGGTGACCTCCGAGGTGACCAGGGTGGCCCGGGAGGTCGGCAGCGACGGGCGGCTGGGCGGCCAGGCGCAGGTCCCGGACGCGACCGGGACCTGGCTGGAGCTGACCGACTCGGTGAACGCGATGGCCGGCAACCTGACCTGGCAGGTGCGCAACATCGCCCAGGTCACCACGGCGGTGGCGCGCGGCGACCTCACCCAGAAGATCGAGGTGGACGCGCGCGGGGAGATCCTGGAGCTCAAGAGCACCGTCAACACCATGGTGGACACCCTGTCCTCGTTCGCGGACGAGGTGACCAGGGTGGCCAGGGAGGTCGGCACCGAGGGCCGGCTCGGCGGCCAGGCGCAGGTGCCGGGCGTCGCCGGGACGTGGCGCGACCTGACCGACTCGGTGAACGCGATGGCGGGCAACCTGACCTGGCAGGTGCGCAACATCGCCCAGGTGGCGACCGCCGTGGCCGAGGGGGACCTCACCCAGAAGATCTCGGTCGCCGCCCGCGGGGAGATCCTGGAGCTCAAGACGACCATCAACACGATGGTCGACCAGTTGTCCTCGTTCGCCGCCGAGGTGACCAGGGTGGCCCGGGAGGTGGGCACCGAGGGTCGGCTCGGCGGCCAGGCGGACGTCCGGGACGTCTCCGGCACCTGGCGGGCGCTCACCGAGTCCGTCAACGTCATGGCCGACAACCTCACCGCCCAGGTCCGCTCGATCGCCGAGGTGACCACCGCCGTCGCGGAGGGCGACCTGAGCCAGAAGATCCGGGTCGACGCGCGCGGCGAGATCCTGGAGCTGAAGGAGACCATCAACACGATGGTCGACCAGCTGTCCTCCTTCGCGGACGAGGTGACCAGGGTCGCCCGGGAGGTCGGCACCGCCGGGAACCTGGGCGGCCAGGCCACCGTCCGGGGTGTCTCCGGGACGTGGAAGGACCTCACCGACAACGTCAACGTGATGGCCTCCAACCTGACCGGCCAGGTCCGCTCGATGTCCGAGGTGGCGACCGCGGTGGCGCGCGGCGACCTCTCCCGGAAGATCACCGTCGAGGCCGAGGGCGAGGTCGCGGCCCTCGCCGCCGCCATCAACACCATGGTGGACACGCTGTCGGCCTTCGCCGACGAGGTGACCAGAGTGGCCCGGGAGGTCGGCACCGAGGGCATCCTGGGCGGCCAGGCCCGGGTGCCCAACGTCGCCGGGACGTGGAAGGACCTCACCGACAACGTCAACTTCATGGCGCACAACCTGACCAGCCAGGTGCGCAACATCGCCCAGGTCACCACCGCCGTCGCGGACGGCGACCTGACCCGCAAGATCGACGTGGACGCGCGCGGCGAGATCCTGGAACTCAAGACCACCGTCAACACGATGGTCGACCAGCTGTCCTCGTTCGCCGCCGAGGTGACCAGGGTCGCCCGGGAGGTCGGCAGCGAGGGCCGGCTCGGCGGGCAGGCCCGGGTTGAGGGCGTCTCCGGCACCTGGAAGCGGCTCACCGAGAACGTCAACGAGCTGGCCGGCAACCTCACCCGGCAGGTCCGCGCCATCGCCGAGGTCACCAGCGCCGTCGCGGCCGGAGACCTGACCCGCTCGATCAGGGTGGACGCCTCCGGCGAGGTCGCCGACCTCAAGGACAACATCAACGCGATGGTCGGATCGCTGCGCGAGACCACCCTGGCAAACCAGCAGCAGGACTGGCTCAAGAGCAACCTGGCCCGCTTCTCCGCCGCCATCCAGGCCCGGCGGGACATCCGCGCCGTCGCCGGGATGATCACCGACGAGCTGACCCCGCTGGTCGGCGCCCAGTACGGCGCGTTCTTCCTCGCCGAGGAGGGCGCGGACGGCACCGAACTCGCCCTGATCAGCGCCTACGGCCGCCCGGCCGGGGAGCGGCTGCGGCTGCGGCTGGGGGAGTCCCTGGTCGGCCAGGCCGCCCGGACCCGGCGGACCGTCGCCGTGGACGACCTGCCGCCCGGCTACGCCACCGTCTCCTCCGGCGCGGGCCGCGCCGACGCCCGCTCACTGGTCGTCCTGCCGATCGCCCTGGAGGAGTGGCTGATCGGCGTGCTGGAGTTCGCCTCGGTCCACCCGTTCACCCAGGTCCACCGCGACTTCCTGACCCAGTTCGCCGAGGCCTGCGGGGTCAACCTCGGCAACCTGCTGGCCAACGCGCGCACCGACGAGCTGCTCGGCGAGTCCCAGCGGCTCACCGCCGAACTCCGGGCCCAGTCCAAGGAGTTGCAGGAAGGGCAGGAGGAACTGCGCCGCTCCAACGCCGAACTGGAGGACAAGGCCGCGCTGCTCGCCCAGCGCAACCGGGACATCGAGGCGAAGAACCTGGAGATCGAGCAGGCCCGCCAGGAACTGGAGGAAAGGGCGCAGGAGTTGACCCGGACCTCGATGTACAAGTCGGAGTTCCTGGCCAACATGAGCCACGAGCTGCGCACCCCGCTGAACAGCCTGCTCATCCTCGCCCAGCTGCTCGCCGAGAACAGCGGCGGCAACCTCACCCCCAAACAGGTCGAGTACGCGGGCGTCATCCACTCGGCCGGCACCGACCTGCTCCAGCTCATCAACGACATCCTGGACCTCTCCAAGGTGGAGGCCGGGAAGATGGACCTGTCCATCGAGCCCTTCGCGGTGCGCGAACTGCTGGAGTACGTGGAGTCCGGCTTCCGGCCGCTGGCCGACCAGAAGGGGCTCGCCTTCGAGGTGGCCGTCGACCGGGCCGTGCCGGAACGGATCGTCACCGATCAGGCGCGGCTGCGCCAGGTGCTGCACAACCTGCTCTCCAACGCCGTCAAGTTCACCGACACCGGCCGGGTCGAGCTGCGGATCGAACGCGTCGAGGAGGCCGAGCTGCCGCCCGGACTCGGGCGCGCGCCCGCCGCGGTGGCCTTCCACGTCGACGACAGCGGGATCGGCATCGACCCGGCCCACCTGGACACCATCTTCGGAGCCTTCCAGCAGGCCGACGGCTCCACCGCGCGGCGCTACGGCGGCACCGGCCTCGGCCTGTCGATCAGCCGGGAGCTCGCCCGGCTGCTCGGCGGCACCATCACCGTCCGCTCCGCGGCGGGGCAGGGCAGCCGGTTCACGCTGTACCTGCCGCTGGGCGAGCAGGCGGCGGCGGTGGCGACGGGCGGCACGCCGGTGCCCGGGTCCGGGGGCGGGGGCGGGGGCGGCGACGCGGCCCCCGAGGCGGTGGATGGCCCCTCGGCGGTGGAGGAGACCGAGGAGAGCGAGCCGCCCCCGGCCGTGGCGGGACCGCTCGCCGGACGGACCGTACTGATCGTCGACGACGACATCCGCAACGTCTTCGCGCTCACCGCAGCCCTGGAACGGCACGGGCTGACCATCCTGCACGCCGCCGACGGCCGCGCCGGGCTCGACCGGCTGCGCGCCCACCCGGAGACCGACCTGGTGCTGATGGACGTCATGATGCCCGAACTGGACGGCTACGCCGCCATCGCGGAGATCCGCGCCGACGCCCGCTTCGAGCGGCTGCCGGTCGTGGCCGTCACCGCCAAGGCCATGCCCGGTGACCGGGACCGCAGCCTGGCCGCCGGGGCCGACGACCACATCACCAAGCCGGTCGACACCGGCCGGCTGCTGGAGCGGATGCGGGAATGGCTGGACGCGTCATGACGGCTCCTCGGGCGGGCGCCGCGCCCCGGCCCCGGGGTGCGCCGTGACCGCCGGGCAGGACTCTGCCGGGCAGGAGTCCGCGGCGCAGGAGGCCGCGGAGCGCACCGCCCGGGCCCTGGCCGAGACCGTCCGTCGCCTCCGGGCGGCCGCCGCCCGGGCGCACGCCGAGGCGCGGACCAGGGCCGCCGTCGACCTCGCCACCGGCATCCTGGCCGAGCGGCTCGGCCTGCCCGTCGCCGAGGCCGCCGCGCACCTCGCCCGGCTGGCCCGGGAGTCGGGCGTGCCGGTGCTCGTCCTGGCAACGGACATCGCGGGCCTCCCGGAGCCGGGAACGGAGCCGGGCCAGGAACCGGGATCAGCTCCCGCACCGGCTCCGGACGGCGCGCCCGGACCGGCGGCCCTCGGCCTCCCCACCGCCGAACCGCCCGAGGCCGGCCCGCCCGTCGCGCCCGCACTCGCCTCCGCGCCCGACCTGGAGCACGCCGCCGGGGCCGTGCTCGACCAGGCCGCGGCGGCGCTCGGCGTCCGTGCCGTGGCCGTCTGGCAGCGGCTGCCCGGCGGCGCGCTCGCCCTCGCCGCGCAGGCCGGGCTCTCCGCCGAGGAGGCGGCCGGCTGGTCCCGGGTGCCGCCCGGCGTCCCCACCCCGGCGCAGCTGGTCGTCGGCGGGGGAGCCGAGCTGTGGCCCGGGGAACCGGGGGCGGACGGTCCCTCGGTGGGCGGCGCCGCCGCCCGGGCGGTCGTCCCGCTGTTCGACCGGCGCCGCCGCACGGGCGCGCTGGAGCTGCTCTGGCCGGCCACCGGCCCCGATTCCGCCCCGGTGCTCGGCCCGGCCCGGCGCCGGGGGCTGTACGCCCTCGCCGACCTCTGCGCGACCCTGCTCGGCCCGCCCCCGGAGCCCGTGCCCCCCGAGCGGGCCGACGACCTCCTGGACGGTCTGCTCACCCCCGCGCTGCTGCTGGCCCCCGTCCTGCGGGCCGAGCGGATCGCCGACTTCACGGTGATTCGGGTCAACGCCCGGTTCCGCGACCCGCTCGGCCGGCCCCGGGAGGCACTGGAGGGCGCCTCGCTGCTGGAGACCTACCCGGTCGCCTCGGCCGCCGGGCTGCTCGACCGGCTGCTGCGCGCGTACCAGACGGGCGTGCCGTCGACCGCCGAGCCGGTCCGGCTCGCCTTCCGGGAGCAGGGGCCCGCCGTCCCGGTGGCCGTCCTGCTCTCGGTCGTCCCGCTCGGGGGCCGGCTGCTGGTCTGCTGGCGGCTGGACGACGAGCGGGAGGAGGACGAGCACGCCGCCCTGCTGCGCCAGGCCCAGCGGCTGGCCCGGGTGGCCGGGTTCGAGGAGCGCCCCGCCGAGGGCCGGATCCGCTGGAGCGACGGGCTGCGCGAGCTGTACGGGCTGCCGCCGGACGCCCCGCCCGTACCGCTGGACCGGCTCGTGCGGCACACCCACCCGGACGACCGGCCGGCGGTCCGGCGGCTGTTGGACACCGTCCGGCACCACCACCGCACCGCCTCCGCGGTGGTCCGGCTGGACCGCCCGGACGGCACCCACCGCTTCACCCGGGTGATCGCCGAGCCGGTGGTGGACGAGACCGGCCGGCTCGTCGCCGTCCGCGGCGCCTACCACGACGTCTCCGCCCAGCACTGGACGGAGGTCGCGCTCGGCGCCACCCGGGAGCGGCTGGCCGACAGCGAGCAGGAGTCGGCCGAACGGGCGCAGCTGGCACTGCGGCTGCAGCAGGCGATCCTGCCCGCCGCCCCGCCCCCGCTCGCCGTCACCGGCCTCCACGCCGCCGTCCGCTACCGGCCCGCTGCCCAGCGCGACCGGGTCGGTGGCGACTGGTACGACGTGCTGGTGCTGCCCGACCGGCGGGTGCTGCTCGCGGTCGGCGACGTGGCCGGGCACGGCGTCGGCGCGGCCACCGGGATGGTCGCGCTGCGGCACGCCCTGCGCGGCCTCGCCGTCACCGGGGCCGGCCCGGGCCGGCTGCTGGAGTGGGCCAACACCGTGGCCCTGCGCGAACCGGGCCAGGTCACCGCGACGGCCGTCTGCGTGCTGCTGGACCCGGTCGGCGGCGAACTGCGCTGGGCCCGGGCCGGCCACCTGCCGCCGATCCGGCTCGGCGCGGACGGCGCCCAGGTGCTGCCGCTGCCGCACGGCGTGCTGCTCGGCGCGCTGGACGACGCCGAGTACGAGGAACGCACCGCCCGGCTCGACCCGGGTGACGTCCTGCTGCTCTACACCGACGGGCTGGTCGAACGCCGGGACCGCCCGGTGGAGGAGTCGGTGGAGCAGTTGCTCCGGGCGGCCGGCGCCCCCGGCCCGGACCTGGAGCAGTACCTGGACCGGCTGCTCGAACTCAGCCCCGCCGACACCGACGACGACACCTGCCTGATCGCCGTCCAGACCGAGTAGGCAGGGCGGCTGCGCGGCCCCGTGCGCCGGATGCGAGGGTGGGCCTCGTGAACGAGACGATCATGGCAGCCGCCCGCGAACGAGCCGCCGGACACCGGCGCCGGTTCGACCTCCGCTTCGAGGCCTACTTCGCCGCCCTGCCGGAGCGCCTCGACACTCCGTCGCTCAGCCGCTTCACCCCGCGCTGCCTGGAGCTGCTGCGGGACCTCTCCCTGCGCGGCGGCAAGCGGCTGCGGGTCGCCCTGCTGTACGAGGCGGCCCGACTGGTGACCACCGACCCCGTGCCCGGCCTGGCGGAGGCCGCGCTGAGCATCGAGCTGCTCCAGACGCACGGGCTCGTCCACGACGACATCATCGACGACGCGCCCGTACGCCGCGGCGGCCCCTCCACCTACTACGCCTACCGCCGGGAGTTCCCGGCGGCGGACCGCACCGCGCTCGGCCTGGCCGTCCTGGCCGGGGACCTCGCCGCCTTCCTCTCGATGCGGGTGCTGCTGGAGGCGGACGTCCCCGCCGAGCTGCGCCAGGCGATGCTGGAGGTGCAGCTGAACGCCGGCGCCGAGACGGTCGCCGGCCAGATCCTCGACCTCGAACGCGACTTCCTGCCGCTCCCGGACGAGGAGTTCCTGCACACCGTCTGCGAGTACAAGTCGACCCGGTACTCCGTGCTTGCCCCGCTGCGGCTGGGGCTGCTGGCCGCCGGCGAGGACGTGGCCGGCCACGACGCACGGCTGCGCCGGTACGCGACCCTGGTCGGCATCGGCGGCCAGCTGCGCGACGACTACCTCGACCTGTTCGGCGACGAGGACGCCACCGGCAAGTCCACCGGCGCCGACCTCCGCGCGGGACGCCGCAGCTACGCCGTGAGCGCCCTGCTCGCCCGCGCGGACGAGGCGCAGCGGGCCGTGGTGGAGTCCGCGCTCGGCGACCCGCACTGCCCGGCCGACGCGGTCGAACAGGTCCGCGAGCTGGCCCGACGGCTGGGCGTGGACCGGAAGCTCCGCTCCGACATGCGCCGCTGCGCCGAGGCGGCCCGCGCCGAGGCCGAGAGCTGGCGCCCGCACTGGCGGGCGGAGGCGGTGGCCTTCTTCGAGGGCCTGCCGCCGGCGAACGTGGTGCCGGGCGGGTGACCCGGGCGGCCCGGTCCGCGCCGAGCGCGGGGGGACCGGCCCCCGGACGGCGGGAGTTCAGCCCGCCGCGCCGTGGGCGAGACGGGCGCCGGCGCGGACCAGCCACAGGCGGGCGTGCTCCCGGGCGGAGGCCGGGCCGCCCGCGAGTGCGGTGAGGGTCAGCACCCGGTCGTCGGCCGACTCGCCCGCGACGATCCGGGCGGGGACGCCGGCCCGGGCGGCCCGGGCGAGGACCTCGCCGACCGCCTTGCCGCGCAGGCTGGTCGCGTCGTACCGGCCCTCACCGGTGATCACCAGATCCGCCGCGGCGATGTCCCGGTCGAGGCGGAGGAGGTCGGCGACGGCGGCGGCGCCGGGGCGGATGACGGCGCCCCAGGCGGCCGCGAGGCCGTAGGCGGTGCCGCCCGCCGCGCCGGTGCCGGGCCGCGCCGGGTCCGCGCCGAGGAGCGCGGCGAGCCGGGTGAGGCCCTGGTCGAGCAGGGCGACCTCGCTCGGGTCCGCGCCCTTCTGCGGGCCGTAGACGGCGGCGGCGCCGTCCGGGCCGAGCAGCGGATTCGTGACATCGGTGAGCAGCACCACACCCCCGTCCGGCGCCGGGCGCAGGCCCGTGACGTCGACCCGGTGGGCCCGCGGCAGGGCTCCGCCGCCGTCGGGGAGCTCCCGGCCCCGCGCGTCGGTCAGCCGCAGGCCGAGCGCCGCGAGCAGGCCGCTGCCGCCGTCGGTGGAGGCGGAGCCGCCGAGGGCGACCGCCAGCCGGCGCGCGCCCGCGTCGAGGGCCGCCGCGACGGTCTCGCCGGTGCCCCGCGTGGTCGCGGTGAGCGGTGCGGGGCGGGACATCAGGGGCAGTCCGCTGGCGACGGCGAGTTCCACCAGCGCGGTGCCGTCGGGCAGGAGCGCGTACCGCCCGGTGACCGGCCGCCCGTCGGGGCCGGTGCAGCCGGGGACCTCGTGCTCGGTGGTGCCGGGCAGGGCGGCCGCGACGGCGGCGATGGTGCCCTCGCCGCCGTCGGCCATCGGACGCGCGATCAGCTCGTCGCCCGGCCGCACCGAGCGCCAGCCGTCGGCCAGCGCCCGGGCGGCGTCGGTCGCCGTGACCGTCCCCTTGAAGGAGTCCGGGGCGAGAACGACCCTCATGCGCCCGCCACGTGGGCCCGGTGGCGCTCGACCACCGTCGCGAGGGTCTGCTCCCCGGGGGTGTCCCAGATCTCCTGGTTGAAGATCTCGGTCTCGATCCAGCCGGTGTAGCCGGCGGCCGTGACCATGGCCGTCAGTGCCCCGAAGTCGATGTGGCCGTCGCCCACGTGGCCCCGGCCGAGCAGGGCGTCGGCGGGCAGCGGAAGCGTCCAATCGCAGACCTGGTACGAGGCGATCCGGGCGCCCGCCCGGGCGACCTGCGCGGCGAGGTCCGGGTCCCACCACACGTGGTAGCTGTCGACGACGACGCCGACCTGCTCGACGGGGTGGCGCTCGGCCAGGTCGAGGGCCTGGCCGAGGGTGGAGACCACGGCCCGGTCGGCGCAGAACATCGGGTGCAGCGGTTCGATCGCCAGCCGTACGCCCAGGTCACCGGCGTACGGGGCGAGTTCGGCCAGCCGCTCGGCGACCCGCTCCCGGGCCCCGGCCAGGTCGCGGCTGCCCGCTGGCACCCCGCCGACGACCATCACCAGGGTGTCGGTGCCGAGTTCGGCCGCCTCCTCCAGGGCACGGAGGTTGTCGGCGAGCGCCGCCCGGTGGGCGTCCGGCCCCTCGGCGGTGAGGAAGCCGCCCCGGCACAGGCTGCTGACGGCCAGTCCCGCCTCGCGGACCAGCTTGGCCGCGGACCCGACGCCGACCTCCTCCACCTTGTCGCGCCAGAGCCCGATCGCCGGGACGCCGGCCGCCGCGCAGCCGCGCACCGCCTCCGGCAGGCTCCAGCCCTTGGTGGTGATCTGGTTCAGCGAGAGCCGGTTCACGCCTCCACCCCCGCCACCGCGAGGAACCGCCGCATCCGGTGCGCCGCCAGCTCCGGATCGGGCAGCACCCCGGCGGCGTCCGCCAGCCGGAACAGCTCCACCAGGTGGACGACGGAACGGCCGCTCTGCGCCCCGCCGACCATGGTGAAGTGGCTCTGGTGGCCGGCCAGCCAGGCGAGGAACACGATGCCCGTCTTGTAGTGGTACGTCGGCGCCGCGAACAGGTGGCGGGCCAGCGGGAGGGTGGGGGCGAGCAGTGCGTCGTACCGGTCGAGGTCGCCGGCGTCCAGGGCGTGCAGCGCGGCCGCGGCGCGGGTGGCGATCGGGTCGAAGACGCCCAGCAGCGCGTGGCTGTGGCCGAGTCCGTCGCCGCGGACGAGCCGCGGGTAGTCGAAGTCGTCACCGGTGTAGAGCCGGACGCCCTCGGGCAGGGCGCGGCGCAGGGCGATCTCCCGCTCGGCGTCGAGCAGGGAGACCTTGATGCCGTCGATGCCGGCGCGGTGCTCCCGGATCAGCGCGAGCACCGTCCCGGTGGCCGTGTCCAGGTCGGCGGAGCCCCAGTAGCCGGCCAGCGCCGGGTCGAACATCTCGCCGAGCCAGTGCAGGATCACCGGCCGACCGGCCTGGGCGATCAGCCGGCCGTAGACCCGGAGGTAGTCCTCCGGCCCGCGGGCCCGCGCGGCCAGGGCGCGGCTGGCCATCAGCACGGGCTGCGCACCGGCCTCCTCGACCACCGCGAGCTGCTCCTCGTAGGCGGCCGTGATGTCGGCGAGGCCCGCGACCGGGCCGGTGAGCTGGTCCGTGCCGACGCCGCAGGCGAGCCGGCCGCCGACGGCGCGGGCCTCCGCGCCGGAGCGGAGGATCAGCTCCCGGGTGGCGGCCCAGTCCAGGCCCATGCCGCGCTGGGCGGTGTCCATGGCGTCGGCGACGCCGAGGCCGAGGGACCAGAGGTGGTGGCGGAAGGCGAGGGTGGCGTCCCAGTCGACGGCGGCCGGGGCGCCGGGGGCGTTGCCGCCGAGCGGGTCGGCGACGACGTGCGCGGCGGCGAAGGCCGTGCGCTCCTTCGGCGGGTGCGCCGGGATCTCCAGCGGCTCGGGGGTGCTCAGCCGGTGGCGGCCGTGGCCGGGAAGGTTCAGCTCGGTCATCGGATCTCCAGCTCGGGAACGGTCAGGCGGCGGCCCTCGCGGGCGGAGCGCAGGCCGAGTTCGGCCAGCTGGACGCCCTTGGCGCCCTCCAGCAGGTCCCAGGTGTACGGGGAGCCGGTGACGACGTGTCGCAGGAAGAGCTCCCACTGGGCCTTGAAGCCGTTGTCGAACTCGCCGTTGTCCGGGACCTGCTGCCACTGCTCGCGGAACCGCTCGGTGGCCGGCAGGTCCGGGTTCCACACCGGCTTCGGGGTGGTGGCCCGGTGCTGGATCCGGCAGTTGCGCAGCCCGGCGACGGCGCTGCCCTCGGTGCCGTCGACCTGGAACTCCACCAGCTCGTCGCGGTCGACCCGGACGGCCCAGGAGGAGTTGATCTGGGCGGTGATCCCTCCCTCCAGCTCGAAGACGCCGTAGGCGGCGTCGTCGGCCGTTGCCGGGTAGGTCCGGCCCTGCTCGTCGACCCGCTCGGGAATGTGGGTGGCGGTGTGCGCGTACACCGAGCGGACGGGCGCGACGATCTGGTCCAGCACGTACCGCCAGTGCGGGAACATGTCGAGGATCATGCCGCCGCCGTCCTGGGCGCGGTAGTTCCAGGAGGGGCGCTGCGCGTCCTGCCAGTCGCCCTCGAACACCCAGTAGCCGAACTCGCCGCGCACCGACAGGATGCGGCCGAAGAAGCCGCCGTCCACCAGTCGCTTGAGCTTGAGCAGGCCGGGCAGGAAGAGCTTGTCCTGCACGGCGCCGTTGCACACCCCGGCCTCCCGGGCCAGCCGGGCCAGTTCGAGTGCGGCGTCGAGGGACTCCGCGGTCGGCTTCTCGGTGTAGACGTGCTTGCCGGCCGCGATGGCGGCGCGCAGGGCCGGCTCGCGGGCCCGGGTGATCTGGGCGTCGAAGTAGATCTCGGCGAGCGGGTGGGCCAGTGCCTCGTCCAGCGAGGTGGTCCAGTGCGTCAGGCCGTGGCGGTCCGCCAGTTCCCTGAGCTTGCGGGCGTCGCGGCCGACCAGGATCGGCTCGGGCCACAGGGTGTCGCCGCCCTCCAGGGCGAGTCCGCCCTGCTCGCGGATGGCCAGGATCGAGCGCACCAGGTGCTGGCGGTAGCCCATCCGGCCGGTGACGCCGTTCATCACGACGCCGATCACTCGCTGCGTCACTCTCTGGGTCATGCGTGGTCCTCTGCGTCCTGTGCGGTCGGTGCCGGCAAGGGGAAAGCGCTTTCCCGGAGGTTATGGAGATATGCTTCGCACGTCAATGCAGGTGGCGGAGGAAAGCGGGGAACGGTCGATGGGTGTCACCCTCAGTGAGGTCGCCCGTCACGCCGGGGTCTCGCTCGCGACGGCCTCCCGGGCGCTCAACGGCTCGGCCCGGACGGTCGGCGGGGAACTGGCCGCGAAGGTCCGGGCCAGCGCCGACGCCCTCGGGTACCTGCCGAACGCTCCCGCCCAGGCGCTCGCCCGGGCCGCCACGGCCAACGTCGGCGTGCTCCTGCACGACGTGGCCGACCCGTACTTCGCGGCGATCGCCCGCGGGGTCTCCGACGCCGCCGGGCGGTCCGGGCTGCTCCCGCTGGTGATCAACACGGACGGGGAGCCGGAGACGCAGGTGCGGGGCGTCCGCATGCTGCACGGCCAGCGCGTGCGGGCCATCGTCCTGGCCGGCTCCGCCCACACCGACCCGGCCGCCGTCCGGGCCGTCGACGCGGCGCTCGCCGACTACCGGGCGGACGGCGGACGGATCGCCACCATCACCGACCACGGCCCCGGCTACGACGCCGTCCTGCCGGACAACCGCGGGGGCGCAGCCGACCTGACCCGGGCTCTGCTCGGCCTGGGGCACCGCGAGTTCGCGGTGATCACCGGGCCGGAGCGGCTGCGGGTCCCGATGGAGCGGCTCGCCGGGGTGCGCGAGGCGCTCGCCGAGGCGGGCGTCGAGCCGGCCGAAGGGGCCGTCCAGCACGTGGAGTTCACCCGTGACGGGGGACGCGAAGCGGTGCGGCGGCTGCTCGACCGCCCGCAGGCCGAGTGGCCGACCGCCGTGCTGGCGCTGTCCGACGTCTGCGCGATCGGTGCGCTGGGCGAACTGCGCGCGCGGGGGGTCGACGTGCCCGGCCGGATGTCCGTGGCGGGCTTCGACGACATCCCGTTCGCCGCGGACGTGGCGCCGGCGCTCTCGACGGTGCGGATGCCGCTGGAGCGGCTCGGCGCGAGTGCCGTCACCCTGGCGCTGGAGTCCGACGGGGGCGGGCGGCCGGTCCGGCTGGCCCTGCCGACCGAGGTCGTGCTGCGGGGGAGTACCGGGGCGGCGCCCGTGCGGGACCGGTGACCGGGGGAGCGGCCGACCGGGCGATGGTGCCGGACGCCCGGTGAGCGGGCGGTGCGGGCGGTCCGAGCGGTTCGGTCGGGTTTTCGCAGGCCGGGAACGCGGGATGGCCTGACCGGACGATCGGCCGACCGGTACGGTAGTTCTGATCGACTCGGCACATCTGTGTTCGTTCGATCGAATTTCGATTGAACGAGCCAGATTGATCAGATGCCGTGCGGCACGGGGCACGGGGCACGCAGGAGGAAGCCATGACCATCACGGCCGAGGAGCGTCGGTCCCGGATCCTCGAGGTCGTGCGCGACCTCAGGACGGTACGCGTGGTGGACCTCGCCGCCCGGATGGGCCTCTCGGCCGTCACCGTCCGCCGCGACGTGGCGGTGCTCGCCGACGACGGGCTGCTCCAGCGCTCGCACGGCGCGGTCTCGCTGCCGCGCGCCAAGCCCACCGCGGCCGAGGGCGCCGACCGGGTCCTGGGCATGCTCGTCCCCACCGTCGGCTCGTACTTCGACGAGGTGGTCGGCGGCGCCCGCTCGGCCGCCGCGGACGCCGGTGCGCGCCTGGTGCTCGCCATCGCCCCGTACGAGTCGGCCGACGACCGCGCCCAGGTCGGGCAGCTGCTCGACTCGGGGGTGGACGGCCTGCTCCTGACCCCCAACTGGCGTCCGGCCGGCGGCGAGGACCGGCTGTGGACCGGGGGGCTTCCGGTGCCCGCCGTGCTCGTCGAGCGCCGCCCGCCCGCCGACGGCGAGGGCGCGCCGCTGGACTCCGTCGGCTCGGACCACCGGCACGGCGTCCTGCTGGCGCTGCGCCACCTGGTCTCGCTCGGGCACGGCTCGGTGCTGCTGGTCGCCCGGGAGGACACCTGGACGGCGCACCAGGTCCGGGCCGGCTACGCCGAGGGGACGGCGCTGCTGGGGCTGGAGCCGCAACCGGTGATCGACATCCGCCGCCCCGGCGTCGACTCCGAGGCCGTCGCCGCGCGGATCGCCGAGGCCGCCGCCCGGGGCGTGCGGGCCGTGCTGGTCCACAACGACCAGGACGCCATCCAGCTGCCGCCGCTGCTGCGGGCCCGGGGCCTCCAGGTGCCGGACGACGTGGCGCTGATCGCGTACGACGACGTGTTCGCGGCCCTCGCCGCGCCGCCGCTGACCGCTGTCGCGCCGCCGAAGCGGGCCGTGGGCGCGGCTGCCGTGGAACTGCTGCTGCGCCGCCTGGACCTCGGCGGCTCGCTGCCCGTGCACCGCCTCGAACTGCTGCCCTCACTGGAGATCCGCACCTCCTGCGGGGGCGCGGGCGCGGCCGGCTGAGGCGCGGCCGGGCGGTGCCCCGGGGCGTCCCGGCCGCGCCGCCCGGCCCGCCCCCGCCCGGCCCGCCCCGGTCTCAGGCCGCGAGCCGGGCGAGGTAGGCCGCGCCGGGGCCCAGCAGCCCGGGCAGCGGGGCCGCGGCCGGGTACCAGGGCGCCTCGTACTCCCAGGACACCCAGCAGTCCGCCGGCAGGGCGCGCACGCACTCGGCGATCGGCAGCACGCCCGCCCCGAGCGCGAGCGGCGTGAGGTCGTCGTCGCTCGCGACGTCCTTGACCTGGACGTAGCCGAGGTGGGGCGCGAGTGCGGCCAGGCTCTGCGCCGGGCTCTCGCCGGCCAGCCGGGTGTGCAGCAGGTCCCACAGCGCGCCGACGGCCGGATGCCCGACCAGGTCGAGCACGCGCGCCACGTCGCGCCCGGAGCGGTGCGAGTCGTGGGTCTCCAGCAGGATGCGGACGCCGAGGGAGCGGGCGGTGTCGGCCGCGGCGGCCAGCCGCCGGGCGGCCCGCCGGTCGTCCTCGCCCGGCGCGGACCGCGCGCCGTGCGGGAAGACGCGCAGATGGCGCGCCCCGAGGTCGGCGGTCAGCCGCAGGTGGTCGGCCAGGGCGGCGGCCAGCCGGTCGTCGTCGCCCGGAGCGGCGACGCCGAGGTAGCAGGCCACGGCGAGCGGGGTGATCCCGTGGGCGGTGAACTCCCGCCGGGCGCTTCGCCGTTCCCCGGCCGTCAGGTCGGGGTGCACCGGTTCGCCGGGCGCGCACCGCAGTTCGAGTCCCTGCCAGTGGTGTTCGGCGGCCAGCTGCAGGACCTCGGTGAGCGGGCGGCCGGGCAGGCCCAGGGTGGAGAGGGCGAGTCGCACGGTGGTCAGTCCTCCCGGCGGACGGTGACGGAGCCGGTGGCGAGCAGGGCGGTGTGCCGCCCGCCGTCCGGCCAGCGGACGTGGAGCAGGTGGCCCCGCGGGGCCGGTTCGGTGCGGACCTCGACGGCCGCGCGGGGCGGCCGCACCGGGCCCCGGGCGAGCCGTGCGGTGCTGACGAACAGCGCGGCCGCGTCGGCGGTCCGCCCGGTGACCCGGGGTACCGCGCCGACGGCGCCGAACGCGGTGCCCGAGGGCAGCGGGTCGGTGCCGGCGCTGGTGAAGCCGCTCGCGCAGCGCAGCAGCGAGACGAGCCGCAGGCCGTCCGGCCCGGTGGCGGTGGCGGTGGCGGTGGCGGTGGCGGTGGCGGTGGCGAGCGGCCCGTCCACGGCGGTCTCGACGGAGTCCCCGGCGACCGCCCAGCCGCTGTGCCGGACCTCGGTGCCCGGCTCGGCCCCGGAGACCAGGTGGGCGTGCACCTCCTCGGCCCCGGCGGCGAGGACGAGCGAGGTCACGACGACCCCGGGGAGTTCCGCGCCGCCCGCCCGGGGCCGGTGCTCGGAGGCGGCCCAGCCGTCGCCGGCGCCGAGCGGCCGGATCCGGCCGCGCTCGGTGAGCGCGCCGCCGACCACCAGGCCGAGGTGGTTGTCCGGCGGTCCGTCCAGGACCGGGCCGGTCGCGGTGGAGTGGGCGAGGCGCGCGTAGAGCGGGTCGTCGGGCAGCACCTCGTCCGCGGGCTGGTCGTCGCTGCCGTGGTTGTGCAGCCGGACGAGGCCGTCGGCGGCGGTGGACTGGATCAGCAGGCCGGGCCGGGGGAGCGGCCGGACGGCGTCGCCGAGTTCGGCGGGTCCGGGCTGTTCGACGGCCGTCCAGACCGGGTGCTCCGGCGGCAGCAGCAGTCCGAGGAAGCCCTTGGCCGCCCAGTACGGGGAGGCGGGCCCGGAGTACGGCTGGACCATCGGCGGGTACGGCCCGTGCCAGCCGGAGGTGAGCAGGCCCTCGGCGTCGAGCGCGCCGCGGTCGAGGAAGTACCGCAGGGCGCCGGAGGCGAGGCGGCGGGTGGTGCCCGCGGCCAGCGGGGTGTTCCCGCAGAGCGCTCCGGCCCACAGCGGGGCCGCGGCGGCGAAGCGGTAGGTGAGCGAGCGGCCCTGGTGGACGGGGGCGCCGTCGGCGCCGAAGGCGTGCGCGCAGGCGTCGAGGTGGGCGGCGAGCCGGCCGCCGTACAGGTCGAGCAGGTGCCGGTCGCCGCCCAGGTGGGCGTGGAGGACGGGGTAGAGGTGGAAGGCCCAGCCGTTGTAGTGGTCGAAGGCGCGCGGGCGTCCGTCGGTGTACCAGCCGTCGCCCCGGTACCAGGTCTCGATCCTCGCCAGGCCGCGTTCCACGGCCCGCTCCGCGGCCGCGGTGTCGATGCCCGCCTCGGCGAGGAAGCCGCCGACGGTCAGCGGGAAGAGCCACCAGTTGTTGTCCACCGGGGCCCGGTGGAGGGCCTGGGCCAGCCAGGCACCGGCCCGGGCGCGCACGTCCTCGTCCAGGCGGTCCCAGAGCCAGGGGCGGGTGATCCGCAGGGCCAGGGCGATCGAGGCGGCCTCGACCATGGCCTGGCCCCGGTCGGTGATCACCGGCCAGGAGGCCGGGTCGGCGCCGGTGAGGTCGCGTTCGGCGGTGGGGCGGCGGGTGCCGGCGGCGAGCCCTTCGGCGTAGGCCGGGAGCAGTCCGTGGGGGTCGTCGCCTCGGGCGCCCGCGACGCGGAGGGCGGCCAGCAGGAACGTCCGGGCGTACCCCTCCAGCCCGTCCGAGCGGGGCCCCGACCAGCTGGGGCGGTCGCCGGGCAGTGCGATCAGGGCGTGTTCGGGGCCCGCGTGGCGGCGGACGGCGGCCAGCAGGCCGTCCGCGGCGGCCTCCCAGTGGGCCCTGGTCCAGCCGGTGAGGGGGCTGAGCGAGCGGTCTTCGGGGGGTAGCTCGATCGGGGGCATGCCGGGGCTCCTCGGTCGGTGGCGGGGGATCGGATCCGGGCAGAACCCAGATCGATCGTCCATGATATTGATCAAATGATCCAAGATGACAGGGGAAAACATCACGAAAAGGGTGCTTTCCCGTAAAGAAGCCCGAACATTGCGAGGTATGCCAGATCGAAGCGGATCATTTGATCCAGAACCCTTGACTTCGATCGAAGCGCGGTCACAGGATGGCCCCACCCCGCACACCCCCTCCACCGGGAGACGAGCCATGTCCACTACCCCCACCCGTGTCCGCAGAGCCCCCCGTCTGGCCGCCGCCCTCGTCGCGTCCGCCCTCGGCATGACGTCCCTCGCGGCCTGCGGCAGCGACTCGTCGAGCGGTGGCGCCGAGGACGGCAAGCCCGTCGCCCTCACCTTCTGGGGCTGGGCCAAGGGCACCAAGGAGGTCGTGGCCGCCTTCAACGCCACCCACCCGAACATCCAGGTGACCTACGAGGAGATCCCCTCCGGCGTCGCCGGCGGCTACGCCAAGATCTCCAACGCGGTCAAGGCGGGCAACGCGCCCGACGTGTTCAACGTCGAGTACTCGCAGCTGCCGGACTTCGTCAGCCAGGGCGCCGTGCAGGACATCGGCAAGCTCGTCACGGACGGCGTCAAGGCCAAGTACCTGAACCAGGCCCTGGAGCTGACCACCCTCGGCGGCACCACCTGGGCCCTGCCGCTGGACGCCTCCCCGCAGGCCTTCTACTACCGCAAGGACCTCTTCGACAAGGCCGGCATCACCGCGCCGAAGACCTGGGACGAATTCCGCACCGCCGCCCGGAAGCTGAAGGAGGCCCAGCCGGACGCCCGGATCGCCACCTTCTTCCCCGACGACCCGACCACCTTCGAGGCCATGGCCTGGCAGGCCGACGCCCACTGGTTCAAGAGCTCGGGCGACGCCTGGAAGGTCGACGCCACCGGCCCGGAGAGCAGGAAGGTCGGCGACTACTGGCAGCAGCTGATCAACGACGACCTCGTCCGGGTCATGCCGTCCTTCAGCCAGCAGTGGACGGCCTCCCTGCAGAAGGGCGAGACGGCCGGCTACCTCGGCGCCTCCTGGGGCGGCGGCGTGCTCAAGGGCACCGTCCCCGACGCCTCCGGCAAGTGGGCCGTCGCCCCCGTCCCCACCTGGGACGGCAACCCCGCCAGCGGCATGGTCGGCGGCACCACCTTCGCGGTCTCCAAGAACAGCAAGAAGGCCAAGGCCGCGGTGGAGTTCGCCACCTGGGCCACCAGCACGCCCGAGGGCTTCAACGCCCGCATCGCCTCCGGCACCTCCTCGGCCTACCCGGCCGCCCCGGCCCTGGTGTCCGTCGCCCAGGCCGCCTTCAAGACGGACTTCTACGGCGGCCAGGACGTCTACGCGATCTACGCCGACGCCGCCAAGTCCATCAAGCCCGGCTGGCAGTGGGGCCCGGCCATGGGCGCCACCAACACCTCCCTCAAGGACGCCTTCGGAAAGCTCACCCAGGGCGGCACCGTCCAGTCCGCCGTGGACGCCGCGCAGCAGGCCACCGTCGCCGAGCTGAAGAACCGCGGAATCAAGGTCGCCCAGTGACCACCGCCCCGACCGACCGCGCCGTCCGCACCGCGCCCGCCCGCCCCACCGGCGGGCGGCGCCGGTCCGGCCGGTACGGCGCGCCGGCCGTGCTCCTCGCGCCGTTCCTGATCCTCTTCACCGCCTGCACGCTCGTCCCGATCGGGTACGCCGTCTACCTCAGCCTCTACACGGAGCACCGCTCCGGCCTCGGCTTCGGCGGCGTCGAGACGGTCTTCACCGGCCTCGGCAACTACACCCGCGCCCTCGGCGACCCGGCCTTCCTCGACGGCTTCGGGACCACGGCCCTGTACTGCCTGCTGTACATCCCGCTGATGGTCGGCCTGTCCCTGGCGCTCGCGCTGCTCCTGGACTCCACGCTGGCCCGCGCCCGCCGCTTCTTCCAGCTCGCGCTGTTCCTGCCGCACGCGGTGCCCGGCATCATCGCCGCCCTGATCTGGATGTACCTGTACACCCCCGGCATCAGCCCGGTCATCGAGGTGCTGAACTCCGCCGGGAGCAGCCCCGACCTGCTCGGCAACCCGCTGCCCGCCGTGGTCAACATCGCGCTCTGGGAGTGGGTCGGCTACAACACCGTCATCTTCTACGCCGCGCTCCAGGCCGTCCCCCGCGAGGTGCTGGAGGCCGCGATCGTGGACGGCGCCGGCCCGCTGCGCACCGTCCTCAGCATCAAGATCCCGCTGATCCGCGCCTCGATCGTGATGGTCGGCCTGTTCACCGTGATCGGATCCCTCCAACTGTTCACCGAACCGATGATCCTGCACGGCGCCTCACCCGGCGTCATCAGCACCTGGACCCCCAACATGTACGCCTACACCGCCGCCTTCGACCGCGGCGACTACGGCCTCGCCGCCGCCTCCTCGGTGCTGCTCGCCATCACCGCGGCCGTCCTGTCCTTCCTCGTCACCTGGGCGACCCGCACCCGCCCCGCCCGCCGGACGGAGGACTCGGCATGACCACCCTCGCCCCCGAACGCGACACCCGCCCGCGCCCGCGCGCCCCCCGGACCGGCCGCGACCGCACCCCGCGCACCCCCTGGACGCTGTCCAGGGCCGCCGTCAACGGCGCCCTCGTGCTGGCGTCCGCCTACACGCTGCTGCCACTCGGCTGGCTGCTCACCGCCGCCGCCAAGAACACCGGCGACCTCCTCGGCGGCCACGGCCTCACCCCGTCCAACTGGAACCTCGGCGCCAACCTGCACGCCCTCGCCACCACCGGCGACGGCATCTACTTCCGCTGGTACCTCAACTCGCTGCTCTACGCGGGCGTCGGGGCCCTGCTCTGCGCCCTCGTCTGCGTCGGCGCCGGCTACGCCTTCCACGTGTACGCCTTCCCCGGCAAGGAGAAGCTGTTCGGGCTGGTCCTGCTCGGCGTGCTGGTGCCGACCACGGCCCTGGCCCTGCCGATGTACCTGCTCGCCTCCGAACTCGGCCTCGCCAACACCTTCTGGGCGGTCTTCCTGCCCTCCCTGGTGAACCCCTTCGGCGTCTACCTCGCCCGGGTGTTCTGCGCCGGCTACATCCCCGGCGAGGTGCTGGAGGCCGCCCGCACGGACGGCGCGGGCGAACTGCGCGCCTTCTGGTCGATCGGGCTCAGGATGGTCATGCCGGGCTTCGTCACGGTGTTCCTGTTCCAGTTCACCGCGATCTGGAACAACTTCTTCCTGCCGCTGGTGATGCTCTCCGACAACCGGCTCTTCCCGGTCAGCCTCGGCCTCTACGCGTGGAACACCCAGACCCACGCGTTCCCCGAGTTCTACCCGCTGGTCGTCACCGGCTCGCTGCTGGCCGTCGTGCCGCTGGTCGTCGCGTTCGTCGCCCTCCAGCGCCACTGGAAGGCCGGGCTGACCGCGGGAAGCGTCAAGTGACCCACCAGACCGCCAACTCCACGACTGCGCCGGAGAACCACGTGTCCAATCCGCCGAACCCGACCGCTGCGAACGGGAGTTCACCCGGCGCGCCGCGCCGGCGCCCGCGCGCCCTGCTGGCCATGACCCCGGACCTCGTCGACCGGCTGGTCGACGACGAGACCATGGAGCGGCTCACCACCCTCGCCCGACTCGACCCGGTGTTCGTCGTCGACGACTTCACCGGCCCCGAGGCGGCCGCCGCCCTCGCCGAGACCGAGGTGATCGTCAGCAGCTGGGGCTGCCCCCCGCTCGACGAGGCCGTCCTCGCCGCCGCGCCCCGGCTGCGCGCCGTCGTCCACGCCGCCGGATCGGTCAAGCACCATGTCACCGAGGCCTGTTGGGAGCGCGGCATACAGGTCTCCTCGGCCGCCTGGGCCAACGCCCTGCCCGTCGCCGAGTACACCGTCGCCAACGTGCTGTTCGCCAACAAGCAGGTGCTGAGGCTCAGCGCCGACTACCGCGAACGGCGGGCCCCGCACGACTGGCAGGCCGCCTACCCCGGAGCCGGCAACTACCGGCGCACCACGGGCATCGTCGGCGCCTCCCGGATCGGTCGGCGGGTCCTCGAACTGCTCCGCCCCTTCGACCTGGAGCTGCTGCTCCACGACCCGTACGTGGACGAGGCCGAGGCGGCCGCGCTGGGCGCCCGCTCGGTGACGCTCGACGAACTGTGCGGGCTCAGCGACGTGGTGAGCGTGCACGCACCCGAACTGCCCGGCACCCGGCACATGATCGACCGCCGCAGGCTCGCCCTGATGCGCGACGGGGCGACGCTGGTGAACACCTCCCGCGGGTCGCTGATCGACCAGGACGCCCTGGTCGAGGAGCTGGTCTCGGGCCGCCTCCACGCGGTCCTGGACGTCACCGTCCCGGAGGTGCTGCCCGCCGACTCGCCGCTCTACGACCTGCCCAACGTCCTGCTCACCCCGCACGTCGCCGGCTCGCTCGGCGGCGAACTGCGGCGGATGGCGGCCGCGGCGGCGGACGAGCTGGCCCGCTACGCGGACGGCACCCCCTTCGCCCACCCGGTGCTGCGCGGCGACCTGGACCGCACCGCCTGACCGGGCGACGCCCCCGTCCGGCCGTGCGCCGAGGGCCGCAGGAGTCCCCGACTCCTGCGGCCCTCGGCGTTCTGTGGCCAACTCCCCTGCCTGGAACAGCAGTCGGCGGCCGTGCCCCTCCGGAG